>NZ_CP108054.1:6516875-7238750 GCF_036173125.1 Streptomyces sp. NBC_00286
TCCTGCAGACGGGACTCGTCACCGCCTTCGTCTCGGTCGTCACCTTCTTCGGCATCATGGTCGCGCTGTTCGTGATCGACATCCAGCTCGCGCTCGTCGTCTTCGCGACGCTGCCGCCGCTGATCATCGGCACGGTCTTCTTCCGCCGGTCGAGCGTGAAGGCGTACGAACTCGCCCGTGAGCGCGTCTCCGTGGTGAACGCCGACCTTCAGGAGTCGGTGGCCGGGCTGCGGATCGTGCAGGCGTTCCGGCGTGAGCGCGGCGGCCGGGAGCGGTTCACGGCAGGCAGCGACAGCTACCGCAAGGCGCGCATCAGGGGGCAGTGGCTGATCTCGGTGTACTTCCCCTTCGTGCAGTTCCTGTCGTCGGTCGCGGCGGCCGCGGTGATCATCGTGGGCGCGGGACGGATCGACGCGGGGACGCTCAGCACCGGTGCGCTGGTCGCCTACCTGCTCTACATCGACCTGTTCTTCGCGCCCGTGCAGCAGCTCTCGCAGGTCTTCGACGGCTACCAGCAGGCGAGCGTCTCGCTGGGCCGCGTCCAGGAACTGCTCCAGGAGCCGACCTCCACCAAGGCCGCCGACAAGGCGCTCGAAGTCCCGTCCCTGCGGGGGGAGATCGCCTTCGAGGACGTCGACTTCGCGTACAAGGACGACGAAGAGGCCCTGAGCGGCGTGAAGTTGCACATCCCCGCCGGACAGACCGTGGCCTTCGTCGGCGAGACGGGCGCGGGCAAGTCGACGCTGGTCAAGCTGGTCGCCCGGTTCTACGACCCGACGAGCGGACGGGTCACCGTCGACGGCACCGACCTGCGCGCGCTGGACCTCACCTCGTACCGGCACCGTCTGGGCGTCGTCCCCCAGGAGGCGTACCTCTTCCAAGGCACGGTCCGGGACGCCATCGCGTACGGCCGCCCGGACGCCACCGACGCCGAGGTGGAGGCCGCCGCCCGCGCGGTCGGCGCGCACGACATGATCGCCACGCTCGACGGCGGCTACCTCCACGAGGTCGCCGAGCGCGGCCGCAACCTCTCCGCCGGGCAACGCCAGTTGATCGCCCTCGCCCGCGCCGAACTCGTCGACCCCGACATCCTCCTGCTCGACGAGGCCACCGCCGCCCTCGACCTGGCCACCGAGGCCCAGGTCAACCAGGCCACCGACCGCATCGCGGGCCGCCGCACCGCCCACCCGTCGCCCGACCACCACCCCTCATCGAGCGCTTACGCGCGCACCACCTTGATCGTCGCCCACCGCCTGACCACGGCGGCCCGCGCGGACCGGGTCGTGGTCATGGACCACGGCCGGGTCGCGGAGGACGGCACCCACGAGGAACTGCTCGAACGGGGCGGGCGGTACGCTGAGTTGTGGCAGATGTTCCTCGGGGAGCCCGTCGCAGCCCCGCTGTCGCAGTGACGTAGCTTTTCTCCCGGCTTTCTCCCCCAACGCAACCAGACGGCCTACGCCTTGCGTCCGTAGACGGAGTACGCCGATTGCTGCGGGAGGAACAACAGTGGACAAGAGCGCGATACGCCGCCATATGGCGCTCGCTGTGGCTGTACTGACCGCTGCCGGACTTCTGTCGCTCGCGGGCCCCGGCACGGCCACCGCGGAGGCGGCATCCCTCTGTTCCGGCCGCAAGATCCGCACCCTGCCCTTCTCCACCGGGTCCCTCCAGATCTATAAGAAGGACGGCTACGTCTGCGCGCTGACCCTCCGCAAGAGGGAGGGCGCGCGCACGTACATGTCCGTGAGCGTTCGGGCCTGGCGCGCCCGCCCGGCCGTGAACAAGGGCCTGTTCCGCCACCATGCGGGCCCGGTGACGGCACATGTCGGACACCGCCGCGTACTGGTTAAGGGAACGGTCGGTTCGGCGTCGGTGAGCTCGGGCTGGATCCGCCTGTGACCCGGCGCCCCTAATAAGGAGGCCGCAGGCCTTCCTTTTTAGGCAAGGCCATGAAGTTATGGGCTGATGGCTGTTGTCGAGAGGATGTCGATGCTGATGGTGGCCTTGTAGGTGCGTCGGTCGACGCGGAGACTTTTATAGGCGTAGCGGGACAGGGGGCGTTTGACGGCGCGGGGGCTGACGCGCAGGCGGCGGGCGGGCATGAGCTGGTTCAGGACCGCGTGGCCGATGGCGCCGACGAGGTCGATGGTGGTGCCGGCGATCACGTTCGCGGCCTGGACGACCTGGTCGCGGGCGGCTTGGAGGGCGGCGGAGAAGCTTGCGCGGTCTGGGTCGGTGCCGGGGACGGTGCCGGTGGCGTCGGCGATGGCGGTCCTGATGGCCTGGTAGACGGTGAGCAGGGCGTAGACCTCCTGGGCGATGCCGGGCATGGTGCGGGCGCGCAGGACCCGGCGGCCGAGCATGGATTTCTTGATCGCGAAGTAGGCGGACTCCACTTCCCAGCGTTCGTGGTAGAGCTTGACCAGCTCGAACGCGGGATGGGTGCGGTGGTCGAGCAGGGTGGTCGCCAGACGGTAGACGCCGGTGTGGCGTCCGGCGGTGGTGGTGATGGTGATCTCGCATTCGATGATGCGGACGTCGACGGTGGCGATGCGGGAGAGGAAGGAGCCGTCCGGCAGGCGCCGCAGGAGGGGCGGTTTGCGGGTGGCGGTCAGGCGGGCCAGGAAGTCGGCTCCGGTGGCGGCGGTGTGCTCAAGGAAGGCGTTGCCGCTGAAGCCGCGGTCCAGCAGCACGATCATTCCGGGTGTCAGGGAGCGCAGCAGGCGCCGGCCGTAGGTGGTCTCGCCGGTGCTGCGTGGTCCGAAGGCCGCGTCCAGGACGGCGCGGGTGCCGCAGGCGACCAGGGCGGTCAGGCAGATCTGCGGGTAGCCGGCGGTGTTGAACCGGTTGGACCCCTTGCCCAGGCAGGCGCGGGTGTGGGGGCTGTCGGGGACGTCGAGGTAGGTGCCGTCGATGGCGACGACCAGCAGGTGGGCCCAGCGTGCCCCGGTGGTACCGATCGTGCTCGCCGGGCCGCGCAGGAGGTCGAACAGGGCCTGCAGCGGGCGGGGTCCCAGGCGGCAGCGGGCATGCCACAGGGCTGTTGCCGTGACACTCGGCAGCGGCAGCGCATCCAACGCGGCAGTCAGCTTGCCCCACACGGCGCGGTAGCCGCAGTCCTCGAACAACGCGGCGGCCAGCAGCAGGTAGACGACGACGCGGGCAGGCAGCTTGCGCAGCCGACGCTGAACGGCCCCGCACTCGGCGAGCACCGTATCGACCATCTCGAACGGCACGATCTGGGTCAGCTCGCCCAGATGGCCTGGCGCGTAGAGGCCCTCGGCTACCGCGATCTCGCGGGTGATGACACACTGCACGGACAGCGGAGCCTCCGGTCTTTGTGAACGACATGTCTTGGTCGACTGTCAGTTCTACCGGGGCTCCGCTTCCTGCACTCTGCGTTCCGCCAGATCAAGCACCCCTTGCCACCAGCCGCTGAACCATAACTTCATGGCCTTGCCTTTTTAGGGGCGCGGGGAACTGCGCGACAAGCCACGACGGACCCGCAGCTTCAACGAATTCCCCGCACTGCGCACCATTGTCCGGAATGCGCACCAACATCCCCTGGCCTCAACGGAGTTGCTCCGCTAAGTTCCGGCGGACATCTGTGTTTTCCAGGGGAGTGTGCATGCGCAAGACGCTCAGATGGCTGCTGTCGCTCGTGGTGCTCATAGGCACTGTGAGCACGGCCGGCGCGGCCACCGCCGCACAGCCGGAGGCCACCGCCGCACAGCCGTCGGCAACCGCCGACATAAAGGACCGCCTCCTCGCGATACCGGGCATGAGCCTGATTGAGGAGAAGCCCTACACCGGCTACCGCTACTTCGTCCTCAACTACACCCAGCCGATCGACCACCGGCACCCGTCCAAGGGCACGTTCAAGCAGCGCATCACGGTGCTGCACAAGGACACCGCCCGCCCGACGGTCTTCTTCACCAGCGGCTACAACGTCTCGACGACACCGCGCCGCAGCGAGCCGACCCAGATCGTGGACGGCAACCAGATCTCGATGGAGTACCGCTTCTTCACTCCGTCCCGCCCCGACCCGGCCGACTGGTCCAAGCTCGACATCTGGCAGGCGGCCAGCGACCAGCACCGTATCTTCAAGGCGCTGAAGAAGATCTACGACAAGAAGTGGCTCTCCACGGGCGGTTCGAAGGGCGGCATGACCGCCACGTACTACGAGCGCTTCTACCCGCGCGACATGGACGGCGTCGTCGCGTACGTCGCCCCCAACGACGTGGTGAACAAGGAGGATTCGGCGTACGACCGCTTCTTCGCGGGCGTCGGCACCAAGGAGTGCCGCGACAAGCTGAACGCCGTGCAGCGCGAGGCGCTCGTACGCCGTGAGCAGCTGGAGAAGCGCTACGAGGAGTACGCCGCGGCCGAGGGGCTGACCTTCAAGACCATCGGCAGCATGGACAAGGCGTACGAGGCCGTCGTCCTCGACTATGTGTGGGGCTTCTGGCAGTACAGCCTGCTCGGCGACTGCGACACGATCCCGGCGGACGCCGCGAAGGCCACCGACGACGAGCTGTGGAGCACGATCGACACGATCGTCGGCTTCTCCGCCTACGCCGACCAGGGCCTGGAGCAGTACACGCCGTACTACTACCAGGCGGGTACGCAACTCGGGGCGCCGGACATCGAGTTCCCGCACATCGAGCCGGGGCTGATCCGCTACGGCTACCAGCCGCCGCGGAACTTCGTGCCGCGCGACATCTCCATGAAGTTCCAGCCGTGGGCGATGCGCGACGTCGACACCTGGGTCAAGCACAACGCCAAGCAGATGCTGTTCGTGTACGGCGAGAACGACCCGTGGGGCTCCGAGCCGTTCCACCTGGGCAAGGGCGCCCGTGACTCGTACATCTTCACGGCCCCCGGCGCGAACCACGGCGCCAATGTCGCCGGACTCGTCGCCGACGAGAAGGCCCTCGCCACGGCCCGCATCCTGAAGTGGGCGGGCGTCGCCTCGGCCACGGTCCAGGACGACCCCGCGAAGGCGAAGCCGCTGGCCAAGTACGACAGGAAGCTGGACAAGCACAGCGCGGAGCGCCAGCTGCGGCCGTAAAGCCGTAACTGCCCTATCTGCCTTACCTGTCCTGCCTGCTCCAACTTCCTTGCTGCGCCCGTCCGTCGATCACAGCGGGCGGGCGCAGCCCACCGGCTTCGGACCGCCGAGCCGGACGTACAGGGCGGTCGACGCGGGACACTCGGCGCGCTTCTCGACCGCCGAAGTCACCTTGTACTCGGGCGACTTCTCGCCCTTGCCGTCGCAGGCCGTCTCGCGGACCTCGCCCTTGCCGGCGCTGTAGACGCAGTCGCCGACGATCGTGCGCGGGCCTCCGCCGCCACCCGGGTCGCCGGGGTGGGGCTTCTGCAGATTGCGCATACAGGCGTAGCCCTGCGGGACCGCGCCGTCGCCGTCCTCGTCCGCGGACGGCTTCTGTTCGCTGATGTGCAGCACGAAGTCCGTGGTGGCGGGGCACGGCGGACCTTCGCTCTGCTTGCCGTCATGGCGCGCCACGACCCGCGCCGCCGCCCGCTCACTGCTGCACGCCACCTCGGTGAACGACGTACGCCCGAACGAACTGCACTCGTCGACCCCGAGGAACTCCGCCCCGTACCCGGCGGTCCGCGTCGGCGTCACCCGCCCGCTCTCGCCGCTCTCGCCGAGCCGGCCCTCCCCGGAATCCGCGGACCCCGAAAGCCGATCGCACCCGGTGAGCGCCGCCACCAGCACCAGCAGCGCGCACACCACCCACCCACACCGTGCCTTGTGCATGACGCTCCCCCCGATACCCCCGCCCAGCGTGACCCGCCACCGCGGCCCACGCCAGACGTGCAGGATGCTTTGCGCCTTTTGGGGGCGGTGCGCCGGGTGTGCGGCGTACGTGGCCTACGGCGGACTGTACAGCCGTACGTCGTTCAATGTCGGACTAGGGTCTGGTAGCCCGATCCGTTGTGCGACTACGAGCTAGTAACTCCACCCGTGCCCGATCGGATACAGCACCCGATCCGGATCGTCCGCCCGCTGCACGGGCACCGGCAGCCTGCCCGCCGGTTCGATGCGTCCCGCGATCACCCGGGCCGCGGCGCGCAGCTCGACGTCGGTCCAGGAGTACGTCGCCAAGTAGGCCTTGACTGCGGCCAGTTGGGCGACGTCGTACGGGTTGCGGATGGCCACCGCGACCACCGGGCGGCCGGTCGCGAGAAGCTCGCCGACGAGGGTCTTCTGCGAGCTGGTCGCCGTGACGTTGTACGTGCCGACGACCACCGCGTCCGCGTCCCGCGCCGCCGCCACGGCCTGCGCGATGGCAGCCGCGGAGGGTGCCGTACCGGTGGAGAGCGCGGTGGCGGTGAAGCCCAGCTCCGTGAGTGCGCCCGCGAGGACGGTCGTCGGCGGCCCGGTGGACCCGGACGGCGAGGCGGGATCGGCGCCGACGACGAGCACTTTGCGATGCGTACGGCGCGAAAGCGGCAACAGGCCCCCCGAGTTGACCAGCAGCGTCGTCGTACCGTCGGCGATCTTGTCGGCCGCCCTGAGATGCGCCGGGATGCCGACGACGCGGTCGACACCACGGCGGGAGACGTACGGATCCTTCAGCAGCCCCAGCTTCGCCTTCAGCCGCAGCACGCGCAGGATCGACTCGTCGAGGCGGGCCTCGGTCAGCTCGCCGCCGCGTACGGCCGCCAGGACGGCGTTCCAGGCGAGGTCCAGCTTCGGCGGGTTGAGGAGCTGGTCGACACCGGCCTTGAGCGCGAGCACCGGCACGCGGTCGTCGCCGTACTTCGTGCGGACGCCCTCCATGCCGAGCGAGTCGGTCACCACCACCCCGTCGAAGCCGAGCCGTTCGCGCAGGATGCCGGTGAGGATCGGGCGGGAGAGCGTGGCCGGGTCGCCGGAGGGATCGAGCGCCGGAACCATGATGTGCGCGGTCATGATCGAGTCGATCCCGGCGGCGATCGCGGCCCGGAAGGGCGGCGCGTCCAGCTCGGCCCACTGTGCCTCGGTGTGCTCGATGACCGGGAACCCGTAGTGGCTGTCGGTCTCGGTGTCGCCGTGGCCAGGGAAGTGCTTGGCCGTGGCGGCCACCGAGGCGCTCTGGTAGCCCTTCACCTGAGCGGCGACGAGAGCGGCCACGGCCCGCGGATCGGCGCCGAAGGAACGTACGCCGATGACCGGGTTGGCCGGGTTCACGTTCACGTCGGCGACCGGTGCGTAGTCCTGCCGGATACCCATGGCGCGCAGCTCGGCCCCGCCGATCTGCCCGGCTCGACGGGCATCCGACCGAGACCCACCGGCGCCGAGCGCCATCGCACCCGGGAGGAGGGTCGCGGGCTTGCCCACGCGGGCGACGATGCCGTGCTCCTGGTCGGTGGAGATGAGAACGGGCAGTCCACGGGGCTTCCCGAGCGAGGCCCGCTGGATCCCATTGCTCAGATCCGCCATCTGGTGCGGATCACGGGTGTTGTGCGCCCAGGCGAAGTAGATGATCCCGCCCACGTGGTACTTGGCGATCAGCTCGGCGGCTGTCCGTACGCCGATCTCCTCGAGATTCGCGTCGATGTCGGCCTGGTCGGGCGCGGTCGCTGAATGCCCGTACACCCGCATCACGAAGAGCTGCCCGACCTTCTCTTCGAGAGTCATACGGGAGATGAGGGCGCTCAGTCGCCGGTCGGCGCTGTCCGCCCGGGCGTCGGTCTGACCGACCGCGACGGCCGCCGCGGTGCCCGCCGTGACGGCAAGCAGCGTACGTCTGGAGGTACCGGACTTCCTCGTACGTTCGTACACGTGCGCTCCTTCCGGAGAGGGCCCAGGGACCCGTGGAGGGGCGAGCATGAAGGAAACTTCCAAGAAGTCACGGATAGCTGGGAACTTTCTGCCAGTCAAGGGCGCGCGACGGCACAGGAAAAGTCCGGTGCGGCAAAGCGCCCCGTTAGGGGCGCGGGGCTGTATCAATTTGCGGCTCCGCCGCGTGGGCGCGACCAGCCACAACGAACCCGCAGGTTCATCACGGTGCTTCCAGCGGACGGCTCGAGCGAAAGTGGCCCCAAGAGGGGCCGCCATCGGCGCTGTTGGAGGGGGGCGCGCCGATGACGGCATGGCTACCGGCCGCAGGCGGTTGGAGAGGGTAGGTCAGCGATCGCAGCCAGCAGCGAGGGCCGACACCGCACAGCGGAGACTCATCCGGCAGCCTGCGAGTTGGACGGAGGGTGGCGGGGATGGGTTCCCCGGATCGGCCCGATTCCCAAAAATTGGTACGGAAACGCACCACCGTGCCCGAGGAGGTTCCTGCGGCGCTGTTTCGGGCCGGGCGCTCCCGCGTCAGCGACCGCTGTTTTCGTCCAGACGCTTTTACGCTGACTCGTTCAGCAACCGGGAAAGGTGCTCCCGGCCCGCCCCCAGCAGCCCCTCCAGCGGCGCGGCCGAGTCGTACCAGCGCTTTTCGTACTCCCAGCACAGCCAGCCGTCCCAGCCCTCGCGGGAGAGGAGTTCCACGCACTCGGTGAGGGGGAGGACGCCCGAGCCGAGCGGTAGCGGGGTGGTGTCGTCGGATGAGGCGATGTCCTTGACCTGGACGTAGCCGAGGTAGGGGGAGAGGGCGACGTACGTGGAGCCGGGTTGTTCGCCGCCTAGCCAGGTGTGCATGACGTCCCAGAGGGCGCCGACGCGGGGGTGGCCGACGAGGCCGAGGACGCGGATCGCGTCCGCGCCGGTGCGGTGGGAGTCGTGGGTCTCCAGGAGGATGCGTACGCCGAGATCGGCGGCGTACTCCGCTGCTGTGCCCAGGCGTCGCGCGGCCGTCGCGTCGGCTTCCTCGGGGCTCTGGTCGGTGCCGCCGCCGGGGAAGACGCGGATGTAGGGGGCGCCCAAGTCGCGGGCCAGCTCGAGGAGTTCGCGGATGTCCTGGAGTACGGGGCCGTCCTCGCCGGGTGCGGCCACGCGCGCGTATCCCGCTAGGCCCAGGATCTCGACGCCGGCCGCCTTGAACTCGGCGGCCACGTCGGCCCTTCGGCTCAGGTCTATGCCGGGGTGGACCGGCTCCTCGGGGTGCGCGCGTAGCTCGACGCCGTGGTAGCCGTGGGTGGCCGCGAGCCGTACCACGTCGGGGATGGGGAGTCCGGGGACGCCGAGAGTGGAGAACGCCAGCTTCATGCTGCGGACCTTACCTTTTGGCCCCGCGTGCTGGGCAGGGTCAGTCCTGACCGCTGTGCAGGTCCAGGCGCCAGTCCTGGCCGACCAGGTCTACGCCGAAGGAGCGGTGCGGTTTCTCGGCGAGGAGGACGAAGCCGTGGCGCTGGTAGATGCGGCGGGCTGCGGTCAGTGCGTCGTTCGTCCACAGGACCATTTCGCGGTAGCCGACGCCGCGGGCGAACTCGATGCAGGCGCGTACGAGTTGGTCGCCGATGCCGAGGCCGCGGGCGTCCGGTTCGACGAGGAGGAGCCGTAGGCGTGCCGCGCCCGGTGCCTCGTCCCGTACGCACATCACGCAGCCCACCGGGCGGCCGTCCAGCTCCGCGATCCATACCCGCTCCAGGTGCGGGTCGTGATCCTCCGCGAAGTCGGCGACGATCCTGGCGACCAGGCCTTCGTAGTCCGTGTTCCAGCCGTGCTCGGCGGAGTACAGCGCGGCGTTGCGCTGGACGATCCAGCCGAGGTCGCCGGGGCCGGGGTCGCGCAGGACTACGTCCTCGCCGCGGGGTGCGCGGCCGGCGGACAGGACGTCGCGGATCGTGCGCATCGCATCCGCGAGGCGGGGGCGCTCGTTTGCCGGAACCGTCGCGAGCAGGGAGCCGACCGCCTCTCGCGATCGTTCGTCGAGCAGGTCGGCTGCCTCGCGTCCGCGCGCGGTGAGGGTGACGCGTCGGCGTCGGGTGTCCTTCTCGGACGGTGCGCGTTCGATCAGGCCGTCCTGCTCGAACTTCGCCAGGATGCGGCTCAAGTAGCCGGCGTCCAGGGACAGTTCGGTGCGCAGGTCGGCGGCGTCCGTACGGGGCGCGTGCGCTAGCTCGTACAGGACGCGGGCCTCGGTGAGGGTGTACGGGGCGTACAGCTGGCGGCTGTAGTCCAGCGCGCCGATGACGTTCGTGTAGAACCGGTTGAACGAGCGGATGTCCTGGATGGTCATAGCCCGACCTCGGATGGTTGACTCAGTCAGAGATATCGCCAGTCCGAGGGTAGGTCGACGACGGGCCCACGTCCATGGGTCGCCCAGGGCGGTGGGGGTTCGGTTCATGGGCGACTACCGGTCCGTCGTGGTTGCTCGCGCAGTTCCCCGCGCCCCCTGAGGTATGTGGTGGGTGCGGGGCCGCGTCGGGGGTGTCCGTCCTCGGACCGGCGCGCGTTGCTGTCGGCTGGTAGGGGGTGCCGGTGTTGGCGCGCCGGCCGCTGCGGGCGCACACCCCCGCCCCGTCCCCTTGCCGCCGTGGGCGGCTGCGGGGCTGTGGGGGTGCGGGCTTCCTCCGGGCGGGCTGTCCGGGGCGCGGGCTTGCCCGGGGCGCGGGCGCCTTCCGGGCACGGGCTGCTCGCGTGCGGGCGCCTTCCCGGCCGCGGGCAGTCGCAGACTTTTGCTTTTAGGGGCGCGGGGACTGCGCGCCCAGCCACATCGCACCCGCAGCCGCAGGTTCTTTAAGGGGCGCGGGGAACTGCGCGCCCAGCCACATCGCACCCGCAGCCGCAGGTTCTTTAAGGGGCGCGGGGAACTGCGCGACCGGCCACATCGCACCCGCAGCCGCAGGTTCTTTAAGGGGCGCGGGGAACTGCGCGACCGGCCACATCGCACCCGCAGCCGCAGGTTCTTTAAGGGGCGCGGGGAACTGCGCGACCGGCCACATCGCACCCGCAGCCGCAGGTTCTTTAAGGGGCGCGGGGAACTGCGCGCCCAGCCACGACGCACCCGCAGCCGCGACACGACTGTCACCCACCACCCCGGTAGGCACCCACCCGCCCACGAACCCGACCACCCGCGCTAGGCGCCCACCCGCCGGAGGCAGCGGGGCCTGGGGGCGCAGCCCCCGGTTTCGGGAAGGGGCGGGTATGGGGAATTGCCACCACCCACAACGGACCCGCAGCCAAAGAACAACCTCAACCCTTGGGGACCCCCGTCGACCCCCGCACCATCAATTCCCCCCGCACCGTCACAATCCCCCCGTCCGGCGCCTCCTCCCGCCCCATAGCGATCCGCCCCGCCCGGGCCCCCGCCTCCGACAACGGCAGGCGCACAGTCGTCAGCGCAGGCACCGCATCAACGCTGAACGGCAGGTCATCGAACCCGACGACCGATACGTCGTCCGGGATACGAAGCCCCGAGTCCCGAAGCGCGGCACAAGCGCCCAGCGCCACCGTGTCGTTCGCCGCGACGACAGCCGTCAACGACGGCTCCCGCCGCAGGAGTTCGAGGGTCGCCTCGTAACCCGCCCGGCGGTCGTACCGCCCGTGGACGGTCCACGCGGGATCGTCGGCGATGCCGTGCGCGGCGAGCGCAGCCCGGTGACCTTCGAGCCGATGCCGCGTCGTCGTCCGCTCCTCGGGCCCCGCGATATACCCCATCCTCCGATGCCCGAGCCCGATCAGGTGCTCGGTCAACTCCCGCCCACCCCCGCGGTTGTCGAACGTCAACGCCACCGCCTCGGTGTCGGCAGGCGCGGGCGGCCGCCCGCACAACACCACCCGCGTCCCAGCGTCCGCCAGCTTGCGCAGCTTCGTCGCGACGGCCGCCGCGTGCGCGGTGTTCTCGACGGCGCCCCCGGTCAGTACGACCGCGGCGGCCCGCTGCCGCTGAAGGAGCGTGAGGTAGGTGAGCTCGCGCTCCGGCGAGCCGCCCGTGTTGCAGACGACCCCCAGCCGCTCCCCGCCCGCGCGTCCACCCGGCCCGCCGATCTCGGACTGGATCGCCGCCGCCATGATCCCGAAGAAGGGGTCGGCGATGTCGTTGACGAGGATGCCGACCAAGTCGGAGGTGGCGGCGGCCAGCGCGCTCGCCGGGCCGTTCAGTACGTAGTCCAGCTCGTCCACGGCCCGCAGCACCCGATCCCGCGTGGTCGCCGCCACGGGATAGTTGCCGTTCAGTACGCGGGACACGGTGGCGGGCGAGACCTGCGCGCGAGCCGCCACGTCCGCCAGGGTCACGGTCATCTATCGTCCTCCGGTCAGGGATCTACTCAGGCATCTGCGTCGCATATCTCATCACCGCGCGGGGTTGTCCGATCCGCTGCACAGAGGCTAGCTTCTTCACACATAGAAAGCGCTTGCTGCAACGCTCACCTGTTCGCTGTGGGGCGTACGCGGCGCAGGACGCGTACGAAGGGAATGACGTGACACGCAAGACGGTGCGCATCGCGATGAACGGTGTGACGGGACGCATGGGCTACCGCCAGCATCTCGTCCGCTCCATCCTCGCCCTGCGCGAACAGGGCGGCCTCGATCTCGGCGACGGCACCGTGCTGTGGCCCGAGCCCGTGCTCGTCGGCCGCCGTGAGCACGCGCTGAAGGCGCTCGCCGACCAGCACGGCCTCGAGCACTGGTCCACCAGCCTCGACGCCGTACTCGACGACCCGGCCATCGACATCTACTTCGACGCACAGGTCACCTCCGCCCGCGAGGACGCCATCAAGAAGGCCATCGAGGCCGGAAAGCACATCTACACCGAGAAGCCGACCGCGACCGGCCTCGACGGCGCCCTGGAGCTGGCCCGGTTGGCCGCGGACAAGGGCATCAAGCACGGCGTCGTCCAGGACAAACTGTTCCTGCCCG
Organism: Streptomyces sp. NBC_00286; assembly: GCF_036173125.1. Classification (NCBI taxonomy): domain Bacteria; kingdom Bacillati; phylum Actinomycetota; class Actinomycetes; order Kitasatosporales; family Streptomycetaceae; genus Streptomyces; species Streptomyces sp. NBC_00286. The sequence continues at coordinate 6,529,636 of NZ_CP108054.1, forward strand.
GCCTGCTCAAGCTGAAGCGCCTCATCGAGGGCGGCTTCTTCGGGCGGATCCTGTCCATCCGCGGCGAGTTCGGCTACTGGGTCTTCGAGGGCGACTGGCAGCCCGCCCAGCGCCCCTCCTGGAACTACCGCGCGGAGGACGGCGGCGGCATCGTCGTCGACATGTTCCCGCACTGGGAGTACGTCCTCCACGAACTGTTCGGCCGCGTCAAGTCCGTACAGGCGCTGACCGCGACCCACATCCCGCAGCGCTGGGACGAGCAGGGCAAGCCGTACGCCGCGACGGCCGACGACGCCGCGTACGGCATCTTCGAGCTCGAGAACGGCGCCATCGCGCAGATCAACTCCTCCTGGACCGTACGTGTCAACCGTGACGAGTTGGTGGAATTCCAGGTCGACGGGACTGAGGGCTCGGCGGTCGCCGGTCTGCGCAACTGCCGTGTCCAGCACCGCAGTTCGACCCCGAAGCCGGTCTGGAACCCGGACATCCCCGCCACCGAGGTCTTCCGCGACCAGTGGCAGGAGGTCCCCGACAACGCCGAGTTCGACAACGGCTTCAAGGCGCAGTGGGAGCTGTTCCTCAAGCATGTGTACGCCGATGCGCCGTACCACTGGGATCTGCTGGCGGGCGCTCGTGGGGTTCAGCTCGCCGAGCTGGGGCTGAAGTCCTCGGCCGAGGGCCGCCGTTTCGACGTGCCGGAGATCTCGCTGTGACCACTGGGATGATTGGGATGAGTGGGGCTGCTGGGGCTTCTGGGACGATCCAACTGCCGGGTGCGGGTGGTTCGTTGCGTGCCTACACCCCGCGTACGGAACCGCTCGCCCTCTCCACGGGCGCGCCCTTCACCTCTCGTACGGTTTTCTCGGCGGCGCATGTGGTCGCGGATCCGTACGCGGATGTCTCCCCCGACGCGCCCGCCGCCGTCGACTGGGACGCCACCCTCGCCTTCCGCCGGCATCTGTGGTCGCACGGGCTCGGGGTCGCGGAAGCGATGGACACGGCTCAGCGGGGGATGGGGCTCGACTGGGGCGGGGCGGCGGAGCTGATCCGCCGTTCGGCCGCCGAGGCTAAGGCCGTCGGCGGGCTGATCGCGTGCGGGGTGGGCACGGACCAGCTGGTCTCCGGCTCCCTGGGGGAGGTCCGGGAGGCGTACGAGGAGCAGCTCGCGCTCGTGGAGGGGACGGGCGCGCAGGCGATCCTCATGGCGTCGCGGGCGCTCGCGGCTGCGGCTTCCGGCCCCGAGGACTACCTGGAGGTCTACGGCCATCTGCTGCGCCAGGCGTCCGAGCCGGTGATCCTGCACTGGCTGGGCCCGATGTTCGACCCGGCGCTGGAGGGTTACTGGGGCTCGTCCGACCTGGACGCGGCCACCGACACCTTCCTGGAGGTCATCGCCGCGCACCCCGACAAGGTCGACGGCATCAAGGTCTCCCTCCTGGACGCCCAGCGCGAGATCGACCTGCGCCGCCGCCTCCCGAAGGGAGTCCGCTGCTACACCGGCGACGACTTCAACTACCCCGAGCTGATCGCGGGCGACGACCACGGCTTCAGCCACGCGCTGCTCGGCATCTTCGACCCGCTGGGGCCGCTGGCGGCGGAAGCGGTACGGGTCCTCGACACGGGTGACGTGAAGGGCTTCCGCGAACTCCTCGATCCCACGGTCGAGTTGTCCCGCCACCTCTTCCATACCCCGACCCGCTTCTACAAGACGGGCGTGGTCTTCCTGGCCTGGCTCGCCGGCCACCAGTCCCACTTCACGATGGTCGGCGGACTGCAGTCGGCCCGCTCACTCCCGCACTTCGCCCGCGCGTACGAACTGGCCGACGGTCTTGGCCTGTTCCCGGACCCGGCGCTGGCGGCGGCGCGGATGAAGAACCTGCTGTCGCTGTACGGAGTGGAACAGTGAGCCTCTCGCGTTTTTCCATCAACCAGATGACGGTCAAGCAACTGTCGCTGCCCGAACTGGTCGACGCCTGCCTGGAGTTGGGTGTACCGGGGGTCGGCCTGTGGCGCGAGCCGGTCCAGTCGTACGGCCTGGAGGCGACGGCGAAGCTGGTCCGTGACGCGGGTCTGGCCGTCACCACCCTGTGCCGGGGCGGCTTCTTCACCTCCATCGACCCGGACGAGCGGGCGAAGGCGCTGGACGACAACAGGGCGGCTGTCGACGAGGCGGCCACCCTGGGGACGGACACGTTGGTCCTGGTGTCCGGCGGTCTCCCGGTGGGCTCCAAGGACCTGCACGGCGCGCGGGAACGCATCGCCGACGCGCTGGCTGAACTCGGCCCGTACGCACAGGAGCGGGGCGTACGGCTGGCCATCGAGCCGTTGCACCCGATGTTCGCCTCGGACCGCTGTGTGGTGTCGACCCTCACCCAGGCGCTGGACATCGCGGAACGCTTCCCTGCGGAGCAGGTGGGCGTGACGGTCGACACGTACCACATCTGGTGGGACGATCAGGCGCCCGCCCAGATCGCCCGCGCGGGCGCTAGCGGCCGTATCCACACCTTCCAACTGGCCGACTGGACAACCCCGTTGCCCGAGGGCGTCCTCACCGGTCGCGGTCAGATCGGCGACGGCTCGATCGACATGCGGGAGTGGAAGGGCTACGTCGAGGCGGCGGGTTACACCGGCCCCATCGAGGTCGAGCTCTTCAACGACGAGTTGTGGGCTCGGGACGGCCGCGAGGTGCTGGCGGAGACGGCGGCACGGTTCGTGGAGCACGCCGCGTAAAGGGTGTGCGTGGACTGACGCGCGTGGGGCGCCCTGCGAGGGAAGGGGCGCCCCACGTGGCGTCCCCTGCCGCTGGCTGCCCCTTGCGGTGGGCGTTTGTCTGCGTTTGACGGGAGTCCGCCCTGGGGCTGGACTGGAATCACGGGCGCTGCGGCCGGACCCCGTTCTAGGGAGAGCAGCGATGACGACCATGGAAACTTTCAATCTTCTGCAGCCGTACCGGATCGCCGAGGAGACGTTCGTCATCCCGTGGGCCCTGGAAGCCCCGCCGGTCGGCCACTTCCCGATGAATTCGATGGTGATCCGGGGAGCGGAACCGGTGCTTGTGGACACCGGGGCACCGGCGGTGCGGGCGCAGTGGCTGGAGGCCGCGTGGTCCGTGGTGGATCCGCTGGACGTTCGGTGGATCTTCCTCACCCACGACGACCGTGACCATGCCGGCAACCTCTTGGCGGTCCTCGCCGAATGCCCTAACGCGACACTGCTGACGACGTGGTTCTCGATCGGGCGCATGGCCGAGGAGTGGGAGACGCCCGTCAACCGGTGCCGCTTCATGATCGACGGCGATACGGTGGATGTGGGTGACCGAACGCTGCTGGCCAAGCGGCCGCCGTTGTACGACAACCCCACGACCCGCGCCCTCTTCGACCCGAAGACCGATGTCCTGTGGGCGGTGGACACCTTCGCGACGAACGTGCCCACTCCCGTCCCCGAAATCGCCGACCTGTCCGCCGATGAATTTCGCGACGGCCAGTTCTTCGGCGGACGCCTGGTCTCGCCCTGGGTCGCGCTGCTCGACGGCCGGAAGTTCGGGGCGGTGGTGGACGACTTCCAGCGGCTGGACGCCGAGGTCATCGCCGGCTGTCATTCACCGGTGCTTCGCGGGCCGCGGATCGCGGAGGCGTACGACCTTCTCCGCCGGCTTCCCGAGCTTCCGGCGTGGCCGGAGTTCACGCAGGCCGACCTGGACCAGTGGATGGCCGCCGCCGAGGGATCGGTCCCGCCGGAACAGCCACGGCCATCGGCCACGTGACTACAGACCGAGCGACGTCTGGGGCATCTGCGTCTCCCGTACCTCCTCGTCGTCCGTGAAGGCACCGGACGACGCCGCCCCGCTGAGGAGTGTCGCGGCGAGCGCCGCCGCAGCGACGAACGTCCAGCGTGGCCGCCACGAGCGTTGGGTCTCGCCGATGCGCGCCGCAGGGGCTTCCACGTGCCCGCAGGCGATGGTGGTGCGTGCGTCTGCCGGGGCTTCCACGCGCCCGCAGGCGATCGTGGTGCGCGCGTCCGCCCACGCCTCCGCCTCGTCCCCCCGTACTCCGCAGGCCGTGACGAACGCGACGACCAGTTCCTCGCGGGGCAGCCGTTCCCTGCCGAGCATGGTCGCCGCCGTGGAGTAGGGCAGCGTGTGGCCTGCCTCCGTTGCGCGGCGTTCGAGTTGGCGGTAGCTCAGGCCCGACCATGCCTTGAGGCGCCGTAGCGCTGCCATGAAGGCGGCCGGGTCGGTGTCCGGTGGTGTGGGCGGTGCTGTGGTCATGGTGGTCCCCCCTGTTGAGCTGGACGTACACGAGCTCGCACAAGCTCGAACACCCTGACAGCTTGAGGAACGGCGACAGCGGCGGTCAACCTCGGCGCAGATTCCCGATGTTGGAGGTCATATGGGCAAGGGTCTGCGTCCGCGTCTGCCTCACTGTCGCCGTACGGGCGTCGGCGCCACCACGGTCCTCGCGGTTCTGGTGATGCTGGGCGGATGCGCCGAAAGCGCCGAAGAGCCGGCCGTCGGGCGTACGCCGGGAGGGGCGGCCGCCGGGCGCGCGGCACCGGTCGGCGCCGCGTCCCCGAAGGCGCGTGACGGGGAGTCGGTTGCCGACTTCCTCCGCCGGACCCTGCCCGCAGGGTCCGGCGGCACCGTGATCGCCGCACGTGGCGACGAACTCGCGTACTGCGGAGGGTTCGGGACGGCGGACCGCGCCTCCGGCACCCCCGCCAGCTGCCGCACCGTGTACGACGTCATGTCGATCACCAAGCAGTTCACCGCGGCCGCGATCCTGAAGCTGGAGGTGATGGGGCGGCTGCGGGTGAGCGACCCGATCAGTCGGTACCTGGGGCAGCCGGTTCCCGGGGACAAGCGCGGCATCACGATCGAGCACCTGCTCACGCACACATCGGGCCTGGTCGAAGGGCTCGGCGACGACTACGAACCCGTCTCGCGCGACGAGCTGGTGCGGCAGGCCCTGGCGTCGAAACTGCGGTCCGTCCCGGGTGCGGAGTTCCACTACTCCAACACCGGATACAGCCTGCTCGCCGCGATCATCGAGAAGGCGTCCGGGCAGGGTTACGAGCCGTTCCTGGCCCGGCACCTGTTCGCACCGGCCGGAATGCACCGGACCGGATACGTGCTGCCCAAGTGGCCGCGGCATCTGATCGCGGTGGAGTACGACAGCGAGGGCCGGAGCCAGGGCAGGCCCATCGACCATCCCTGGGCGGCCGACGGGCCGTACTGGCACCTGCGCGGCAACGGCGGCATGCTCTCCACCGCGGGTGACATGTTCCGCTGGCACCGCGCCCTCTTGGGCGACGAGATCCTTCCGGCGCAGGCCAGGAAGAGGCTGTTCGCTCCCCACGCGCGGATCCCCGACTCCGACGAGCTGATCGGGCCCGGCCCGTCGTACTACGGATACGGCTGGGTCGCCACCCGCACTCCCGAAGGCCCGCTCGCCTGGCACAACGGCGGCAACGACTGGTCCCTGGGCTATCTCGCGCACTGGCCGCGCGACGGCGTCCTGGTGTTCTGGGTGAGCAACCACGCCTACCAGGACGGGAAATGGGACCTCCAGGAACGCTCGGAGAAGCTGACCCTGGGCATCGCCGACCGCGTACGGGCAGAGGACCGCTGAGGACCCACAGAGGTCCCGCAAAAAATCTTCGAAGGCCCGTGCAACCCTCCGCCCACCCCGCGGGTCGTACTTGGCATCAGGGCTTCTGGAGGGGGGATCTGGGGGGATCCGCGGGGGTTCTGATGTTGGGGGAGGGGTAGAACGAGGGGCCTGGTCGACGGACCGGGCCCCTCGAAGCCTTTCCGGCCTTCTTCACAGGGCGGCGACTTCCGACGCGGTGGGGAAGGAGGCCTGGGCGCCCTCTCTGGTAACCGCCACGGCGCCCACGCGCGCCGCGTACGCCGCCGCCTCCGCGAGGGACTCCCCGAGCCCGAGCCGCCACGCCAGCGCCGCCGTGAAGGCGTCGCCCGCACCCGTCGTGTCCACGGCGTCGACCTTCACGGACGGGACGCGGGCCACCCCGGACGCGTCGGCGACCAGTGCGCCCTCCTCGCCCAGCGTGACGACCACCGAGCGTGGGCCCCGCGCGAGGAGGGCCTCGGCCCACTCAGAGGGTGTGGCGCCCGCTTCGGCACCCAGCACCACGCGCGCCTCGTGTTCGTTCACGATCAGCGGGTCGCAGGCGGCGAGCACGGCATCGGGCAACTCGCGGGGCGGGGATGGGTTCAGTACGAAACGGGTGTCCGGCCGCAAGCCTCGTACGACCTCTTCGACCGTCTCCAGTGGGATCTCCAGCTGGGCCGAGACCACCCGGGAGGCGGCTAGGAGGGTCGAGGCCGCGCGTACGTCGTCCGGGGTCAGGCGGCCGTTCGCGCCGGGCGACACGACGATGCTGTTGTCGCCGGACGGGTCCACCGTGATCAGCGCGACGCCGGTGGGCGCCCCGCCGACGAGGACGCCGGCCGTGTCGACACCGGCGTCCCGCATCGAGTCGAGCAGCAGCCGCCCGTGGCCGTCGTCGCCGACGCGGGCCAGCAGCGCCGTACGGGCCCCGAGGCGGGCGGCGGCGACCGCCTGGTTGGCGCCCTTGCCGCCGGGGTGGACGGCGAGGTCCGAGCCGAGCACGGTCTCCCCGGCGCCGGGGCGGCGCTCGACGCCGATCACCAGGTCGGCGTTGGCCGAGCCGATGACCAGCAGGTCGTAGTCGTTTATCACCCTCTCCTTGTACAGGAGGGGCTGGAATCGGTGCCACTGAAGTCGGCAAGCCCTCAAGGTCGGATCCCGATGAAGTTGTCCACAGGCTTCGTCCGCTGTCAGAGGCGGGCGGTAGCGTCGGATCATGCCTAATCAGACGGCGGCCCAGCAGGGGAGCGGTGAGCGGCGACTGGCCGTGCTCGAAGGCGTGCTGGAGCGGATCACGTACGCCAACGAGGAGAACGGCTACACGGTCGCCCGGGTGGACACCGGCCGGGGCGGCGGAGATCTGCTGACGGTCGTCGGCGCGCTGCTCGGTGCCCAGGTGGGGGAGTCCCTGCGGATGGAGGGGCGTTGGGGGTCGCATCCTCAGTACGGCAAGCAGTTCACGGTGGAGAACTACACGACGGTGCTGCCCGCCACCGTCCAGGGCATCCGCCGCTATCTGGGATCCGGCCTGGTCAAGGGCATCGGGCCGGTGTTCGCGGACCGCATCACGCAGCACTTCGGGCTGGACACCCTCCAGATCATCGAGGAGGAGCCGAAGCGGCTCATCGAGGTGCCGGGGCTCGGGCCGAAGCGGACCAAGAAGATCGCCGACGCCTGGGAGGAGCAGAAGGCGATCAAGGAGGTCATGCTCTTCCTCCAGACCGTCGAGGTGTCGACGTCGATCGCGGTCCGTATCTACAAGAAGTACGGCGACGCCTCGATCTCGGTGGTCAAGAACCAGCCGTACCGGCTCGCGTCCGACGTCTGGGGCATCGGCTTCCTCACCGCCGACAAGATCGCCCAGTCCGTGGGCATCCCGCACGACAGCCCGGAGCGCGTCAAGGCCGGTCTCCAGTACGCCCTTTCGCAGTCCACCGACCAGGGCCACTGCTTCCTGCCGGAGGAGCGGCTGATCGCGGACGCGGTGAAGCTGCTCCAGGTGGACACGGGCCTGGTCATCGAGTGCCTCGGGGAGCTGGCGGCGCCCCAGGAGGACGACGGCGACCCCGGAGTCGTACGGGAAAAGGTCCCCGGCCACGACGGCGGCGACCCCGTGACGGCCGTCTACCTGGTTCCCTTCCACCGGGCCGAACTTTCCCTGTCCGCCCAGTTGTTGCGCCTCCTGCGTACCGACGAGGACCGGATGCCGGCTTTCCGGAACGTGGCCTGGGACAAGGCTTTGGCCTGGCTGAAGGACCGTACGGGGGCGGAGCTGGCCCCCGAGCAGGAGGAGGCCGTCCGTCTCGCGCTCACCGAGAAGGTCGCCGTGCTCACCGGAGGCCCTGGCTGCGGCAAGTCCTTCACGGTCCGCTCGATCGTGGAGCTGGCCCGCGCCAAGAAGGCCAAGGTGGTGCTGGCCGCGCCCACGGGCCGGGCCGCCAAGCGGCTGTCCGAGCTGACGGGCGCGGAGGCCTCGACCGTGCACCGCCTCCTGGAGCTGAAGCCCGGCGGGGACGCGGCGTACGACAAGGACCGTCCGCTGGACGCCGACCTGGTGGTCGTGGACGAGGCCTCGATGCTCGACCTGCTCCTTGCCAACAAGCTGGCCAAGGCGGTGCCTCCGGGGGCGCATCTGCTCTTCGTGGGAGACGTCGACCAGCTGCCGAGCGTCGGCGCCGGGGAGGTCCTGCGCGATCTGCTCGCCGAGGGCGGCCCGGTTCCGGCCGTCCGCCTCACCCGGGTGTTCCGCCAGGCCCAGCAGTCGGGCGTGGTGACGAACGCCCACCGGATCAACGCGGGCAAGCAGCCCATCACCCAGGACCTGAAGGACTTCTTCCTCTTCGTCGAGGACGACACGGAGGAGGCGGGCCGGCTCACGGTGGACGTGGCGGCCCGCCGCATCCCCGCGAAGTTCGGCCTCGATCCGCGCCGAGACGTGCAGGTCCTGGCCCCCATGCACCGCGGCCCGGCAGGCGCCGGCACCCTCAACGGGCTGCTTCAGCAGGCGATCACACCCGCCCGGCCCGACCTCGCCGAGAAGCGCTTCGGAGGCCGGGTCTTCCGCGTCGGCGACAAGGTCACGCAGATTCGCAACAATTATGAGAAGGGCACGAACGGTGTCTTCAACGGCACGGTCGGCGTGGTCACCTCCCTCAACCTGGACGACCAGCGGCTGACGGTGCTGACCGACGAGGACGAGGAGGTGCCGTACGAATTCGACGAGCTCGACGAGCTGGCGCACGCGTACGCGGTGACGATCCACCGTTCCCAGGGCAGCGAGTACCCGGCGGTGGTGATCCCGGTGACCACCAGCGCCTGGATGATGCTCCAGCGCAACCTGCTCTACACGGCGGTCACCCGCGCCAAGAAGCTTGTGGTGCTGGTCGGTTCACGCAAGGCGATAGGCCAGGCGGTGCGCACGGTGTCCGCGGGACGACGCTGTACGGCCCTGGATTTCCGGCTCTCACCCCGGCCTCTCGACCCGTGAGCCAGATTTGATCGATCAAATGAGTCGCAAGGGTCACAGAGCACTTCCGGAAGCAGGGCGAAGGGGGGCAGGATGAGCGGGGTGGCGGCACTGAGTGCCGCCATTAGGCCCCATGGCCGACCCCGAGTGCACCGTCCTGCGCCAAATGGGGGATGGTAGAGACAGTCAGGGCACCTCGAAGAAGAGGCACAACGTCGGTGAGGGATGACGTGAGCGACAACTCTGTAGTACTGCGGTACGGCGACGGCGAGTACACCTACCCGGTGATAGACAGCACCGTCGGTGACAAGGGCTTCGACATCGGGAAGCTCCGCGCCCAGACCGGTCTGGTCACGCTGGACAGTGGTTACGGCAACACCGCCGCCTATAAATCCGCCATCACCTATCTCGACGGTGAGCAGGGCATCCTCCGGTACCGCGGTTACCCGATCGAACAGCTGGCAGAGCGCTCCACCTTCCTCGAGGTGGCCTACCTGCTGATCAACGGCGAACTGCCCACGGTCGACGAGCTCGCCACCTTCAAGGGCGACATCACGCAGCACACGCTGCTGCATGAGGACGTCAAGAACTTCTACCGTGGCTTCCCGCGCGACGCCCACCCGATGGCGATGCTGTCCTCGGTGGTCTCCGCGCTGTCCACCTTCTACCAGGACAGCCACAATCCGTTCGACGAGACGCAGCGCAACCTCTCCACGATCCGTCTGCTCGCCAAGCTTCCGACGATCGCGGCGTACGCGTACAAGAAGTCGATCGGGCACCCCTTCGTCTACCCGCGCAACGATCTCGGTTACGTCGAGAACTTCCTGCGTATGACGTTCTCGGTGCCGGCGCAGGAGTACGACCTGGACCCGGTCGTGGTCTCCGCGCTCGACAAGCTGCTGATCCTGCACGCGGACCACGAGCAGAACTGTTCGACGTCCACGGTCCGCCTGGTCGGCTCCTCGCAGGCGAACATGTTCGCCTCGATCTCCGCCGGTATCTCCGCGCTCTGGGGTCCGCTGCACGGCGGCGCCAACCAGTCCGTGCTGGAGATGCTGGAGCGCATCCAGGCCTCCGGCGGCGACGTCGACTCCTTCATCCGCAAGGTGAAGAACAAGGAGGAGGGCGTCCGCCTGATGGGCTTCGGCCACCGGGTGTACAAGTCCTTCGACCCGCGCGCCAAGATCATCAAGGCCGCCGCGCACGATGTCCTCTCGGCCCTCGGTAAATCCGACGAGCTGCTGGACATCGCGCTCAAGCTGGAGGAGCACGCGCTCTCCGACGACTACTTCGTCTCGCGCAACCTCTACCCGAACGTGGACTTCTACACGGGCCTGATCTACCGCGCGATGGGCTTCCCGACCGAGATGTTCACGGTCCTGTTCGCGCTCGGCCGCCTTCCCGGCTGGATCGCCCAGTGGCACGAGATGATCAAGGAGCCGGGTTCGCGCATCGGCCGCCCGCGCCAGATCTACACGGGCGAGGTTCTGCGGGACTTCGTCCCGGTCGAGTCCCGCTGACCGGCCGCCGCCGGCAGGCGGTACATACGTAAACGGAAGGCGCCCCGCTACGGTCCCCCCACGGGCCGGAGTCGGGGCGCCTTCCTTGTCCCGGTTCGGATTCCCCCCACGGGATCCGGCCGGGCGCCTGAGGACAGCGCCTGAATCGCTGTGATCTAAATGAGCAGAACCGTCGTGTACTGCGTACTGCTCTGTGTACTGCTGAACTTTCGTGCTGCTGAACTTCGTGTTACTGCGGCGAGTGCGGTCTGCCGGGACCCGTACGGGAGGGCCGCTCAAGCTCCCCGTGTACGTGTCCCGGCAACGCAGTCCGGGAACGTCCCCCAAGACATCCCCAGATGCCAGTCACGCCCCCCAAGACGCTTCTGACATCGCCAACTTAGACTCACGAACTCCTTCGAGGGTTACCTTCTCTTCACTGTGATCTGCGTCTCTTGCATATGTCCTGAAAATGCACAAGAGACCCGATATCGCGATCGGAGCCCAAGCGTAAGGAAGATGCGCGAGCCTTGTGAAGAGCTTATGTGAGGCTCGCGTCGGACTCCAGAGGGGTTCTTACTTCGACATCACCGAAATGCCCGGAGTCGGAGACTGTTCGTCACCACGAACACGGAGGAGAACGCCATCGCGGCGCCCGCGATCATCGGATTCAGCAGCCCCGCCGCGGCCAGCGGCAACGCGGCCACGTTGTAGCCGAAGGCCCAGACGAGGTTTCCCTTGATCGTCGCGAGGGTTTTCCGCGACAGCCGGATCGCATCCGCGGCCACCCGCAGATCCCCGCGTACGAGCGTCAGATCGCCCGCCTCGATCGCCGCGTCAGTTCCGGTGCCCATGGCAAGGCCCAGATCGGCGACAGCGAGCGCGGCCGCGTCGTTGACGCCGTCGCCGACCATCGCGACCGCCCGGCCCTCCGCCTGGAGCCGCCGGATCACGTCGACCTTGTCCTGCGGCAGCACCTCGGCGAACACGTACGCCTCATCGATGCCGACCCGGCGCGCCACGGCCTCGGCGACGGTCCGGTTGTCCCCGGTCAGGAGCACGGGCGTCAGCCCCAGGGCGCGCAGCTCGCGGACCGCCTCGGCGCTGCTCTCCTTGATCGCGTCGGCGACGGTCACGACACCGCGTGCCACCCCGTCCCAGGCGACGGCCACGGCGGTACGCCCCTCTGCCTCGGCCCGCGTCTTCAGCGCGGCCAGCTCGTCGGGCAGCGCGATACCGGCCTCGTCGAGCAGCCGCGCCCGTCCGACCAGCACCTCGTGTCCGTCGACGGTTCCGCGTACGCCGAGGCCCGTGACGTTCTCGAAGCCTGTGACGGCCGGGAGGGGCCCTGTCTTCCCCCACTCTCGGCTTCGCTCGAGCGGGGGGACCCCCATCTCCGCGCCCGCCGCGACGGCCCGGGCGATCGGGTGCTCGGAGGCGTGCTCCAGGGCGCCTGCGAGCCGTAGTACCTGCTTCTCGTCGGTGTCGGCAGCGGCGTACACGTCCTGGAGGGTCATCCGGCCGGTGGTGACCGTGCCGGTCTTGTCCAGGACGACCGTGTCGACGCGGCGCGTGGACTCCAGGACCTCGGGGCCCTTGATCAGGATGCCGAGCTGGGCGCCGCGCCCGGTGCCGACCATCAGGGCGGTCGGGGTCGCGAGGCCGAGGGCGCACGGGCAGGCGATGATCAGCACTGCGACGGCGGCCGTGAAGGCGGCGGTCAGCTCGTCCGTCATGCCGAGCCAGACGCCGAAGGTGGCGACGGCGATCAGCAGCACGGCCGGGACGAACACGGCGGAGATCCGGTCGGCGAGGCGCTGCGCCTCGGCCTTCCCGTTCTGCGCGTCCTCGACGAGCTTCGCCATCCGCGCCAGTTGCGTGTCCGCGCCGATGCGGGTCGCCTCGACGACGAGCCTGCCGCCGGCGTTCACGGTCGCGCCCGTCACGGCGTCGCCGACGGTCACATCCACCGGCACCGACTCGCCGGTCAGCATCGAGGCGTCGACCGCCGAGGCGCCCTCGACGACGGTGCCGTCGGTGGCGACCTTCTCACCGGGCCGTACGACGAACTGGTCACCGACCCTGAGCTCGGCGACGGGAACGCGCACCTCGCGGCCATCGCGCAGTACGGAGACATCCTTGGCGCCCAGCTCCATGAGGGCCCTCAGGGCTGCGCCCGAGCGCCGCTTGGCGCGGGCCTCCAGATACCGCCCGAGGAGGATGAACGTGACGACTCCGGCGGCCACTTCGAGGTAGATCGCCGACGAGGCGTCCGCGCGTTCGACGGTGAGGTCGAAACCGTGCCGCATGCCCGGCATTCCCGCGTGGCCCCAGAACAGCGCCCACACCGACCAGCCGAAGGCGGCCAGCGTGCCGACGGAGACGAGCGTGTCCATGGTGGCCGCGCCGTGCCGGGCGTTCGTGAACGTCGCCCGGTGGAACGGGAGTCCGCCCCAGACGACGACGGGCGCGGCGAGCGTGAGCGACAGCCACTGCCAGTTGTCGAACTGGAGGGACGGGATCATGGAGAGGAGTACGACGGGGATGGCGAGCGCGGCGGAGACGGTCAGGCGCTCGCGGAGGGAGGCGAGTTCGAGGTCTTCGCGGGGTGCCTCCGGCTCGGGCTCGGGGGGTGCCGGCTCCTCCGCCGTGTAGCCGGTCTTCTCCACGGTGGCGATCAGATCGGCTACGCGTATGCCGTCGCCGTACGAGACCTTCGCGCGCTCCGTCGCGAAGTTCACCGTGGCAGTGACGCCGTCGATGCGGTTGAGCTTCTTCTCGACGCGGGCGGCGCAGGAGGCGCAGGTCATGCCGCCGATGGTGAGCTCGACGCTCTTGTCTGTGGCGGATGCCGCTGTGCTGGTCAAGGTTGACCCTCAGGCCGTGCCGACGAGCTCGAACCCGGCCTCGTCGATGGCGGCGCGAACCGCGTCCGCGTCGAGCGGGTTGTCGGACACGACGGTGACCTCGCCGGTCGAGGCCACGGCTTTCACCTCGCGGACGCCTGGGAGCGCGGAGAGCTCGCCTGCGACGGAGCCTTCGCAGTGGGCGCAGCTCATTCCGGTCACCTGGTAGGTGACGGTGACGGTGTGGGCGGTCATGTCGTTGCTCCTTGGTCAGGTGGTGCTGCTCGCTCCTACTGTACCCCTAGGGGGTATCACTCCAAAGTGCGGGTGCGTGGGTGGTTGCTCGCGCAGTTCCCCGCGGGGTGCCTCCGGCGGTTGGGCGGGTGGGTGCGTTGTCGGCTGCGGCGCCGTTGTGGCTGGTCGCGCAGTTCCCCGCGGGGTGCCTCCGGCGGTGGGGCGGCTGCGGCGCCGTCGTGGCTGGTCGCGCAGTTCCCCGCGCCCCTTGGGTGCGTGGTGGGTGCGGGGCCGCGGTCCGGTGCGTCAGCCCGTCGCCAACAGGGCATACGGCCCCGTGCTGACACAGGGCGTAGCTGTGCCCAGACCGAAGCTAAGCGACGGGCATAGGACGCACCGGCCCACGTCCCCTCCCACCGGCGGGAAGCCGCGGGTTTCGTCGTGGCTGGTGAGCATGGCGACTGCTGAGCTTTGTGGCTGACGGTTCGGGGGCGCCCCGATAGGGGCGCGGGGAACTGCGCGACCAGCCCCAACGCACCCGCAGCCGCGACACGCAGTGTCGCCCACCACCCCCTGGCGGGGGGCCTGGGGCGGAGCCCCAGTTTCGGGAAGGGGCGGGGCTGGGGGAAAGGAAACCCGGCGGCTCAGTCGCCCCGCCGCCCCCTGTTGCTCGGCCGCGAAGCCACCCACGCCCGAATGGTGTCCGCATACCAATACGGCTTGCCGGACTCCACATGATCCGGCGGCGGAAGCATCCCGTGCTTGCGGTAAGACCGCACGGTATCCGGCTGCACCTGAATATGCGCCGCAATGTCCTTGTACGACCAGAGTCTGCGGTCGGTCATCGGTAGCACCTCCCCGCACGCGCCACGAAGGCACGTGCTGGCGATCACATGGCTGTGACCGTCCAACGACACGGTGTGACCACAGGCCAGTGCCTGTCGCCCGGCCGTGACCCAAGACCTGCACCGCAGGGACATGTGTGACACAACGGCGGCATTTGTGACACACGTGACGTGATGCGACCTCCGGGACCTAGTCCGAATGTCCGGACAACCAATTGACAGGCATCACGGCGCGCCGCTAGACCTGGGGGCAGCCGAAGCGAAGGGAACCCGATGGACGAGTCCGCGGTGTCCGGTGCGCCGGAATCGGGTGCGCTGGAATCCGGTGCGCGGGAATCCGGTCCGTACGAACTGATCCCCATGGGCCGGATCGACGTGGAGCCCCAGCCCCCCATCGGCGAGCACTCCGTGGCCGACGGAGCCGCCTCCCTGGAGTGCTCCTCCGCCATGAACAACGGCACCCGCACCGCCCCAGCAGAGGCCACACCCCTCGAACTCCCGGCCAGGGAGGCCGCGTTCAGCGAAGTCGCCGACTTCGCGCACGCCCCTCCCCGCGCCCGGGTACAGATCGCCTCCGGCGTGGGAGGCCGCTTCGCCCTGGCAGGAGCGAAGTGCGAGCGCCGACTCCCCGCCCGCTACGGCCCCGCGCCGGAGGTTCTCGTCCGCCCCGCGAGCGAACGGATTCGGCCGCGGGCGCGTATTTCCCTCGCGTGAGGGCGGTTCCGATGTCCTCGCCGAGGTCCGCACCGGCGATGCCGTCCTCGTACGCGACGGATGGCTCGGCCCGTTCATCGCCCAGCCCGGTCACGCGAGGTACTACTGAAATGTGACGGCCGGCCCGGGTGAGGACAGGTGACAGGCAGGGGCGGAGCTGCTTCCACCCGGAACACGTAGAAAGCACAGAGGGCTTCCGATGACAGAGCCGAAGACGTCAACGGCGACGACAAGGCTGACGGTCGCGCAGGCGCTGGTGCGGTTCCTCGCCGCCCAGTACACGGAGCGGGACGGGGTGCGGCGCCGGCTGATCGGCGCCACCTGGGGCATCTTCGGGCACGGCAACGTCGCCGGGCTGGGGCAGGCGCTTCTCGAGTACGGCGACGCAATGCCGTACCACCAGGGACGTAACGAACAGGCCATGGTGCACGCGGCGGTCGGCTACGCGCGTCAGTCGCACCGCCTGTCCACCCACGCCGTCACGACGTCCATCGGCCCGGGCGCCACCAACCTCGTCACGGGCGCCGCCCTCGCCACGATCAACCATCTCCCCGTACTGCTGCTGCCCGGCGACATCTTCGCGACCCGCCCCGCCGACCCGGTCCTCCAGCAGCTCGAAGTCCCGTACGCGGGCGATGTGTCGGTGAACGACTGTCTGCGCCCGGTGTCGAAGTACTTCGACCGTGTCATGCGCCCCGAAGCTCTCATCCCGGCCGCCCTGCATGCGATGCGCGTGCTCACCGACCCGGTCGAGACGGGCGCCGTCACGCTCGCGCTGCCGCAGGACGTGCAGGCCGAGGCGTACGACTGGCCCGAGGAGTTCTTCGCCGAGCGCGTCTGGGCGGTCCGTCGTCCGGGCGCGGACCCGGAGGAACTGGCCGCCGCCGTCAGGGCCGTACGGGATGCCAGGCGCCCCTTGGTTATCGCTGGCGGCGGGGTGCACCACAGTGAGGCCGAGGACGCGCTGATGGAGTTCGCCGACGTCACGGGTATCCCGGTCGCCTCGACCCAGGCGGGCAAGGGCTCGCTGACCTGGGATCACCCGGCGGACGTCGGCGGGATCGGGCACACCGGCACCGCGACCGCCTGCGAACTGGCCCGCACCGCCGACCTGGTGATCGGCGTCGGCACCCGCTACACGGACTTCACGACCGCCTCCGGCACCCTCTTCGCCGACCCGGGCGTCCGTTTCCTGAACCTCAACATCGCGCCCTTCGACGGCCACAAGCTGGCCGGTCAGCCGCTGATCGCGGACGCCCGTACGGGCCTGGAGGCGCTCACCGAGGCGCTCGCCCTGCACGGCCACCGCGCCGAGCCCGCGTACGTGACTGACTACACGGACGACAAGGAGCGCTGGGAGCACCGGGTCGACGCGGCCTACGAGGCGGACGAACCGGACACCCGGCCCACCCAGCCACAGGTCCTCGGCCTGCTCGACGAGTTGGTCACCGGGGACGACATCCTGATCAACGCGGCCGGCTCCCTCCCCGGTGACCTGCACAAACTGTGGCGGACCCGGTCCCGGGACCAGTACCACGTCGAGTACGGCTACTCCTGCATGGGTTACGAGATCCCGGCCGCGATCGGTGTGCGGATGGCGGCGCCCGGCCGGCCCGTGTGGGCGCTGGTCGGCGACGGCACGTATCTGATGATGCCGACAGAGATCGTCACCGCGGTGCAGGAAGGCATCGCCATCAAGGTCGTGATCCTGCAGAACCACGGGTACGCGTCCATCGGCGGCCTCTCCGAGACCGTGGGCGCCGAGCGGTTCGCCACCGCGTACCGCCACCGGTCGGAGGACGGCATGTTCACGGGCCGCCCGCTGCCCGTGGACCTCGCCGCCAACGCGGCCAGCCTCGGGATGCGGGTGCTGCGCGCGAAGACCGTACGCGATCTGCGGGCCGCCCTCGCCGAGGCGCGGGCCGCCGACACTCCCGTCTGTGTCCACGTGGAGACCGAGACGGCGGACACGGTCACGGGCGCGCCGCCGGCGCAGGCCTGGTGGGACGTACCCGTGGCCGAGACGGCGACCCGCTCGCCGGCGGTGAAGGCGCGCGAGGTGTACGACCGGCATGCGGCCGCTCGCCGCCGTCATCTGTAGACCGTCAACTCCCCGCCGCAGCCGTCCACATCGTGGACGGCTGCCGTGCTTTCGGGTCGCTCCGCGAATTCTCATGAAGTTGACAGGAACCGAAAGGCGGGGTCCGGGGCCGGGCACGGGAGCTGTGCCGGGGGGCGCGATGGTGCTGGTTCTCGGGGTTCCGACCGGTTGGGATACCGCGCCCGCAGTATGAGAGGCGGCCTCGTACTCCCGGGGGCTGACGTGTGATTCGGGCTGTAGTCGGCCATCGCTGTCAGTGGTGGCACTTACCGTTGACGCATGGATCTTCGACTGCCCCGACTGCGCGGGGCCGTGCTTCGGAGGCCGCGACGGCTCATCGCCGCTGCGGCCGCCGTGGTCGTGCTCGCCGGCGCCGGTACGTGGACGGCCGTCGCCTCTGACGACGCCGCACCCGTGGACCGGGCCGACAGAGTCATGGACATGGGCAGCGGGGTGAAGATCGACACCTCGTACTTCACGTCGGGCGACGGCCGCCGCCCCGCCGTCCTCCTCGCGCACGGCTTCGGCGGCAGCAAGGACGACGTACGGACCCAGGCGGAGGACCTGGCGCGCGACGGGTACGCGGTGCTGACGTGGTCGGCCCGCGGAATGGGCAGGTCCACGGGCAAGATCGGCCTGAACGACCCCAAGGGCGAGGTGGCCGACGTCTCCAAGCTGATCGACTGGCTGGCCGAGCGCCCCGAGGTCGAGCTGGACAAGGACGGCGACCCGCGCGTCGGCGCCACCGGTGCCTCGTACGGTGGCGCGGTCTCGCTGCTCGCGGCGGGCCACGACCAGCGGGTGGACGCGATCGCACCGGCGATCACGTACTGGAACCTCTCGGACGCGCTGTTCCCGAACGGCGTTTTCAAGAAGCTGTGGGCCGGGATCTTCGTCAACTCCGGTGGCGGCTGCGACAACTTCGAGGTCACGCTGTGCGAGATGTACCAGCGGGTCGCGGAGTCCGGGGAGCCGGACGCCGAGGCGACGGAGCTGCTGGAAGCCCGCTCCCCGTCCGCCGTCGGCGACGAGATCAACGTGCCGACGCTGATCACGCAGGGTCAGACCGACTCCCTGTTCCCGCTCGGCCAGGCCGACGCGATGGCCAAGGCGATCCGGGCCAACGGCGCGCCCGTGGACGTCGACTGGATCTCGGGCGGTCACGACGGCGGCGACATGGAGACGAGCCGGGTGTCCGCGCGCGTGGGTGCCTGGTTCGACCGCTATCTGAAGGACGAGTCGGGGGTGGATACGGGCCCCGCGTTCCAGGTCACGCGCAGCGGCGGCGTCGATTCCCGGGAGGGCACCACCCGGCTGACCAGCGTGACCTCGGACAGCTACCCCGGCCTGACGAGCAAGACCCGTCCGATCGCCCTGACCGGGCGCGAGCAGAGCTTCGAGAACCCGGCGGGCGCCAACCCGCCCGCCGTCTCGGCCCTGCCCGGCCTCGGCGGTGCCGGCGGCCTCTCCCAGCTCTCCTCGCTGGGGATCGGTGTGTCCCTCGACTTCCCGGGCCAGTTCGCCGCGTTCGAATCCGAGCCCTTCGTGGAGGACCTTCAGATCACCGGCTCCCCGACGGCGACGGTCCATGTGAAGTCGACCAGCGAGGACGCCGTGCTCTTCGCGAAGGTCTACGACGTCGGACCGGACGGCGGAATGCAGCAGGTGCTGCCCGCGCAACTGGTCGAGCCCATCAGGGTGGAGGACGCGAAGGCCGGCAAGGACGTACGGCTCACGCTGCCGGCGATCGACTACGAGGTGGACGACGGCCACCGGCTGCGCCTGGTCCTCGCCTCCACGGACCTCGGCTACGCCTCCCCGACGGCTCCGGCGACGTACACGGTCTCCATGGCGGGAGACGGCGGCCTGAGGGTGCCGATGCCCCTCGGCGACTCGGAGGCGACGGCACCGCTGCCCGCCTGGGTGTGGTGGCTGCCGCTGGCCGGCGCCCTCACGGCGCTGGCCCTGATCCTGACGGCCCGCCGCCCCACCGCCGCACCCGCTCCCGACCCTGAACTGGCCGACGTACCGCTCCAGATCACGGACCTGAGCAAGAAGTACGCCAAGTCCAGCGACCGTTACGCGGTCCGCGACCTGTCCTTCACGGTCGAGAAAGGCCAGGTACTCGGCCTGCTGGGCCCGAACGGCGCGGGCAAGACGACGACGCTGCGCATGCTGATGGGCCTGATCAAGCCGGACGGCGGCGAGATCCGGGTCTTCGGCCACGCGATCCGCCCGGGCGCCCCGGTGCTGTCCCGCGTCGGTTCCTTCGTCGAGGGCGCGGGCTTCCTGCCGCACCTCTCCGGCCGCGAGAATCTCGAGCTGTACTGGCGGGCCACAGGCCGCCCGCCCGAGGACGCCCACCTGGACGAGGCCCTGGAGATCGCGGGCCTCGGCGACGCCCTGTCCCGCGCGGTCCGCACGTACTCCCAGGGCATGCGCCAGCGACTGGCCATCGCCCAGGCGATGCTCGGCCTCCCCGACCTCCTCATCCTGGACGAGCCGACCAACGGCCTCGACCCGCCACAGATCCGCGAGATGCGCCAGGTAGTGATCCGCTACGCGGCCGCCGGCCGCACGGTCATCCTCTCCAGCCACCTGCTGGCCGAGGTCGAGCAGTCCTGCACCCACATCGTGGTCATGGACCACGGCCGCCTCGTCCAGGCGGGCCCCGTGGGCGAGATCATCGGCGGCGGCGACACCCTGCTGGTCGGCCTGGCCTCCGACATCCCCGACCCGGTGCTGGACAAGGTGGCGGCTCTACGGGACGTGGAGTCGGCGGTACGAACGGACGACGGCCTTCTCGTACGGCTGACTCCGGCGCCGTCACCCACAGAGGGAGTCGCGGTGCCCGAGACCGCCGGCGTGGGAGCCTCCGGCGGAGCCGACCCCGCCGTGTCCGCCTCCGGGCCCCTGGCCTCAGCGGACTCCGAGGGCGCACCCGGCGTCACCGAGCGGAGCGCGTCGCTGCTCGTCGAACTCGTACGGCTCGAAGTGCCCGTCGCCTCGATCGGCCCGCACCGCCGCCTGGAGGACGCCTTCCTCACCCTGATCGGAGACTTCGAATGAGCACGCTCGCCGAGAAGGCTGAGAAGACCGAGAAGGTCGAGAAGGAGGAGGTGGCGGACGGCTACCGCGCGGGCCGCACCCTGCCACTGCGCGTCGAGCTCGTACGGCAACTGAAGCGGCGCCGCACGCTCATCATGTTCGGCGTCCTGGCCGCCCTGCCCTTCATCCTGGCCATCGCCTTCCAGGTCGGCGGCGAACCGGGCGACGGCAACGAACGCGTGAACCTGATGGACACGGCCACGGCATCCGGCGCGAACTTCGCCGCGGTGAACCTCTTCGCGTCCGCCGGCTTCCTCCTCGTCGTCCCCGTGGCGCTGTTCTGCGGAGACACGGTCGCCTCGGAGGCGAGCTGGTCGTCGCTGCGCTATCTGCTCGCGGCACCCGTGCCCCGCGCCCGCCTGCTGTGGTCCAAACTCGTTGTCGGTCTCACCCTCAGCCTCGCCGCGATGGTGCTGCTGCCGGTCATCGCACTCGCCGTCGGCACGGTCGCGTACGGCTGGGGCCCGCTCCAACTGCCCGTCGGCGGCACCCTGCCCAGCGGCGACGCCGCCCGGCTCCTGCTGATCGTGATGGCGTACATCTTCGTGTCCCAACTGGTCACCGCCGGGCTGGCGTTCTGGCTGTCGACCCGGACGGACGCCCCGCTGGGCGCGGTCGGCGGAGCGGTGGGCCTGACGATCATCGGCAGCGTCCTCGACGAAGTGACGGCCCTCGGCGACTGGCGCGACTTCATCCCCGCGCACTGGCAGTACGCCTGGCTGGACGTCATCCAGCCGGAGCCGGACTACAGCGAGATGATCCAGGGCACGGCGATCTCCGTCACGTACGCACTGGTGCTGTTCGCCCTGGCCTTCCGCGGCTTCGCCCGCAAGGACATCGTTTCGTAGGCCGAGGACCACTCCCGCCGGGCCCGGAGGGAACGTCTGTTCCCGACCCGAACATTCGGGACGTAATCGCCATGGTGCGCCACCCCTCCCGCTGAGTAGAAAGATCCATCAGCATGAGCAGGCAAGGGTCCGACCAGCCCTCGCGGCGATGGGGGAGAGCGATGTCCCGCCCGTGCGGGGCCAACGGATCCGGAGGGTCACCATGCGAACAGTCACCACGAAGCCGGCCATGGAGTGGCTGGCGGCCGCCGCGACCGATCCACGCGACTGCAAGCGGCGGTGGCAGGGTTACGAGGGGATCGCGGTACTGCCCTGCGGACGGTTCTGGGACGTACTGAGCGTGCCGGAGGAACTGGGCGTGCCGGCCCTGGACGCCCTGCTCTGCATCCCGCAGGCACCCGGCCCGGTACTCGCGGACACCGGCGCACGCAGGGTGGGCTTCTTCCTGCCGCCGGATCCCGAGGGCCGCTGGGTGGGCTCGGATGTCCGCTACCTGGGCAAGGGCGCCTGGATCACGGTGCCCGCCCCCTATCGGACGCCGGGACGCTTCCGATGGCTGGTGCCGCCGGACGGAGCGGGCACGCTGTTCGTCCCCGCCGCCGTGGAACTGGCCCTCCAGCAGGCCCTAGGCACCCTCGCCGCAAGAGCCGCCGCCCAGGCCGCCGCACGGCACCGCTGCCCGACATGCGGAGCGGCGACCGCGGGAACCAGCTAGGACCACGGGAATCGGATAGGACTCATAGGAAAACCGCCGCCTCGAACGAGGCGGCGGTTCTTCTGCCCCGGTTCCCCATGCGGGAACGGTCAGTTGATAGGCGGCGCTCTAAAAGACCGCGGTCGCGCCCGGCAGGCACGTGAACACCGAAGACCCCTCGCTGCTCACCACGCTGCAGGCAGGCACGCTCACCACGCCGCCGAAACCGCCCCCGCCCCCGGAGGAGCTGGAGCTGGCACTCGAGCTGGAACTCGAGCTGGAACTGGGGTTCCCGTCGCCATTGCCGTGGCCGTGCTTCTTTATGCCCTTGCCCTTGCCGTCATGGCCCTGGACGACGGCGTGGCCCTCCGCCGGCGCCGCGAAGGCGGCGGGCGCCGACAAGGTCAGGGCGGCCGTGGCCAGCACAGCCGAGCCGAGCAGTACTCGAGCAGAACGCATAGTCGCGTATTCCTTCCGACATCGACGATCGCTGGGCCGATTGCCAGCAGACTGGACCGCCGACGTATCTCCCTCAACGTCAACCACTCACGGGTTCCGCACCACCGGAACTCGCCCATTTGTATGAGGCTTGAGTGGGGTGCCACGCAGTTTGTATGAGGCGTCTCGCCGCCTGGTCGGAACAGGTGAATTTCCGCAACGGCGCGGCACAGTGGCCGTTGGAGGGGTGGTGACCTTCTGTTAGAACTTCTCCCGCAAGACGAAATTCATGCGGAGACGAAAGGAATTCCATGCCTACGATCAGCTTCGACGAGCTCGAGGGCCTGACCGGCGAGATGCTCCCCGAGCGTTCGGTGCTGTCCACGGTCGTTCCCGTCAGCGGCCTTGGCGGCCACGGGGGTGACGGTGTCGGGTCCGCCAGCTCGGGTAGCTCCAGCTCCGCGGTCGCGGAGGGCGGTGACGTCGCTCCCCGCGGCGCCCTGTCGACCTCGGCCTGCCAGTCCGTCAACAACCTGGGGACGCCCGGCCTGGTCGGCCCCACGGCCCCGCTCGGCGGAGCGCTGTACCCGAACTCCAGCCTCACCTGTATTCCGGCTTCGACCGCCGTGTTCTAGGCGCGCGTTCGAGCGGCCGGTGGAATGGACGGGCTTTTTGCCAGTCCATTCCCCGGCCGCTCATCCTGTTGTCCGGCCCAAAGCCCCGCACGGGCTCAACCTGAAGGAATCAGGAGGGGAAAAATGTCTGCCGTCGACTACCCGGAACTCGACGCACTCTCCGGCGAGTTGATCCCCGGGAAATTTCTGCTGTCCATTATTGATCTGAGCTTGGACAACAGCAGACATACGACGTTCAACTTCCCCCAGGGCGGTGGCGGCACTGTGGCTTACGCATGCCAGGCGACGAACTCCCCAGGGGTGGCGGATCCCTTCGGCACCTTGGGGCTGGGCGGTGGCAGCAGCATGACGTGTATTCCTGCCGCGGTCAGCAGCCGCTGAGTTCTGGAAACGCCCGACGTCTGGAGATTTGTCATCAGCACGCGAGTATCCACGCCCGAAGCCCGGGGCGGCCTCGTTTCCTCCACCGCAGTGCCCGCCATGACCGAGGGGACCGAGCTGGTGGGCGAGTTCGCGGGATCCGGATATCGCAACCCTCCGCTCCTGGTCTACCGCTTCGACGGACAGGTGATCCACCTCCCGCCCCTGCTCTACCAGGCCGCCCAGGTCCTGGACGAGGTCTCCAGAGCAGCGAAAAGACCATTGAACGGACGGCAGTTGATGTCGCGTGTGGCACGGGAACTCAGCCGTACGACGGGCCGCACCTTCACCGCCGAGCACGTGATCTTCCTGATCGACCGCAAGCTGGCGCCGCTCGGCATCACCACCTACACCGACGGCTCGCAGCCCACCGTCGCCAAGAGCGAACATCCCTTCCTGGGCCTGCGCTTTCGTGCCGCGCTGGTCTCCGAACGGGCCACCTGGTTCATCAGCGGACTGTTCGCCTGGCTGTACCGGCCCCTCGTCCTCGTCGTGGCCGTCACCGCGATCGTCGCCGGCGAGATCTGGCTGTTCAGCACGCAGAACATGGGCCAGGCGATGGCTCACGTGATGGCCAATCCGGCCGGCATCCTGCTCGTGGTGCTGCTGACCCTGGCTTCCGCCGCGTTCCACGAGGTCGGTCACGCAGCCGCCTGCCGGTACGGGAAGGTGCCGCCCGGTGCCATGGGATGCGGCATCTATCTGGTGTGGCCCGCCTTCTACACCGACGTCACCAACTCATACCGGCTGAGCAAGAGCGGACGTCTGCGTACCGATCTGGGCGGCGTCTACTTCAACGGCCTGTTCATCGTCGGCCTGTTCCTGCTGTACGTGTACACCGGATCCCCGCTGCTGCTGGTGACCTTCCTGCTCGTCAACCTGGAAATGGTCCAGCAGTTGCTGCCCACGCTCCGGTTCGACGGGTACTACATCGTCTCCGACCTGGTCGGCATTCCGGACCTCTTCAAGTACGTCGGCCCCATTCTCAAGCGCACCATCCTCCGCCGGCCCGCGGACGAACGGCTCAACGCCCTCAAGCGTTGGCCCCAGATCGTCGTCACCGTCTGGGTCCTCGCGGTGCTGCCCGCGCTGGCGATCCAACTCGGCATTGTCTTCTTCCAGCTTCCGGATCTGGCGGCCACCGCCTGGCAGACCATGATCTCCCTGGCCAGCGGTGCCACGGCCGGCGGCAATCCCGTACTCGGCGTCATCTCAGCCTGCGTACAGATCCTCTTCCTGCTGCTTCCGCTGCTCGGGCTGGTCCTGATTCTGTGGCAGTTGCTCGTCCTCGCCGGTCGGTTTCTGCGCAGGCGCGGTGCCGGGCGGGCATCCGGCGGGTTTCTGCGCCGGGTCCGTGACCGGGTGCCGGCTCCCTTGTGGTGGGGTGCCCTGGCCGCCGCGGCGGCGGTGTCCCTGGAGTACCTGGTGTCGTCGCCGGCCCGGTCCACGACGCAGCGCACCGAGCTTCCCGTAGTCCCGAAAGCTGCACCATCGGACTTCACGCCGGGGGCCACCGAATCCCCGGATGCGTCCGCCACCGCGAGTCGGCCACCGGCCAAGGCGCCGAACTCGCGCGTACCGGCACCGGAACGCACCAGCATCGGCAGCGGTGACCTCATCGCGCTTCCGCCCTCGACCGCGGACACCGTACGGCCCCGGCCCGCATCCCCTCGCCCACACCACCAGCCGGAGGCAGCGGCGCCGACTTCCCCCGTGCCCGCCCCCGCCGCCACGCGTGACGGCACGCCGCGGAACACGAGCGACGCCACGCCGCGCAAGGCGCCCGCCCCGCACGCCGCTGCCCCGTACACCGCTGACCTTCCGCGCCTGGCCAGGCGGCCCTTCGTACGCGTATGCCACGAGCCCCTGGACCTGCCTGTGCCGGGACTCACCCCGGTCATCTGCCGCTGAGAGCACGGAGTCGCAAGGGCTCCTCCGGACACCTCCAGGTCTCCGGAGGATCACCCACCGGTCTCAACAGGCGCCCGCCGTGCCCGCTTTGAGATCGATCCGCAACGCCCCGTGCCGCACACCTCGGCCCCCTCCGGCGTCACAGTCACAGACGTCGACGTCAACTCAGAGGGGGCCCGCATGGGCGAGTACCGGACGACACAACGAACACGCCGACCGCGCGGCGCACTTGCCGCTTTGATGGCCGCGAGCTGTCTGCTGCTCGCCGCCTGCGGCTCGGGTGCCGGCGAGTCCTCGTACGACGGCAGCAACAAGGCCAGTGACACCGAGCGCTTCCCGGCGCCCGCCCCCGCGCAGCCGACCGGCCCCGCCGGCACCGACGAAGGCACCACCCCGGGCGAGCAGAAGGGCGAGATCCGCGAGAGTACGCCGCCTCCCGCCGACTATCTCTCCACGTTCGCCCTGGATGTCGACACCGCCTCGTACGGGTATGCGCGCCGCACCATCGCCGACGGCCGGCGGCCCGACCCGGCGACCATCCGCCCCGAGGAGTTCATCAACAGCTTCCGTCAGAACTACGAGCGTCCCGACGGCAACGGCTTCTCCGTCACCGTCGACGGGGCGAGTACGGAGGCCGGCGGGGAGAGCGACGACTGGCGTCTCGTACGCGTCGGCCTGGCCACGCGCCCGGCCGAGGACAGCGGCGAACGGCCGCCCGCCGCCCTCACGTTCGTGATCGACGTCTCGGGTTCCATGGGCGAGCCGGGCCGCCTCGACCTGGTCCAGAAGTCCCTCGGCGTGATGACGGACGAACTGCGCGACGACGACTCCGTCGCGATCGTCACCTTCAGCGATGAGGCCGAGACCGTACTCCCGATGACCCGCCTCGGCGACAACCGCGACCGCGTCCACGACGCCGTCGACACCCTCGAACCCACCCTCTCCACCAACCTCGGCGCGGGCGTCGACACCGGATACGCCACCGCCGTCGAGGGCCGGCGCGAGGGCGCGACGAACCGTGTCGTCCTGCTTTCCGACGCCCTCGCCAACACCGGTGACACCGACGCCGACTCGATCCTGGATCAGGTCTCCGACGCCCGGCGCGAGCACGGCATCACCCTGTTCGGCGTCGGCGTGGGCAGCGACTACGGCGACGCCCTGATGGAACAGCTCGCCGACAAGGGCGACGGCCACACCACCTACGTATCCAACGAAAAGGACGCCCGTACGGTCTTCGTCGACCAACTGCCCCGCAATATCGACCTCACCGCCCGCGACGCCAAGGCACAGGTCGCCTTCGACCCGCAGACGGTCGAGCAGTTCCGGCTCATCGGTTACGACAACCGAGAGGTCGCCGACGAGGACTTCCGCAACGACCAGGTCGACGGCGGCGAGATCGGCCCCGGTCACACGGTCACGGCCCTCTACGCCGTCCGCACCAAGCCCGGCGCCGACGGCCACCTCGCCACCGCGACCGTCCGCTGGCTCGACCCCGAGACCCGCACTCCGCACGAGGAGTCGGCCCAGCTGGAGTCCGAGGCCCTCAACCAGCCCCTGTGGAGCCGCGACAACGCCGGCAACGGGCTCCAAGTCACCGCCATAGCCGCCTACTTCGCCGACGCCCTCCGCTCCGGTGACTCCCGCTGGTCTCGTCTCCCCGGCGCACCCGGCCTGCCCGAACTGTCCGACCGCGCCGACGAGTTGGCTGACACCACGGAGTCCGAGGAGGTACGCCAACTCGCCAAGACGATCGAACAGGCGGGCCGATAACGGGTTATGCGGGCCTGAGCCGGTAGGCATACGTGTACGTCCGCCCGGAGTGCAGCAGGTACTTCTCCAGCGGAGCCGCACCCCAGGAGTCGATGCCGCCTACGCCCATCTGCCGATGGTTGACGCCCAGCACGGTCTCGTCGCGCCGCTTCAACTCGTACGGATGGCGCGGCCCGTCGAGATCGAACGGCGAGTAGTGCAGCGCGCTGGTCTCCAGCAACGGCTCGCCGTCCGCCGGATCGGCGAGCACGGTGAGCCCGTCACCGGAACGGTCGGTCAGCGACAGTTGGCGTACGTCCGTCATGTTCCCGGTCTGCTGGGGACGGACGTACGGCGCCACCTGATCGTCGACCGTGGACCGCCAACGCCCCACGAACGCGGACGTGTTGCGGTCCCAGTAGTTCTCGTGCGGCCCACGACCGAACCAGTCGAGCCGCTCGAAATCCCCGGGGACGGTCAACAGGGCGCCCACCATGGGCAGATCGGGCAACCCCGAGGCCGCCTCCAGCGTGTGCCGCACCCGCACCTCGCCGTCCCCGCGTACCCGGAACTCGGTGCGCCATGACGAGGCCTTCGGCGAGGTCGGCAGCGTACAGGCGACCTCGATGACGACCTCGGCGGACGAAGGCTGCGAGGCCTTGACGGACGTCACGGTGCGCTTGGCTCCCGCGTCGCGCCAAGTGCGCGCCGTGTTCTGGAACTTACGGCCGATGTCGTTATCCGTCGGCCCCCGCCAGAAGTTCGGGACGGGGCCCTCGGCGAGCAGAAGCCGGCCGCGGAAGACGTACGAGGAGAGGGTGCCGGTGGCCTTGGACAGCACGACCTCCAGGTTGCGGCCGCTCACCTTCACTTCGCTGTCGGTCTCGGTGAGCTTGAGGCCGCCGCGCGGTGCGGGGTCGGCGGGAGGTGGTGCCTGCCAGTTCAACGCCAGCTGCTCGGCGGCCACTTCGTGCCCGGCGTCGGCCCAACTCGTCCTCTTCCGCAGCACGAAGGACAGGTTGAGGAAATACTCCGCGCCGGGCTCGAGCTTGGACGGCTTCCGGTACGGGATGCGTACGGTGCCCTCCTCGCCCGGCGCGACCTTGGGCGCCGCCAGCGTGCCGTGCTGCACGCGTGCGCCGTTCCGCGTGACGGTCCACCGCAGCTCGTACGCGTCCAGGCCGCTGAACAGGTGCTTGTTGCGCACCTTCACCACACCGGCGGCGAGATCACCGGCCGTGATGCCCACCGGCTGGTAGACCTTCTTCGCCTCCAGCAGCCCCGGATGTATCGCACGGTCGCCCGCCACCAGGCCGTTGCAGCAGAAGTTGCCGTCCGTCGGATAGCCCGGCACCCAGTCGCCCCCGAAGGACAGATACGTACGCTTCGAGTCGCCGGGCATGGGCAGCCGTATCGTCTGGTCGGCCCAGTCCCAGAAGAACGCGCCGTGCAGGTTCGGATAGCGCTCCACGATCTCCCAGTACTCCGGGAGATTGCCGCCGCTGTTGCCCATCATGTGCGTGTACTCGCACAGCATGTACGGCTTCGGATTGCCCGACTTGCCGTATCGCTCCACGCCCGCAGGGCTGGTGTACATCTCGCTGTGCACGTCGGTCACGGCGTTCATGCCCTCGTAGTGCACCGGCCGCGAGGCGTCGCGCGCGTGCACCCAGTCGGCCATGACCTTGAAGTTCGAGCCCTGGCCCGCCTCGTTGCCGAGCGACCACACGACCACGCACGCATGGTTCTTGTCCCGCTCGACCATCGACCGCATCCGGTCCACACACGCGTCGGTCCACTCGGGCAGCGAACCCGGCACGGTGTCGCGTACGCCGTGGGTCTCCAGGTTCGCCTCGTCGACGACGTACAGCCCGTACTCGTCGCACAGCTCCAGCCAGCGCGGGTGATTGGGGTAGTGCGAGGTGCGTACGGCGTTGATGTTGTGCCGCTTCATCAGCAGGACGTCCCGGACCATCCCCGCCTCGTCGACGGCCTGCCCGCGGTCGGGGTCGTTCTCGTGGCGGTTGGTGCCGCGGAACATGATCGGTTTGCCGTTGACACTGAACTTGCCGGGCCCGTAGTCGACTTGGCGGAAACCGATGCGCTTGCTGTGAATATCGACCGCCTTACCGGAGCGGTCCTTGAGCGTGACGACCAGGGTGTAGAGATTCGGATGCTCGGCCGACCAGAGGGCGGGGGCCTTCACGTCGCCCTTGAGCGTCACCTTCTCCTCGATGCCGTCTGCCAGTTGCAGTACGCGCCGGCCTCGGGCGTCGAAGAGTTCGGCCACGACGCGATGGCCGGCCTTCTGGTCCCCACCCCGGTCGCGTACGGCGACATCGACGCTTAATACGGCGTCGCGGTACGCGGCATCCAGCCCCGTACGCACGAACAGGTCGTCGACGTGCACCCGCGGAACCGAGTACAGATACACGTCCCGGAAGATCCCGGACAGGTCGATCATGTCCTGGTCCTCCAGCCAACTGCCGTCGGACCAGCGGTAGACCTCCACGGCGAGCGTGTTCCGTCCGGCCTTCAGATACTTGGTGATGTCGAACTCGGCGGGCGTGTAGCTGTCCTCGCTGTAGCCGACGCGCTCGCCGTTGACCCAGACGAAGAACGCGGACTTCACGCCCTGGAAGGAGATGAGGGTGCGCCGGTTCTTCCAGCCGTCGGGCACGGTGAAGGTACGGCGGTACGAGCCGACGGGGTTGAAGTCGTGCGGGATCTGCGGGGGCTTCGGGTCCTCATAACCGATCCACGGATACTTGATGTTGAGGTAGATCGGCTCCGGGTAGCCCTCGATCTCCCAGTTCGACGGGACGGGGATACGGTCCCAGTCACTGTCGTCGAAGCCGGGTGCGTGGAATCCGGTGGGTCGCTGGTCGGGATTTTTCGCCCAGTGGAAGCGCCAAGTGCCGTTCAGGGAGCGGTGGTACGGCGACTTGTCGAACTGTCCGCGCCGGGCGTCGGCGGCGGTCGAGTACGGCACGAGGCGGGCAGCCCGGGCCGGTTCTCTGTTGACCTGGAAGACTCTCGGGTTCGCGTCCCACTCGTCCCCCTCGGCGGCGAACGCCCGCTTCTGCGCGGCGAACGCGGCTGCGCCGGCGAGGGCGGCTCCTGCGACGAGGACATTGCGGCGGCTCGGACGGTATGTGCTCATACGGCGGCTCCACCGGAAGGCAACATGAAGCCTCAGGGTCGAACGGAATCGCGCAGTGCGCAAGAGCCCCCGGCGGTTAGGCGGTTGGGTTCGCTGATGTCTGCGGGTTCGTTGTGGCTGGTTGGCCTGGTGGCGGACGGCTCCGGGAGCGCCCCCTTTAGGGGCGCGGGGCTGTGACATTAGCGGCTCCGCCGCGGGGCGCGACAAGCCGCAACGAACCCGCAGTCGCGACACGAAGTGTCACCCACCACCGCCGTGGGCGCCCCAACCGACGGCAACCCATCCGAACACAGGCGAACAACGCGTTGAACTTTCGCTACGCGCGAGTAAGTTGACGCCCGCGTAAATACGTACCGCACACCACTGCAAGTGAGCCGCCACGACCGGGAGCCGTCATGGGCGTACGCAAAGATCTGAAACAGGCGAAGAAACGTACCGACCTGACGAACCGCAGCACCAAGGTCGAGATCGTCAGGGACCACGACGGAGTCGTACGCGAGGCCCGTATGCCACCCCTCGCGCCGAAGGCCACCACCGGCAGCATCGCCGACCTGCCCTACACCAACGCGACCGAGGCCCCCGACGCCGTGATCCTCCGCCGCCGCCAGGCAAATGGCACCTGGCAACCCGTCACCGCGGCGGCCTTCGCCCACGACGTCACCGCCGTCGCCAAGGGGCTGATCGCGGCGGGACTCGAACCGGGCGGCCGAGTCGCGCTGATGTCCCGTACGCGCTACGAGTGGACGGTCCTCGACTTCGCGATCTGGGCCGCGGGCGGCCAGTCCGTGCCCATCTACGCCACGTCCTCCGCCGAGCAGATCGAGTGGATCGTCCGCGACTCGGGCGCCCGTTTCGTCATAGCCGAGACACCCGAGAACACGGAAGCCGTCGTGGCCGGCACGACCGACCACCCCAACCCCCCGCGCGTATGGCAGATCGACGAAGGCGTGATCCCCGAACTCACGGCCCGCGGCCAGCACATCCCCGACGAGGAGATCATCAAGCGCCGCGAAGCCCTCACCCCCGACACACCCGCGACGATCTGCTACACGTCCGGCACCACTGGCCAGCCCAAGGGCTGCGTCCTCACGCACGCCAACCTGCACGCCGAGGCCGCCAACACCGTCGAGCTCCTGCACCCCATCTTCAAAGAGATCACGGGCCAGGTCGCCTCGACTCTCCTCTTCCTGCCGCTGGCCCACATCCTGGGCCGTACGATCCAGATCGCCTGCCTGATGGCCCGTATCGAGCTGGGCCACTTCCCGAGCATCACGCCGAACGAACTCCGGCCCGCGCTGCGGGAGTTCGGCCCCACTTTCGTGGTCGGCGTCCCGTACCTCTTCGAGAAGATCCACGCCACCGGCCGAGCGACCGCCGAGCGCATCGGCCGCGCCGCTTCCTTCGACCGCGCCGACCGCATCGCCGTCCGTTTCGCCGAGGCCCACCTCAACAAGTTCCTCGACCGCGGCGAGGGCCCGAACCCCGGCCTGTACGCCGCCTGGGCCCTGTACGACAAGCTGGTCTACCGCCGCATCCGCAAGGAGCTCGGCGGCCGCCTGCGCTACGCCATCAGCGGCGGCTCCCCCCTCGACCGCAACCTCAACCTCTTCTTCTACGCCGCCGGAATCATCATCTACGAGGGCTACGGTCTGACCGAGACCACAGCCGCCGCGACGATCGTCCCGCCCCTGAAACCCCGCCCGGGCACGGTCGGCCTCCCCGTCCCCGGCACGGCGATCCGTATCGACGACGACGGCGAGGTCCTCATCAAGGGCGGCATCGTCTTCAACGCGTACTGGAACAACCCCGCCGCCACCGACGCCGCCCTCACGGATGCCTGGTTCGAGACCGGCGACCTGGGCTCCCTCGACGAGGACGGCTACCTCACCATCACCGGCCGCAAGAAAGACATCCTCATCACGTCGGGCGGCAAAAACGTCTCTCCCGCCATCCTGGAGGACCGCCTCCGCAGCCGACCCCCGGTGGGCCAGTGCATCGTCGTAGGCGACAACCGCCCGTACGTAGCCGCCCTGATCACCCTCGACCGCGAGGACGTAGCCCACTGGCTCCACGTCCGCGCCATGCCCGCGAACACCCCCATGTCCGACCTGATCCGCGACCCCGCCATGCGAGCCGACGTCCAAAAGGCCGTGGACTACGCCAACCAGGCGGTCTCCCGAGCCGAGTCCATCCGCGAATTCCTCCTCGTGGAAGGCGAGTTCACAGAGGAGAACCGCCTGCTGACTCCGTCCCTGAAGGTCAAGCGGCATGCGGTTACGCGGGCGTACGCGGAGCAGATCGAGGCGCTGTATCGGGGCTGAGGTGCTCCTATTGCCGGGCCGGCATGTGGGGCAGGGGCCCGGCCTTGCGGTCCGCACCACGACCGCGGCTTCATCGCATAAAGTGACACTTTCCCAGGTTTTCTGTCCGTTTCCTTCGTGCAAAACCACCCTATTGAGCGTATGTCGCGACCGCGATAGCTACTGAGAGTTGCATACGGTGGCGTGCGTCGCGCCGGCCGGACACCGGCGCATGTCTGGCTCTTCGACTATCGGAAGGAGTGAGCGTGAAAGCTCGCTTTGGCGTAAGTCGGGGAAAGGCGCTCGCGCTCGCAGCACTGGCCGCGATTGTCGCCTCGACCCTGTCAGCATCGGAATACGCTCTCGCAGCGGACGGCCGAGGTCGCTCACAACACTGGGGCGTGATCACCCGCAACACAATCGGCTCTCCCGTCGCCGAGTTGAGGGACGGTCCGTTCGGCTCGTTCGGTGTGCAAGGATCCTCCGCCAGGCCGCCCTACGGTCGAGGCAGCCTTGGAATCGAGGTGGCGGACAATTCCACCTCGCTCGCTGATCCCCGCGAGAAGGTCGACTTCGGTAATGAGGTCGACTTCTTCGGTGATCCGGTGCTGGGCCTGGAGCAACTCGGTTTCCATGTCTTCCAGACCGGCGAGAACATCGCCTACGGGGGCCCGGAGAACATGCCGAACATCAGGTTTGAGATCGACGCGAACCTGAGCTCACTGCCGGCGGACAACTACACCACGATGGTGTGGGTGCCGGACGCGGCTCCGGTGACCAACCAATGGAGCGGCTTCATCGACGCCACCTCCACCGGCTATTGGTACTTCAGCGGCGCCGAGGGCGCCGCCACCGGCTGCACCCAGGCCGCGCAGTGCACGTTCGCCCAGGCGAAGACCGCCCTCGATGACGGCGGCGACGCACCCATCATCTACACGGCCGCGGTAGGCAAGGGCCGCGACCACATGTGGATCGGCGCTGTCGACGGTCTCCGGATCAATCGATACATCTACGACTTCGAAGCCAGCGGCGTCAGGACTCGTTTCGCTCCTTCCGGCAACAACAACGCGGTGGGCTGACCTCGCGCTTTCACGAGACGGCCAGTCCGAAAGCTGATCAGGCATACGGACCTCTGGCGGTCCAGGCAGGCGCTCTGCGAAAGGCGTGAACACCTTCCCGGAAGGTGTTCACGCCTTCGGCGGCTGGTGTCCCGGCGGAGAGAGTTGGCGGCCCAGGAGAGGTCAAGCCGCCAAGGTCGGCGGGGACTCCTCCGGGAGGGAGAGCTCGAACCAGACGGTCTTGCCGCCCGGCCCGTACGGGCCATCTCCTATGGCACACCCACCCCACCGTTCGGCCACCGTGTCGAGAATCAGCATCCCGCGCCCGCCGTCCGCGTGCGGCGGCGGTGTGATGGGCGGCGCGGTCGGGGGCAGGTCGGGACTCGTGTCCCAGACGGTGACCCGCAGTACGGGACAGAGCCACTGGAGCCGTACGGTTGCGGGGCCCTTCGTGTGCCGAACCGAGTTGGTCGCCAGCTCGGAGGCCAACAGCTCGGCGCGGTCCGCGAGTTCGGCGAGACCGTGAGCGGAGAGTACGGCCCGGAGGGTGAGCCTGGCGATGCCAGAGCCTCTGGGGTCACAGGGGAAGTGCAGCTCGTAGTGCCAGGGTGCGGCGAAGGGGAGAGGTGGAGGGTGCGGGAGGCCTGAGAGGGGATCAAGGGCGGCCATGAGTAGGGAACTCTGGTCGCCATCGGGGGTGGTGGGGTTCGGGCGGATGGGGTCGTTGTCCACGTGGCGCCTCCTGGGGTGCGCGGTCGTGAAGTGACAAGTGGGCGTGCGCCACGCGGTGTTGGGGACAGGGCCGGACCGGTGTCTTTGCCGCGCAGCCCTGCGTCCCGGGTGGGCAAGCTGCGCGGTGCGCTTCCGGTTCCGGCGGCGAACGGGTGGCACGCATCACACCGTAGGGCATTGCTGCATCACACGTGAGTCAACTTCCACTAACGAGTGGAAAGTTGACTGACTCACTGGACGCCCCGTGTTGCCCTTGCCAGACTGTC
Source organism: Streptomyces sp. NBC_00286 (assembly GCF_036173125.1). Lineage (NCBI taxonomy): Bacteria > Bacillati > Actinomycetota > Actinomycetes > Kitasatosporales > Streptomycetaceae > Streptomyces > Streptomyces sp. NBC_00286. The sequence continues at coordinate 6,564,293 of NZ_CP108054.1, forward strand.
CGCGCGCACGAGAGAGGACTCATGGCTCCACGAAATGCCCCCACGGGCCGCCACCGCCGCCTAGCTGCGGAAATGCGCCGAATGCGCGAGCAGGCAGGCATCTCGGTGCAGGGCGCCGCCTCGCTCCTCGGCTCCGACCGGACGATGATCTCCAACATCGAGGCCGCCCGGACCGGCCTGAGCGAGGAGCGCGTACGGCAGCTGGCCAGCTACTACGGATGCCCGGATCCGGACTTGGTCAACGCACTCGCCGCGATGACAGGCCCACGCCGGGTCCGCCACTGGTGGGACGAGTACCGAGGCAAGCTCCCAGAAGGCCACCTTGAGGTCTCGGAAGTGGAGCACTACGCCACACGCATCCGCACAGCTCAAACGGTGCATCTCCCTGGGCTGTTCCAGACCGAGGACCATGCACGGGCAATCTTCGAATTCGCGGTGCCGAAGCTGCGGCGGCTGGAAGTGGAGCTACGAGTCGAGCATCGGCTCAGGCGGCAGGCCATTCTCGACGGGGACAACCCGACGCCGTATGTCGGAATCATCCACGAGGCCGCCTTGCGACTGGAGTACGGCGGCCGCGACGTGGCACGCGCGCAACTGGAGCACCTCGCGGATGCCGCCGACCGCGACAACGTGACACTGCTCGTCATCCCGTTCAGTGCCGGAGCCTTCCACGGCGCGGGGCAGTCAATCCTGTACGCGGAGGGCCCAGTTCGACAGTTGGATACGGTTCAGCTCGATGCCCCGTTGGGGGCGCACTTCGTGGATGCCCCAACTCCGTTGGCGAACTATCGTTCCCTTCTGGACCTGATGGAGCAGTCTGCGCTGTCTCCTGACGAGTCGCAGAAGTTCATCCGGTCCATATCGCGCGAACTGTGAGAGGACCGGGCAAGTGATCAACGCCAACTGGCAGCGTTCGTCGTTCTCCCCCGACGGCGGCAACAACTGCGTCGAAGTTGCTGCCACCGACGATGGCGTGGCCCTCCGAGAAAGCGACATCCCGAACGAGCTTCTGACGACTGGCCGCACCACGCTGTACTCGCTCATACGCAGCGCGAAGGCGGGCGCGTTCCAGTACCCGCCTTCGTAGCGCGAACCTTCTGACTCAGGCCGCTGCAGGCACCCGCACCCCGGCGGAGGCACTTTCCAATCCTCTGGGCGCGGGCCTGGTCAGCCGGGGCCGGGATCCGGGTCGTATTGCGAGCATTACCAGCATTACGAGCTCTATACGACGGCGAAGGTATGCTCTGCCTGCGAACCGATGCTGATTGCCTTTGCTTGGAAGGCGGGAATCTGCGCGGGAGCGGTGCGGTTCGTGGTGTCGCCCAGGCCCAGCTGCCCTTTGTCGTTGATCCCCCAGCACCATGCGGTGTTTCCGGTTCGGCGGGCGCAGGTGTGGCTGAGGCCTCCAGTGGCGGGCAGCCAGTTGGTGCCGGTGCCCACCTGCGTAGGCGTGGTGCGGTCCACTGTGTTGCCCAGGCCGAGTTGGCCTTTGTCGTTGAGGCCCCAGCACCAGAGTGTGCCGTTCGAGCGGGTGCCGCAGGTGTGGTAGCTGCCGGTGGTGATGGATGACCAGTTGGTGGCGGTGCCCACCTGGACCGGTGTGGTGCGGTCGAGGGTGTTGCCGAGGCCGAGCTGTCCCTTGTCGTTCAGTCCCCAGCACCACAGGGTCCCGCCGGTCCGGATCGCGCAGGTGTGCGCGGCGCCCCTGGCGACCTCGGTCCAGTTGGTGGCGGTGCCTATCCGGGTGGGCGTAGGGCGATCCGTGACGTCGCCAAGACCGAGCTGGCCCTTACTGTTCAGGCCCCATCCGCACAGGGCGCCTTCGGCAACGCTCTGGGCGGTGGAAAACGAACCGGTGGTCGTGGCCGTGTCGGTGAATACAGCGATCACCGCGGGCGGTGTGAGGGGAGCGACCAGCGCCGCACACACGGCCGGCCGGGTCGGTCTTCGGCCGGGCCGGACACCGCGTCCCTTACCTCGGACGATGGCTCAACCCACTCCACACGCGCTCCATCAAACTGGCTCTCCTCGGCGTCGTCACAGCAACACTCATCCAGGAAGCCGTCGTGGTCATCCGCATCCGGCGACGCCTGCAACGACGCGGGCAAGACACCGTGCCCCGGTCAGCCACCGAAACGTAGAAAGTCCCGCTCAGGCCAGCGCCCCGCCCAGGCGGAGGGCGCTGCGCCGGTCACTCGAATGGCGGACCCCAGTGGTCCTGTACTCCGATCGGTCTGAAGATCGGATGGACAGCGCGTTTCGCGTTGACAAAGCAAGGAGGGTCCCATGCAAGACCTCATCGGCGCCGTCGTCAGCGTCGGAGACCTCGGTGGCATCGTCGGCGGCCTAGTCAATGGCGTCGTCGGCGGCGTCGGCAGCCTCATCGGCAGCCTCGGCGGCCTCGTCGGCCGCTAGCCAGAGGCCTTCGGACCAGTAGCTCCAGTGTGGCCCAGTGGTCGTAGGCGATCAGTGACCGACGGTTGAACCCCATGCGGGCGCTGATGCCGAGGTCATCGCCGCGACTGCTGGGCCACGGGCTTGCTGGGGCAGCCGCTCCGGCAGGCATGCTGCGAATGGCGTGAACACTCTTCCGGGATGTGTTCACGCCATTCGCAGTTGGTGTCCCGGGCGGGCGGGCCGCCAACGGCTTCCGATTGCGCGGGGGGTTCGGCGGGCGCGATGCGCTCCGACCCAGCTCGAGACGAAGGCGGCCACGCCAATGAGCAATGCGGCGCCAGGGGAGGGCCGGTAGCTGCAGCCAACGGCCGGTACTTCGAGCCTAGTTGACGTTCAGTCAGGAGCAAGCCGGGCCGTGGTAGGGAGCACCAAGTGTCAATGTCGGCATGTGTCGTGGTGGGCGTCGAGCCAAGGATGTGGGTCTGCAGCGGAGCGGCGGTCAGCCGAGTGGAGTAACGGGTTTTTGCCTGCTTCATGCGCCCGTGGTCACATCTTTCCGAAAAGGCGCGTAAGGGATTATTGCGCGCCACCGTCGAGGGTCGACCGTCTGTGGCGGCCTGCCCCCATTGACACTTGAGAGGACCTCATGCCTCACCGCATGCTCCACTCGGCGGCCACCGTGCTGCTGGCTTCCGCACCACTCTTCGCCGCCGCGCCCGTGCAGGCTGCCGCGCAGCAGGACTTTCCTTGCGACGTCGGCATCCAGAAGGAGGACGAGGAGCAGAAGAGTAAGGTCACGATCACCATCGCATGCGACAAGACCCGCTCGGTCACTACGAGAATCGCCGTCGGCAACTCCGCCCTGGAGAACACCCAGACCGTTCACGCCGGCGTTAAGCAGAGCCTCTCGGTCACCGTGAACAAGGCCCCGCAGATCTGTGCCACCTTCGAGACCGACGGTAAGACCACCTCTGCCTGCACCGCCTCGCCTGACGGAACTCCGTCAGCTTCGTCGTGACCCGGGCGCCGACCGACCGCTGAGAGACCTGACGGTTGTTGAGCCCGGCGCAGTGCCTGCGCTGCGCGCGGAGGGCAGCTGGTCTGCGTAAGGCTGGATGCACGCGTACGGTGCCCGGCGAACTGCGTGCCAAGTCGGCACCGTCCTGGTGATCGTTGACCAGCCCGCTCCCGATTGGTGTGGCAGCCGCCGTTCATCCCATGGCCCGCAAGGGGCCGGGTGAACGGCGGCTATTTTTGGTTTCAACGCTGTGCCCCACTGTGTGCCATTACTCCATTTGATGGCTGACCCGATGTGGCCTGGGCAACTGAGAATCCATATCACCTGTAATGCAGCCATGTGGATGAAGTTCCTGGGTGCAGGGGCATTTCGAGTTGTGCGGCCTTGCGCACCCAGGCAACATCGATTGCGTTCTTCCAGCGGGGAAGAAACAGAACGGAGATACCAAATGCGCAAGACCATGAAGTTGGGCGCCGCCTCGGCCGTCGCGGCGATGCTCCTCGCGGGCTCTGCTTCGGCTGCCAGTGCCTCCGAAGCGGGCTACAACGGCGACGACCCGTCCATCGTCGTCGTCAGCGAGAACAACAACACCAACGCCAACGAGAACAACAACACCAACACCGCCACGGCCACGGCCACGGCCACGGACGAGGACGACGACGCCACCGAGGCGGGGCTCCTCGCTATCATCGAAGGCCTCCTTCCCCCCGCCATCTGACGTCAACGGGTGAGCGGAGCCCTGATTCCGCGTTGTGACTCTTCAAGTCCAGTGTGGCAGTCAGAGGTATCCATTCTCGATTCTCTGGGGAATCGAGAACTCAGCCTGAAAGCGTCTTCCCCTGAAGGCGGGATGAGGTGAAATCCTCGTCCGCTGAGGACACGGTAGCCGCCGTTCATTCCACGGCCCGCAAGGGCCTGGGTGGACGGCGGCTATTGCTGTATCGACCCGCAGTGCCACTGTCGAACGGTAGACCGTCAGTCCCTCCCTCCCTCGGTCGAGAGGAGGGCGTGACTCGGTGAGCATGCATAATCCATATCACCTGCCGTACAGGGGCCGTGTGGATGAAGTTCCGGGCCCAGGGCCCTTTTGAGTTGTGCAGCCGTTCCGCGTCGGGGCAACATCGCTTCCGTTCTTCCAACGGGGAAGAAACAGAACGGAGATACCCCAATGCGCAAGACCATCAAGCGCGGTGCTGCCTCGACCCTCGCTGCTGTGGCCCTCGTCGCTGGTTCCGCCGCAGCGGCCAGCGCCTCTGAGACCAAGACCTACCGCACTGAGGACCCGACCACCATCGTCATCGTCAACGAGAACGAGAACGAGAACGAGAACGAGAACACCAACGAGAACGAGAACGCCGCCGTCGCGGCGACGCTTGAGCTCCCGTTCCTGGGCTAGGTGTGACGGGGTGGGCTGATCCCTGGAGCCGGATGGTGATCGTTCGATTCCAGCTCGGCGGTCAGGGGTCATCTCTTCTTGATTCCCTTGGGGATCGTGGCCCGACCTGAAAGCGTCTTTCCCTGACGGGCGGATGGGGTGACATCCTCATCCGCCCGAGGGAGAGGCGCTTTCGCTTTCCTGGGAACGTTGATCAACTGAAATGGCGTCATGCCGAAGGTGATTGCACAAGTAGCGCGCATCGGAGGGGACATGGGTGACACGATCATCCTGCCGCGTTGTCCGGACACGGGGAAAGCTTCGTTCCGCACTGAAGACGAGGCCCGCGCCTGGCTCATCAGGCAGCCGCTGATCGAGAAGATCCCGGACCGGATCTATCAGTGCCCCGGATGCCGGTACTGGCACTTCACCGGGTCGCATCATCTGACCCGCCAGAAAATCCAGTCGCGGCGAAACTATGGCAGGCGTGAAGCCGCTCCCCGACGCAGCCGTAGGAAAAGGGGGAGGAACTGACGAAGAGTCAGCCTCTCTGCCTCCCCGTGCTGTTGTCGAAAAACCAGTCGAACGGCTGAGGCGCAGGCCGGACTTGGACCGGTTCCGTCGGTTTCCATGCCGGCTTCTCCCACTTGATCGAGCAGGAAGAGCACCAGATTGCGACAGAACCTGAGCAGGGGAATGGTCGTGGCTGCAGCCGCGACGAGCATTCTGTCTCTGTACGGCATCCCGGCGTTTGCGGACTCGCGTGCCGAAGGAGCCTCCGGGGCATCGTCCGGCGCCCAGTCGGGCGACGACGTCGAGGCTTCGGTACGCATTGACACAGACGCCAACGGCAATTCCGTCGGTGTGAGTGGCGAAGTCGTCCCCTCCGTCGAGTACGCGGGCGGATCGAATGACGCTTCCCTCGACGTCGATATCGATTACGGCGATGACAGCGGCTACGGGGACGACGTCGGTTACGGCGACGACGACAGTAGCGATGGCGGCGACGACGTCGGCTACGGGGACGACGAGGGCGGCTACGGAGACGATGGGGACGGGGAGGACCCCGGCGACCCGTCCACGCCGCCAGAGGAGCCGTCGACTTCGCCGCCCGCCTCCACTCCGCCGGAGTCGACGACGCCTACGCCGCCGCGGCCGGACGCCCCGGACGACGGGCCTTGGACTTCCGAGCCCCCTGCCGACGAGCCTCCGGCCACCGAGACCCCGTTGGGTGACCCCCCGGCTGAGCCGCCCACGCTCGCTGAGACCGGTGGTGGGGAGCAAGCGCTCCTGGCTTCGGGGGCTGCGCTGCTGCTGACAGGTGGCGTGATCTTGTACCGGCGAGGCCGGGCCGCTTCGCAGCGGTAGGGAAGAACCGAGCGGGAGTGTTCCTTCGGGGGCCGGACGGAGACTCGTCCGGCCCCCGAACTCGTTCCCGGGTATCGGTCACTCGTGGGAGTGGTCGGGGTGTGGCCAAGTAGAGGAACTCCGCTGGCGGGCCCGTCGTGCGTATGACTCGATGTCGGGAGCAGTACGGCGAAAAGGGTGGCGGCTGTGTAGTCGTTGTAGTCGTCGTTGATCAGCGGAGACGGGAGCAGTTATGGCCGCTCGGCATCGGTGCCTCAGACGATGGCCCGTATGTGCGGCGGCCGGGATTCTTGAGGCGGCTGCTCTGGTGGCAGGGTGAACAAGGACGACAAGACGTCGGGGCCGACAGTCACCGGAGCAGTGCCGGCTCCGCTCGTAACGCCTACCTCCTTCCCCGCCTTTGGCGCCTACGTCGACTACAGCCGGCGTGGTGTGGTGCGGTCGGACTGGTTCAGTCGGTGGCTTGGTGGATGGTTTCGTGCCGATGCAGCATCGATTCCATATTTCTCGGCAGAGTAATGCGAGTCGAATCAGGCTTCGGGGAAAATGTGGGTCATATGATCATCTTGCCACGTTGTCCGGAGACCGGGAAAGCATCGTTCCGTACTCAAGCGCTGACGTGATGGTCAGTCCTCTCGCCAACACGCGGGACACAACCTGAAGGCTCGTGCGTGACTGACCTCGACGGTGCGATGCGACGTGTTGCATGCGCTCCTACTCGGTTCCGGCTGTGGCGCCGGTCGGCCTGGGACCTGTTCGTTTGGATCCAGGACCGGTTTTCCCTCTTTCTTCGAGCAGGAAGACAACGAGATTGCGAAAAAAACTGAGTAGGGGAATGGTCGTGGCTGCCGCCGCGACGAGCATCCTGCCCGTGTGCGGCATCACGGCGTTCGCGGACTCGGACTCGCACTTCGAGGCATCCGTCAACGCCTGCGACAGGTCCATCGACGCCGCTGTCGCGACCGGCCCGTCCTTCGGGACTTCCTGTACCAGTGGCCCGAACACGCGCGGATCGTCCAGCACCCCCAACGCTCCCGACCGCAACGATGGGCGCGAGCCCGTCGGCCACGACAGTGGCTACGCGGAGGTCGATGAGGTCGGTTACGGAAGTGACAGCGGCTACGGCGACGACGCCGACTCCCGTCATGACGGCGGCTACGGCGACGACGCCGACTCCCGTCATGACGGCGGTTATGGCGATGGCACTGACTCCCGTCATGACGGTGGGTATGGCGACGACGCCGATGACACCGGCACAGGTGGCAACTCCGGTTATGGCGGGGAGGCCGGCGCCGAGGGCGATGGCGGTTACGGCGATGACACTGGTTATGGCGGGGAGGCCGGCGCCGAGGACGACAGTGGCTATGGCGACGGCACCGGTCATGGCGGGGAGGCCGGCGCCGAGGGCGATGGCGGTTACGGCGACGGCACCGGTTATGGCGAGGACGCCGGCGCCGAGGACGACAGTGGCTATGGCGACGGCACCGGTCATGGCGAGGAGGTCGGCGCAGAGGACAGCGATGGCTACGGCGACGGCACCCATGGCGGGGATGCCGGCGCCGAGGGCGATGACGGCGGTTATGGTCATGACGCCGACTCCCGTCATGACGGTGGGTATGGCGACGACGCCGATGACACCGGCACAGGTGGCGACTACGGCTATGGCGAGGACGCCGGGGCCGAGGACGACAGTGGCTACGGCCACGAATCGGACACGCCGGAAGGCTATGGCGACACACCGGTCACGAATCCGCCCACGCACAGGCCGCCGACGACGAAGCCGCCCAAGTCGCCGTCGCCCACGCACAGGCCGCCGACGACAAAGCCGCCCAAGTCGCCGCCGCCCACGCACAGGCCGCCGACGAAGCCGCCCACGTGGTCGGCGCCGCCCACCTACAGACCGCCTACGGCGAAGCCGCCCACGTGGTCACCAGACACTCCTCCACACACCGAGCCCCCGGCGAAGCCACCCGCCTCGCCTCCGACGAAGCCGCCCTCCCTTCCGGAGACCGGCGTTGGCAAGCAAGTGATTGCGGCTTCGGGTGCTTCGGCGTTGCTGCTGACGGGCGGCGTCATTCTGTACCGACGGGGTCGGGCCGCGTCGGTGCGGTAAGGAGGAGCCACACGGGTGTGCTTCCTTCGGGGGTCGGACGGAAGGACTCGTCCGGCCCCCGACGTCGTGCCCGGGTATCGGTCACTCGTGGGGGTGGTCGGGGTGTGGCCAAGTAGAGGAACTCCGCTGGCGGGGCAGCCGTGCGTATGACTCGATGTCAGGAGCAATGCGGCGAAAAGGGCGGCTCTGTAGTCGTTGTAGTCGTCGTTGATCAGCGGAGACGGGAGCAGTTATGGCCGCTCGGCATCGGTGCCTCAGACGATGGCCCGTATTTGCGGCGGCCGGGATTGTTGCGGCGGCTGCTCTGTTGGCGGGGCCTGGTCGGCCTGGGGGCAGTGGGGTGGACAAGGATGACAAGACGCCGGGACCGGTGGCGGCGCCAGGGCCAGGTCCGGTGCCGGCGCCGACAGGTACCGGTACGACGCCGGCTCCGCTCGTAACGCCTACCTCGTATCCCGCCTTTGGCGCGTACCTCGACTACAGCCGGCGTGGTGTGGTGCGGACGGAATGGTTCAGTCGGTGGCTTGGCGGGGCCGAACTGCGGGTGGGGCGTACGTATCTGGCTGGGGACGTCTGGAGCAACATCGAGGGGGCTCCCCGCTTTCTTGATGACTGGGCTGAGTGGCGGCGGGCGCGGGCCGATCGGATGCTTGTCCTCAATGTGCCGATGATGGAGCGGAACGAGGAGGGGGTTTCCGACTCCGAGGTGCGGCGGCTGCTGCGGCGGGGCGCGGCCGGGGCGTTCGATGTGCACTATCGGCGGCTGGCCGAGCGGCTGGTCAGGTTGGGGGTGCCGGACACCGTCTTGGTGCTGGGGTGGGAGATGAACGGGATTACGTACACCCATCGGTGTGGGCCGGATCCTGAGGCCTGGAAGGTGTACTGGAATCGGATCGTTGGCGCCATGCGGTCGGTGCCTGGGCAGGCGTTTCGGTTTGACTTCACGCCTAGTCGGGGGCGGGATGCCGTTCCGTGGACCGAGTGTTATCCGGGGGACGCGACCGTCGACATCATCGGGATGGACAGTTACGACCAGCCGCGAGGGATGTCGTTCGACGAGCAGGTTTCGGAGCCGTACGGGCTGCAGAAGCATGTGGACTTCGCCCGGGAGCATGGGAAGCCCATTTCGTATCCGGAGTGGGGGTTGTTCCGGAACGGGGACAATCCGGAGTACATGCGGCGCATGCTGGCCTGGATGGATCAGCACCGGCCGGTGTACAACACGCTCACCGACTACTGCCCGCACGGGGTGTGGCAGTGCGGGCAGAATCCGCGGGCGGCCGAGGTGTATCGGGCTGTGCTTTACGGACGTACCGAGACCGGGAACGGAAATGGGACGGAGACCGTGCCTCCGAAGCCGTTGCCGATGCCCACGCCAGTTCCGACTCCGGTACCAACGCCCGTTCCGACGCCTGAGCCGCAGCCCATTCCCGAGCCTCAACCCTCCCCGGGCTGCCGGTCGTTGGATCTCGGCGACTGGATCGAGTACTGGATCGGTGGGGAACCCTGCATCCGCGATGACTGGTTCGGCGACTGGTGGCCGTTTTAGTTGGTGACCGTTCCCTTCCGGCCGCGTACGAGTTCGCGGGCCCGGCTGCGCGCGTAAGCCTCGCAGGCCACCGCCGAGAGCAGGGGGGCCGTGCGGCGGCGGGCCAGTAGGAGGCGCTGGTTGACCACCGTGTCGGGGCGCCAGCGGAATTTGTACGGCTCGGTTCCGCGCAGCAGGCTCAGGACCTGGCGGTCGGCCTGGGGCACACGTGAGGCGCAGGCGTGGAGCAGCATGGTGGCGATGTCCGCTTTCCATTCCCGCAGGCGGGGATGGGCGCCGTAGAGGTAGTTGCCCGCCAGTCGGCGGGCCAGCAGGGTCACGTCCACGGCCAATACGTCGGTGCCGGCCCGGAATTCGGTCACCACTGCATCGCCGGAGCGGACCAGGGGGACGAGTGAGCGGGTCAGGTGGTCGTGGAAGCGGGGTTTGAGGTGTTCGGGGGTCACCTTGCGGTTCTGCCACTGGAGGCGGTGGAGGTCCAGCAGGGTGCGGATGGTTGAGGGCACCTCTTCGGGGTGGACGAAGCGGTGTTCGATGCCTAGTTCGGTGAGTTTGCGGATCTTGGATTGGACGCGGCGGGCTCGGCCGGGTGGCATGCGGGTGAGCAGCTCGTTCAGGGGACTGGCGGGTAGTTCCAGGCATACCGAGTCGGGTGTTTGGAGGCGGGGGCCGGGCCAGTGTGCGTACACCTGCTCCACGGCGCTGCCGGGGCGGACCTCACGGATGTCGATCAGGGCGGTGCGGGCGGCCGACCAGAGGGTCTGGGTGAGGGTGGTTGCCGCGCTGGCGGTGTGTTCGTCGTCGAGGAGTACGTCGCTGTAGTCGGAGATCGCGCCGCCCAGCGGGACCAGGCGCGGCAGGGGGCCGCCGGTGCGCATCAGGGGTGCGGCTGCCCGGAGTTCGCCGTCGTTGTCGCGTACGAGTGTCAGCCGGAGGCGGCCCGGGGTGCCGTACGACATCCACCATGAGTGCAGCCAGGCGTGGCTCTGGAACGGGGTCGCTGTGCTGCACTTGCGGTACAAACGTTCCCAGGCCGGGGCCAGGGCGGTGAACTCGCGCTCATCGGTGCACAGTTCGGCTCGCAGGGTGCCGGCGCCGGACTGTGCCGCTACCGCGCTCACAGCTGTCCGTGGGCGTCGGCGGCCGTGGCCGGGCCGGGTACGACGGCCGGGCTCGTGCCGTCGGGGGTGGTGGGACGCGGGCGTGCCAGTAGGGCGAGGCCTGCTAGTAGGCCGCCGGCGCTTGCGCCTACCAGGGCGGTCAGGGCCGGGGATGCCGAGGACGGTTCTGTGGGCTGGATGGCCCGTGAGAACTGGCGGAGTTCGATGTGCGTGGCGTTCTTGGTGTGGGTGGCGTGGCGGGTCATCGCGCCGGTGACCGCGTTGGCCATGTCGGCGGCCAGGTCAGGGCGGGCGGATGTCGCGGTCACGGCGACCATGGGCGCGTCCGGGGAGGTCGCCGATCGTACGCTCTCGAGGAGCGTCGGGACCGGTACGCCCGCCCACACCTGGGCGTCGCCCAGCACTGCGAGTTGGGTGGCGACGCGGCCGTAGGCCTGGGCGAAGCCGAGTGCGGCCTGGGGGTCGGACTTCGCGGTCGGTACGGCGACTACATAGGCCGAGGCCGAGTAGGCGGGCGGCGTGAGGGCGCCGTATGCGCCTCCTGCCAGGGCGCCGGTGAGGGTGCCCGCTGCGAGCAGGGACCAGGGGGGCAGGGCGCGCAGGCGTCTCAGTGCCGCGCGCAGTCGGCGGGGTGGGGCTGTCGGGGTGGCGAGGGTGGCCGGGGCTTCGGTCTTGGTGGTCATCAGGGGAGTGCTCCGAGGGTTACGGGTCCGAGGGTTACGGGGATGAGACGGCGGCCGCGTATACGTCCATGAGGCGTGCCGCGGTGTGCGTGATGCAGTAGTGGCGGGCGGCTGCGGGGGGCCGGCGCGAACCGCTGTTGCCGGGCTGGGCTCGGGTCTTGGCCAGGGCGTGGGCGAACGCGTCCGCGCCGCCGCTTACCCGGTGCGCGCCGGCGGCGAGGCGTGGCGGGAGGTCCTCCACGGCGGGGCAGCAGGCGTACAGGACCGGGAGGCCCGCGGCCAGGCCTTCCACGACGGCCAGGCCGAAGGATTCCTCCGCGCTCGGGGAGGCGAGTACGTCCATCGCCGAGGTCAGCGAGGGCAGGTCCAGGCGGTCTCGGGTGCCGTCGGGTTCGTACGGCTGCTCGCCCGTGAACAGGACGCGGTCGGTCACCCCGGCCCGTTGGGCGGCGCGTCGTAGCACGCTCTCCTCGGGGCCGCTGCCGACCAGCAACAGCAGGTAATCGCGGGGGAGTTGGGCCAGGGCCTCGATCAGGACGCCGAAGCGTTTGCTCGCGGTGAGGCGGCCGATACCGCCGATGACGTACGTGCCCTGGGGGAGCCCGAGGCGGCGGCGGGTGCGTGCGCGGCGGGACGGGTCGAAGCGGAAGCGGGCCAGGTCGATGCCGTTGGGGACGACCTCGATGCGCGGTTCGGGGATGCCCCAGCCGCGGAGGCGGTCGGCGACCGTGGGGGAGACGGCGACCGTGGCGCGGCCCAGACGTTCGCTGGCCAGGTACAGCGCGCGCAGTCCGGAGGTCAGGGCGCGGCCCTCCAACTGGGTGCCGCCGAGGGAGTGTTCGGTGGCCACGACGGCCCGTACGCCTGCCAGGCGGGCGGCGATCCTGCCGTATACGCAGGCCCGGTAGAGGTGGGTGTGTACGAGGTCGTAGCCGCCGTGGCGGATCAGGCGGGCTAGGCGGGGGAGGGCGGACAGGTCGCGGTTGCCGGACATGCCGAGGTGGACGACGCGTACGCCGTCCGCCGTCAGGCCTTCGGCGACCGGGCCGGGGTTGGTGAGCGTCACTACGTCGCAGTCGACGGGCAAGTGGCGTAGGAGCAGGCGGAGTTGTTGTTCCGCGCCGCCTACGCCGAGGCCGGTGATGATGTGCAGGGCCTTCAAGTCGGGCATGGCGGGGGCTCACACGCCGTCGACGGGGCGGCGGCGCAGGCGGTGCAGGTGGCGCTTGAGGTGCAGTCGCCAGGCCGTGTCGCGCTCGCCGATGTGGACGCGGGGGAGGGCGTAGGGGCCGGTCAGGTCGCCGGGGGTGGTGGCGGTGGCGCAGGCGTAGCTGTAGCCCGCCTCGCGTACGGCTTCGACGGTTCGGTGGTCGGCTAGGCCGTACGGGTAGCAGAAGCCGTGGATGTGAGCACCGGTCACGTCGTAGAGCAGTGCTCTGCTGCCGCTCACCTCGGCGCGGAGCCGTGTGTCGTCGGTGCGGGTCAGGTCCCTGTGGGTGAGGCCGTGCGAGCCGATCTCGATGCCCGCGGCGGCGGCCTGGCGGATGCCGTCCGCCGACAGCAGTGGCTTGCGGGGGCCGAGGGGGTCCCAGGCGTTGTCGCCGCCCAGCCTGCCCGGCAGTACGAACAGGGTGGCGCCGAAGGCGTGGCGGCGCAGGAGCGGAAGGGCGTGCGTGACGAAGTCGGCGTAGCCGTCGTCGAAGGTCAGGCCCACCAGGTTCTGGCCTTCCCCGCGGGCGCGTGCGGCGAGCAGTTCGTGCACGCCGACGCCGCGCAGGCCCCGGCGGCGGAGCCAGGTGAGCTGGCGGTCGAGGCGGTGGGGCGAGACCGTGACGCGGTACGGGTCGTGGGAGCAGTCGTCGACGGAGTGGTACATCGCCACCCAGGGGGGTCGGCCGGGTCTGCGCTGGGGTGTGGTGTCGGGAGGGGTCGCGGTTGGCGCGGTTGATGTAGTTCGCGCGGTTGAAGGGTCGTGGTCAGCGGATACGGGCATGCGGGAGCCTCCGGGTGACGGTGCGGATCGTGGGCGTGAGGCCCTGCCCGCCCGGTAGCCCGGCGAGCAGGAGGAAGACGACGGTGACGGCCGTGCCGCCGGCCGCGAGCCCGAGAGTGGGTGAGCCGATGAGGCTTGCGGCGAACCAGCCCACCGCGCAGGCGGTCACTGCGGCGCGCAGTGGTTTGCCCATCGCGGCCAGTACCGGGCGGGTGCGGATCGGCACGCCGCGCTTTCCCATCCCGTACAGCAGGATCAGGGCGGTGAGGCTGATGCCGGCCGCGTTGGCGGCGGCGATGCCGAGTACGCCCCACGGGCCGACTGCCCATGCACCGGCACCCGCCGTGGTGGCGATACCGGCGGTCATGGCGGCCACCGGGTACCAGGTGGGACGCCCTGCCGAGAAGTACGAGCGGACGAGGGCGCCCACGAGTGCGTGGCCGAGCAGCCCCAGCGCGTACACCCGCATGACGGCGGCCGTGGCCGCGGTGTCCTGTGCCGTGAACGCGCCCCGCTGGAAAAGGAGTTGGATGAGCTGCGGGGCACAGGCGATGACGGCTGCGGTGCCGAGCAGTACGACGTACGACACCGCCGCGAGGTCGCGTTCGACGCGGTCGCGGGCCCGCTCGGTGTCGCCCTCGGCCAGTGCCTGCGAGACGACCGGGAAGGTGACCGTGCACAGCATCAGGGCGAGCACCATCGGCAACTGGGCGACTTTTTGGGCGTAGTTGAGGTGCGAGATGGTGCCGGCGGGGAGGGGGGAGGCCAGGTAGCGCTCGATGAGGACCTGGGACTGGCGGCAGAGGGCGAAGAGGAGGACGGTGAGGAAGAGGGCTAGGTTCAGGGCGCGGTGGTCGGTAGCCGGATGCCCAAGGGGCGCGGGTGCCATCGTGTTCGTCGTCGTGTGCGGCGCGTCCATCGCGGAGGGCCCGAGGGACGCCTGAGGGCGGTGCCACTGTCGTAGCAGGGAGGGTAGTTGGGTGGCGATCATGAGTACTCCGCCCAGCGCGACGCCGATCGCCGCCGCTCGTACGCCCCAGCGGCCGCCGAAGACGAACATCGCCGTGATGATGGCAGTGTTGTAGGCGACGTAGATGGCTGCGGGTGCGACGAAGCGGCGGTGGGCGCGTAGGGCGGCGCTGCAGTAGCCGGCGAGGCCGAAGGTCAGGACGCAGGTGCCGGTCAGCCGGGTGCAGTCCACCGCGAGCCGGGGGTCCGGGAGCCCTGGCGCCAGCAGTTCGACCAGGTACGGGGCTCCCCAGATGAGCAGCGCCGACACCACGGTGAACGCCAGCGTCAGGCGGGGCAGCGTGCGGCGGACCAGGGCGCGCACCGGGTCGCCGGGATCGCCGGGATCGCCGGGATCGCCGGGATCACCGGGGTTGCCGGGGTTGCCCGTTGCGCCATGGGCTCGGCGGGCCACGACCGCGCTGAACGCCGGTACGAGCGCGAAGGCCAGCCCGTCCTCGATCAGCAGCGTCGCCGCGAACTCCGGCACCGTCCACGCCACCAGGAAGGCGTCCGTATCGCTCCCGGCTCCGAAGAGATGCGCCAGCGCCTGGTCCCGGCCGAGGCCCAGCAGGGCTCCGGCCAGGGAGAGGAGGACGGTGATGAACGCGGCCCTGGCGAGGAAGCCTTGCGAGACGAAGGTGGTCTTGGTGGCGTTGGGGTCGGGGTCGGGGGCGTCTGTGTGGGGGCCCGCCACCGCGGGTTCCGGGGCATCCGTGCCGGGGCCGGCCGTGGTAGTCGTGGCGTTTCCGCCAGGCGGAGGGGGGACGGTCATCGCGGGGCCGCCTCCTCGGAGGGCTCGGAGACGGCCGGTTGGGGGCGGCCCTGCAAGCGGCCTTGGCGGAGTCCGCTGTGGTGCCGCGCCCTCTGGGAGGCGCGGGGCTGTCGCATATATACGGCTCCGCCGTGGATGGGGGTCCCCCCGCTCGAGCGAAGCCGAGAGTGGGGTAGTGACCAGCCTCCACCGGCCCGCGGCCTCATGACCGCACCTCCAGCGGAGCGCTCAGCGCCCACCACGCCGTCAGGCCCAGGCTGATGGCGGTCAGGACGGTCGTGGGGCCGCCGATATCGGCGTACGCGAAGTTGATCAGCTGCCAGATCAGCAGGCCGCAGGCGATGAGCCCGCAGTCGAGGGACGAGTCCGTCGTCGGGGCGTTGCCGGGGTCCCGCGCTCTGCGGGCGCGGACCAGTCTCCGCAGGCCCAGCACCAGCAGCGCCAGCCAGCTTCCCGCGAGCGTCAGTAGCCCGACGAGGCCCTGTTCGCTGAGTACCAGCAGGTACATGTTGTGCGGGGACAGCAGTGGCTGTTTCCGGTACTCCGTGCCCGCGCCCTCGATGTCGCTGCCGGACGACAGCGCCAGTGAGGCGTGGCCGTCGCGGTGTTCGGGGAAGCCCTTGAAGCCGACGCCCGTGAGGGGCTGTTCGCGCCACATGTCGGCCGCCGCCGCCCACATGGTGTACCGGTCGGTGACCGACTGGTCCGGAGCGTCGCCCACCTGGCCGATGCTGCTGACCCGCTCCTGCAACAACGTGGACCCGACACCGAACCCGCCGACGAGGATCACGGACACGGCGGCCACGACCGCGCCCGCCGCCACCGCCCGCCGCAGTCCCGCGAGCACCAACTGCGCCCCGCACGCGACGGCCGTCGCGATCCACGCACCCCGGCTGAAGGACACGGCCAGCGGCACGACGAGCAGCGCCGTGCACAGCAAGGCCCACACCCGCTGTCGTACGGACCCCGGTGCGAGCGCCAGGCCCACCGCGCACACCAGCCCGAAGGACACCACGGTTGCCATCGCCATGACGTCCGCCGGCCCGAAGGTGCCGACCGCCCGGATCTCCTGGCCCATGTACGAGGCGCCGGTCCCGGTCGCGTACTGGTGCACCCCGACGGCTCCCTGCCACACCGCGAGCGCCACCACCGACCAGGCCAGCAGCCGGACGTCGCGCCGGTCGCGGACGAGCAGGAGGACGGCGGCCGGTACGAGCACGAAGATCTGCAGCCAGCGCGTGAAGCCGGTGAGCGCCGCGCCCGGCGTGATGGCCCCGGCCGCCGCCACGGCGAAACCGGCCACGGGCAGGCCGAGTACGACTACCGCGGTACGGGACAGGGGGCGCCGCCGCTGCCGCAGCAGACGGATCGCGCAGCACAGGACCACGACACCGGAGGCGGCGTCGGCGAGGCTCGCGCCGCCCTCGTCGCCCGGTGCGACGGGCAGCGCGAGCAGGGCGATCACCGTGAGCACGGGCAGGACGGGGAGGACGGGGAGGACGGGCTTCAGCCCGCGCGCGGCAGGCAGGGCGGCGTATGCGTGGGTCACCGGTGGTCAGCTCCCCGTGGGGCGCACGAGTGCGGCGGCCGTGCGCAGCAGGATGCAGATGTCCTGCCACAGCGACCAGTCGTCGATGTACGCGTTGTCGAAGCGGGCGCGGTCCTCGATGGAGGTGTCGCCGCGCAGCCCCTGGATCTGGGCGAGCCCGGTGATGCCGGTGCGCATACGGTGGCGGGCCGCGTAACCGGGATAGGTGCGGCTGAACCCGGCGACGAAGTACGGGCGTTCGGGGCGCGGCCCGACCAGACTCATGTCGCCTCGGAACACGTTCCACAGCTGGGGCAGCTCGTCCAGCGAGGTACGGCGCAGGAAACGGCAGAACCGGCTCATGTCCCGCTCACCCGCCACACTCCACCGGGTGGCGGCCTCGTGCTCGTCGGCCGGGCGATGAGTGCGGAACTTCAGCAGTGTGAAGGGGAGTCCATCCTGGCCGACGCGCTCCTGACGGAAGACGACGCCCGGGCCTTCGCTGAGCCGCAGCACCAGCGCGCAGGCCAGCAGTACCGGGGCGGCGAGGAGGAGCAGTATTCCGGAGACCAGCAGGTCAAGGGCGCGCTTGGCGGGGCTTTCGGGGCGTCGGCCGACTTCGAGGCGGCGGCAGGAGAAGCCGGCGATGCGTTCGTGTGGGGTGCGGGTGCGGGTGCGGGTGCGGGTGCGGGGGGAGGACCAGTGGCCGATGCCTGCGTGGGCTGTGCTGCCGGGGCCGTCGGTTCGGGTGATGCCCTTGCCCGGCACGCCTTCTGACGGGCCGTAGGCGGTGCGGTCGGTCTCCTCGTACGCGCGGCTCGCGACCGGGTCGTACGACGGGACCCCCGCGTCGACCTCCCACAGGGCGCAGCCGTCCTCAACCAACTCCCTTACCAACAGCCCGTGTTCACCGACGGGCCCGACGAGGAGCACAACCCGTACCCCGTTCTGGACGACAGCCCGCTGCACCTCCTCGTCCGTGCTGAGCACCGGCAGCCCCGTACCGCCGGCCGGGTCGTCGGCGAGGACGCCCACCGGTCTGAGGCCGCACTCCGGGCGGCGCAGGAAGGCGGCGGCCACGCGCTGGGCGGTGGCGGCCGGGCCTACGACGAGGGCGGCGGAGGGGTTGCGGACCAGCATCCGGCGGCGGCGCCAGTGCACCAGGCCGCGGCCCGCGCAGCTCGCCGCCGTCTGCAGGGCGCAGCCGGTCAGCAGCGTACGGATGGAGGGGGCGTGGGCCGGGGAGAGGGCCGCGACCAGTGCCGCGAGGGCGCACCAGCTCACCGTGATCCGGGCGCAGAGGGCGGGGAGTTCGTCCAGGACGGCGGGTACGGCGGGCGGGCGGTACAGCGCGGCCAGGGCGTTCAGCCAGAGGACGGCGAGCAGCAGGGGCGCGGCCAGCAGGGAGTGGGGGAGGGCCGGGGCGGCGGTGAGCGCGGCCGTCGCGTCCACGAGGAGCAGGGGCAGTGCCGGGGTGGGGCGTGCCGCGGACCGCTGCCTCGCGGGAAAACCGCGGGCCCCACGTGGGGGGAGGAGCGGCACGGGCAGGAATCCCCGCTGCGGTTGCTGGGCTGCGAGGGGAGAGACGGTGCGTTCGACGGTCACGAGCGGATGGACTCCCTGCACTCGATGGATTCCTGGGGCACCGGGCGCCCGGAGCCGAGGAGTTCGCGGTAGAGGGCCGCGACCGCCTCGGCCGAATGCCGCACGTCGTGCGCGGCCAGTACGTGGCGGCGCGCCTGGCGGCCGAGCGATTCGCGCAGCGGCGGGTCGAGCAGCAGCCGGGTAAGCACGTCGGCCAGCGGTTCCGGCTGACCGGGCGGTACGAGGCAGTGCGCCCGGTGACCGGGCGGCAGACTCTCGCGCGCCCCCGCCACGTCCGTGACCACCACGGGCCGCCCGCACGCCATCGCCTCCAACGGCGCCAGCGCCATGCCCTCCCAGCGGGACGGCAGCACCACCAGATCGGCGGCCTGGTACCAGGACAGGGCGTCGGTCACGGCACCGGCGAACAGCACGCCTTCGGGCGCGCAGTCCCGCAGCCGCTCCTCGTCCGGCCCGTTCCCGACAAGGGCCAACCGGGCTCCGGGCACGTGCCGCAGCACCGAGGGCCACGCATGGAGCAGTACGTCCTGGCCCTTCTGGCGACAGAGGCGTCCCACGCAGACGACCAGCGGGGCGGACGGATCGAGGGCGGGGAGCGGCGGCGGGGCGACTCGTACGGGGTCCGTTTGTACGGGTTCCGTTTGTACGGGGGCATCGGCTCCGGCTCGTACGAGGGTGTCGGCGGCGTGGGCTCGTACGGGCGCGTCGGTGGCGGGGGCTCGTGGGGGCGTGTCAGTGGCGGGGTGGAAGCGCCGAGGGTCGACGCCGTTGGGGATCACGTGCCAAGTGGCGTGGACTCCGGCCCGTACGCCTCGTGTGCGCTCTGCCTCACTGACGCACACCACACGGGTGGCCCACCGCGCCGCCCATCGCTCCCACGCCAGGGCCGCCGTCGCCGTGAGCCCGCCGACCGCCTCGAACGACCAGGCGTGCGGCTGGAAAACCGTCGGGATCCGCCCCCTGACCGCCAGCCGGGAGGCGAGCCCGGCCTTGGCGCTGTGCGCGTGCAGTACGTCGGGCCGGACCTCGTCGACGATGCGCGCGAGCCGGTGTACCTCAGCGAGAAGCGACCGCCCGGGCGCGCGGGTCGCGGGCCAGTGTCGTACGTCCGCGCCTAGTGCCCGGAGTGTCTGGGCAAGGTCGCTGTCGGGGCACGCGACCGTGACATGGAAACCGGTCGCGCGCTGGGCCCGGACCAGCTCGGTGACGACGTTGGCGACGCCGCCGTCCACCGGCTGGGTGACGTGGAGGATGCGCGGCGGAGCCCCCTGCCGCATCGCGTCGCGCAACGATCCGGCGGACCGGCTGACCATCACCGTGTGCGTCGGCCCGAGGGGCGGCCGTTCCGCCCTGATGGGCCGTGGAACGGGCGGACCCCCGTGCGAGTCGCAGTGGAAAGACCCCGGGCATGACGCATGACCGGCGTTGCCCTTTCGCGAGAACGTCAAATGCGGCTGACGGGGCGTCACTCTATCCCCTCAAACCCTACATATCGGTCAAGAGTGACGAACCGCTTAAATCACCCGCCTCGTGTCGGTGGCCGTACGGCCGGCGTCGCCGGGTGCTGCGCCGAACGGGGTGGGGTGTCCGGAGGGGTTCGACAGGGGTGCTCACCAGCGGTGATGCAGGGTCAGAAGGAGGTGAGATGTCACGCTGTGCGCCCGCTCGGTTGCAGGGTGTGGCCGCCGGTTTAAGGGTGGCCACAAGGACCCCACGCACCCTTGCGAAAGGAACCTCCATGCCTGCTCTTTCGGCACGGCGCATCGCGACCTCCGCACTCTGCGCCACGTTTCTGATCGGTGTCGCAGCTCCTACCACCCTGGCGGCCGACGAGGCGCGGGAACGCACCCGGGAGTCGAAGTCGGCCCCCGCCACCGACGTGGCCACCCTCCAGAGCCAGGTCAGGCAGTTGAGCACCATCAGCTCCGTGGCGGCCCCGGTCACCGAACTTCAGAACGCCGTGCTCAAGGCCCAGACCGAGAACTCCCAGCTCTCCTCCGCGGAGGTGACGAGACTCGGCGAAGCCGCCAAGGCCGCCATCGACGCGGCCGCCGCGAACCAGGCGGCCCCGACGACTCCCTCGACGCCGGGCGTGACGACTCCCACCGCGCCCCTGGCTCCTGCCGATCCGGCGGCGTCGACCGCGAACCCGCTGCCCCCCAACGGCATTACGGATGAGCTCACCGCCCTGCGGGACGCCGTGGAAGCCCTGATCGATGCCCTCGAGTCCGCTGTCGGTGCCGTCGCCGACGCCCTCGAAGCCGTATCGCAGGCGCTCACAGCCCTCATCGACGCCCTCCTGCCGCCGCTCACCAACGGCGAGTCGCCCATCGACGTCCCGTCCAACCCTGTCCTGTCGCCCAACAACGTCCTTCCGGCCTCCCAATAGCCGTCCTGAGAACGGGAGTTGTGCCTGAGGCGAAGCAGGCGCAGCTCGGCCCGGACGCCGTACCGACCCTGTGGCCCTGTCGCGGATCGGTACGGCGTCTGTTGCTGCGGCCGGGCTCCAGTTGCCGGCGTTCCCAGTCGCGTTCATAGGAGGATGAGAAACGCGGATAAGCCGCGCCCTTCATTCGGGTGACCTTTTCTTCGGCGGGCCGGAAATTTCGGTGTTCGGGGTTTCCGTGGCGTCCGGGGCTCGTTGGATGCGGTGAAGCAATTCCCGCTGGCGACTTACGGGTTGCCGACGAAAGGAACACGATGAAGTCTCTGAAGGCTGCCGCCATCGTTGCCGGGTCCCTTGTCGTGGCCGGTCTCGCCACTCCCGCTGTCGCCGCAGACGCCGCGGGGGTCCGGCCCGCCAACCTCAACGGAACTGTGGGCGAGCTCACTCAGGACGTCAAGGCGCCGGGGCTGGACGGGCAGAAGATGCTCGACACGAAGACGGGTCTCGTGCCCAAGGCCGTCGAGAAGACGACGGGAACCGTCGGTAACGGCCAGATGGTGCGCTGAGAACCCGTGCAGAACCGGGAGCAGAGCTGAGCGATTCGGGCGCACATTCGTCTCCGGCCTTCGCTCGGATTTCGTCTCCGGCTCCGGCTCTTTTTCGGATCTGCATATCGGGTGCTTGTTGACCGTCCGTCCCCGGCTCCTTGGGGCCGATTCCGCGCGTGTGCGGGATCGGCCCTTCGGTCGTGTTCGGCGGGTTCGGCGTGTTTCCGGTTTCAGCGTGTTCGTGGGTTCAGCGCAGGGGCGAGGAGGAGGTAGACCGTTGGCGAGCAGCAGACGAGTGAGGTTTTCGCCGGTACGTGGTGCGGCTGGGGCCGTGGGGCGGCGGCGAGTGTTGCGGGGTGCGTTCGCGGTGGTGGCCGGGATGGCGTCCGCGCCGTTCGTGGTGGGGTCGAGAGCGGCCGGGGCGCAGGAGACGCGGTTCGAGGAGACGTATCGCGGGCGCCGGATCGTCGGCGTCAGGCATGACGACGGGCGGTCCGGGGGCGGCTCAGGTGGCGGCAGGTGGCATGTGGCCGTCGACGGGCGGCCGCTGCATCTGATGCCACGGGCGGACGGCAGCTGGGTGAGCATGGTCGACCACTACGAGTCGTACGCGACTCCGCTCGCCGCCGCGCGCGCGGCCGTCGACGAACTCGGTCCGAGCGCGCGGCTGGGGGCGCCCGGCGGCGCGCCGGATGACACGAGCGGCCGTACGGAGCACAGCCCTGCTCCGGGCGGGGGCAAGGGAAACGAGGGGGAGCACCGCTGTGGTGTACACGCGTAAGGACGTCAGCAAGCTCACTCAGTCGGAGCGGCGCCGGTTCGTCGACGCGTTGCTCGAGGTGAAGCGCCGGGGCGAGTACGACGAGTTCGTGCGCACGCATATCGAGTACTACCGCTCCGACGGCGAGCCCGGGCTGCGCGTCGCCCATATGGCCCCCTCCTTCCTGCCCTGGCACCGCAGGTTTCTGCTGGACCTGGAGGAGGCGCTGCGGCGCGTGGACGACTCGGTGACCGTGCCGTACTGGGACTGGACGCGTAACCGCGGCACCACGTCCGTACCGTGGACCGAGGACCTGCTCGGCGGCACCGGGCGGAAGTCCGACCGGCAGGTCATGAACGGGCCCTTCGCCTATCGCAACGGCAAGTGGACCATCGAGGTGGGGATCACCGACACCGAGTTCCTCACGCGTGACCTGGGCCGGTGGCGGGACCCGATCGCGCTGCCCACGGCCGCCGATGTGGACCGGGCACTCAAGGACCCCGTCTACGACGCGGCGCCTTGGGACTCCACGTCCGCCAAGGGGTTCCGCAACAAGCTGGAGGGGTGGGGGCCGGGGCGGGGTGCCGTCTCGTGGCGTACGCACAACCGGGTGCACCGTTGGGTCGGCGGCCACATGCTCGGCGGCGCTTCCGTGAACGATCCCGTCTTCTGGCTGCACCACGCCTTCGTCGACCTCCTCTGGTCCCGCTGGCAGCGGCGGCACCCGGGCGCCCGCTATCTCCCCGCCAAGCCGCTCGCCCGGGGCGACGCACAGCGCGGCCGGGTCGCCGCACGGGATGAGCGGATGCCGCCGTGGGACGTGACGCCGGGCGAGGTGGAGGACCAGAGCGGGGTGTACCGGTACGCGTAGCGCCCGTACGACGCTCGGCATGCGGGTTACTCCGTTCAGCCGCACACTGAGGGAGACCCGGCTGTTGCAGGAGGTGACTGCGGGTGCCCAGCAGACGCGCGGCTTGAGGGGCGGCGTTCTCGTGAGCGCATCGGCGAGAACCATCCGGCCGCAGAGCCCGATCACACTTCCCTCGGGAGGCTCCGTGATCTTGATAGCCCTGCTCCTACCGGTCTTCATGATGCTGCTGATGCTCGCGATGGAGGCCTTCGAGGACTTCCTGTTCCGCCGCCCTGACGAGCCCCAGCCCCCTCGACATCTCCCCGGCCACGCTGAGCGGTCCACAGGGACGCGGTCCGTCGAGAGGTACTGACGTTCGCGCGTCAGGGGGCGAGGTCGGGCAGGAGTGTGTCGAGGACCGTCTCCTCCTCGATGCGGACGCCGAGTTCGGTCAGGGCTGGGGGCAGGTCCTGGTCCCAGGGGGCGGTGGTGGGGGTGCCGGTCAGGGGTGGGGCCAGGGGGGTGGTGGCGGCCGCGTTGCGGTAGTCGGTGGCTGTGTAGCGCCAGGGGTGCCAGGGGACTCGGCGGAGCAGGGCGGTGGCGATGCGTAGGCCGCCCCAGTCGAAGTCGCCGTGGTAGCGGAGGGTCGAGCCTTGGGCGTGGAGGTGGCGTAGCAGGGTGAGGGCGGCTGCCGAGGGCTGGCCCTGGAGGCAGATCAGGGGGGAGGCCGCGGGGCCGTACGTGTCGGCCGCGGTGGCCAGGACGGTTGGGTTTTCGCAGACGTAGACCGTGGTGGGTGCCGTCCGTGGTGGGGTGCGGGTGAGTTGGCGCAGGGTCAGGACGGCTGGTTCGCCTGTGTCGGCCGTCCAATCGAGGGCCGGGGTGCCGCGCAGGCCCAGGGTGAGGACCGTGGAGGAGAGGGCGTCCTTGAGGAGGCCGGCCGAGGCCCAGGCCTCGCGGCGCCATTCGGCTCCGGTGCCGTCCGGGAAGCCGGTCAGGGCGCGGATGCCGGAGAGGACCAGGGTGGCGAGCGGGGTGCCGTCGTCGAGAGCGTGGGCGTCGCCGAGGGTGCCGGCGGCGAAGGCGGACAGGGATACGGCGGGTTCGGCGGGCAGCGCGCGTAGGGCCGTCGTGGTGTCGGTGAGGAGTGCCCTTGCCGCGTCGGGGGTGCGGGCGAGGCGGCGTACGAGGCCGTCCTGGCGCAACCGGGTGGCCCAGTCGGCGAGTTGGGGCCGTTGTTCGGTGAGCGGGGTGAGTGGGGTGTACGCGTCCTGCCAGGCGTTCGCCTCCCGCTCGCGTACGTCGGCGAGCCGGTCGACCGGGCCGGTGAGGGCGGTCACGGCCGGGGCGAGACCTTCGGGGCTGATGCCGGAGCGGCGCAGGACGGCGTCCACCGTGTCCAGGCGCACGGTCAGCGAGCGTCCGGCGCGTGGGGGGCGGCCCAGCAGGCGTTCGGTGGCGGCACGTTCGGCGGTGGTGGGGGTGGCCAGGGTGACGGGGCCGGTGAGGGGTTCGTCCCGCTCCAGGCGGCGGCGTACGCGCTCGACCAGCCAGGCGAGACCGGGGTCGCCGAGCAGGCGGGTCAGGCGGTCGCGGTCTACGGGCGGGCCGGGTTCGTCGTACGTACTCATGCCCATGACCTCATGCCCGCGACCTCACGACGTACGACCTCGTGCCCTCGACCGCACGACCAACGATCTCCTGCCCCCGACCTCATGTCCACGACGGGTTCTGGTCCACGGCAGCGCCCCCAGTCGGCGCCGGTGCCTCCCCCACGCTCGCACTCCCTCGCGCGGAGGGACCCCCGTCGCCGCCCGGAGCGCCCGGAGCGCCCGGAGCGCCCGGAGCCTGAGACTGGCCGGGCAGTGCCGCCAGGCGGTGGTCCGGCTCTGCGCCCCGTACGCGTTCTGCGCCGTCCCATTCCCAGCGGGTGACCAGGACCGCGGCGATCTCGTCCACGCGGGAGAGCTGGGCGATGGCGATGCCGGGGACCTGGGGGTAGCAGGCCCATTCGCGTTCGCTGGTCATCACCACGTCCAGGTCGAAGGCGTGCAGCAGGCCCAGGCACTTGGCGCGTGAGTCGTCGTCCACGCCCGCGAACGCCTCGTCCAGGGTGACCAGGCGCGGGGCGTCGGGGGCGGCCGTGGCGTAGTGCGAGGAGGCGGCGGCGAACAGCGGTACGGACACGGCCAGTACGCGTTCGCCGCCGGAAGCGGGGCCGGTGGCCGGGACCCAGGTGCCGTGCTGGTGGCGTTCGATGCCGAACTCGTGCCAGGCGCGGTAGTCGAGCGCCGCGGTGAGTACCTCCAGCCAGCTGCCCGCTGCGTCGTCGGACTGCCGGCGGGCGATCTCGGCCTGCAGGAACTCGCCGACCGCCGCCCGGTCCTCGGGCGCCCAGGCGTCCGCGGACTGGCGCAGCCGTTCGCGTGCCTGGGCCAGGCCTGTCGGCGCCTTGCGCGAAGGGCGCCACACCAGACGCAGCCTCATACCGGTGGAGGTGGGCCGCTCCTGAAGCTCGGCGTTCATGGCCCGTACCTGGCGTTCGGCCGCTCCGATCAGCTCCTGCAGCGTGCCTGCGACCTCGGTCAGCAGGTGGGTTTCCAGGATCTCGCGTTCGTGGGCGGACAGGATGCGCGCCAGTTCGGCCACTTCCGTGCCGAGGGCGCCGGCCAGTTCAGGGACGGTCCGCCGGCGGCCCTGGTAGACGATGTCGACGACCATGCCGTCCTCGGCCATACGGGCGGTGGCGGTGTGGCCGCCGCGGGAGAGCGCGTCCTGCAGCTTCTTGTACTCCTCACTGAGCCGTTTCTGTACGCGTTCCCAGGCGCCGTCCGAGTCGTCGGTCGAGCTGAGTTCCGCCTCGACGGACCGGGCGAGCGCGATCGCCGGAGTGGCCGCCCACGGGTCGCCGTCCGGCGGGGGTACGGCCGCCTCCGGCAGGGCGACGGTCAGCAGGCCGGTGCCCGCGAACCGCTGGAGTGCGGAGATGGCCTCGGCCCGGGAGGCGGCGGCGTCCCGTACGTCCTTGTCCAGCTGCTCGATGCGGCCCTCGGCACGGCTGGCGCGCTGGTCCGCGGCGCGGTGTTCCTCGCGGGCCGTGCGCTGCTCGCGGTCGCAGGCGGTCAGGGCGTCGGCGGTGTCGGCCAGGCGCCGCTGAAGTTCCGCGACCGCGGCGCCGACGGTGGAGCGCAGGGTGGTGTGGCGTTCGTCGGCGGTGGTGGCGAGGCGGCTCGACTCCTCGGCGCGCAGGGCGAGTTCGGCCACGCGGGTGCCGGCTCGCTCGGCTTCCGTACGTTCGTCGGCGACGGCGCGCCCGGCGTCGGTGCGCTCGCGCAGCGCGGGCCACAGGGCGGCGAGTACGGCGGTGTAGTCGGCCAGTGCCTGGCGGACGGCGGTGCGGTCCGCCCGGTCGGCGGGCAGGTTCAGGGCCTCGGCCGTGTCGGTGAGTTCGGTGGCGGTCTCGGCCTCCCTCCGGGCCGCGTCGGCCAGTTCCGCGGAGCGCTCGTCCTGGCGGGTACGGGCCCGGTGGGCGGCGTCCGCTGCGGCGGCGGCCAGTGCGTGTGCGTGGCGCAGAGCGGCGTCGTCCGGGACGGCGGCCAGTTCGGCGTCCAGGGTGTGGCGGCTACGGGCGACTTGGTCGCGCTCGTCCCGTAGGCGGGCCAACTCGCCGTCCAGGGAGGCCAGTTCGTCGCGCAGGACGGTGATCCGGGCCCGGCGTGCCTCCTCGCGGGCGCCCTCACCCACGTACGCGGCGCTCTCCTTGGACCAGCTGCCGGTCAGCGCGCCGACGCGGAAGTGGCCGTCGGTCGCCACCCAGGTGTCGCCGGAGCCGCCGGAGCCGAGGCCCACGGCGGCCAGGAGACGGGTCACGGTTCCCTCGCCGACCGCCATGGCGCGCGCGTCGCCGTGGTCGACGGCCGGGCGCAGTACGGAGGCAAGGGTCGCGCCGGGTGGCGGGGCGCCCGGTGACAGCAGGATGTCGTGTCCGTCGGCGGCCACGGCGGTGCCGTCCGGGCGCACCCAGGCGTCCAGCAGGCCGGAGGCCTCCAACGCCGCCTCCAGGCCTGCCCGTTCACCGGTGGCGACGTGGTCGTGGAAGTCGACCAGGCGCCACAGGGGTGCCCCGGGAGCCTCGTCGCGGATGCCGGGAGTACGCGTGTGCGGAGCCGTGGGGCCGCGCTGGCCGCCCGCCTCCAGGTCGGCCAGCTCCCGCTCGGACTCGGCGCGGCGGGCGTCCAGTTCGGCCAGTCGCTGTCCGAGGGCCGCCGACTGGTCGGCCAGGTGCGCGGCCCGGGCGCGATGGGCTCCGGCGGCGTGCTCGCGCGCGGGGTACAGGCCCTGGAGATGCGTGGTCCAGTCCTGGAGACCGTCCAGCAGGCCCGCGGGGTCGTCGAGCGTCAACTCCCCGCAGGCGTCGAGGTGTTCGCGTACGGCGACGACCAGCTCGCGGCCTGCCTCGGCTGCGGTGGCCTCCGCGCGGGCCTGCCGCTCGGCGGTGTGGCCGGCCTCGGTCTGCGCCTCGTCCAGACGGCGGGCGGCGGCGCGGCGTTCGGCGGCGGCCTCCTCGGCGCGCGCGGCCAGCTCCTCCACATGGTCGATGGTGCGCCGCCTGCGGGCCACCGACTCCTCGGCGGCGCGGCGCAGTTCGGGCTCCGGGGCGCCCTCGGTGCGCAGCGGCGCGTCGAGGCGGGCGGCCGCGGCGGCCTCCCGTTCGCGGGCGAGCGTGTCCGCGACCTGCTGCTCGGCCGCCGTCAGCCGCCGCTCGGCGGTCTCGAGGCGGCCCAGGGCGCGGGTGTGCGCCTGGGCCGCCTGCTCGCGGTCCGCCTCGGCGCGGGCCAGATCGTCGGCGGTGCGGCGCGCGTCGGCTGCCGCCTGTTCCAGCTCGCGGGCGCTGCGCATCTCGGGGCCCTCGCGCAGCGCGGCCTCCTGCGCCGTCAGCCGGGTGGCGGTCTCTTCCAGCTCCGCGATCCGCGCGGCGATCCGTTCCCGTTCCTCCTCCGCCTGGGAGCGCTCGGCCTGGGCCTGGGCGAGGTCGCGGTTCAGCTGCTCGTAACGGGCGTGCTCGTGGCGGGGGAGCCGGGCGCGGCGGCGGGTGGCGACGCGGGCGTAGCGGCGGTAGTGATCGAGGAACGCGGACGCCGCCCGCTCGGCCTCGGTGGCCGCCCGCAGCTCCTCCTTCTCCTCGTCCAGGGAGCGGAACGCCTCGGCCACGTCCGCGATCACCGCCTGGTCCATGGGCGGCAGCGCCTCGGTCAGTGCGCGGGACAGCGCGGCCTCGTTGGGCCGTTTCGACAACTGCGGTTGGCGCAGCTGGATGAGCAGGTCGACCAGGGCTGCGTACCGCCGCTCGCCAAGGCCGAACAGCGCCTCGTCGACCGCCCTGCGATACGCCGTGGCCGTGTCGTGGACCATGCCGCGCCCGGCGACCGCCTCCGCCAGCCGGTCCCGCGACAGCGCGGTGCCGGTGGCGTCGAGCAGGCTGAGCTCCTTGCCGACGCGCTGGTCGGTGACCGCGTACCAGTGGCGGGCGATGCCCCGCCCCGCCACCGCCTTCAGCCCGCAGGCGAGGGTGAGGAACTGCTCCCGTCCGTCGGTCTCGTCGCGGCGCCCGAACTCGATCCAGGTGTAGCCGAGCCGCTCGGCGTGCGGGTGCTGCCCGCCGAGCAGCAGGTTCCACTCCATCCGCTTGCCGGGATCGGCGTCGGGCTCCACCCGCCGCGCGGACAGGTCGCCGTCGAGGAGGAAGGGCAGGGTGAGGGCGAGCACCTTGGACTTCCCGGTGCCGTTGTTGCCCCGCAGCAACAGCCGCCCGTCGCGGAACCAGAACTCCTCGGTGTCGTAATAGAAGAGATCAACCAGACCGATACGCAACGGCCGCCACCGGCCGGGCACGGGAGTGGGCAGAGCGGTCACGACTGCTGCGCCTTTCGCTCGGCGGGGGAGGGGGGCTGGGGAGGCGAGGGCTGCTTCGGGGGCGTACTCGCGTGTTGTACGGGGGCACCTGTCCCGTGTCGTGAAGAGGCGCCCGCCCTCTGTTGTGCGGGCGGGTGCGCTTGCTCTGCGGGCGTGCCTGCTGTCTGTTGTGCGGGCGGGTGCGCCTGTTCTGTGGGCGTGGTTGCTGCCGGTCGTACGGACGTATTCGCCTGGTCTACGGGGGCATCCGCTGCCTGGCGCCCGGGCGCGCCCGTCCTCTGTCGTACGGGGGCGCTCGCCTCCGTTCGTGGGTGCGTGCCTGCTGCCTGTTGTGCGGGCGGGTGCGCCTGTTCTGAGGGCGTGGCCGCTGCCTGTCGTCCGGGCGCATTCGCCTGCTCTACGGGGGCATCCGCTGCCTGGCGCCCGGGCACACCCGTCCCCTGTCGTACGGGGGCGCTCGCCTCCTGTCGTGCGGGCGTGGCCGCTGCCTGGCGCCCGGGTGCACCCGCCCCCTGTCGTTCAGGCGCACCCGCCTGTCGCACGACCGTCTCGCCGACCGCGTACCGAGCCAGCGCCGGAAGCGGGGCAACGTCGCCGTCAGGTGTGCGGGTGATCAGGCCGAGCGCGGTCAGCTTGGCGAGCGCCTGCTCGGTGAGTTCCGCCTCAGCGCCCGGCTGCTTGGCGGACTTCGACCAGAAGCCGCCGTGTTCGGCGGCCAGTTCGCGCACCCTGCGTTCTAGGTCGGGTCGGGTCACCGGGCTGGCCGCGGATGCGAGGTGTTCGGCTAGGAGCAGGGTGACGTGGCCGTGGGTGCCCTGTTCGGGCATTCGTACGTCTGTCAGGTCGTCCTGGGGGTCGACCATGGCGATGCCCTCGGCCCGTACCTCCGCGACCAGGCCGGTCAGTTCGGTGATGCGTGCGGTGATGAAGGCGCGCTGGCGGGTCAGGTAGGCGAGCTCCTCGTCGGTCAGCTCGTCGTAGTACAGGACCGGGTCGTCCAGGAGCCGCCTAGTCAGCCTCTGGCGGATGGCGCGGAAGCGCAGGTCGTCGCTGTCCAGGGCGCTTTCGGCGGTCAGCTCGGCCAGCCGGTCCTCGAAGTCCTCGGCGGTGATCAGCGACGGGCCCCGGCGGGCGGCGAGCAGCCCGGCCAGGACGCGGCGCTGGACGTCGTACAGCACGTCGCCCGCCCCGCTGACGTACGCGTCCTCGTCGCCGGCCACCCGCCGCAGCACCCCGTACCGCATGAGGAGCCGTACCACCGCCGCCAGATCCAGCCGTTCGTCGCGCCGCTCGAGCGTGAACTCGATTCCGGCGGCGGCCAGTTGGGGATCGGCGGCGTCCAGGACGACCTGCTCGGCGAGCCGGCCGAGCGCGATCTGCGCCTCGCCCCGCTCCAGCGCGGCCAGCGCCAGGCACAGCAGCACATAGCGGCGGCGGGTGAAGGGCGCCCGGGCGCGGGCGGCCTCGCGGGCCGGATGGGTGGGGTCGGTCAGGGTGCCGGGTGTACGGCCCAGCCGGGCGGACTCTGCGTCCACGCGCAGGGCCCAGCCGGTGTTGCGGTCGAACCACTCGCGTAGTTCGGCGGCGTGTCGCCGCACCAGGCGCAACTCGTCGGCGTACGGGCCGTGCGCGAGCAGCAGCGGCTCCTTCAGCAGGGCGCGGGCGGCCTTCTGGAACTCGGCGGCGCGCCGGCCGTCCAGCACCTCGCTCAAGGGCGTGCTCATCGCTCCTCCCACATCGGGGGGCTGGTCATGCGTATGCGTCCGGACCGGGTGAGATCGGTGATCTCGACCCGGTGGTCCGGGCCGCGGAAGACGCCGCCGGGTGTACGGATCTCAGCCGTCGTCCCGTCGGCCAGCGCCGTCAGCCGGATCTCCATCGAGCCGTCGTTGCTGGTCGCGACGGTCGACGTCATGCCGGGCCGCCAGGTGGCCAGGGCGTCCCCGAGCAGCCCCAGGAACAGGCCGAAGGCGGCCGGGTCGAGCTCGCCGAGCGCGGACAGCCGCGTGGTCCCGTTCGTCGCGAGGCGGGCCCGGGCGGCGGCGGTCTCCTCCGCCTGCCGGACGGCGATCTCCGCGAGGCGCCGCCGCTGCTCGGAGCGGTCCTGCACCTTGCGGGCCTTGCCGCGCCGTTCGTAACTGCCGGTGCGGCGCAGCTGCGGGCTGATCCGCAACGGCTCGGCCTCGGCCCACGGGGTGGACGCGGCGACCGGGTGGGCCGTGCGGCGCTCCAGGGTGTCGGCGTCGACGGTGAGGTGACGCGCGGGATACAGCCCGAAGGCGGCCCGCCACAGCCGATGCCGCGCCTCGTCGTCGGGCGCCTCGGCGAACCAGCGGGCCAGCGCCCGGAAGTCCGCCGAACGGTCCGAACGGCCGGCCCGCCGCTCGTTCAACTGCCGTACCACCGCGAGGAGTTGCGGAATCGCCGCCAGGGCACGGCCGCGCAGCAGGCGGGCCTGCGACTCCCGGCCGTCCGCGGACACGAACCAGGCGGCGAGCCCAGACCAGCGCGCCGCCCACCGCTCGTACGCCTGCGCCTCGGCGCTCTCGGCCTCGTCCGGGGCGGCATCGGCCGCCTCACGGGCCGCCGCAAGCCGCAGCAGCACGCCCGCCCGGCCCTGGTCCTCCAGCTCGCCGATGAGCAGGGCGATCCGCCCGCCCAGGGTGATCAGGTCCTGGATGAACCGCTCCAGGTACTGAATCAGCCGGTCCTTGTAGGCGAGGAACACCTCGACCTCCACATCGTGCAGGTCGATGGTGCGCTGCAGCGAGCCCATGAACGCCCGCGCGTTCTCCGCCAGCGCACCGAACCGGCCGGTCAGCGCGGACAGCGCCAGATGCGCCTTGGCCGCGTCCGGCTCCTGTTCGCCCGCGATCACCAGCAGGGCCCGCAGCTGGGTGACGATGTCGTGCAGCGCGACCGCCTGCAGCGCGCCGCGCCGGCCCAGCGCCTCGTCGTACGCGGTGAGCGCCTGCTCGGCGGCCTCACCCGCCTGGGTGAGCTGGTAGATGAAGCGCTTGCGGTAGAAGTCCTCGACCGCGGTGACCCGGGAGGTGTCCGGGTCCGCCCGCAGATTGCCCCACTCGACGAGACTGTCCAGGGCCTTGACCACGGTGTCCAGGTCGGCGGGCCGGTGCTCGGCGGGCAGTGCGCCGTGTACGTCCTCGGGCCGGAGGTGTACGGCGAAGCGTTCCTTGGCGGCCAGGAACGTACCCATGACCCGGCGGTAAAGGGGCGCGTTGGGCACGGTGAGGTGGGCGAAGGGCGCGTACCCGGCCCGTGCCGGTCCGGAAGGCGTCGAGGTCATCGTTCAGGCATTCTCCCCGACGCGCCCGCCGTCCCGGCAACCGTGGCCGCAGATTCACACAGGGTCACACCCGATTTGCGATCTTCGTGGGTTCATCCTTCGCTGGAAGGGTCCGTTGGTATCCGGAGGGGATCGCGTGATCTCCGTCATCAGCCGTGGCCCGTGAGAGCGCGGGCGGCGTCGCGCATACGGGCCGGCCTGTGGACGTCTGCTCGGAGTCCCGGGCCCGCCATGCGGTCGGGCATCACATGTGGAGGCGGACGTATGCAGCAACCCACAGACCCGTCGAGGCAGTACGCGGCCGACGACGAGGAACGGTTCCGGCTGCTGGCGAAGAACTCTCCGGACATGGTCTTCCGGCGGACGCTCGACGGTGTCTTCGCGGAGGTGTCCGCCGCGGGGCAGGCACTGCTCGGCCGACCCGTCGAGGACATCGTGGGGACCTCGATGGAGTCCTGGGTGCACCCGGGCGATGTGGACGACTTCGAGGGAGCGGAGCGCGACCTGCACCGTGACGGGCGGGTGGTGGTGTGTCTGCGGCTGCGGCGCGCCGACGGGGACTGGCTGTGGACGGAGACCACGTCCTGGGTCGTACGGGACGCGGCGGGCAAGCCCCTCGAAGTGCGGGGATTCATCCGCGAGGCGGAGGGACAGCGGCGCCGCGAGGAAGCGCTGCGGCTGCTCCAGGACCAGGCACGCTCGGTCATCGAGACCGCCCGGGACGCCTTCGTCTCCATCGACGAGGAAGGCCTGGTCATCGACTGGAACCAGGCCGCGGAGAGGCTGTTCGGGTTCAGCCACCGCGAGGCGATGGGACGCCCGCTGACGGAGACGATCATCCCCGAGCGATACCGCGCCGCACACACGGCCGGCCTACAGCGGGTGCTGGCCGGCGGGGAGACACATGTGATGGGCCGCCGGATCCAACTCGAAGCCCTGCACCGGGACGGCCACGAGATACCGGTCGAACTGGAGGTGTGGCGGCTGAAGTCGGCGAAGGCGCGCTGCTTCAACGCCTTCGTCCGCGACATCAGCGAGCGCAAGCAGGCCGAAGCCGCCGTGGCGGAGGCCCGCGACCAGGCGATCGGCGCGTCCCAGGCGAAGTCCCAGTTCGTCGCCTCCATGAGCCATGAGATCCGTACGCCCATGAACGGGGTCCTCGGGCTCAGCAACCTGCTGCTGGACACCGCGCTGGACGCCGAGCAGCACCGCTACGCCGAGGGCATTCAGGCCGCCGGCTCGGCACTGCTGTCACTGATCAACGACATCCTGGACTTCTCCAAACTGGAGGCCGGCAGGCTCGAACTGGACGAGGTCGCCTTCAGTCCCCAGTCGCTGGTGGAGGAGGTCACCTCGCTCGTGGCGCAGACCCCCCAGGCCCGCGGTCTTGAACTGCTCAGCGACTGCCATCCCGACCTGCCCGCGACGGTGCTCGGGGACGCCGGGCGGCTGCGGCAGATCCTGCTCAACCTGGCGTCCAACGCGGTGAAGTTCACCGAGTCCGGCGAGGTCGTCCTGCGGGCCTGCCCGGCCACCGACCGGCCCTCCGCGGCAAGCACGCCGTGGCTGCGCTTCGAGGTGTCCGACACGGGGATCGGTATCGCCGAGGCCGACCAGGAGCGCATGTTCGACGCGTTCTCCCAGGCGGACGCCTCCACCACCCGCCGCTACGGAGGCACCGGCCTCGGGCTGGCCATCTGCCGCAGGCTCACCGAGGCCATGGGCGGCACCATCGGCGTCACCAGCCGACTCGGACAGGGCAGCACGTTCTACTTCACCGTGCCGGCCCGGACCCCTGATACGCCGCAGCAACCCGCGGCGCCGGTCCAGCCCGTCGTGCTGCGCGGGCTGCGGGTGCTGGTCGTCGACGACAACGACACCAACCGGCTGATCCTCGACACCCAGCTGCGCAGATGGCACATGCAGCCGACCGCCGTCGCGGGCGGCCCGCAGGCCCTGGTGGCCCTGCACGAGGCGGCAGCCGCGGGACGCCCCTTCGACCTGGCCCTGCTGGACATGCATATGCCCGACATGGACGGCCTGGAACTCGCCCGCCGGATCACCACGGACCAGACCCTCTCCCGCGTACGGCTGCTGATGCTCAGCTCCAGCGCACCGCTGCCCGCCGCCGAGCTGACCGCGGCCGGTATCGCGAAGAGTCTGCCGAAGCCCGTTTCGCAGTCGCAGCTCGTGGACGCTCTGGTCGAACTCATGAGCCAGAAGCCGTCGGTGGCCGTTTCCGCCCAGGCACTCGCACAGGCACCGGCACGGGCGCCGACCCCTTCCGCACCCCAGCCTGCCGACCGCGGCCATCTGCTGCTGGTGGAGGACAACGAGATCAACCAGATGGTGGCGCAGGGCATGCTCACCAGCCTCGGCTACAGCCTCGACATCGCCGCCGACGGCATCCAGGCACTGCAACTGACCGAGGCGCACGCGAAACCCCGCTATCAGGCCGTACTGATGGACTGTCAGATGCCCCGGATGGACGGCTACAGCGCCACCCGGGAGCTGCGCCGCCGGGAACGCGGCAGCGGCCGTCATCTGCCGGTGATCGCCATGACCGCCAGCGCCATGTCCGAGGACCGGGAACGCTGTCTGGCCGCGGGCATGGACGACTACATCTCCAAACCCGTCAGCGCCGACGAGCTGGAACGAGCGCTCGCCCGCTGGGTACACCCCACCGGCTCACAGGAGGACAGCGACGACCTGCGCGCCTCCCTCGAAGAGCGTCTGAACGAACTACGGGGCGCAGGCACCCCCGCCGAGCACGAACTGGTCAACCGTCTTGTGGACCACTTCCTCGTCCGGGCACCCGAGATGACCAGCGCCCTCTTCCACGCCCTTGACCACCACGACACCTCGGAGACCGCCGAGCAGGCCCACAGCCTCAAAGGCGCCGCCGGCAACATGGGAGCCCGTAGCCTCGCCGCCTGCTGCGCGGAGCTGGAGGAGCAGGCCCGGGCCGGGGACTCCGCCCCCCTGGCCCAGATCGCGCCCCGGCTCCAGGACGAACTGGACCGGACCTGCCTCATCCTCGAGGCCCTCCGCTCCCAGCCTCCGGGCCACGGAGGCGAATGATGCTCCATCACCGCTCTCCGGCTCCCGGCGGCGGCAGGCAGGTACGCGCCGTGGGCAAGCTGCAGGCCTGGCTGCCCTCCCGCCGCGAGGCGGTGGCCTGGGCGTATGTGACAGCAGGGGTGGCCGTGATCGTCACCTTCCTGGTCACCTCCTCCCCGGTGCGCTATCTGCTGCCCGTGCTGGTTTCTGCCTCGGTTGTGCCCGCGATCGCCGTGGGCGTGGCCAGGAACAAGCCGTCGTCTCGCCTTCCGTGGTGGCTGTTCGCCGCGGGGATGGCACCGTTCGCGGCGGCGGACACGATCTGGGGTCTGTACCAGGTACGCGGCGACGAAGTCCCGTTCCCGGGCGTGGCCGACATGCTCTACCTGGGCAGCTATCTGTTGTTCACTGCGGGCCTGGTGGCGCTGGCCCGGCGGGAGGCGGGTCGTCTGCACTGGGCGGGCCTGCTGGACGCGGGCATCGTCACGCTCGGGTTCGCCACCCTGTTCTGGGCGTTCATCTTCGCCCCGTACCTGCGCAGCGAGCTGTCCGCATGGCCGCTCGCCGTCTCGATCGCCTATCCGGCCACCGACCTGTTGCTGCTGTCCGTGGCCGCGCGGCTGATGTTCACCACCGGCTCGCGCTCACCGTCGTTCCTGCTGTGCCTCGGATGGCTGGTCGTCCTGCTGGCCGCCGACGGCCTCTATTACGGGACGCAGGCGACGACCGGGACCGCGATCGCGGAGGACGTGTCCGAGGTGGGATGGATGCTTTCCGTCCTCCTGCTGGGGGCCGCGGCACTGCACTCCTCCCTCGCCCGGCCGGCTCTCGCGGCGGCGGCCCAGGAGAGGATGCCGCGGCGCAGACTGTCGATCCTGATCGCGCTCATCCTGATGGGCCCACTCATCGTGCTGGCCAATGTCGGCGGCATCCGGGACCAGCCCGTGGACGTCACCGTGATCGTGGGCATGATGGCGGCCTTGTCACTGCTGCTGCTGTTGCGCGTCGCGTTCCTGGCTCAGTTCGCGCAGAGCCGGGCCATCGCCCTCGCCGCCTCACTGCGGGAACAGTCGGTGCTCCAGGAACAGCTGAGCCATCAGGCGACCCACGACCCGCTGACGGGTCTGGCCAACCGGGCGCTGCTGAACGAGCGCCTGGAGTCCGTACTCGGCCGGTGTTCCGACGATTGCGGCGCCGGACTGGTGATGCTCGATCTCGACGGCTTCAAGGAGGTCAACGACACGCTGGGACACCCGGTGGGCGACGAACTGCTGGTCGGCGTCGCACACCGGCTGGCGGGCAGGGTCCGCGACCAGGACCTCGTGGCCAGGCTCGGCGGCGACGAGTTCGCCCTCCTCGTGGAAGGCGTCGACGAGCGCACCCTGCACGACTACACGACGCGGCTCCTGGACGCCTTCACCGACCCGTTCATCCTCGCCCACGGCCATCCGGTCCAGGTGACCACCAGCATCGGAGCCCGCAGCATCACCAAGCCGACGGCGCCCACGGAAGCGCTCCGGGACGCCGACACGGCCTTGTACAGAGCGAAGACGGCGGGCAAGAACCAGGCCGCTTTCTACTGAGGACCTCCGGCAGGGGCGCCGACGACCACGGACGCGGTACAGGCGCGCCCGTGGTCGTCGGTGAACGTGACGATCTCGCTGCCGTATCTCTACGGTCGGCCCTCACCGGGAACGACGTGGAACGCGTCGAGAACGAGCTTCCCCGACTTGAGGACGAACTTCGCCGTGTGCTTGCCCTCGGGCAGGCCGCGGAGCTTGTACGTCGCGAGGCGCTTGTCGACGGCGGAGGTCTTCGCGTCCACCGCGACCGGCTTGCCGTCGACGTAGACATCGAGAACGGCGCTGCCGTCGTTGCCGCCGATGACATCGATCCCCGTACCGGTGAACGGGACGCTGAAGGACGCACCGGCGGCCGTGCTCGTCGACGTCGACCGGTACCAGTCCATCGCGTCGCCGAGTGAGGCCTTCCGGCTCCAGGCGCCGTCGTACGCGACCGAACCGTCCATGTTGTCGAGCTGGGTGCCGGTGTAGGGCGTGTACCCGTCGATCTTCTCGACCTTCAGGTTGTCGAAGCCCGTCTTGTAGAAGTCGCTGCCGAGCTTGACGCGGCCCTGGGTCTGCGGAGTCGGATCCTCGTACGTGGCGACGGCTTCCCCGTCGATGAAGGCCGTGACCGTCGCGCCCTTCGCCTCGATGGCGAGACGGTAGGTGTCTGACGCGGCGACCGTACCCGCCTTGATCGCGGTGCCGTACTCGTAGAACGTCCAGGTGCCGTCCGGGCGGATACGTACGTTGTAGGCGGCGTCGCTGATCGCCATGCCCTTCTGCTGGCGGACGCCCAGGGAGGCGAGCCCGCCCGCCGGGTCCGGGAAGGAGACGTCGACCGTGGCCTTGTAGCTCTCCCAGCGGAAGTCGCCGACCGTGGTGTTCGGCGTGTGCCGGTTCCAGGCGTGGGTGTCCTTCATGGACTGGTCCATGTACTGGTACAGCACGTTGTCGCCGCCCGCGTCCTTCCCGACCTCCCAGGCGCCGGTCTGGTCGACCATGTAGCGCGGCTGGTTGCCACGGGACGTCAGGTAGGGCTGAGAAACCTTGTGCGCGCCGTCTCCCGC
The DNA here is from genome assembly GCF_036173125.1 of Streptomyces sp. NBC_00286. Lineage (NCBI taxonomy): Bacteria > Bacillati > Actinomycetota > Actinomycetes > Kitasatosporales > Streptomycetaceae > Streptomyces > Streptomyces sp. NBC_00286. Next base: position 6,602,285 of record NZ_CP108054.1, read on the forward strand.
GCCGACCCGGACCCTGCCCTCCTCCTCGTAGCCGAAGTCGTCGGCGTACAGGACGTCGTCGCGGGTGTTGCGCTTCTTGCCGGTGGCGTCGGTGTCGAGCACCGTACGGTCCCCGGACTTGGGCAGACGCTGCTTCGTCGCCTTGTCGCGGCTCTTGTCCAGCGTCGTCAGGGTCACGATCGACCGCGGCTTCACCGTGTACGTGTAGTAGCCGTCGCCGCCGGGCCGGATCTGGTCGGCGAGGTGCTTGAAGTTCGCGTCGTAGGCCTGCCCCGCGTCCGCCGCACGGGTCTCCCAGACCTCCATGGTCGGGTCCGAACCGAGTCGCATGTTCTCGGCCTTGATGCGATAAGTCTTGGCCTGGTCACTGTCGTTGACCACGACCGTCGAGAAGTCCCTCTTACGGGGATCCGCGAGCGTCATATAACTCGGGGCACCGTTCGACCCGTCGACGTTCTCGGTGCCGCTCACCCCGCTGTAACTGGCCTCCGGAACGGTGCGCCAAATACCCGCCGTGTTGGTGTCGTTCTCCCAGCCGGTCTTCGCGAACTGAGTGAAGTGCTGCATCACATAGAGCGCCGCGTCGTAATGGAGATAGCCCGACCAGGGATCGCGGGCGCTGACGAGTTCCTTGTGGCTGTACTGGGCGCCCTCGTAGAAGGACCCGATCGCCGGCTGGAAGATGTAGTGCGTCCGCTTGGAGTTGGCGTAGCTCTTGACGGAACGGTTCGCGAGGTCGAGGGCGCTTTGTACGCCGCCGATTCCGGTGCTCGCGCCATTGGGGCCTTCGGTGTTGTTGACGCGGTATTCGGTGTAGCCGAAGGAGCCGACGCCCTCGCTGTACCAGACTTCCTTGTCCTGGCCGTACGTGTTCTCACCGGTCGCCAGTTTTGTGTACGGCCGGTAGGTGGCGCTGTCGGGGGTGCCGTCCAGCCGGTCGTCGGTGGTGTAGTGGTAGCCCACCGCGTCGACCATGCCGAAGAGTTCGGCGTCCGTGAGCAGGGCGGGGCCGATGTTCTTCGTGGTGTTCTCGTCCGATGCGGTGATCTTGATGTCGCGGTACGCCTTCGCGGCCGCCTTCTGCTGCCGGGGCGTCAGTCCGTAACGCGGGTCGGCGAATTCTCTGTCGTTCACCAGCGCGTTCTTGTACCACTTGATGAAGGAGAGGTCGGGGGTACGCGTCTCGTTCTTGTCCGGGTTGACGTAGTCGACGATGTATCCGTATTTCTCGTACGCGTCGAGGATCGTCTCCTTGTACCACTTATACATCTCGTCGGTGCCGGTGCCCTTGTCCCATTCGTTCTGGACCCATTCGGGCATTTCCCAGCGGAGAATGGAGACTTTGAGATTCCGGTTGACCGTCTTGGCGTCGGCGGCCAGTTGAAAGCCGGGGGAGCGGGAGGAGTCGGCGAGTTCGTCCGGCGTGCGCATCGTCGCCGGATCGGAACCGGTCGACGTGTTCGTGTCCGTCCCCATCTCGATCTTGACGTGGTTGATCAGTGGATTCTTCCCGCCGAAAAGAACCTTGATGAGCTGCCAGTACCGATCGGGCTGCTGGGCCTTGTAGTCCATCAGCAGATTGGTCGTGCTGTTGCAGCTGAGCAGACCAAGTCCCTTGTACGTCAAGCCGTTCACGTTGTCGGCGCGAACATCGTTCCCGTCGACTATGACCTCGACGGGATCCTCCGCGGTGTGCGCGGCAGGGGCATTGACCACTCCGGCCGCCAGCGCCATGGCGGCAGCCGCGGCAACCGACCCCCACCCGAACCGTCTCTGCGTGCCCATCCGGCCTCGACTCCCGCCAGGGTTCGATATTTCGAACATTGTTCGCTCGCCGGAGGAACCGTAGGAGGCAAGCGCTTTCCCCGTCAATGCCCGTGACGAGACTGCTTCTTGGGCTTCCTGTGTCGGGTGAGGGGAGCCGGCGCCTCGGTCCGCTCGCTCGGCGGAGCCGTAGCCACGGACGGAGGGCGAGGCGGGAGGCTTCCGATTGCCGCTCTGTCGACGTGCCCTTAGTTTCGGGGCGTCGGGATATCCCGATAAGGCCGATATGACACTTATGTCGGCCTCCCTCGGTAGTGGTGAAAGGAGCATTCATGTCGGTGATGACCGGTACTCAACCCCAACAGCAGTACGGCACGCAGTTCGGCGCTCAGCAGGGCGGCCCGCAGCAGATCACCCAGCTGGTTCAGCAGACCATCCAGCAGGCGTGTCAGCAGACGGCCCAGCAGGTCGCGCAGCAGGTGCAGCAGACGTTCCAGCAGATCCAGCAGCTTCAGCAGCAGCTGCAGCAGCGGCCGGAGCTGGCTCAGCAGGCGCACCCGTACCTGGCGCTCGCGCTGCACCGCTCGCTGGCCGGGGCGGTCCGCCACGCCGTGGAGCAGTCCGTGCAGCAGGCGCTGCCGAACACGATCGTGGCCCTGCTCACGCAGAGCCAGCAAGGTCAGCAGGGCATGCAGGGCCAGGGCATGCAGGGCCAGCAGCAGTGGGGCGGCGGGTTCGGTCAGCAGTCCCCGCAGTACCAGCAGCAGCCCGGCTTCGGCTTCGGCCAGATGGGCCAGCCGTTCGGTATCGGCTGACGAGTAGGGCAGCGTGACGCGGTGTGCCCGGAGCAGCAGATTCCGGGCACACCGCATCACCTTGAACGGGCGAGCTGCCCTGTTGCCGGATCAGGAGCACCAGTTACGACGTAGGCGTGGTGAAGGTGGACGTAATGGCTAAGGAAAGGCCCGGAAACAGCGGGGCGAGCGGGTCCGAGGGTGGTGCGGGGGCCGAAGGACCGGACCCGGAGGGCAGGCAGGCGGAGCCGGGCGGGAAAGCCGCACGGTCACCGCACCCGGTGCAATCGCGCCGGGAGCGGTACATGGTGACGCCGCTGCCGCGGCATCTGCTCCCCCCAGGAATTCCCGAGCTCAGCATGGACCAGGTGTGCGACCAACTGGAGCGGATGCCCGAGGTCGAGGTGACCCGCAGGCTCCGGCCCTCGGAGAAACTGCAGTCGGCCGGGATGCCTCCCTCCTGCCCGGAGATCGCGGTCGTCGAGGTGCCCGAGTCTCAGTTGCCGGCGATGCGGACTCTGCACGTACATATCGAGCCGGACCTACCGCTGTCCGCGGCCCCACCCGCCACTGCGCCGGCCGCAGGGATCCCGCTGCGCGATCCGGGGCTGGTCATGCCCTTGGACGAACCCGTCGAGATCGCGCTGCGCGTCTGCGGCCCCGAGGGTGAACCGCTGGCCGGGGCGGGCGTGTTCCTGATCGGTTCGGCATGGCCCGCTCAGGGCGTCACCGCGGCCGACGGGACGGTCACCGTCACGCTGCCCACGGAGACCGTCCAGTCCATTCAGTCCCTGTACGTCCGCCCCGTGGGCGGCTACACCGACCGCTGGATCACTCGTCCGGACCTGTCGGCGACCGAGCAGAACCTGGTCACGCTCACGCCGCTGGCGAAGGCGTACCCGGGGCTGGAGGAGCGGCAGCAGTACGGCTGGGGCCAGCAGGCGATGCGGCTGGACCGGCTGCCTCCCACGTTCCGCGCCTTCGGGGTCAAGGTCGGGGTCATCGGGTCGGGTGTCGCCAGCGAGCATCCCGATCTGAAGCAGCGGGTGCGCTCCGGGGTCGATCTCGTCCGCGGTACGGAGGAAGGCTGGGCCTACGACCCGGTGGGCACCGGCACGCACGCGGCGGGCGTCATCGCCGGAGCGGACACCGGCAAGGGCGTCATCGGCACCGCGGTCGACGCCGAGATCGAGGTCTGCCAGGTGCTGCCCGGCGGCTGCTTCAGCGACCTGATCGCCGCGCTGGACCACTGCATCGAACGCGACGTCGACATCGCGCACATCGCCGTGGCGACGCCGTACCCCTCGGCGCTGGTCTCCCGCAAACTGGCCGACGCCAATGCGGCAGGGATCGCCTGCGTCGCCCCGGCGGGCGACACGGGCGGACCGGTCTGCTTCCCCGCCTCGCTGCCCACCGTGTTCACCGTGGGTGCGCTGGGGGTCTTCGGCTCCTTCCCGCCGGACACCTCCCAGGCCACCCACGCGGGCCCGCAGCTGACGCCGGAAGGGCTGTTCGCCGCGCCGTTCAGCTGTTACGGCCCCGGGGTCGACGCGGCTGCCCCCGGCGTTGCGGTCCTGTCGTGCTCGCCGGAGGGCGGATACGCGGCCCTCGACGGCACCGGTACGGCCTCGGCCCATGTCGTCGGTCTCGCCGCCCTCGTTCTCGCCCATCACGAGGACTTCCACGGCCAGTTGCTGCCGCGCGGACCCGGCCGGGTGCGGCACCTGTTCGAGATCATCGCCGCCAGCTGCCGCCCACTGGCCGCCCCGGGCACCATGGACGCCGCCCGCATCGGACGCGGCCTCCCCGACGCCCTCACCGCCCTCGGCCTGGCGCCCGGGGTGCAACTGGCCCCGGCTCTGTCTCCTTACGTCCCGACCACGACCGGGTAGGCCCACCCGCTAGGCGCACCCGCTAGGCCCACCCTCACTCGGCCGTAGGGCCGGTCGATGACGATCAACACCGGGATGCGCGATCAACGTGGTCGCGCATCCCGCTCGTACGGTGGTCAGCACCGACAGCATCTGTACGGCCCTATAGCCGCCCTGAGCTGGTTCTTTCTGGCACGGTCGCGGTGCCGCGGATTCGTCGGCGCCGGAGGGCGCTCCGGCCGAGTGCTCCCGGCCGGAGCCCGCGCATTCGTCGCCGAGGTGACGGACATCCGGGCGTGAACCCCGTCGGATCGTCGATGATTGTCGATGTAACGACAAATCAGACCCCCTGCCTCTAGGCTCTGACAATCTGTCACCGACAAGCCCATGGGGGTCTCGTGACACAACGCCCGCTCGCCGGATCATTCAGAGGGTTACGCCGTATCGCGGTCCTCACCGCACTCGCGCTGACCGTCCCACTGACGGCCACCACCGCCGAGGCACACAGCGGCGTGGAGGCCGCCCCGGGCAATCCCGTCATCGCCTGGAACATCCACGCCCAGACCGCCATCTACGACACCGCCAAGCAGTCGCCCACCACCAGCACCCGCAGCTTCGCCATCGTGCAGGGCGCCGTGTACGACGCGGTCAACGCCGTCGCCGGCCGTCCGTACGAGCCCCTGGTCAGCGCGCCCCGCAGCCGCCCCGGGGACTCCACCGCCGCGGCGGTGGCCGCGGCCGCCCACGACACGCTGCTGTGGCTCTTCCCGGGGCAGGCCGAGTCGCTGAACGCCCGGTACGACGAGGCGCTGGCCGCGATCCCCGACGGCCGCGCCGAGGACGGCGGGGTGGCCGTCGGCAGGGCCGCCGCCGCGGCGATGACCGAGAGCCGCCGTGACGACGGCTTCGACCCCACCGCGCCGTGGACCGTCGGCACCGAGCCGGGCGAATACCGGCTCACCCCGCCCGGCTACGTCAACGTCGGCGCCTGGGTGCCGAACCTGAAGCCGTTCGTCGTCCCCGACGCCGGCGCCTACCGGGTCAAGCCCCCGCCGGCCCTGACCGGCGCCGCCTGGGCCCGCGACCTGAACGAGGTCAAGAGCCTCGGCGCGGCCACCAGCACCGTCCGCACCGAGGACCAGACCGAGGCGGCGATCTGGTGGGACGACCCCCGGATGGTCGAATGGTCGATCACCCGGCAACTCGCCGACGCGCACCGCCTCAGCAGCCTCCGGACGGCCCGGCTGCTCGCCATGGTGTACGTGGCCTCCGCCGACACCCTGATCGCCTGCTACAAGGCCAAGGCGCACTGGAACTTCTGGCGCCCAGTGACGGCCATTCCGCTCGCCGGCACCGACGGCAACGCGGCCACCGATCCCGACCCGGACTGGACGCCGCTGCGGGTCACCGCCCCGTCGCCGGAGTACCCGTCGGGCCACGCCTGCTTCACCACGGCGGTCATGACGGTCCTGGGGTCGTTCTTCGGCCGTGACGACCTCACGTTCGCCGCGTACAGCCCCGCGTCCGGCACGACCCGCCACTACGACAGCCTTCAGGCGGCGACAGCCGAACTCCTGGAGGCGCGAATCTGGGCCGGCGTGCATTACCGCTTCGCCTCCGAGCACGGGCACCGGCTCGGGCTGGCGGTCACCCTCGACGTCCTGAACCGCGCCTTCCAGCGGCGCTGACGCGGCCGTCCCTTCATCCAACGGAGTTCCTCGTGCGACAGAAGGATCTTGGTCGATCTCCTGCCTATGGGGAACTCCGTTGCTGGCGTATATGCGGGGACTGCCTGCTCCGCTGGAGCGGAAGAACGGCTGGACGCCGGCGGAGGAAGCCGGGCACGCGGGTCAAAGGTGACGTGACTTGCGATAGCTCAGAGCAGTGTGGCGCCCCCGGCGGGGCGCGTAGCAGACGGATGGCGGTCTGAGCTGGGGTTTCCGGTAGGGAAGCTCATCGTTGAAGGGAGCTTTTGTCCTACGGCTCGGGGGAGGGCCGGGCGGTGAGGCGGTCCGGCGCGTGGCACGCGGCGGATCTGGAGACGTGGGTTCGGCGTACCGGCGCTCTGGTGGTTGCGGGGGTAGCGGCGTACGCCTCGTATGTCCATCAGCGGGAGTTCGCGCTGCAAGGCGGAGCGGACAGGACCAGCGCGACCCTCTGGCCGCTCTCGGTCGACGGCTTGCTGCTGTTGGCGACGGTCGGGGTTCTGAAGCAGTCGGCTGCGGGTGACCGGCGCACGCGGTATGTGGTGCGGCTGGCCTTTCTGCTCGGGATCGTCGTGTCCCTCGCAGCCAACATGGCCGCGGCGCCCGCCCTGGAGTGGAAGCCCGTCTTGGTGGCGGGGTGGCCGCCGGTGGCGCTTCTGCTTGCGGTAGAGCTTCTGGCCCATCGCTCCGGCGATCACGCCGAGGCCACTGCCGTAGATCCGTCCGGAGACGAACATGCCGATGTTGGTGATCCGCTACTGGCGCGCGCCCGGCAAGTGGACGCTCGGCACAGAGAGGTGCACCAACGGCCGGTGTCGGCGGAGTCGCTGCGTAAGGACTTGCGCATCGGTGCCGGGCGGTCAAGGCAGTTGGTGGCATTGGTACGCGCGAGCCGCAACGGGAGCGCTCGTGGTTGAGTACTGCTGGTTCCGAGTCCTTCGGCTCCTTCGCGAACTTCAAGGCACAGCTGTCCAAGGCGTCCGCGACCACGCAGGGTTCGGGCTGGGGCGTCCTGGCCTACGAGCCGCTGAGCGGCCGGCTGATCGTCGAGCAGGTCTACGACCACCAGGGCAATGTCGGCCAGGGCTTGACCCCGATCCTGGTCTTCGACGCCTGGGAGCACGCCTTCTACCTCCAGTACAAGAACCAGAAGGTCGACTTCGTCGAGGCCATGTGGCAGGTCGTCAACTGGCAGGACGTGGCCAAGCGCTACGCCGCCGTCAAGGAGCGTGGCGACAGTCTGCTGCTCGCGCCGTGACGGCGTAGAGCGCCTCGAGCCTCCTGCCTCGTGATCGTCTTCTCACCGTTCACCGGCAGGCGGCACAACGGACGGCTCCCGCAGGCCCGATGTCTGCGGGAGCCGTCCTGTTCCCGGCGGGGGGCGGCCGGTGATGTCGTCCCAGTGGAGCGTGCGGTCGCACCAGCGGTCCAGGAGCACTTGGTCGTGGCCGACGGCGAGGAGGCTGGCGCCGGTGGTTGCGCGGTAGTCCTCGACGGCGGCCACCAGCGCGGCGGTGGTGGACGCGTCCAGCATCGCGGTCATCTCGTCGCAGATCAGCCAGCACGGGCGCAGCACGAGGGCGCGGGCGAGGCAGGCGCGTTGGAGCTGGCCGTCGCTGACCTCGTGAGGGCGGCGGCCCAGGAGGTCGGGGGTGAGGCCGACGGCTATTGCCAGCTCGGCGACGCGTTCGGGGATCTCTTTGCGGCGGCCGCGCGCAGGGGTTCTGCGATCAGGTCGGTGAGCCGCAGCCGGGGGTCGGCGGAGAGTCGGGGCTGCTGGAAGACGACGCCGAACGTGGTGCGTTGGGTGCGCGGGGCGCGATGGCGCCAGCGTCGTACGGGTTCGCCGTCGAGGAAGAGGGTGCCGGAGTCGGGGCGGTGGAGAAGGGCGGCGACCCGGGCGAGGGTGGATTTGCCGCAGCCGCTGGGGCCGAGCAGGCCGACGGCCTCACCGGGTGCGACGGTCAGCGAGGCGCCTCGCACCACCGGGGCTTTCCTGTCGTATCCGGCGGTGATGGCGCGCAGTTCAAGCACGGGCGTCCTCCGGTACGTGCGGATGGTGGCAGGCGGTTCCGCCGGTCGTCGGGGGGAGGGTGGCGCAGGCTTCGGTGGCGCGCTCGCAGCGTGGGGCGAAGGCACAGCCGTCGGGGAGGTCGCCGAGTTCGGGTGGCATTCCGGGGATGGGGGTGAAGGCGCGTTCGTAGGGGTGCTGGGGCCCGGGGGTGCCGAAGAACGTTTCCGCGTCGGTGAGTTCGACGATTCGGCCCGCGTACATCACGGCCACGCGGTCGGTGATGCGTTCGGCGGCCGTGAGGTCGTGGGTGATCACCAGCAGGGCCCGGTCCGTGCCGTCCTCGCGGTCGATGTGGCGGCGGAGTTCGTCGACCGTGTGGTCCACCAGGTCGCGGTCGAGTCCGGTTGTCGGTTCGTCGGCGAGCAGCAGGGGCGTGTCGCCGACGAGGGCGAGGGCGGTGGCGGCGCGTTGGGCGAGGCCGCCGGAGAGCTGGTGCGGGTGGCGGTCGAGGTGGTCGGTGGGGAACTCGGCGCGCTCGGCTGCCCTCGGCGGCTTGCACGCGGGTGTTCCTGACGTGCGCTGTTGGAGGTTTGTCCCGACGCTGGTCACAGGCCCCGATCGCCGCGATTGCGGGAGGCGCCGTGTGGTTGTGGTTGCCTTGCTTGTGCCGGTGGGGATGCTGCTGCTGTTGATAGCGCTGGGGGCGTACGAGGACCGGCTGTTTCCTCCGTCTCAATCGCCCCCGTTGGAGGACGACGATTTCGAACAGACCGCATCGGACTGAGCCGATGGCTCCTGCGTTGGTGGAGGCGAAGACTGCAGCGACGCGGGGCTGCTCGCCCGGGTTGACTTCCATGGGCGTGCACGGACTCCGAGCGCCCTGCGGAGGGAGCCTGACCTGCGTGGGTCTGTCAGCAGAAGAAGCCCAGCCTCCACTGTCTGGGACACCACGTGGCTCGGAAACGGCCGGGCGTCAGGGCAGGTCGGAGCGGACCACGGTGAACGGGCAGTGGGCCAGTCCAGCGACCTGTCGGTGGACCAGATCGCCGGCCAGGTCGGCTTCGCCACGGGCGCCTCCCTGCGCCAGCACCTCCACGCGGCGATCGGGGTCTCACCGCAGACGTACCGGCGTACGTTCCAGGCGGCCCGCTAGTGCCAACCAGGATCTACCGATTGCCAGTACTTTCGGTGACCGACTCCATGCGGGCTGCGGGAGAGCGTTCCAAGGGTACGTCGGCTCTCATCAGCGTGGACCCATCGACGTGCGGGAGCTCTGAGTCGGGGCGGACCTATGTCAGCCGTTCTCCACGTCGGCGGCTGTGAGGTTGTCGGGAATCGCTGCTGACGCCGAGAAAGCCCGACGGTGCGGTGACGCAGGCGCTGCGACAGCCGCGGGCTTGCACCGGCACCTGGCGGGCACATGCGACAGCGGCACGTGAGCACCGTCGCCACGAGCGGTCGCGTCAGGCCGGTTGCCAGATCTGTGCGAGCGTCGAAGCGGTGAGAAGCTGCTCGGGGTGCCCCTCTCCCGCCAGGTGACCGTAGCGGAGTAGAAGGCAGGCGTCCGCCGAGCGTGCGGCTTCGAGGTCGTGTGTGGCTTGCACGACGGTCACGCCGTCGGCGACCAGCTCCGTCAGCAGCGCGGCGATACGATCTTTTGCCTCGGGGTCGAGTCCGTGGTCGGCTCGTCCAGGAGGAGCAGGTTCGACTCCTGCGCGAGTCCTTGGGCGGTCAGGGCGCGTTGCCGCTGCCCGCCGGACAGTTCTCCGAGCTGGCGGGTGGCGAGGTCGGTGATGCCGAGCTCTCCATGGCCTGGTCCACGGTGGCGCGATCCTGCCGGGTCAGCCGGCACGGCCCGCGTTCGCCCCAGAGCCCCATCTCCACCGTCTGTCTGACCGTCAGCGGCAGTGCGTCACCGACGGCGCCGCGCTGCGGGACGAACGCCGGCGGCCGGTTGCCATGGTGGTGGAGCTGGCCTGATGTGGGTTGGATGACTCCGGCAATGACTCCGAGCAGCGTGGACTTCCCGCTGCCGTTCGGGCCGACGAGCGCCGTGACGGCCAACGCAGGTATCTCGGCGTCGAGTTGATGCAGAACGTGGCGGCCCGGATATCCGGCGGAGAGTCCCGTCAAGCGGACTCGGGGCGTCCTGTCCTCGGCGAGGGCGGGAGAGGGCCCCTGTGTCTTGAACATGGTTTTCATTATAGTCCGCTTATGTGGAATGGTTGACGGGCCCCTTCGGGGTGACCTTCGTGCAAAGGGTGCTGTGCGGCGGGCCGACCTCCTCGTTTCCTGGGAAGGCATCACCTCGTGACCCCAGTCGCGCCTGACTGCGGGCGTTCCGGTGCACTATGCCTACAACTACGCTGAATCTCATGACTGATGTCTCTCTGGGCGACGAACTGACTCGCCGCGTTGAAGACCTTGAAGAACGAGTCTCTCTGCTCTTCCAGGAACACCCAGCCGCTGAGACGAACAACGGGGTTGGAACAGCTAATCATGTAGCCGAAGCTGAGGACTCGCGTCAGCTCGCCACCAGGCTCCTCGCACATTCTGATCTGGACGTGTTGGCGGCTCGCCTGAACGCGCTCGGGCACCCGGTGCGTCTGCGTATCCTGCTCGCCTGTCTTGACGGCCCGCTCAGGGCTGCAGAACTCGCAGCGCAGACCGATATGGGCAGTACAGGGCAGATCTACCATCACTTGCGCCAACTGGTGAACGAGGGATGGCTTTCAGCCTCACGCAGAGGCCACTATGAAGTACCCCGCGAAGCCCGTGAGGCTGTGGCTGCGGTTCTTGCGGCGACATCCTAAAAAGGATCATAGGTGACATACGTTTCGCGGGTCAGTTGAACGAAAGACGAGGGAATCGCTTGACCATCCATGAAGCCCGGAGTAAACGGATGATGCGAGCGATCACGATGGCGACTCTGTTCGGCCTGAGGGGCCCCGAAGATCCCGGACAGGACCCAATAGGGTTTTCCTGTAAGGAATCGAGGGAAGCAGCAAGTGGCACGTCCAAGTCCGTACTCGCCGGAGTTCCGTGAAGAAGCGGTCCAGCTGGCGTTGAAATCCAGCAAGCCGGTCGCTCATGTCGCCCGGGAACTCAACGTGAATCCCGAGCCCTCCGCACCTGGGTGCGCCAACATGAGCGTGAACAGGGACAGCAGGACGGGCCGCTGCCGGTGCAATGGCCACGACCGACTTAAGTCATGGCCATTGGAGTTCACCCAAGCCCTCCAGCTGACTTAAGAGCTTTCCATCGAGAATTCTTGGCCCCCTTGAGGGGACTTGTTGCGCAATTACACGGGAGCAGCCGACGGGCGCCCGGCGGCTGCCAGGGAGAGATGGAAGCGTCACCTATGGCGACGCGATAGGGTGTAGATCACATCAAGAAGTGGAATCTTCAACTCCAAGGTCATTATATTTATCACTCTCATCCATGACATTTGTCAGGTGAAGGCATGAGAGATCTCAGCGGGGAAAATCTGCGACTGGCTGCATGATGAACTCATGAACCCCACCCCTAACGTGATCGAGGTCACAGACCTGCGGAGGCGATACGGCGCCATGGGCGCCGAAGGCTTCGACGCGGTCCGTGGCGTCTCCTTCCGCGTCGCCCAGGGCGAGCTCTTCGCGCTCCTCGGCACGAACGGCGCCCCTCACACCTGTCATCGAACTGATCCAGACAGCTTGGAACGGCGAGGGCACGGTAAGCGAGTCCGCGTTGAACGTCTTGATCGCGTCAATCTGGAGCGCGCTCTCGATCCTGGCGGTCAAACGATGGTTCCGCTGGGAGCCACGCAGCTGAAGATCGGTTGAGGCCAGCTGATCCACGCCCGGGCGTGACACCAGGAGACCTGACAGATGGAACAGGAATCAGAACAGTTAGTGGGCACTGCCTCCCCGCAACACCGTGCCTCGATGCAGCGCGTCACTCGCTCCACCCGGTGGGCTCTTTGTGCGATCCCCTGGTTTTTCCTCCTGTCCTTCGCCGAACCTGCCGAGAGCTTTAGGCAAAGGCCGGTCTCCTCCCTGTTGTTGCGGGCCCTGGTGGTCGTATTCGTCGCACAAGCGGTCTTGGCGACCGTTGTTCTAGCTCACCGGATCGGCCACCGTGGCCCTTGTCGCGGGCCCACCGCGACCGTCATCGTGCTCTCCTGCATCCAAATTGCTGCCATTCTCGTGCTGCACAGCCTCGACTGGCCCGCGGATGCCGACGCCGTGGGCTACTACTGCATGCTGGTAGCGGCCCCGTTGGCCGCGGTACTCAACGCCACCAGTGTGCGCGCCTACTCGGCATCCGGCGCGGCTGCGTGCACGTTCACCCTCGTCGCCGTGGCGGCAACCGGCTCTTCGCTTCGCAGCGTTCTCCTGATCGCTTTGGCCGTTGCCGCGATGTGGCTGGTGATCGGCCTGACGCTTCGGTCCTCCGTCTGGTATCTGTCCGTCATGTGGCGGCTCGACGCGGCCCGCGAAGCCCAAGGACGACTCGCGGTCGCCGAGGAGCGGCTGCGATTCGCACGCGACCTTCACGACGTCATGGGACGCAACCTCGCGGTCATCGCGCTCAAGGGCGAACTCGCGGCGCGCCTCAGTGAGGTCAACAATCCCCGGGCCGTCTCCGAGATGGTGGAAGTGCAGCGTCTGGCCCGGCAGTCGCAGAGCGAGATTCGTGATGTCGTACGCGGTTACCGGACCACAGATCTCGCCAGCGAGCTGGCAGGTGCCCGCTCCGTCTCCCAAGCCGCCGGAATCGCAAGCACCATCGAGAGTGATCCGCCACTCGGGCTGTCCAGCGAGGCCAAGTCCGTGCTCGGCTGGGCCATCCGTGAGGGGGTCACCAACGTCCTCCGCCGCTCGGACGCACAGAACTGCACCATCCGATTCGCGGAGAACGAGGGCGCTGACCTCCTCATCATCAACGACCACCCCCACTCTGCCGGCCCCCACGCCGGTACCGGACTGGGCGGCCTCGCCCAGCGCCTGACGCCGCTGGGCGGAAGGCTGCAACACGGTCCGGGGCCAGAGAACACGTATCGACTCGTGATCCAGCTCCCCCTTCCCATCGAGCAGAAAGCGTCATCGTGATCCGTATCCTGCTCGCCGACGACGAGCACCTCATTCGCGGCGCACTGGCATCGCTGCTGGACCTCGAAGAAGACTTGGACGTCGTTGCCGAGGCATCCACGGGATCCGAAGCGACGGCCAAGGCCCGAAAACACCGCCCCGACATCGCCATACTCGACCTGCAAATGCCGCAGAAGGACGGCATCACCGTCGCCGCATGGCTGCGCAAAGCAGTGCCTGATTGCAACTCCCTCATCGTCACCAGCCACGGTCTACCCGGTCACCTCAAGCGGGCCTTGGAAGCTGGCGTACGGGGGTTCGTGCCCAAGACCGTCTCGGCCCAGGACCTCGCTCAGATTGTGCGCACCGTCCACGCCGGGAGCCGCTACATCGATCCCCTCCTGGCGGCCGATGCCATCAGTGTCGGTGACTCCCCTCTCTCCCCCCGGGAGGCCGACATCCTCATGCTTGCCTCCGACGGAGCCTCCGTCAGCGAAGTCGCAGAGCGCGCCGCATTGTCCGTCGGAACCGTGCGGAACTACCTCTCTTCCGCCACCAACAAACTGGGCGCCGAAAATCGCTACGGAGCCATTCATATAGCCCGTGAGCATGGCTGGATCTGATGGCTGACTTATTGATCAGAAACGGTTTGGGTTCTGGGTCGTTGGTGGGGTGTGAGCGATCTGGTGGGGGACGCGCGGCATCTGTCGCCGTCGGCGCAGGAGGCCCTGCGGCTGCGGGCGGTGGCCGCGTTGGTGGCGGGCCGGGACCGTGAGGACGCGGGGCAAGCCGGTCGGGGGTGCAGCAGGTGCTCGGGGAGGCCGAGCAGGCCGCGGTGCGGCAGGTGGTCCTCGATCACCGGCCCTGTGACGTGGGGCTTTCCGGCCAGTTGTGGACGCGGCGGCTGGTGGGCGACCTCATCGCGAAGCTGTACCGGGTGCGGCTGACCGAACCGGGGGTGGGCAAGTACCTGAACTGTCCTTCCAGCGTCCGGACAAGCGAGCTGTCGAGCAGGACCCCGAGGCCGTGGCGCGCTGGCATCAGGAGACCTGGCCGAAGATCCGAGCGAAAGCGAAGAAGGACGGCGGCGAGATCCTCTTCGCCGACCAGGTCGGCATCCGATCCGACCAGGTCACCGGCCGCACCTGGGGAGAGAAGGGTAGGACCCCCGTCGTGCGACGGAGCGGGAACCGGTTCTCCGTGAACGCGATGTCGGCGATCAGCACCAAGGGCCGGATGCACTTCATGGTCTTCACCGAGAACTTCACCGCCGAAGTGATGTGCCGCTTCCTGGACCGGCTCGTCGGCCACTTCGACCGCAAGGTCCATCTCGTGGTTGACGGACACTCCGCCCACCGCTCCAAGAAGGTCCGCGACTGGCTCGCCGCCCACCCCGACGACGTCGAACTGCACTTCCTGCCCCTGTACTCGCCCGAACTGAACCCCGACGAGCTGGTCAACGCCGACCTCAAGCACAGCTCGCCCAAACAGCACCGCGCCCGCGACCAGGCCGAACTCGCCGCCGAAACCCGCCGCTTCTTCCGCAGACGGCAACGCCAACCCCACATCGTCCGCGGCTACTTCGGCGGCCCGCATGTCGGCTACGTCCTCGACGAGAACCTCATGAGTTTCTGATCAATATGCGGTCGTGGGAGCCCATCCGCCTGGCTGCACCAGTTCAAACGGCTCCGCATCCGCTACGAGCGACGTGCCGATCTCCACCAGGGCCTGCTCGAGCTGGCCTGCAGCCTCATATGCCTTCGCCGCCTGCGGACCTCATTCTGAAACGATCAGTCAGTCGTCAGAACAGCCCGAGGAAGCCTCCGATAGGAGGCGGGCCGGGCTGCGCCGTGAACGCCATATCGGCAATCATTTTCATTGTCAGGCCCATCCGGAGACACCTTGTGAGGCCACGCATGCGCCGCCCCGCCCTGCGGGAGCGGCTGTCCGGTCCGGGCGACCGCGAGCTGCTACGCACCTGCCCGGGCCCGGCAGAGCGACCACACTCTCAGTGGCGATCGGGTAGGCCCGATCGGGTATAGGCGTTCGGCCATGCCCTCACGGGCGACCGGGTGGGGTGCCCTTCTGCGCGCGCTAAGGAGCGTCTGAGCAGGGCTTTTCGGTCCTGATCGGACCTGGACATGATGTGCCCGCAAGGTGAGCTGTTGCTGTCGAAGTCGCGCCGTGAGCCGCGACCGAACCGTCTCCGCGGCTCCCGGCATCCGAGCGCACTTCAGCCGCGCCACTGATAGGGGTAGGAAATTGTCGCAGGGATCTGCGTCTTCCACGGTCCGGACAGCGGACCGGCTGCCCGCGACGACCATTCACCGGCTGGTGGAGTCCCAGGCCGAACGCGCGCCGGACGCCGTCGCGGTGGAGACCGAGGGCGGGTCGCTCACCTACCGCGAACTGGACGCGCGCGCCAACCAGTTCGCCCGCCACCTCAGGGCGGTCGGCGTACGGGGCGAGTCCCTCGTCGCCGTCCACATGGAGCGGGGCCTCCTGACGCCCGTCGTCCTGCTCGGCATCCTCAAAGCAGGCGCGGCCTACCTGCCGCTCGACACCGAGTCGCCGGCGGAGCGCCTCGCGGCGGTGCTCGCCGACGCGGCACCCGCCGCGGTGGTCACGGCCGGCCCCCTGCCGCAGGTCGCCGTCCCGCTGATCGACCTCGACACCGATCTGCCCGCGATCACCGCATTACCGGCCGAGCCCCTGACGGAGACCGAGGAGCCGGACCCCGACCG
Source organism: Streptomyces sp. NBC_00286 (assembly GCF_036173125.1). NCBI lineage: Bacteria > Bacillati > Actinomycetota > Actinomycetes > Kitasatosporales > Streptomycetaceae > Streptomyces > Streptomyces sp. NBC_00286. The sequence continues at coordinate 6,618,247 of NZ_CP108054.1, forward strand.
CCTGGCCTACGTCATGTTCACCTCCGGCTCCACCGGCGTCCCCAAGGGCGTGCTGGTGGAGCACCGCGCCGTCATCCGGCTGATCCACGAGCAGAGCTACGCGAGGTTCGGCCCCGACGCCACCCATCTGCTGCTCGCGCCGCTCGCCTTCGACGCCTCGACCCTGGAGATCTGGGGCGCTCTGGCCCACGGCGGCCGGCTCGTCGTCGCGGCCCCGGGAGCACGCACCGTCAGCCAGGTCGGCCGTACTCTCGCCGACCGGCGGGTGACCACCCTGTGGCTGACGGCCTCCCTCTTCAACCTCGTGGTCGACGAGGACCCGTCCATCCTCGCCGGCGTCCGCGACCTGCTCATCGGCGGAGAGGCGCTGTCGGTCACCCACGTCCGCACCGCGCGCGAGGCGCTGCCGGACACGGTCATCACCAACGGCTACGGCCCGACCGAGACGACCACGTTCGCCTGTACCCACGCCATCCGGCCGCGGGACCTCGACGGCGCGCCCATCCCGATCGGCGGGCCCATCGCCCATACCGAGCTCCATGTCCTCGACGACGAGTTCGACCCGGTCGCGCCCGGCGAGGCGGGGGAACTGTTCATCGGCGGCCCCGGCCTGGCGCGCGGCTACCTCAACCGGCCCGGCCTGACCGCGGAACGCTTCGTCGCGCACCCGGCCGCCACCGAGCCCGGGGCCCGGCTCTACCGCACCGGGGACCGGGTCAGAACGCGGCCCGACGGCACCCTGGAGTACCTCGGGCGCCTGGACGACCAGGTCAAGCTGCGTGGCTTCCGGATCGAACCCGGTGAGATCCGCGCCGGACTGACCGGGCTGCCGCAGGTCAGGGACGCGGTCGTGGTCGCCCGGGGCGGATCCTCGGACCGGCGCCTGGTCGCCTATGTGGTCCCCGAGGCCGACGCCACGGCCGGCACGGAGAACGAGCGGGAGCAGGTCGCCGACTGGGAGGCGGTGTTCGACGAGACCTACCGCGACGGCGTGGGAGCCGCCGAAGGCCGCTGGGAGCTGAGCGGGTGGGTCGGCAGCGGTGACGGACTGCCCATCCCCGCCGACCAGATGCGGGAATGGACGGACGCCACGGTCGACCGCATCCGCGCCCTCGGTGCCCGGCGCGTGCTCGAGATCGGCTGCGGCACCGGCCTGCTCGCGATGCGGCTCGCCCCGCAGGCCGAGCGGTATGTTGGCAGCGACCTGTCCGCCGTGGCGATCCGCAGGCTCCGCGAGCAGATGGACGCCGCCGGGCTGGACCACACCGAGCTGGTGCACGCGCCGGCCGACGACCTCGACGCGGTTCCCGGCGGCCCCTTCGACGTCGTCGTACTGAACTCCATTGTGCAGTACCTGCCGTCGGCGCAGTATCTGCGCGAGGTCATCGAGCGTGCGGCCGCACGGCTGGCACCCGGCGGGCACCTCTTCGTCGGCGACGTGCGCAGCCTCCCGCTCCTCAACGCCTTCCACCTCAGCGCCGAGCTGAAGCGCGGCCACGAGGACACCGCGCCGCTGGCGACCCTGGCCGAGGCGGTACGCGAACGGGCGGCGGCCGAGAAGGAACTCGTCGTCGCCCCCTCCTTCTTCACCGACCTGCGCGGCCTGGCGGGCATCGACCACGTGCTGGTGTCACCGCGCCGCGGCAGGCACCGCAACGAGATGACCCAGTTCCGCTACGACGCGGTCCTCCGGGTGCGCGGAGCCGAACCTGCGCGCGTCCCCGACCGTTGGCTCGACTGGAGGGACGAAGGACTCACCCTGGAGGACATCGCACGGATCCTCCGGGACCGGCGCCCACGGCACCTGGCGCTGCGCGGAGTCACCGACGCGCGCGTCGCCGACGAGGTGGCCCGGCTCATCCGGCTGCGCGAGGACGCCGAAGGCACCGTGGCCGCGCTCCGGGAGACCGGGCACGACGGCCCGGCCGTCGAGCTCGACGACCTGTACGACCTGGCGGCCCGCGCCTCCTACACCGTGGACGTCAGCGTCGCGGGCAGCGCGGCGGGCGATGCCTTCGACATGGTCCTGTGGACCGATGCCGAGCGAGGACCGGTCGAGTTCGCCGCCGGCCCGGCGGAATCACCGGGCCCCCGCACCAACATGCCGCTGGCGACCGCGACGGAGCGGCGCCTCACGACGCTGGTGCGCGACTCCCTGCGCGAGCGCCTGCCCGCCTACATGATCCCTGCGGTGTTCGTCTTCATGGACGCGCTGCCGCTCACCTCCACCGGCAAGGTCGACCGCTCGGCCCTGCCCGAGCCGCCACGCCGGGGCGCGGCCGGCGGCGCGGGACGGCGGGCCGCCACCCCGACCGAACGCGCACTGGAACCGCTGTGGCGGGAACTGCTCGCGCTGGAAGCCGTCCACGTCGACGACGACTTCTTCGCACTCGGCGGGCACTCCCTGCTCGGCACCCGGCTGCTGGCCCGCGTACGGGGCATCTGGGGTGTCGAGCTCTCGCTCGCCGCCCTGTTCGCCGCGCCCACCCTCGGCGCCCTCGCCGCCCGGATCGACTCCGCGCGCCAGGACACACCGGCGTCGTCCGGCACCCCCGCGGACGAGACGGACTCCGGATCGGCGCCGCCGCTGTCCCCGGCCCAGCACCGGCTCTGGCTCGTCGAACAGCTCACCCCGGGCAACCCCCGCTACACCGTGCCCGTCGCCTACAGGATGCGCGGACAGCTCGACACGGCCGCTCTGCAGTCCGCCCTCGACGCCCTCGTCGCCCGGCACGAGGTGCTGCGCACCACGTTCCCCGCCCACGACGGCACCCCCCGCCAGGTCGTCGCCTCCTCCGGACACATCCCGATCGAACGGGCCGACGTCAGCGGCGAGGGCGCCGAGGCCCTCGCCGCCGCCCGGAACATCCTGACCCGGCAGGCGGGCCGCTGGCTCGACGTGCAGAACGGCCCGCTGGCCGCCGCCACCCTCGTCCGGCTCGCCGAGGACGACCACGTCCTCTGCCTGACCCTCCATCACATGATCTGCGACGGCTGGTCCTTGGACCTCCTCGCGGCCGAACTGAGCGAGGGCTACAACGCCCGCGTCGCCCGCCGGACCCCGGAGCTGCCGGACATCCCGCTCCAGTACGCCGACCACGCCCGCATCCAGCGCCGCGAGGACCGGACCGAAGCCACCGCACGCCGACTGGACGAGAGGGCCGCACAACTCGAGGGCGCCGACGGCGGCAGCTATCTGGCCCCGGACCGGGCCCGCCCCTCCGCGCCCGCATTCACCGGAGCCACCACCGAGTTCACCGTCGACCGGGAACTGGTCGCGCAACTCGCCGAGCTGGGCCGCGCCCACGGCGCCACCCTGTTCATGACGCTCCACGCCGCCTACACCACCCTGCTGCACCGGCACTCCGGAGAGACCGACATCGTCGTCGGCTCGCCCATCAGCGGGCGGACCGGCGCGGACGTCGAGAACCTGATCGGCTTCTTCGTCGACATGCTCGTCCTGCGCACCGACTGCGAAGGCGACCCCGGATTCGACACGCTGCTCGGCCGGGTCCGCCGCGCCGCCCTCGACGCCTACGAGTACCAGGACATCCCCTTCGACCGGGTCGTCGAGCGGCTCGCCCCCGGCCGGGACCTCGGACGCAACCCGCTGTTCCAGGTGGCGTTCGCACTCCACCCCGCCCGTCCCGGGGAACTCCACCTCGACGGCGTCGACTGCGCACCGCACCCGGTGCACGGCGGCACCGCCAAGTTCGACCTCACCCTCGCGCTGTTCGAGACACCCGACGGACTGGCCGGCGAGCTGGAGTACGACACCGAGCTCTACGACCCCGCCACCGCGGAGCGGTTCGCCGCCCAGTACGTCGCCCTGCTGCGAGCCGTCGCGGCGGCCCCCACGACCCGCCTCAGCGAACTGTCCCGGCCGGACGAAGGCGAACGCCGCCAGGTGCTCGGCGAATGGAACGACACCGCCCGCCCGCTGCCCGCCCTGCCCGTCCCCTCACTGGTCGCCGAACAGGTCGCCGCCCGTCCCCACGCCACGGCCGTCCGCTACGGCGACACCGCACTCACCTACGCGGAGCTCGACCTCCGCTCCAACAGGCTGGCCCACGAGCTGCGCGACCGCGGAGTGGGCCGCGGCGACCTGGTCTCCGTCTGCCTGCGGCGCACGGCCGAACTCCCGGTGGCCCTGCTGGCCGTGCTGAAGACCGGAGCCGCCTATGTGCCGCTGGACCCGGACAACCCCACGGACCGGCTGGCCTTCATCCTCGCCGACACACAGACCCGCGTCGTCGTCACCCAGAGCGGGCTGGCCGACCGGCTGCCCTCCGGCGACGACGTCTCGTTCCTGCTCGTCGACGGCGCCGAGGACGCCGCCCGGATCCAGGACAGGCCCGGCTCCGCCCCCGACACCGGCGTACGCGACGACGACCTCGCCTACGTGATCTACACCTCCGGCTCGACCGGCACCCCCAAGGGCGCCGCCGTCGAGCACCGCTCGATCGTACGGCTGCTCTGGGACGCCGACTACGTCCGCATCGGCCCCGGCGACGTGGTCGCGCAGGCCGCGGACACGGCCTTCGACGCGGCGACCTTCGAGATCTGGGCGCCGCTGACCGGCGGCGGCGAACTCGTCGGCATCGACCGGGAGACCATGCTGTCGCCCGAGGCGCTCGTGGCCGAGCTCCGCGCCCGGCAGATCACGGTGCTGTTCCTCACCACCGCGCTGTTCAACCAGATCGTGGCCTTCGACCCGGCGGCCTTCGCGACCCTCGACTGCGTCCTGTTCGGCGGCGAGGCCGTCAACCGCCGACGGGTCGCCGAGGTGCTCGCCGCCCAACCGCCCGCCCGGCTGCTCCACGTGTACGGCCCGACCGAGACCACCACCTTCTCGACCTGGTACCCCGTGACCCGCACGCCCGACCGGACCGTCCCGATCGGCCGGGCGATCACCAACACCCGCGCCTACGTCCTGGATCCCGCCCTGGAACCCGTGCCCGTCGGCGTCGTGGGCGAGCTGTACATCGGCGGACCCGGCGTCGCACGCGGCTACCTCGGCCGTCCCGGTCTGACGGCCGAACGCTTCCAGGCGGACCCATTTGGCGCCCCCAACGAGCGGATGTACCGCACCGGAGACCTGGTCAGATGGCTGCCGGAAGGCGTCCTCGAGTTCGTCGGCCGCGCCGACCAGCAGATCAAACTGCGCGGATTCCGCATCGAACCCGGCGAGATCGAGGCCGCGCTGGTGGGCCACCCCGCGGTGCGCGAGGCCACGGTCGTGGTCACCGGACAGGACGCCGGCAGGCGCCTGGCCGCCTATGTCACCGCCGAACCGGGCCGGAACGTCCCGCCGCCGGCGGAGCTGCGTCCCTTCCTGCGGCGCTCGCTGCCGGAATTCATGATCCCGGCGATCCTGGTCGTGCTGGACTCCCTGCCCCTGACCCCCAGCGGCAAGATCGACCGGCGGGCACTGCCGGAACCGCCCGCCCACACCGGCACGGGCCCCGACACCGGCCGGGTCGCACCCCGCACCCACGTCGAGCGCGTACTCGCCGAAGCCTGGGGCGAAGTCCTCGGACTCGACGGCGTGGGCGTCCACGACAACTTCTTCGAACTCGGCGGCGACTCCATCCTGGCCATCCAGCTCATGGCCCGCGTCCGGCAGGACGGCGTCACCCTGTCCCCGAAACTCGTCTTCGACAACCAGACCGTCGCCGAACTCGCCGCGGTGGCCGGTGCCGACGCGACGACCGGGCCCGACGCCGACGCCGAGCAGGGCCCCGTCACCGGAGACGCCCCACTCACCCCCGTCCAGCGCTGGTTCCACGCCCAGGACCTGGAGCGGCCGCACCACTTCAACCAGTCCGTGCTGCTCGACATCACCGGACTCGACAAGGACGCACTCGCGGCGGCCGTCCAGGCCCTCTTCCACCAGCACGACGCCCTTCGGCTGCGCTCGGACGGCACCCGGCAGTGGTTCGCCGCACCCGACGACAGCGGCCTGGAGGACCCGGGAACGGCACGCATCACCCCGGACGAGGTACAGGCGGGAGTGCATCCGCTGGACGGACCCGTCGCACGGTTCGTCAGAATCTCCCCCGACCGGCTGCTCGTCGTCATCCACCACCTGGCGGTCGACGGGGTGTCCTGGCGGATCCTCCTGGAGGACCTGGCCACCGGATACCGGCACGCCGCGGCCGGCCGGCCGGTGGACCTCGGCGTTAAGACCACCTCCTTCAAGGACTGGGCGCACCGGCTGCGGGAACTGGCCGCAGGCGGTGCGCTCGACGCCGAACGGCCCCACTGGCAGGACATCCCCCGCTCCGTCCTCCCGGTCGACCACCCCGGCGGCGCCAACACGCTCGAATCCGCCCGCTCCGTCACCGTCGCACTGGACGCCGACGAGACCCATGCGCTGCTCAGCCGGGTCCCCGCCGCGTACCGCACCCAGATCAACGACGTCCTGCTCACGGCCCTGGCCCGGACCATCACCGAGTGGACCGGCGACGACACCGTCACCGTCGCCCTGGAGGGCCACGGCCGCGAGGACCTGTTCGAGGACGTCGACCTGTCCCGCACCGTCGGCTGGTTCACCACCCTCTTCCCGGTGGCCCTGAGCCCCGGCGGCGACGACTCCGCCACCGCCCTCAAGACGGTCAAGGAGCAGCTGCGCGCCGTGCCCCGCCGCGGCATCGGCTACGGACTCGTCGCGGACCCCACCCGACTGCCCACCGGCCTCAGCTTCAACTACCTCGGCCGCCTCGACCAGTTCGTCCCCCCGGACGGCACGATCACCTCGGCACCCGAGGCCGGACCCCTTCTCTTCGAACCCGACCCGGCCGCCGCCGGCACCGCCATCGCCCCCGCAGGCCGCCGCGCACACATCGTCGAGGTCCAGGGCGCCGTCTCCGCCGACCGCCTGTCCGTCAGCTGGACGTACTCCGCCTCCCTGCACGATCCGGAGACCGTGGAGGCGCTGGCCGAGCGGTTCCTCACAGCACTGCGCGCGATCATCGCCCACTGCACCGGCCCGGACGCGGGCGGCCGCACACCGTCCGACTTCCCCCTCGCCGCGGTCGACCAGGCCACGCTCGACCGCCTCTGCGGGCCCGGCTCCACGATCGAGGACCTCTACCCCCTCTCGCCCCTCCAGCAGGGCCTGCTCTACCACAGCCTCCAGGACCCCGACTCCGGCGTCTACTTCCAGCGCATCGAATGGCTGCTCCAGGGAACCCTCGACGCCGACGCCCTGCGTGCCGCCTGGAACCACGCCGCGGACCGGCACGCCATCCTGCGCACGGCCATCGCCTTCGACGACTCCGGGCGACCGCTCCAGGCCGTCCACCGCGAGGTGCCCGTCCCCTGGACGACGCACGACCTGCGGGATCTCACCGGCGAACGGCTCCGCGTCCGTATCGACGAACTCCTGGACGCGGACCGCCGGCAGGGCTTCGACTTCGGCAGCGCTCCGCTGATGCGCCTGCTGCTGCTGCGCACCGCGGACGACCGGCACCGGCTCGTCTGGAGTTTCCACCACCTGCTGCTCGACGGGTGGAGCGCCGCGACCCTGCTCGACGACGTCTTCGGCCACTACCGCGGCGCGACGGCACCCGACCGTCCCCGCCCCTACCGCGACCACATCGCCTGGCTGTCGGAGCAGGACATGGACGCCGCCGAAACGTGGTGGCGGCGGACACTCGACGGGATCGACGAGCCGTCACCCCTGCCCCTGGGCGACGCCACTCGGCCCCCGTCCGACGCGCCGGCCGGCCAGGGAGTGGTACGACGCCACGCCGACGCCGCCCTCACCGCCCGGCTCGACACCTACGCACGCTCCCGCAGACTGACCGTCAACACCCTCCTCCAAGGCGCCTGGTCGCTGCTGCTCGCCCGGTACACCGGAGCCGAGGACGTCGTCTTCGGCACCACCGACTCCGGCCGCCCCGCGGACCTCGCCGGCGTCGAGGACATGGTCGGCCTGTTCATCAACACCCTGCCCGTCCGCGTCCGCCTGGACGACGACGAGCACATCGACGCCTGGCTGCGCCGGATCCAGACCGAGCAGGCCGAGTCACGCCAGTACGCCTACGCCCCGCTGCCGCAGATCCAGGCCTGGACCGGGCTGCGCGCGGACGTCCCACTGCTCCGCACCCTGCTGCTGTTCGAGAACTACCCCCTCGGCGTGGTCCCCGACAGCCCCGGCCAGGACCTGGACGTCAGCCTTGCCGACGCCCGCGAGCACACCAGTTACGCCCTCACGGTGGCCGTCAGCCCCGGGACGGAACTGCTCGTCGAGTGCTTCTTCGACATCCACCGCTACGACGCGGAAACGGTCGACCGCCTGGCGGAAGCGTTCCTGCGCCTGCTGGACGGCATCGCACGCTCCGACGACTCCGCCCTCGTGGCGGACCTGACCCCGGTCGGCGACACCGAACGGCACCTGGTACTCACCGGCTGGAACGACACGCGTCGGGAGCTCCCGGATCTGCCGGTGCATGCTCTGGTCGCCGAGCAGGCGAGGCTGCGGCCGGACGCCGTGGCAGTCGCATACGGCGACACCGCCCTCACCTACGCCGACCTGGACACGCGGGCCAACCAGCTGGCAGGGGAGCTGCGGGCGCGGGGCGTGGACCTCGGTTCGCGCGTGGTGGTCTGCCTGCGCCGGTCGGTGGAGCTCCCGGTGGCGTTGCTCGCCGTGTGGAAGGCCGGCGCGGCATATGTGCCGCTGGATCCCGACTACCCGGCCGACCGGCTGGCGTTCATGCTCGACGACTCGGGTGCCACGGCGGTGGTGACCGAGCGGTCGTGCCGGGGCAGGCTGCCTGCTGTCCCCGACGCGGCCATGGTCGTACTCGACGACGAGGCGGACCGCGCCTCCGTCGAGGCCCGTCCGGTGACGGATCCGGCGTCCGGCGCGGTGCCCGAGGACTTGGCCTATGTGGTGTACACATCGGGCTCCACGGGCCGGCCCAAGGGCGTGGCGGTCGAGCACGGGTCGATCGTCCGACTGGTGTGGGACGCCGACTACGTGCGCCTGGACCACGACACGGTGGTCGCTCAGGCCGCCGACGCCTCCTTCGACGCGTTGACGTTCGAGTTGTGGGGACCGCTGGTCGCCGGTGGCCGGGTCGTGGGCATCTCCCGCGACACCCTGTTGTCTCCCGAGGACCTGGTGGCCGAGCTGCGCGCACGGCATGTCACCACGCTGTTCGTGACGACGGCCTTGTTCAACCAGGTCGTGGCGGTGGACCCGTCCGCCTTCGCGTCGCTCGAAAGCGTCCTCTTCGGCGGCGAAGCGGTGAACCCGCACCGGGTCGCCGAAGTCCTGTCCTCCGAAGCTCCCGCCCGGCTGGTCCACGTGTACGGCCCGACGGAGGCGACGACGTTCGCGTCGTGGCACGAGGTGACGGGCGTGACGGGCCGGACGGTGCCGATCGGACGCCCGATCGTCAACACCGAACTGCTGGTCCTCGACGCCCGGCAGCGGCTGGTCCCGGTCGGTGCGACCGGTGAGCTCCACGTGGGCGGACCCGGCCTCGCCCGGGGATACCTCGGACGCCCCGGTCTGACCGCCGAGCGGTTCGTGGCGCATCCGTACGCCACCGAACCGGGCGCCCGTCTGTACCGGACCGGCGACCTCGTCCGCCGGGCGGAGGACGGCTCGATCGAGTTCGTCGGCCGCACGGACGACCAGGTCAAACTGCGTGGCTTCCGGATCGAGCCGGGTGAGATCGAGGCCGCACTGACAGCGCATCCCGCCGTCCGCGACGCCGTGGTGATCGTGGCGGGCGAGGGCCGTGAGCGCCGTCTGGTCGCCTATGTCACCTCCTCCGGGGAGAAGCTCCCGGACCACGGCGAACTGCGGACGTTCCTGATGCGTTCGCTGCCGGAGTACATGGTGCCGGCGGTGTTCGTGGCGCTGGACGCTTTCCCCCTGACCCCGAGCGGAAAGCTGGACCGGCGGGCGCTGCCGGAACCGGAGCTGCTCCGGACCGAGTACACCGCGCCGTCCGAAGGCAGCGAGGCGGTGCTGGCCGAGGTGTGGGCCGAGGTCCTGGGCGTCGAACGGGTCGGCGCGCACGACAACTTCTTCGAGCTGGGCGGCGACTCCATCCTGTCGATCCAGGTGGTCGCGCGTGCCCGTGCGAGGGGCGTGGGCGTCACTCCGAAGCTGGTGTTCGACCACCCCACAGTGGCGGATCTGGCATCCGTCGCCGGGGTGGAGTCCGTCCGGGCCGAGCAGGGTGTGGTGACGGGTGAGGCGCCGCTGACGCCGATCCAGTCGTGGTTCCACGGCCTGGACCTGCCGGAACGGAACCACTTCAACCAGTCGGTGCTCCTCGATGTGACGGGCGCGGAGTGTGCCGCCCTCGACGCGGCCGTCCGGACGCTGTTCACCCATCACGACGCGCTGCGTCTGCGCTCGGACGGCTCGCGCATGTGGTTCGCCGAGCCCGACGGCCAGGGGCTGGAGGACGCGGACGGCCGCACGGCCGACGATGTCCAGGCGAGTCTCGACCTGGTGAACGGCCCGGTGGCACGGTTCGTGCGTCTGCCCGGGGACCGGCTGCTGATCACCGTCCACCACATGGCCGTGGACGGAGTCTCCTGGCGGATCCTCCTGGAAGACCTCACCAGGGCCTGTACCCAGGCCGGCGCGGGACGGACTGTCGAGCTGGGGGCCAAGACCACCTCGTTCAAGGAGTGGGCCGCACGCCTGCGGCACGCCGCCGACGAGGACGAGGAACCGTTCTGGGGCACGGTCCCGGCCACTGCCCTGCCCGTTGACCATCCGGGCGGTGAGAACACGAACGCGTCCGCGGAGACGGTCACGGCCGAGCTGGACGCCGAGCGGACCCGGCTGCTGCTGACCCGGGTGCCCGCGGTGTACCGGACGCAGATCAACGACGTGCTGCTCACGGCGCTCGCGCAGACGTTGGCCGGCTGGACCGGCCAGGAGACCGTGACCGTCGCGCTGGAGGGTCACGGCCGTGAGGAGTTGTTCGACGACGTCGACGTCTCCCGCACGGTCGGCTGGTTCACCTCCTTGTTCCCCGTCCCGCTCACTCCCGGAGCGGACGGCCCGGGTGAGGCGCTGAAGGCGGTCAAGGAACAGCTTCGCGCCGTCCCGCGCCGTGGTGTCGGCTACGGCCTGACCCACGACCCGGCCGACATACCCGCGTGGCTGTCCTTCAACTACCTGGGGCAGCTGGAGGCCGGAGCGGCCGAGGGCGACTTCCCGGTCATCGACGGCGGACGAGGCGAGGAGTACGCGCGGGCCGGTCACCGGGCCTTCGCGATCGAGGTCAACGGGTCGGTGTCCGGCGGCAGGCTCGGTCTGGACTGGACGTACTCGCGCGAACTGCACGACCCGGCCACGATCGGGGAGCTGGCGGAGGAGTTCGTCGTCCGGCTCCGTGCGCTCGTCGACCACTGCCTCGACCCCCGGGCAGGCGGCCTGACGCCGTCCGACGTGCCGCTGGCGGGCCTGGACCAGGCCGCGCTCGACCGGCTGACCGAAGGTGACCGCGGTATCGAGGACATCTGTCCGCTGTCGCCGCTGCAGCAGGGCATGCTGTTCCACGCCCTGGCCGAACCCGATTCGGGCATGTACCTCGAGCAGATCCACTGGCGGGTCGAGGGCGAGCCGGACCTCGACCGGCTGCGCGACGCCTGGCAGGCCGTCGTCGACCGCCACCCCGTCCTGCGGACCTCCCTGCGCGTCGACGGGACCGGCAGGGCCTTCCAGATCGTCCACCGGTCCGTGCGCCTGCCCTTCGCCGTCCGCACCCTGGAAGGGAACGGCGACCGGATCACGGAGCTGCTCGAGGACGAGCGCCGCGGAGGCTTCGACTTCGCCATCGCACCGCTGCTCCGTCTGACGGCCTTCACCGCGGACGACGAGCACCATCTGGTGTGGACGTTCCACCACGTGCTGCTGGACGGCTGGAGTGCCGTCCGCGTCCTGGCGGACGTCCAGGCCGCCTACGCCGCCCGTCCGTTGGGCGCACAGCCACGCCCGTACCGCGACCACCTCGCGTGGCTGGGAACCCAGGACCTCGACGCCGCCCATGCGTACTGGCGGGACCGGCTCGCCGGCATCGAGTCGGCCACTCCGCTGGGAGTGGACCGGCAGACCGAGGACACCGGGGTGGCGCCGGGATCCGAGCCGGGCTCGCTCCGCTTCGAACTGCCCGGCTCCTTGAACGACGCGCTGTCCGAGACCGCGCGCGCCCGTCACGTCACTCCGAGCACCCTCGCTCAGGCGGCGTGGGGCCTGGTCCTGTCGCGCTACAGCGGCCGCCGGGACGTGGTGTTCGGGACGACGGTGTCGGGCCGTCCCGCGGGCCTCGACGGTATCGAGGACATGGTGGGCCTGTTCATCAACACCCTGCCGGTGCGGATGCGGGTCGACGACCGCGAGCCCGTGGGGGAGTGGCTGCGGCGTCTCCAGGCCGAGCAGGCCGAGTTGAGGCAGTACGAGTACAGCCCGCTGGCCGACGTGCAGCGGTGGAGCGACGTCCCGGCCGGCGACCCGTTGTTCGAGACACTCTTCGTCTACGAGAACTACCCCCTGGCCCGCACGGGCGAGTCGGCGCAGGACGACGGCCTCGCCCTGACCACGGTCAGCGCGCGTGAGCACACCAACTACCCGCTGACCGCGGTGATGATCCCCGGCGAGCGGCTGGAACTGCGTCTCTTCTACGACCGCCGGCGGTTCGACGAGGAGAGCCTGGACCGCCTGGGACGGCACTACCTGCACGCCCTTGAGCAGCTCACGGCTCCGCAGGCCCCGACGGTGGGCGGCCTTTCGGTGCTGGACGCCGACGAGCGCGACCTGGTGCTCACCGCGTGGAACGACGCGGCTGTGGAGGTGTGTCCGGGGCTGGTGCACGAGTTGGTCGCGGAGCGGGCGCGGCTGACCCCGGATGCGGCGGCGGTCTCTTATGAGGGCCGGGTGTTGTCGTATGCGGAGTTGGATGCGTGGGCGAATCGGCTGGCGCGGGTGTTGCTCTCGCGTGGTGTGGGTGCGGGTTCGTTGGTGGGCGTGTGTGTGGGGCGTTCGGAGCGGTTGCCGGTCGTTCTGCTGGCGGTGTTGAAGGCGGGTGCGGGGTATGTGCCGCTGGATCCGGAGTATCCGGCGGATCGTCTGGCGTTCATGCTGGCCGATTCGGGTGCCGGACTGCTCCTGATCGAGGACGAGTTCGTGGAGCGTCTGCCGGAGCTGGCGGGCTTTGACGGCGAGGTGTTCGTCGTCGACGGTGAGGCCGGGGTGGGGGCGGAGTCCGGTGCGCCGTTGGGGGTTGAGGTTGCGCCGGGTGATGTGGCGTATGTGATCTACACGTCGGGTTCGACGGGGCGGCCGAAGGGTGTGCTGGTCGAGCACCGGAATGTGGTGAATCTGCTGGCGGGGACGCGGGAGCGGTTCGGGTTCGGGCCGGGTGATGTGTGGTCGTTGTTCCATTCCTACGCGTTTGACTTCTCGGTGTGGGAGTTGTGGGGCGCGTTGGTGTCGGGTGGGCGTGTGGTGGTGGTGCCGCGTGCGCTGACTCGTTCGCCTGAGGGGTTGTGGGATCTGCTGGTGGGCGAGGGTGTGACGGTGTTGAACCAGACGCCGTCGATGTTCGCTCAGGTGGCCCGGGCGGCGGTGCACTCGGGCCGGATGGCGTCCTCGAACCTGCGGTGGATCGTCTTCGGCGGGGAAGCGCTGGAGGTCGGACATGTGAGGGAGTGGTTCGCCGAGGCGGGTTCCGCCGGTCCGCGTCTGGTGAACATGTTCGGCATCACGGAGACGACGGTGCACGTCACGTGGGCGGACGTGCCGGACGGTGAGTCGCGGCCGTTGGTGGGCCGGGGTATTCCGAATGTGCGGGTGTATGTGCTGGACGACCGGCTGGAGCCGGTGCCGGTCGGTGTCGCGGGTGAGATCTGTGTGGGCGGCCTTGGTGTGGCCCGTGGTTATCTGGGTCGGCCGGGTCTGACCGCTGAGCGGTTCGTCGCGGACCCGTTCGGCGCGGGTGCGGGTGAGCGGTTGTACCGTTCGGGTGACCTGGGACGCTGGCATGCGGACGGGACGCTTGAGTACCTGGGCCGGGCCGACCATCAGGTGAAGGTGCGCGGTTTCCGTATCGAGCCCGGTGAGATCGAAGCCGCACTGGCCGCTCACCCGAGCGTGGCCGACCCCGTCGTCATCGTGCGAGAGGGTCGCCTCGTCGCCTACCTGACCCCGGCGGCGGACCGAGTGCCGGGGATCGCCGAGCTGCGGGAGTTCCTGGGGCAGAGCCTGCCGGAGTACATGGTCCCGTCGGTGTTCGTGGTCCTGGAGCAACTGCCGCTGACGCCCAGCGGGAAGCTGGACCGCCGCGCCCTGCCCGACCCGGACACCGGACGGCTGGGCCTGGAGACCGGCTATGCGGCGCCGCGCGACCTCACCGAACAGGCACTGGCCGAGGTGTGGGCAGAGGTGCTGGGTGTCGACCGGGTCGGCGTCCACGACAACTTCTTCGAACTGGGCGGCGACTCCATCCTGTCGATCCAGGTCGTGGCCCGCGCCAGGACGCGGGGTGTGGGCCTCACGCCGAAGCTGGTGTTCGATCACCCCACGGTCAGGGAGCTGGCCTCGGTCGCCGGCGTGGAGACCGTCGAGGCCGAGCAGGGTGTGGTGACGGGTGAGGCGCCGCTGACTCCGATCCAGTACTGGTTCTACGGCCTGGAATCGCCGGAGCGGAACCACTTCAACCAGTCCGTGCTGCTCGATGTGACCGACGTGGACCCTGTTGCCCTCGACGCGGCGGTTCGGACGCTGCTCGTCCACCATGACGCGTTGCGTCTGCGGTCGGACGGCTCGCGGTTGTGGTTCGCGGAGCCCGACGGCCAGGGCCTGGAGGACGCGGACGGCCGGACGGCGGACGAGGTCCAGGCGAGTCTGGACCTGGTGAACGGCCCGGTGGCCCGGTTCGTGCTGCTGTCCGGGGACCGGCTGCTGATCGTCGTCCACCACATGGCCGTCGACGCCGTCTCCTGGCGGATCCTGCTCGAAGACCTGGCCGTCGCCTGCGCGGGCGCGCCGCTGCCGGCGAAGACGACGTCGTTCAAGGAGTGGGCGACGCGTCTTGAGGAGGCAGGTGACCCGGCGGAGGACACGTACTGGGACACCGTGCCCGCCGTTGCCCTCCCTGCCGATCACATGGGCGGGGACAACACCATCGCGTCTGCCGAGACGGTCAGCGTCGCGCTGGACGAGGACGAGACGCGGGCGCTGCTGACGCAGGTGCCGGCGGTGTACCGGACGCAGATCAACGACGTTCTGCTGACCGCGCTCGCGCAGACCCTGGCGGCGTGGACGGGCCAGGAGACCGTCTCGGTCGCACTGGAGGGCCACGGCCGTGAGGAATTGTTCGACGACGTCGACGTCTCGCGCACGGTCGGCTGGTTCACCTCGTTGTTCCCCGTCGTGCTCACTCCGGGCGACCGCGGCCCGGGCTCGGCGCTGAAGGCGGTCAAGGAACAGCTCCGCGCCGTCCCGCGCCGTGGTGTCGGTTACGGCCTGACCCACGACCTGACCGCCCTGTCCACCGGCCTGTCGTTCAACTACCTCGGGCAACTGGACGTGGGCGTGGCCACGGCCGATCTCACGCCGGTCGGCGAGGACCGGGGCAAGGAGTATGCCCCGGCAGGTCGCCGAGCCTTCGCGGTCGAGATCAACGGCTCGGTGGCCGACGGCCTGCTGAGCCTGGACTGGACGTACTCGTCCACCTTGCACGACCGCGCGACGGTCGAGGGTCTGGCCGAGGAGTTCGTCGTCCGGCTGAGGGCGCTGATCGAGCATTGCCTGACCGAGGAGGCCGGTGGCCTGACGCCGTCGGACGTGCCGCTGGCGGGTCTGGATCAGGCGGCGCTGGACCGGCTGGTGGCCGGCGACCGTCAGGTCGAGGACGTGTACCCGCTGTCGCCGCTGCAGCAGGGCATGCTGTTCCACGCGCTGGCCGAGCCCGACTCGGGCATGTACGTCGAGCAGATCCACTGGCGACTGGACGGACCGCTCGACGTCGACGGGTTCCAGGCCGCATGGCGGTCGGCCGCCGCCCGCCACCCCATTCTGCGCACCGGGTTCGTGTGGGAGGGCGTGCCGCGGCCGCTGCAGGTCGTCCGGGCCGATGTCTCCGTCCCGTGCGAGTACCACGACGTGTCGGACATGGCCGTCGACGACAGGGAAGCCCACATTGCTCGGCTGCTCGAGCAGGACCGAGTCGAGGGGTTCGACTTCCGGACCGCGCCGTTGACGCGGGTGCGTGTGCTGCGCACGGACGACTCGCAGTACCACCTGGTGTGGAGTTTCCATCACGTCCTGCTGGACGGGTGGAGTGCGACCGCGCTGCTGGGTGAGGTGTTCGCGGAGTACGAGTCCGGTGCGGTGCCCGGACCGGTGCGTCCGTACCGGGAGTTCATCGGCTGGCTCGGTGAACAGGACCTGGGTGCCGCGGAGGCGTACTGGAGGGAAGCGCTGGCCGGCTTCGAGACACGGACGGCCCTGCCCGAGGACGGGCCTGGTGTCGCGGGCGCCGAGCCGGGCCGGGTGGGCGCGGTGTTGTCGGCTGGGGCCGCGGCCGGTCTGGGTTCGGTGGCGCGGGCGGCGCGGGTGACGGTGAACTCGGTGGCGCAGGCTGCTTGGGGTCTGGTGCTGTCGCGGTTCGGCGGTGGTGCGGATGTGGTGTTCGGCACGACGGTGTCGGGTCGTCCGGCGGGCCTCGACGGTGTCGAGGAGATGGTGGGTCTGTTCATCAACACCCTGCCGGTGCGGGTGCGGGTGGATGAGCGGGCGACGGTCGTGGATCTGCTGCAGCGGGTTCAGGACGATCAGGTGGCGTCGCGCGAGTTCGAGTTCAGTCCGCTGGCCGATGTGCAGCGGTGGAGCGAGATCCCGGCGGGCGGGTCGTTGTTCGACTCCCTGTTCGTCTTCGAGAACTACCCGCTCGACGAGCCGTTCGGCAAAGACGCGTCCGTGACACCGCTGGGCTTGCGCGAGCACACCAACTACGCACTGACGGTCGTGATGGTCCCGCGGGAAAGCCTCGGAGTCGAGGTCTTCTACGACCGCTCCCGCTTCGCGGAAGCTCCGGTTCGGCGCCTGATCGACGCGTACGTCGGCCTGCTGGAGCAGATCGCCGGTGCTCCGTCGGACGCGTTGGTGGAGAGCCTGTCGGTGCTGGCCGAGGGTGAGCGGGAGCGGCTCCTTACGCAGTGGAATGCGACCGCCGTCGACCTGCCGGGCCGGCCCGTGCATGAGCTGGTGTCCGAACAGGCGCATCTGCGTCCGGACGCCGTGGCGGTGGAGTTCGGCGAGACGTCCGTCTCCTACGCGGACCTGGATGCCCGTGCGAATCAGGTGGCGCATGCGCTGATCGCGGCGGGTGTGGAGCCGGGTTCGCTGGTCGGGGTCTGCCTGGACCGCAGTGCCGAAGTTCCCGCGGTCCTGCTCGGCGTGTGGAAGGTCGGGGCCGGTTATGTGCCGCTGGATCCGGGCTATCCGGCGGACCGTGTCGAGTTCATGCTGGCCGACGCCGATGTGCGGCTGGTGGTCACGCAGGCGGCGTACCGGGACCGGTTCGCAGAGGTGGTGCTGCTCGAGGAGGTGTCCGGCCCGGCATCCGATCCGGGTGTGGCGGTGGCTCCGGACGACGTCGCGTATGTGATGTTCACGTCGGGTTCGACGGGCAGGCCGAAGGGTGTGGTGGTTGAGCACCGGTCGGTGGTGCGGCTGGTGTGGGGTCAGACCTACGCCGGGTTCGGTCCGGACAGTACGCAACTGCTGCTGGCGCCCTTGGCGTTCGACGCCTCGACGTTCGAGCTGTGGGGTGCGCTGATCCACGGTGGCCGGCTCGTGGTCGCCCCGCCCGGTGTGGTGGGCGTGTCCGAACTCGCGGGCCTGATCTCCGGTCACGGGGTGCGGAACCTGTGGCTGACTGCCTCCCTGTTCAACGCCGTGGTGGACGAGGATCCCTCGGTGCTGACCGGCCTCGATCGGATTCTGGTCGGTGGTGAGGCCCTGTCCGTCCGCCACGTGCGGGCGGCACAGCAGGCGGTACCCGGCCTGCAGGTGGTCAACGGCTACGGCCCGACCGAGACGACCACCTTCGCTTGCACGTATGTGGTTCCTCCGCTGGCGGAGGGGACGGTGTCGGTGCCGATCGGCCGGCCGATCGGTAACACCTCGGTGTTCGTGTTGGACGGGCGGATGGAGCCGGTTCCGGTCGGTGTGGCGGGGGAGTTGTTCATCGGTGGCCCGGGTGTGGCGCGGGGTTATCTGAACCGTCCGGAGCTGACCGCTGAGCGGTTTTTGACCAGCCCGTTCGGTGGCGGCAGGTTGTACCGGACCGGTGATGTGGTGCGGTGGACGGCTCAGGGTGTGCTGGAGTTCGTCGGCCGTGTCGACGATCAGGTGAAGTTGCGTGGTTTCCGGATCGAGCCGGGCGAGGTCGAGGCCGCTGTGGCCGTACACCCCGCGGTCCGCGACGCGGTGGTGATGGTCCACGACCAGCGACTCATCGCCTACGTCACCCCGGCCGGTGGTCAGACGGCTGACCCGGAGGAGTTGCGGGAGTTCACAGCCCGGAGCCTGCCGGAGTACATGGTTCCGGCCGTCGTCATGGTGCTGGAGAAACTGCCGCTGACTCCGAGCGGGAAGCTGGATCGTCGGGCGCTTCCTGCCCCTGAGGCCGTGCACGCCGAGTTCGTTGCCCCCCGGGCCGAGACCGAGGCGGTCCTGGCCGAGGTGTGGGCCGAGGTGCTGGGTGTCGACCGGGTCGGCGTGCACGACAACTTCTTCGAGCTGGGCGGGGATTCGATCCTGTCGATCCAGGTCGTGGCGCGTGCCCGAGCGAGGGGTGTGGGGATCACTCCGAAGCTGGTGTTCGACCACCCCACGGTCGGTGCCCTGGCGTCGGTTGCCGGGGTGGAGTCCGTCCAGGCGGAGCAGGGCCTCGTCACCGGCGAGGCACCGCTGACGCCCATCCAGTCGTGGTTCTACGGCCTGGACCTGCCGGAGCGGAACCACTTCAACCAGTCGGTCCTGCTCGACGTGACCGGCGTGGACCGACAGGCGCTCGACACTGCCGTCCGGACCCTGTTCACCCACCACGACGCGCTGCGTCTGCGCTCGGACGGCACCCGTCAGTGGTTCGCCGAGCCCGACGGCCAGGGCCTGGAGGACGCGGACGGCCGCACCGCGGACGACGTCCAGGCGAGCCTGGACCTGGTGAACGGCCCGGTGGCCCGGTTCGTGTTGCTGTCCGAGGACCGGCTGCTGGTGACCGTCCACCACATGGCCGTCGACGGAGTCTCCTGGCGGCTCCTGCTCGAAGACCTGGCCACCGCCTACGAAGGGGCGCCGCCGGCTCCCAAGACCACCTCGTTCAAGGAGTGGGCGAAGCGCCTCCAGCAGGCCAATGACCCGGCGGAGGACGCGTACTGGGACACCGTCCCTACCACTGCCCTGCCCGTCGATCACCCCAAGGGTGAGAACACGGTCGCGTCCGGCGAGACGATCACGCTCGAGTTGGACGAGGCCGAGACCCGGGCGCTGCTGACCGAGGTGCCGGCGGCGTACCGGACGCAGATCAACGACGTTCTGCTGACGGCGCTCGCGCAGACCCTGGCCGGCTGGACCGGCCAGGACACCGTGACCGTCGCGCTGGAGGGCCACGGCCGTGAGGAGTTGTTCGACGACGTCGACGTCTCCCGCACCGTCGGCTGGTTCACTTCTCTCTTCCCGGTCGCGCTCACCCCGGGCGCCGATGGTCCTGGTGCGTCGCTGAAGGCGGTCAAGGAGCAGCTCCGCGCCGTCCCGCGTCGTGGTGTCGGCTACGGCCTGACCCACGACCTGACCGCCCTGCCCGCCGGCCTGTCCTTCAACTACCTCGGACAACTCGACAGCGGTACCGGTGGCGACGGCCTCTTCAGCCGCCTGGAGGAACCCGCCGGCGAGAACGTGGCGGGCCACGGTACCCGTCCCCATCTGATCGATGTGAACGGTGCCGTGACCGACGGCAGATTGAGCCTCGTATGGACGTACTCCGCCAACCTCTATGAGCGGGTGACGGTCGAGGGGCTGGCGGACGAGTTCCTGATCCGGTTGCGGGAGTTGATCGAGCATTGCCTGACCGAGGAGGCCGGTGGCCTGACTCCGTCGGACGTGCCGCTGGCACGCTTGGACCAGGCGTCGCTGGACCGGCTGGTGGGCGGCGATCGCCAGGTCGAGGACGTGTATCCGCTGTCGCCGCTGCAGCAGGGCATGTTGTTCCATGCGCTGGCCGAGCCCGACTCCGGCCTGTATGTCGAGCAGATCCACTGGCGGCTCGAAGGCGACCTGGACAGGCACACACTGCGGTCCGCGTGGCAGGGCGTTCTGGACGCACATCCGGTCCTGCGCACGTCGTTCGTCTGGGACCAGGGCGACCGGCCGCTTCAGGTGGTGCGCCGGAGCCAGGACGTTCCGTTCGAGTTCCATGACGTCTCGGGACTGCCGGAGACGGAGCAGGAGGCCTGGTTGCGGGACCTGCTCGACGCGGACCGTGTCCGTGGCTTCGACTTGAGTGCGCCGCCGCTGATGCGGATGCACCTTGTGCGGAACGCTCCCGACGCCCACGTGTTGGTGTGGTCGTTCCACCACGTCCTGCTCGACGGGTGGAGTGTCAGTGCGCTGCTCGGCCAGGTGTTCGGTGACGTGGTGCGTCCGGTGCCCCCGTATCGGGAGTTCATCGGATGGCTGGACGAGCAGGACGCTGATGCCGCGGAGACGTACTGGCGTGGGGCCCTGGCCGACTTCACCGAGTCGACGCCCCTGGGCATCGACCGCGTAGTGGCCACCGAGGACGCCGCCACCGAGCCGACGGTTCACACCACGGTCATCAAGGACTCGATCACCTCGGCGTTGTCGGTGTTGGCGCGTTCGCGTCGGGTGACGGTGAATGCGGTGGTGCAGGCGGCGTGGGCGTTGTTGCTGGCGCGGGTCAGTGGTGAGCGGGATGTGGTGTTCGGGACGACGGTGTCCGGTCGGCCGGCTGATCTTGCGGGTGTCGAGGGCATGGTGGGTCTGTTCATCAACACGCTCCCGGTGCGCGTTCAGACGGGTGACGGTTCGGTGCTGGATCTGGTGGAGCGGGTGCACCGGGATCAGGCGGAGTTGCGGCGGTTCGACTATGCGCCGTTGGCGGATGTGCAGCGGTGGAGTGATGTGGCGGCCGGTGAGCCGTTGTTCGAGTCGTTGTTCGTGTTCGAGAACTATCCGCTGGGCCAGAGCGGTACGGGTTCGTCGGATGGGGTGCGGGTTGTTCCGGCGGGGGTGCGGGAGCACACGAACTATCCGCTGACCGCGGTGGTCATGCCGGGTGAACGGATGGCGTTGCAGCTGTTGTTCGATCCGCGTCGGTTCGATGCCGGGGCGGTCGAGTGGCTGGCGGGTGCGTATGAGCGGCTGCTGGAGCAGTTGGTGGCCGCGCCGGATGTTCCGGTCGATGAGCTGTCGGTGCTTTCTGACGATGAGCGTGCTCGTCTGGTGGTGGGGTGGAACGACACGGCTGTGGAGGTTCGGCCGGGTCTGGTGCATGAGTGGGTGTCCGCTCAGCCCGGGGACGGGGTGGCGGTCCGTTTCGGCGATGTCACGTTGTCGTATGGGGAGTTGGTGGCGCGGGCGGACCGGTTGGCGTGGGTGTTGCGGTCGCGTGGTGTGGGTGCGGGTTCGCTGGTCGGTGTGTGTTTGCGGCGGTCGGTGGATGTGCCGGTGGTGTGGCTGGCGGTGCTGAAGGCGGGTGCGGCTTTCGTGCCGCTGGATCCGGAGTATCCGGCCGGCCGGCTGCGCTTCATGCTGACGGACAGCGGCGCGCAGCTGCTGGTCACCCACGGCGAGCTGGTGGACCGGCTCCCGGAGCATGACGCGGACGTCCTGCTGGTCGACGAAGCGGACCTGGACCTGTCCACTCCTGCCGGGCCGGTTGCCGCGGTGGAGGTGGGGTCGTCGGATGTGGCGTATGTGATCTATACGTCGGGTTCGACGGGGCGGCCGAAGGGTGTGCTGGTCGAGCACGGGGGTCTGGCGAACCTGATCGCTGCGGCGGGTGCCGACTTCAATCTGGGCCCGGATGCGCGGGTGCTGCAGTTCTCCTCGCCGAGTTTCGACGGTGCGGTGTGGGAGACGTTCATGGCGCTGGCCTGGGGTGGTGCACTGTGTCTGAGCCGGCGCGGGCATGGGTTTGCCGCCGATGAGCTGGTGGGTCAGGTCGTGGCGGAGGGGATCTCGCATGTGATGCTGCCGCCGTCGGTGCTGTCGGTGGTCGATGAGCTGCCGGGTGTGCGGGTGGTGATCGCGGGGGGTGAGAAGTGCTCGCCGCAGCTGGCCGGGAAGTTCCCGCAGGCTCGGTTCGTCAATGCGTACGGGCCGACTGAGGGCACGGTGTGTGTGTCGGTGATGCCGGTGGACGGGCCGGTGACGGCGGTGAGTGTGCCGATCGGTCGTCCGTTGCCCAATACCCGGCTGTATGTGCTGGACGGGCGGATGGAACCGGTTCCGGTCGGTGTCGCCGGTGAGCTGTTCGTGGGTGGTCATGGTGTGACGCGTGGCTATCTGGGCCGGCCGGGTCTGACCGCGCAACGCTTCGTGGCGGATCCGTTCGCCCGGGTGCCGGGGGGCCGGTTGTATCGGACCGGTGACCTGGTGCGCCGGCTGGCGGATGGCACGTTGGAGTACATCGACCGCGCGGACGACCAGGTGAAACTGCGGGGCTTCCGGGTCGAGTTGGGCGAGATCGAGGCCGCCCTCACCCGCCACCCCGGTATCCGGGACGCCGCCGTCACCGTCCGCGACGGCCGGCTCGTGGCGTACGTGATCCAGGCAGGTGCTGAAGCGGTCGACAACGCCGCCCTGCGTGAGGCTCTGGCCCTGAGCCTGCCGGAGCACATGGTTCCCGCGACGTACCTGGTCATGGAGTCCTTCCCGCGCACCCCCAGCGGCAAGACCGACCGCAGGGCGCTACCCGCGCCCGAGGTGGTGCACGCGGACTACGAATCGCCGCGGGACAGGGCGGAACACATTCTGGCCGAGGTGTGGGCCGAGGTGCTGGGTGTCGACCGGGTCGGCGTCCACGACAACTTCTTCGAGTTGGGCGGCGACTCCATCCTGTCCATCCAGGTCGTGGCGCGTGCCCGCGCGAGGGGTGTCGGCATCACCCCCAAGCTGGTGTTCGACCACCCGAGCGTCGCCGACCTGGCGACCGTCGCGGGAGTGGAGGCCGTCCAGGCCGAACAGGGCGTGGTGACGGGCGAAGCGCCCCTCACCCCGATACAGACCTGGTTCTACCGTCTCGATCTCTCCGACCGTGACCACTACAACCAGTCGGTGCTGCTGGATGCCGCGGGCCTCGACCGCGAAGCGCTGGCCGCCGCGGTCGACGCGGTGCTGGTCCAGCACGATGCGCTGCGTCTGCGCTCGGACGGCACCCGCCTGTGGTTCGCCGAGCCAGACGGCCAGGGCCTGGAGGACGCCGGCGGACGCACCGTCGACGAGGTCCAGGCAAGCCTCGACCTCGTCGAGGGTCCCATCGCGCGGTTTGTGCTGCAGCCCGACGACCGGCTGCTGGTGACCGTCCACCACATGGCTGTCGACGGGGTGTCCTGGCGGATCCTGCTGGAAGACCTGGCCGCCGCCTACGGCGCGGCCGCCGACGGCCGGAAGGTCGATCTCGGGCTCAAGACGACCTCGTTCAAACAATGGGCCAACCGGTTGCGGGACGCAGCCGACGAGAACGAGAACGCCTACTGGAACGCCGTCCCGGTCACCGAGCTCCCCGTCGACCACCCCACGGGCCGCAACACGCTGGCCTCCGCGGAGACGGTCACGGCGAGCCTGACCGCCGAAGAGACCAGGGCCCTGCTGAACGATGTCCCCGCGGCATACCGCACCCAGATCAACGACGTGCTGCTGACCGCGCTCGCCCAGACCCTGGTCGAGTGGACCGGGCAGGAGTCGGTCACGGTGGCGCTGGAGGGCCATGGCCGTGAGGAGTTGTTCGACGACGTCGACGTCTCCCGCACGGTCGGCTGGTTCACCTCCCTGTTCCCCGTCGCGCTGATGCCGGGACGCACCGCTCCGGGCGAGGCGCTCAAGAGGATCAAGGAACAGCTGCGCGAGGTCCCGCGCCGGGGTGTCGGCTACGGCCTGACCCACGACCTGGCTGACCTGCCCACCCGGATCAGTTTCAACTACCTCGGCCGACTCGACGCCCCGGGCGGAGGCGAGCGGCATCTGTCCCCGGTGATGACCGACGACGGCGTGCTCTTCGGTTCGCAGGCGAGCTCCGTCAAGGCGCTGGGTGATACCCGGCGGTTCCATGTGCTCGAAATCAACGGCGTGGTCAGCGAGGGGGTCATCACCTTCCGGTGGACCTACTCGCGCGACCTCCACGAAGAAGCCTCGATCTCGAAGATGTCCGGCCTCTTCCTGAACAACCTGCGCGCCGTGATCGCGCATTGCACGAGTCCTGAAGCGGGCGGCTACACCTCGTCGGACTTCCCGATGGCGTCGCTGTCCACCAAGAAGCTCAATCGGGTCGCCAGGCGATTCCGGGCGCAGGAGGGGAAATGATGGACGGCAACTTCTCGGCCGGCACGCCCGCAGGCGACATCGAGGACGTCTATCCTCTGTCACCGCTGCAGCAGGGGCTGCTCTTCCACACGATGCTCGACCCCGAGTCCGGGATGTACTTCGAGCAGCTGCAATGGGAACTCCGCGGCGACCTGGACGCCGAGCTGCTGCGACGCGCCTGGCAGGAGGCGCTGGACCGGCACGCCGTACTGCGCACCTCGATCGTCAGCGACGAGGGCGAACCGCTCCACGTGATCCGGCAGGGCATCACCCTGCCGTTCGCGACCGACGACCTCCGAGGGGCGACCGCGCGGGAGCAGGAGCAGCGGCTGGCCGACCTGCTCGCGGCCGACCGCGCACGCGGCTTCGACCCGCAGACCGCCCCGCTGATGCGGCTGCACTTGGTGCGCACGGGCGACGAGTCCCACGTCCTGGTGTGGAGCTTCCACCACCTCCTCCTCGACGGCTGGAGCTCCGCGACGCTTCTCGGCGAGATCTTCAGCCGCTACGGGGAGCTGAAGAGCGGCGCCACCGACGTCAGGCCCCCGGTCTCCCGCCCCTACCGGGACTATGTCGCCTGGCTTCGCGGCCGCGACCTCGCGGCGGCCGAGGAGTACTGGCGTGGAGCACTCGCCGGCTTCGACACCGCGACTCCGTTGGGCCTGGACCGCTCCCAACGTGCAGAGGACGTCGCCGAGGGCAGGGCAGGACACCGCCTTTCCATCCCCCAAGAGGTCGCCGACCGCCTGGCAGCCCTCCCGCAGAGCCACCGACTGACGGCGAACACCGTGGCTCAGGCCGCATGGGCGCTGCTGCTCACCAGGATCAGCGGTGAGCACGACGTGGTGTTCGGTGCCACCGTCTCCGGACGTCCGGCCGAGCTGCCCGGCGTCGAGAGCATGGTGGGGCTCTTCATCAACACCCTGCCGGTACGGGTACGCATCGACGAGGACGAAAGGGTCCCGGACCTGCTGGCCCGGCTGCAGAGGGAACAGGCGGCGGCCCGGGACTTCGAGCACACGTCCCTCGATGCGATACGAGGCTGGGCCGACGTCCCCGGCGGAGAACCACTGTTCGAGTCGCTGTTCGCCTACGAGAACTACCCGCTCGGCGCCGCCCCGGACAACGAGGAGTCCATCGGGCTGGAGTTCGTCTCGAAGGGCGCCCAGGCGCACACCAACTACCCGCTCACCGCGGCGATCGTTCCGGGCAAGGGCCTGGCGCTCGACCTGTTCTACGACCGGGGCCGCTTCGAACCCGCCGCCATCACCCGGCTGGCCGACGCCTATGTACGGCTTTTGAGTCGCCTCGTGGACGTCCCGGACACCACGGTCTCCCACCTGTCGGTGCTTTCTGACGATGAGCGTGATCGTCTGGTGGTGGGGTGGAACGACACGGCTGTGGAGGTTCGGCCGGGTCTGGTGCATGAGTGGGTGTCCGCTCAGCCCGGGGACGGGGTGGCGGTCCGTTTCGGCGATGTCACGTTGTCGTATGGGGAGTTGGTGGCGCGGGCGGACCGGTTGGCGTGGGTGTTGCGGTCGCGTGGTGTGGGTGCGGGTTCGCTGGTCGGTGTGTGTTTGCGGCGGTCGGTGGATGTGCCGGTGGTGTGGCTGGCGGTGCTGAAGGCGGGTGCGGCTTTCGTGCCGCTGGATCCGGAGTATCCGGCCGGCCGGCTGCGCTTCATGCTGACGGACAGCGGCGCGCAGCTGCTGGTCACCCACGGCGAGTTGGTGGAGCGGCTTCCGGAGCATGACGCGGATGTCCTGTTGGTCGACGAAGCGGACCTGGACCTTTCCGCTCCTGCCGGGCCGGTTGCCGCGGTGGAGGTGGGGTCGTCGGATGTGGCGTATGTGATTTATACGTCGGGTTCGACGGGGCGGCCGAAGGGTGTGCTGGTCGAGCACGGGGGTCTGGCGAACCTGATCGCTGCGGCGGGTGCCGACTTCAATCTGGGCCCGGATGCGCGGGTGTTGCAGTTCTCCTCGCCGAGTTTCGACGGTGCGGTGTGGGAGACGTTCATGGCGCTGGCCTGGGGTGGTGCACTGTGTCTGAGCCGGCGTGGGCATGGGTTTGCCGATGATGAGCTGGTGGGTCAGGTCGTGGCGGAGGGGATCTCGCATGTGATGCTGCCGCCGTCGGTGCTGTCGGTGGTCGATGAGCTGCCGGGTGTGCGGGTGGTGATCGCGGGGGGTGAGAAGTGCTCGCCGCAGCTGGCCGCAAAGTTCCCGCAGGCTCGGTTCGTCAATGCGTACGGGCCGACTGAGGGCACGGTGTGTGTGTCGGTGATGCCGGTGGACGGGCCGGTGACGGCGGTGAGTGTGCCGATCGGTCGTCCGTTGCCCAATACCCGGCTGTATGTGCTGGACGGGCGGATGGAACCGGTCCCGGTCGGTGTCGCCGGTGAGCTGTTCGTGGGTGGTCATGGTGTGACGCGTGGCTATCTGGGCCGGCCGGGCCTGACCGCGCAACGCTTCGTGGCGGATCCGTTCGGCGGGGTGCCGGGGGGCCGGTTGTATCGGACCGGTGACCTGGTGCGCCGGCTGGCGGATGGGACATTGGAGTACATCGACCGCGCGGACGACCAGGTGAAACTGCGGGGTTTCCGGGTCGAGTTGGGCGAGATCGAGGCCGCCCTCACCCGCCACCCCGGTATCCGGGACGCCGCCGTCACCGTCCGCGACGGCCGGCTCGTGGCCTATCTGATCGAGTCGGCTGGGGTGGCGGACGAGGAGTTGCGTGCGGGGTTGCAGCGGACGCTGCCCGAGCACATGGTCCCGGCGATCTATATGAGGCTCGAGGCGTTCCCCCGGACCCCGGGTGGGAAACTCGACCGCCGCGCACTCCCCGCACCCGACCTCGGGCGAGCGGCGGAATACGTCGCACCCCGTACCCCCGTCGAGCAGATGGTCGCCGACGCCTGCGCCGAGATCCTGGGCGTCGAACGCGTCGGCGTCCACGACAACTTCTTCGAACTGGGCGGCGACTCCATCCTCTCCATCCGCGTCGCGGGCCGGATCCAGGCCGCTCTGGACATCGACTTCTCCGTCCGGGAGATCTTCGACCGGCCGACCGTGAGCGGTCTCGCGGAAGCCGTCGAAACCGCGCTCCGCGAGCGGCAGGGGACCCGTCTGCCCAGGATCCGGCCCAGGAGCACGGCCGACGAGAGCATCCCTCTCTCCTTCGGACAGCAGCGCCTCTGGTTCTTCGACCAGTTGGCACCCGGCCAGTCCGCGTACAACTCGGCCTTCGCGGTACGGCTGGCCGGCCCCCTGGACACGTCGGCGCTGCGCGCGGCGCTCGAGGGAGTCGTCGCGCGCCACGAAGCCTTGAGGACGACCTTCACCGCCGTTGAGGGCGCCCCCGAACAGGTGATCACCCCTGTCGGCGCCGTTGCCCTCACCGAACACGACCTCGAGGCCGTCACGGCCCACGACCAGGACACGTGCCTGCGCGCCCTGGTGCGAAACGAGGTGAACCGTCCGTTCGATCTGGCCGCGGGGCCGTTGTTCCGTGCGCTGGTGGTGCGGGTCGGGGTTGATGATCACGTGCTGGTGCTGAGCATGCACCATGCGGTGTCCGACGGCTGGTCGCTGGGTGTGCTGAGTGATGAGCTGTCGGCTCTCTACTCGGCCGGTGTGTCGGGGGAGCCGGTGTCGTTGCCGGAGCTGCCGGTGCAGTATGCCGACTTCGCGGTGTGGCAGCGGGACTGGCTGTCGGGTGAGGTGCTGGACGGTCAGCTGGCGGTGTGGCGTGAGCGTCTGGCGGGCATTCCCGAGGTGCTGGAGCTGCCGGTCGACCGGCCCCGCCCCGCCGTGCAGAGCCTCGACGGCGCCACAGTAGAGGTCCGCGTCCCGGCCGATCTGACCCGTGTGCTTCGGGACATCGGCCGGGACGAGAATGCCACCCTGTTCATGACGCTGCTGAGTGCGTTCGCGGTGCTGCTGTCGCGGTTCAGCGGCCAGTCCGACGTGGTCGTGGGAACCCCGGTGGCCGGCCGGGGCGCGGCCGAACTGGACGGTCTCGTCGGGTTCTTCGTCAACACGCTGGCCCTGCGGTGCGATGTGAGCGGGGACCCGGAGTTCGGCGAACTGCTGGAGCGGGTTCGTGAGGTGGCGCTGGAGGCGTACGCCCACCAGGACCTGCCGTTCGAGCGGTTGGTCGACGAACTGGCTCCGGACCGGAGCCTGAGCCACAGCCCGCTGTTCCAGGTCATGTTCTCGCTGCAGAACGCGCACGGCGGACAGCTCGAGCTCCCCGGCATCGAGGTGGCCTCCTACGAAGTACCCCTCACGACAACCAACTTCGACCTGTCGCTGCACTTGGCGGAGGACACCGACGGCCTGGTCGGCGTCTTCGAGTACAGCACTGCCCTGTTCGACGCGGGCACCGTCACCCGTCTCGCCGACGCCTACGTCCGCCTCTTGGACCAGATCGCGGCCACCGTCGGCGAAGTGTCCGTGTCGAGCCTGTCGGTGCTGGCCGAGGGTGAGCGGGAGCGGCTGCTGTCGGAGTGGAATGCGACGGCTGTCGACCTGCCGGGCCGGCCCGTGCACGAGCTGGTGGCGGAGCAGGCGCGGTTGCGCCCGGACGCGGTGGCGGTGGAGTTCGGTGAGGCGTCTGTCTCGTATGCCGAGTTGGACGCTCGTGCGAATCAGATCGCGCATGCGCTGATCGCCGCAGGGGTCAAGCCGGGTTCGCTGGTGGGCGTGTGCCTGGACCGTGGCATCGAGGTGCCCGCAGCAGTGCTGGGTGTGCTGAAGGCCGGCTCGGGATACGTGCCGCTGGACCCCGACTACCCCGCCGACCGTCTCGAGTTCATGCTGGCCGACGCCGATGTGCGGCTGGTGGTCACGCAGGCGGCGTACCGGGACCGGTTCACCGAGGTGGTGCTGCTGGACGACATCTCCGGCTCCACTGCCGATCCGGCGGTCGCGGTGGCCCCGGACGACATCGCGTACGTGATGTTCACGTCGGGTTCGACGGGCAGGCCGAAGGGTGTGGTGGTCGAGCACCGGTCGGTGGTGCGGCTGGTGTGGGGTCAGACCTACGCCGGGTTCGGTCCGGACAGTACGCAAATGCTGCTGGCGCCCTTGGCGTTCGACGTTTCGACGTTCGAACTGTGGGGTGCGCTGATCCACGGCGGCCAGCTGGTGGTCGCCCCGCCCGGTGTGGTGGGCGTGTCCGAACTCGCGGGCCTGATCTCCGGTCACGGGGTGCGGAACCTGTGGCTCACCGCTTCTCTGTTCAACGCCGTCGTGGACGAGGACCCTTCGGTGCTGACCGGCCTTGAACGTATCCTGGTCGGCGGTGAGGCGCTGTCCGTCCGCCATGTGCGGGCGGCACAGCAGGCGGTACCGGGTCTGCAGGTGGTCAACGGCTACGGCCCGACCGAGACGACCACCTTCGCCTGCACCTACGCCATCCCCCCGCTGACGGAGGGAACGCACTCCGTACCGATCGGCCGGCCGATCGGCAACACAACCGTGTTCGTGCTGGACGGGCGGATGGAGCCGGTCCCGGTGGGCGTCGCGGGGGAGTTGTTCATC
Organism: Streptomyces sp. NBC_00286; assembly: GCF_036173125.1. Classification (NCBI taxonomy): domain Bacteria; kingdom Bacillati; phylum Actinomycetota; class Actinomycetes; order Kitasatosporales; family Streptomycetaceae; genus Streptomyces; species Streptomyces sp. NBC_00286. The sequence goes on from NZ_CP108054.1 coordinate 6,648,388, forward strand.
GGCGGCCCGGGCGTGGCGCGGGGCTACCTGAACCGTCCGGAACTGACTGCCGAACGGTTCCTGACCAGCCCCTTCGGTGACGGACGGCTGTACCGGACCGGCGACGTGGTGCGGTGGACCGCCGAGGGTCTGCTGGAGTTCGTCGGCCGTGTCGACGACCAGGTGAAGCTGCGTGGCTTCCGGATCGAGCCGGCCGAGGTCGAGGCGGCCGTGGCCGAACACCCCGTGGTCCGTGACGCGGTGGTGATGGTCCACGACCAGCGACTTGTCGCCTACGTCACCCTCGCAGAAGGGCGGACGATCCGGCCGGAGGAGCTGCGGGAGTTCACAGCCCGTACTTTGCCGGAGTACATGATCCCGGCCGTCGTCATCGTCCTGGAGAAGCTCCCGCTCACCCCGACCGGCAAACTCGACCGCCGCGCCCTCCCCGCCCCCGAGGCCGTCCACGCCGACTACGTGGCCCCCCGGACCGAAACCGAGGCGATCCTGGCCGAGGTGTGGGCCGATGTCCTCGGCACCGACCGGGTCGGCGTCCACGACAACTTCTTCGAGTTGGGCGGCGACTCCATCCTGTCCATCCAGGTGGTCGCCCGGGCCCGCGCCAAGGGCGTGGGACTTACGCCGAAGCTGGTCTTCGAACACCAGACGGTGGCGCAGCTGGCCGCCTTCGCCGGAGTCGGCACGGTCGAGGCCGAGCAGGGCATCGTCACCGGTGAGGCGCCCCTCACGCCGATCCAGTCGTGGTTCCACGGCCTGGGCCTGCCGGAGCGGAACCACTTCAACCAGTCGGTCCTGCTCAATGTGACCGGTGTCGACCGGCAGGCGCTGGACGCCGCTGTCCGGACCCTGCTCACCCACCACGACGCGCTGCGTCTGCGCTCGGACGGCACCCGTCAGTGGTTCGCCGAACCCGACGGCCAAGGACTGGAGGACGCCGACGGCCGCACCGCGGACGACATCCAGGCGAGCCTGGACCTGGTCGACGGCCCGGTCGCCCGGTTCGTCCTCCTCTCCGAGAACCGGCTGCTGATCACCGTCCACCACATGGCCGTCGACGGAGTCTCCTGGCGGATCCTTCTCGAAGACCTGGCCACCGCCTACGAAGGTGCGCCCCTCGCGGCGAAGACCACCTCGTTCAAGGAGTGGGCACAGCGTCTCCAGCACGCTGCCGACGAGAGCGAGATCCCGTACTGGAGTGACGTCCCGTCTCCCGAACTCCCCGTTGACCACTCGGACGGCGACAACACGGTCGCGTCGAGCGAGACGATCACGTTCGAGCTGGACGAGGCCGAGACCCGGGCGCTGCTCACCCAGGTGCCGGCGGCGTACCGGACGCAGATCAACGACGTTCTGCTGACCGCACTCGCGCAGACCCTGGCCGGCTGGACCGGTCGGGACACCGTCTCCGTCGCGCTGGAGGGCCACGGCCGCGAGGAGTTGTTCGACGACGTCGACGTCTCCCGCACGGTGGGCTGGTTCACCTCCCTGTTCCCCGTCGCGCTCACCCCGGGCGCCGATGGCCCTGGTGCGTCGCTGAAGGCGGTCAAGGAGCAGCTCCGCGCCGTGCCCCGCCGCGGTGTCGGGTACGGCCTGACCCACGACCTGACCGCGCTGCCCGCCGGGCTGTCCTTCAACTACCTCGGACAACTGGACTCCCTCTCCTCCGACCAGGGCCTGTTCCGTGTGGTCGACGAGCCGATGGGCGCGGTCGCGGGCGCCGGCGGACGGCGCCCGCACCTGATCGATGTCACGGGTGCGGTGGCCGGCGGGCGGCTGGGCCTGTCCTGGACCTATTCGGCCGGCCTTCACGACCGCGCGACGATCACGGGGCTGGCCGAGGACTTCGCGGCCAGGCTCCGGACGCTGATCGAGCACTGCCTGACCCCGGACGCCGGCGGACTGACGCCGTCCGACGTGCCGCTGGCCGGCCTCGACCAGCAGGCCCTGAACGCGCTGGCCGCGGACTCGGTCGAGGACGTCTACCCCCTGTCGCCGCTCCAGCAGGGCATCCTCTTCCACGGCATGCTCGACGACGGCGCGGGCGTCTACTTCCAGCGCGTCCGGTGGTCGCTCGAGGGCGAGCTGGACGTGGACCGGATGAAGGCGGCCTGGCAGGCGACCGTGGACCGGCACGCCATGCTGCGCACGTCCGTCCGGCTCCGGGACACGGGAGAGCCGCTGCAACTGGTGCACCGGAGCGTACGGCTGCCCTTCGGCCACGAGGACCTCAGCGGTCTCGACCCGCGCGGCCGGGAACGCGCGATCGAGAGGTTCATGGAGGAGGACCGCCGCCGCGGCTTCGACCTCGCTCAGGCCCCGCTGACACGGGTGCACCTGGTGCGTACGGCGCCGTCGGAGCACCAGCTCATCTGGAGCTTCCACCATCTGCTGCTGGACGGCTGGAGCACCGCGACCCTGCTCGGCGAAGTGCTGGCACGCTACCTCGACCCGGCATGGGAGCCGACCCACCGGGTCCGGCCCTACGGCGACTTCATCTCCTGGCTGCACGACCGCGACGCGGACGCCGCCGAGGACTACTGGCGCACCCAGCTCGACGGCTGGGACGAGGCCACGCCGTTGGGCGTCGACCGCACCGTTCGCGGGGACGAGCCGGAGGGCGAGCCGGGCAGCCTGCGTTTCGAACTGCCCGCCGAGGTCACCGAGCGGCTCCGGCAGTTCGCGCGTGAACGCCACCTGACCCTGAACACGCTCAGCCAGGCGGCCTGGGGCCTGCTGCTCGCCCGCTACGGCGACCGTGACGACGTGGTGTTCGGCACGACCGTCTCCGGCAGGCCCCCCACGCTGCCCGGCGTCGAGAACATGGTGGGTCTGTTCATCAACACCCTCCCCGTCCGGATGCGCATCGACGGAGAACAGCGCGTCGAGGACTGGCTGGCGGAGGTCCAGCGGGCGCAGGCCGAGATGCGCCAGTACGAGCACACGCCGCTGGCGCAGGTACGGCGCTGGAGCGGGGTCGGCCCCGACGAGTCGCTGTTCGAATCGCTGCTGGTGTTCGAGAACTACCCGGTGGACACCGTGCCCGGAGCCGGCGGCGACGAGGACCGGCTGACCATCCGGCCCATCGAGGTGCGCGAACACACCAACTACCCGCTGTCCATGGCGGTGATGGCGGACACCGTCCTCACCGGCGACATCTCCTACGACCGCCGGCGCTTCGACGCCGCCGCGATCCGCCGCCTGGCCGGTCACTACCGGGTGCTGCTCGAGGCGATCGCCGCCGCGCCGCGAGCCCGTCTCGACGAGCTCACCCCGGTGACGGTGGGAGAACGCACCAATCTGCTGGAGACCCTCAACGCGGGCACGGGGGCGCGGCCTCCGGCGTACCCCGTCCACGAGTGGTTCGCCGAGCAGGCGGAGCTGCGTCCCGACGCCGTCGCGATCAGCTACGAAGGCGAGGAACTGACCTACCGGGAGCTCGACGGATGGGCCGACCGCGTCGCGCGCCGTCTTCTCGGCACGGGGCAGGTGCACGAGGAGACGCCGGTCGCGGTGTGCATGGAACGCTCGCCCGCCTGGGTCGCTGCGCTGCTCGGCGTGTTCCGGGCCGGTGCCGCGTACGTCCCGCTGGATCCCGCCTACCCGACGCAGCGCCTCGAGCTGATCCTGAGTGACACCCGGGCGCCGCTCGTGATCACCGAGGACGGCGCGGACCTGCCGGTGGGCCACGGCGCCTCCCTCGTCACCGTGGACGACCTGCGCGACGGCGCGGACGATCTGCCCGGTGGACCCCTGCCCGACGTACCGGCCGGGCGGCTCGCCTACATCGTGTACACCTCCGGCTCGACCGGCCTGCCCAAGGGCGTGCTGGTCCAGCACGGCGGTCTGACCAACCTCATCGCCGCCGACATCGACGAGTTCGGCATCGGCTCCGGCAGCGTGGTGCTCGGCTTCGCGCCGCTCAGCTTCGACCTGTCCGTCCAGGAAGCGCTGATGACGCTGTGCGCGGGCGGCCGGCTGGTGCTCGCCCCGTCCGAGCGGCTGCTGCCCGACCAGGGGCTGGCCGGGCTGCTGCGTGAGCAGCGGGTGACGGTTCTGCAGATGCCCCCGCAGGCCTGGTCCGGCCTGGACCCGGAGGACGTGCCCGACCTCAAGGTCGCCCTCACCGGGTCGGACCGGGTGCCGGCCGATCTCGTGGCCGCCTGGGCGAACGAGGGCCGCCGGGTGCTCAACGTCTACGGATCGACCGAGGCGACCGCCGACAGCACCGTGCACCGGTGCGATCCGGCCGATTCCGGGACGCCGCCCGTCGGCCGTCCCATCGCGGGAACCGCCATCTACCTGCTGGACAGCAGACTCGAACCCGTCCCGTTCGGCGCCGCGGGGGAGATCTGCATCGGCGGTGTCGGTGTCGCCCGCGGCTATCTGAGCCGGCCGGGCCTCACCGCGGAGCGGTTCGTCGCCGACCCGTTCACCCCCGATGCCGGCGCCCGGATGTACCGGACCGGAGACCAGGGCCGGTGGCGCGCGGACGGCTCCCTGGAGTTCCTCGGCCGCGTCGACCAGCAGGTCAAGGTACGCGGCTTCCGGGTCGAGCCCGGTGAGGTCGAGGCCTGCCTCGGCGCGCACCCCACCGTCCGGGAGGTGTTCGTCGGCACCCACGAGCGGCGTCTGACCGCCTGGATTGTCCCCGCGGCCGGCCACGAAGGACTCGACGCCTCGGCGCTGCGGGCCCATGCCGCCGCCGCCATGCCGCCGTACATGGTGCCCTCCCACTTCGTCCCGGTCGTCGAGCTTCCGCTCACCCGCAGCGGAAAGATCGACCGCAGGGCGCTGCCCATGCCCGACGGAGCCCGTCCCACCCTCGGCGTGGCCTACGTGGCACCGAGGACTCCCGCCGAGCGGGCCGTCGCGGCCGTCTGGGGCGAGGTCCTCGGCATCAACGACGTGGGAGCACACGACAACTTCCTCGAACTGGGCGGCGACTCGATCCTGTCCATCCAGGTCGTCACCCGCCTCCGCACCGCACTCGGCGTCGATCTCGCGCTCCGCGACGTCTTCGACGCCCGTGACCTCGCCGACCTGGCTGAGCGGCTGAGCGGCGGCGGCACGAGCGGCGCGCGGCCCGCCCTGACCAGGCGGCCGGACGGCACCGGTGTGCTGTCCTTCGGGCAGCAGCGGCTGTGGTTCATCGACCAGCTGGAGCCGGGCAACTCCGCCTACAACAGCGTCTCGGCGATGCGCCTGCGGGGGCCGCTCGACGTCCCCGCCCTCCGCACGGCACTGGAGACGCTCGCGGAACGCCACGAGGTGCTGCGCTCCTCGTTCCCGGCCGTCGACGGCGTCCCCACGCTGTCGATCGCTCCCGGCCTGCCCGGACTGCTCACCCAGCGCGACGCCGGCGCCGACTGGCGCGAGGTGGTGGCCGAGGAGGCCGCCCGTCCGTTCGATCTGGCCGCGGGGCCGTTGTTCCGTGCGCTGGTGGTGCGGGTCGGGGTTGATGATCACGTGCTGGTGCTGAGCATGCACCATGCGGTGTCCGACGGCTGGTCGCTGGGTGTGCTGAGTGATGAGCTGTCGGCTCTCTACTCGGCCGGTGTGTCGGGGGAGCCGGTGTCGTTGCCGGAGCTGCCGGTGCAGTATGCCGACTTCGCGGTGTGGCAGCGGGACTGGCTGTCGGGTGAGGTGCTGGACGGTCAGCTGGCGGTGTGGCGTGAGCGTCTGGCGGGCATTCCCGAGGTGCTGGAGCTGCCGGTCGACCGGCCCCGCCCCGCCGTGCAGAGCCTCGACGGCGCCGCCTTCACCTTCACCGTCCCGGACCACGTGACCGACGCCGTCCGCGGAATCGGACGCGAGCACGACGCCACCCTGTTCATGACGTTGCTGAGTGCGTTCGCGGTGCTGCTGTCGCGGTTCAGCGGTCAGTCCGACGTGGTGGTGGGAACCCCGGTGGCCGGCCGGGACGCGGCCGAACTCGAGGGCCTGGTCGGCTTCTTCGTCAACACGCTCGTGCTGCGGTGCGATGTGACCGGGGACCCGGAGTTCGGGGAACTGCTCGAGCGGGTGCGTGAGGTGGCGCTGGAGGCGTACGCCCACCAGGACCTGCCGTTCGAGCGGTTGGTGGACGAGCTGGCTCCGGACCGGAGCCTGAGCCACAGCCCGCTGTTCCAGGTCATGTTCTCCCAGCAGAACGTCCCCGGCGGCGACCCCGTACTGCCCGGCCTCGCACTCGAACCGGTGGAACTGCCGGTCAGCACCACCAACTTCGACCTCGGCCTGCACGTCGTCGACACCGGCGAGCGGCTGGACGCGGTCATCGAGTACAGCACCGCCCTCTTCGACGAGAGCACCGTCCGCCGCATCGCCGACGGCTACACGCATCTGCTCGCGCAGCTCGCCGAAACCGCGAACCGGCCCGTCTCCAGCCTGTCCGTGATGAGCGCCGGCGAACGACGCCGCGTCGTCGAGGACTGGAACGACACGGCCGCCCCGTTCCCGGACGGAACACCCCTGCACGAAGTGATCGCCGAGCGGGCCCGGCTGGCCCCCGGCGCGGTGGCCGTGCAGGCCGAGGACGCCGTCCTCACCTACGGGGAGCTGGACGCCCGGGCGAACGCCGTGGCCCACGCGCTGACCGCGGCCGGTGTCGAGCCCGGCGTCCCGGTGGGCGTGTGCATGGACCGCGGCCTCGACCTCGCCGCCGTGCTGCTCGGCATCTGGAAGGCGGGCGCGGGCTACCTGCCGCTCGACCCCGGCTACCCGGCGGACCGCCTCGCGTTCATGATCGACGACGCCGGCGCCGGCACGGTGATCACCGAGCGGTCCCTCACCGGACGGCTGCCGGACTTCGACGGCCTCCTGCTGCATGCCGAGGACCTGGCAGGAACGGCGGCGGAGCCGCCTGCGGTCACGGTGTCCCCGGACGACCTCGCCTACGTCATCTACACATCGGGCTCGACCGGCCGCCCCAAGGGCGTCGCGATCGAGCACGGCGGGCTGGTGCAGCGCGTGCTGTCGCTGCAGGACCGGTACCCGCTGTCGGACTCCGACCGAGTGCTCCAGAAGACGCCGTTCACCTTCGACGTCTCGGTCCTGGACCTGTTCTGGCCCCTGGCGGCGGGCTCCGTCGTGGTGATGGCACGACCGGGAGGCCACACCGACGCGGGTTACATGACGCAGGTCGTGACCGAGGAGCGGATCACGGTGCTGCACTTCGTGCCGTCGATGCTCGAGGCGCTCCTGGACTACGGCTTCACCCCGCCACGCGATCTGCGGCTGGTCTTCTGCATGGGCGAGGCACTGACAACCCGCCTGGTGGACCGCTTCGCCGCGGTCAGCGACGCCGAACTGCACGACGGCTACGGCCCGACCGAGGCCACCATCGCGATGATCTTCTCGGCCCCCGAGGCGGGCGCCGACGGCGCGTTCGTCCCCATCGGGCGGCCGATCGCCAACACCGAGATCTACATCGTCGACGACACCCTCGAGCCCGTCCCGGTCGGTGTGCCGGGCGAGCTGTGCATCGGCGGCATCGGCATCGCCCGCGGCTACCTCCGGCGCGGCGGACTGACCGCCGAACGTTTCGTCGCCGACCCGTTCAGCCGGCGCCCCGGGGCGCGCCTCTACCGCACCGGCGACCTGGCCCGGTACCGCGCCGACGGCGTGATCGAGTTCCTGGGCCGCGCCGACCAGCAGGTGAAGGTGCGCGGCTTCCGGGTGGAGCCGGGCGAGATCGAGGAGGTTCTGGCCGGGCACCCGGCCGTCCGCGAGGCAGTCGTCGTGGCCGACGGCGGCCGCCTGGTCGCCTACCTCACCGCGACCGGCGGCAGCCCTCTGCCCGGGATCCCCGAACTCCGCGCGTTCGCGGGGCGAAGCCTGCCCGAATACATGGTCCCGGCGGTGTTCGTCGTCCTGGAGGCCATGCCGCTGACGCCCAGCGGAAAACTGGACCGCAAGGCCCTGCCCGCGCCCGACTCCGGTCGGCTGGCCCTGGACACCGGCTACGTCGCACCGCGCACCCCGACCGAACGTGTGATCGCCGAGGTGTGGTCCGAGGTGCTCGACGTGGACCGGGTCGGCGTCCACGACAACTTCTTCGAGCTGGGCGGCGACTCGATCATGTCCGTTCAGCTCGTCTCCCGGGCCAGGGCCCGCGGCGTGGGTCTGTCACCCAAGCTGGTGTTCGATCACCAGACGGTCGCGGCACTGGCGGCCGTCGCGGGAGTTGCGGACATCCGCGCCGAACAGGGCGTGGTCACCGGTGAGGCGCCGCTGACCCCGATCCAGCAGTGGTTCTACGGACTGAGCCTGCCGGAGCGGAACCACTTCAACCAGTCGGTCCTGCTCGACGTGACCGGTGCCGACCACGCCGCGCTGGACCTGGCCGTCCGGTCGCTGCTGGCCCACCACGACGCGCTGCGCCTGCGCTCGGACGGCTCACGCATGTGGTTCACCGAGCCCGACGATCAGGGCCTGGAGGAAGCGAACGGCCGCACGGAGGACGACGTCCAGGCGAGCCTCGACCTGGTGAACGGCCCGGTCGCCCGGTTCGTGCGGCTGTCCGAGGACCGGCTGCTGATCGCCGTGCACCACATGGCCGTCGACGGCGTGTCCTGGCGCATCCTCGTCGAGGACCTCGCCACCGCCTACCAGCAGGCACAGTCGGGGCAGAAGATCACGCCCGGCGCGAAGACGACCTCGTTCAAGGAATGGGCACACCGCCTGGACCAGGCAACCGACCCGGACGAGAACAAGTACTGGGACTCGATCCCCGTCACCGAGCTGCCCCTGGAACACCCGGGCGAGCGAAACACGGTCGAGTCGGCCGAGACGGTCGCCGTCGCGCTCGACGAGGACGAGACCCGGGCGCTGCTGACGCAGGTGCCTGCGGTGTACCGGACGCAGATCAACGACGTGCTGCTGACCGCACTCGCGCAGACCCTGGCGGCGTGGACGGGCCAGGAGACCGTCTCGGTCGCACTGGAGGGCCACGGCCGCGAGGACCTGTTCGACGACGTCGACGTCTCCCGCACCGTGGGCTGGTTCACCTCCCTGTTCCCGGTGGCGCTCACTCCCGGCGACCACGGCCCGGGCTCGGCGCTGAAGGCGGTCAAGGAACAGCTCCGCGCCGTCCCCCGTCGCGGTGTCGGCTACGGCCTGACCCACGACCTGACCGCCCTGCCCACCGGGCTGGTGTTCAACTACCTCGGGCGCTTCGACGCGCTGACCTCCGCGGGTCTGTTCGCGATCACCGACGAGCCCGCGGGCGACACGGAAGCGTCCACAGGCGACCGCGCGCACATCATCGACGTCAACGGGGCGGTGTCCGGCGGACGGCTGAGCCTGGCATGGACGTACTCGTCGAACCTGCACGACCGCGTGACGGTCGAGGGCCTGGCCAGGGAGTTCGTCGTCCGGCTGCGCGCGCTGATCGAGCACTGCCTGACCGAGGAGGCTGGTGGCCTGACCCCGTCGGACGTGCCGCTGGCCAGGTTGAACCAGGTGACCCTGGACCGGCTGGTGGCCGGCGACCGCCAGGTCGAGGACGTCTATCCGCTGTCGCCGCTGCAGCACGGCATGCTGTTCCACGCGCTGGCCGAACCCGACTCCGGCCTCTACGTCGAGCAGATCCACTGGCGGCTCGAAGGCGACCTCGACGTCGACCGGATGCGCGCCGCCTGGCAGAACGTCCTGGACCGGCACCCCATTCTGCGCACCGGATTCGTGTGGGAGGGCGTGCCGCGGCCGCTGCAGGTCGTCCGCGCCGATGTCTCCGTCCCGTGCGAGTATCACGACCTGTCTCCCATGGCCGTGGACGGCCGGGAGCCGCACATCGCCCGGCTGCTCGAGCAGGACCGCGTCGAGGGGTTCGACTTCGGGGCCGCGCCGTTGATGAAGGTGCGTGTGCTGCGCACGGACGACTCGCAGTACCACCTGGTGTGGAGCTTCCATCACGTCCTGCTGGACGGGTGGAGTGTCACCGCCGTCCTGGGAGAGGTCTTCGCCTCCTACAGCGGAACCGGCCTCGCCGCCGACGGTCGCTCCTACCGCGAGTTCATCGGCTGGCTCGGTGAACAGGACCTGGGTGCCGCGCAGGCGTACTGGCGGGAGGTCCTGGCTGGCTTCGAGACACCGACGGCACTTCCGGGCGACGGGTCCGGCACCTCTGCGGAGGGCGCCGAGCCGGGCCGGGTGGGCGCGGAGCTGTCGGCCGAGGCCGCGGCCGGTCTGGGTTCGGTGGCGCGGGCGGCGCGGGTGACGGTGAACTCGGTGGCGCAGGCTGCTTGGGGTCTGGTGCTGTCGCGGTTCGGCGGTGGTGCGGATGTGGTGTTCGGCACGACGGTGTCGGGTCGTCCGGCGGGCCTCGACGGTGTCGAGGAGATGGTGGGTCTGTTCATCAACACCCTGCCGGTGCGGGTGCGGGTGGATGAGCGGGCGACGGTCGTGGATCTGCTGCAGCGGGTTCAGGACGATCAGGTGGCGTCGCGCGAGTTCGAGTTCAGTCCGCTGGCCGATGTGCAGCGGTGGAGCGAGATCCCGGCGGGCGGGTCGTTGTTCGACTCCCTGTTCGTCTTCGAGAACTTCCCGCTCGGCTCGACCGCTGAGTCCATGCAGGGCGGCCCGTTCCGGATCACCTCCGGCGAATGGCACGAGAACACGAACTACCCCCTCACGGTCGTCGCGGTCCCGGGCGCGAGCCTGGAGATCGAAGCCTTTTACGACTGCTCCCGCTTCGCGGAGGCTCCGGTTCGGCGCCTGATCGACGCGTACGTCGGCCTGCTGGAGCAGATTGCGTGTGCTCGGTCGGACGCGTTGGTGGAGAGTCTGTCGGTGCTGGCCGAGGGTGAGCGGGAGCGGCTGCTGTCGGAGTGGAATGCGACGGCTGTGGAGTTGCCGGGTCTGCCGGTGCATGAGCTGGTGGCGGAGCAGACGCGGTTGCGTCCGGACGCCGTGGCAGTGGAGTTCGGTAAGGAGTCCGTCTCCTATGCCGAGTTGGATGCCCGTGCGAATCAGGTGGCGCATGCGCTGATCGCGGCGGGTGTGGAGCCGGGTTCGCTGGTCGGGGTCTGCCTGGACCGCAGTGCCGAAGTTCCCGCGGTCCTGCTCGGCGTGTGGAAGGCCGGGGCCGGTTATGTGCCGCTGGATCCGGGCTATCCGGCGGACCGTGTCGAGTTCATGCTGGCCGACGCCGATGTGCGGCTGGTGATAACCGAGCAGTCCTTCGCGGACCGGTTCGCAGAGGTGGTGCTGCTGGACGACATCTCCGGCTCCACTGCCGATCCGGGTGTGGCGGTGGCTCCGGACGACGTCGCGTATGTGATGTTCACGTCGGGTTCGACGGGCAGGCCGAAGGGTGTGGTGGTCGAGCACCGGTCGGTGGTGCGGCTGGTGTGGGGTCAGACCTACGGCGGGTTCGGTCCGGACAGTACGCAAATGCTGTTGGCGCCCTTGGCGTTCGACGCCTCGACGTTCGAGCTGTGGGGTGCGCTGATCCACGGTGGCCGGCTCGTGGTCGCCCCGCCCGGTGTGGTGGGCGTGTCGGAGCTCGCGGGGCTGATCTCCGGTCACGGGGTGCGGAATCTGTGGCTGACTGCCTCTCTGTTCAACGCCGTGGTGGACGAGGATCCCTCGGTGCTGACCGGCCTCGATCGGATTCTGGTCGGTGGTGAGGCCCTGTCCGTCCGCCATGTGCGGGCGGCACAGCAGGCGGTACCCGCCCTGCAGGTGGTCAACGGCTACGGCCCGACCGAGACGACCACCTTCGCTTGCACGTATGTGGTTCCTCCGCTGGCGGAGGGGACGGTGTCGGTGCCGATCGGCCGGCCGATCGGTAACACCTCGGTGTTCGTGTTGGACGGCCGGATGGAGCCGGTTCCGGTCGGTGTGGCGGGGGAGTTGTTCATCGGTGGCCCGGGTGTGGCGCGGGGTTATCTGAACCGTCCGGAGCTGACCGCTGAGCGGTTTTTGACCAGTCCGTTCGGTGGCGGCAGGTTGTACCGGACCGGTGATGTGGTGCGGTGGACGGCTCAGGGTGTGCTGGAGTTCGTCGGCCGTGTCGACGATCAGGTGAAGTTGCGTGGTTTCCGGATCGAGCCGGGCGAGGTCGAGGCGGCTGTGGCCGGACACCCCGCGGTTCGTGACGCGGTGGTGATGGTCCACGACCAGCGACTCATCGCCTACGTCACCCCGGCCGGCGAGGGTCTGGTCGAGCAGGAGGAGTTGCGGGAGTTCGTGGCCCGCTCCCTGCCGGAGTACATGGTCCCGGCCGTCGTCATGGTGCTGGAGAAACTGCCGCTGACTCCGAGCGGAAAGCTGGACCGTCGGGCGCTTCCTGCCCCTGAGGCCGTGCACGCCGAGTTCGTTGCCGCGCGGACCGAGACCGAGGCGGTCCTGGCCGAGGTGTGGGCCGAGGTGCTGGGTGTCGACCGGGTCGGCGTGCACGACAACTTCTTCGAGCTGGGCGGGGATTCGATCCTGTCGATCCAGGTCGTGGCGCGTGCTCGTGCGAGGGGGGTCGGAATCACTCCGAAGCTGGTGTTCGACCACCCCACGGTCGGTGCCCTGGCGTCGGTTGCCGGGGTGGAGTCCGTCCAGGCGGAGCAGGGCCTCGTCACCGGCGAGGCACCGCTGACGCCCATCCAGTCGTGGTTCTACGGCCTGGACCTGCCGGAGCGGAACCACTTCAACCAATCCGTACTGCTCGACGTGACCGGTGCCGACCGTGCTGCCCTCGATGCGGCCGTTCGGACCCTGATCACCCATCACGATGCGCTGCGTCTGCGGTCGGACGGCTCGCGGCTGTGGTTTGCCGAGCCCGACGGTCAGGGCCTGGAGGACGCGGACGGCCGCACCGCGGACGATGTTCAGGCGAGCCTGGACCTGGTGAACGGCCCGGTCGCGCGGTTCGTGCTCCTGCCTGGGGACCGGCTGCTGATCGCCATTCACCACATGGCCGTGGACGGGGTCTCCTGGCGGATCCTGCTCGAAGACCTCGCCGCCGCCAGGAGCGGCGCGTCGCTGGCCCCCAAGACCACCTCGTTCAAGGAGTGGGCGAAGCGCCTCCGGCAGGCCAGTGACCCCTCGGAAGACGAGTACTGGGACAGCGTCCCGGTCACCGAACTGCCCGTCGACCGCCCCGCCGGCGACAACACCGTCGCCTCCGCCGAGTCGGTTGCGGTCGAGCTGGACGAGGAGACGACACGGGCGCTGCTGACACAGGTGCCCGCGGTCTACCGGACGCAGATCAACGACGTCCTGCTGACCGCGCTGGCCCAGACCCTGGCGACATGGACGCGGCAGGAGTCCGTTTCGGTCGCGCTGGAGGGGCACGGCCGCGAGGAACTGTTCGACGACGTCGACGTCTCCCGCACGGTCGGCTGGTTCACCTCCCTGTTCCCGGTCGCGCTCACCCCGGGCGCTGATCGCCCGGCCACCGCGCTGAAGGCGGTCAAGGAGCAACTGCGGGCCGTCCCACGGCGCGGTGTCGGCTACGGCCTGACCCACGACCTGACCGCCCTGCCCACCGGGCTGTCCTTCAACTACCTCGGGCAGTTCGACACCGAGGGCTTCGACACGGTCAACGAACCCTCAGGTGCGGCGGAAGCCGCAACGGGTCGCCGAGCGCACCTGGTCGAGGTCAACGCCGCGGTCTCCGGTGGCCGTCTGAGCGTCACGTGGACCTATTCGGCCCACCTCCATGACCGCCCGACGGTCGAGGGGCTGGCGGACGAGTTCCTGATCCGGTTGCGGGAGTTGATCGAGCATTGCCTGACCGAGGAGGCCGGTGGCCTGACTCCGTCGGACGTGCCGCTGGCACGCTTGGACCAGGCGTCGCTGGACCGGCTGGTGGGCGGCGATCGCCAGGTCGAGGACGTGTATCCGCTGTCGCCGCTGCAGCACGGCATGTTGTTCCACGCGCTGGCCGAGCCCGACTCCGGCCTGTATGTCGAGCAGATCCACTGGCGGCTCGAAGGCGACCTGGACATCGACCGGATGCGCGCCGCCTGGCAGAAGGCGATGGACCAACACGCCATCCTGCGCACGGGATTCGTGTGGGAAGGAGTACCGCGGCCCCTTCAGGTGGTGCGTCGCGGGCAGGACGTTCCGTTCGAGTTCCATGACGTCTCAGGACTGCCGGAGGCCGAGCAAGAGGCCTGGTTGCAGGGCCTGCTCGACGCGGACCGTGTCCGTGGCTTCGACTTGAGTGCGCCGCCGCTGATGCGGGTCCACCTCGTACGGGAGTCCTCCGAGGCCCACGTGTTGGTGTGGTCGTTCCACCACATCCTGCTCGACGGGTGGAGCACCAGCACGGTCCTCGCCGATGTCTTCGCCGGCAGCGTCGAGTCCGTCGTACGGCGTCCGTATCGGGAGTTCATCGGATGGCTGGACGAGCAGGACGCTGATGCCGCGGAGACGTACTGGCGTGGGGCCCTGGCCGGCTTCACCGAGTCGACCCCCCTGGGCATCGACCGCCCGGCCGCCGGACCGGAAGTCGAGCCCCGCACCCACGGTGTCGTCTTGAGCGCGGACACCTCATCGGCGTTGTCGGTGTTGGCGCGTTCGCGTCGGGTGACGGTGAATGCGGTGGTGCAGGCGGCGTGGGCGTTGTTGCTGGCGCGGGTCAGTGGTGAGCGGGATGTGGTGTTCGGGACGACGGTGTCCGGTCGGCCGGCTGATCTTGCGGGTGTCGAGGGCATGGTGGGTCTGTTCATCAACACGCTCCCGGTGCGCGTTCAGACGGGTGACGGTTCGGTGCTGGATCTGGTGGAGCGGGTGCACCGGGATCAGGCGGAGTTGCGGCGGTTCGACTATGCGCCGTTGGCGGATGTGCAGCGGTGGAGTGATGTGGCGGCCGGTGAGCCGTTGTTCGAGTCGTTGTTCGTGTTCGAGAACTATCCGCTGGGCCAGAGCGGTACGGGTTCGTCGGATGGGGTGCGGGTTGTTCCGGCGGGGGTGCGGGAGCACACGAACTATCCGCTGACCGCGGTGGTCATGCCGGGTGAACGGATGGCGTTGCAGCTGTTGTTCGATCCGCGTCGGTTCGATGCCGGGGCGGTCGAGTGGCTGGCGGGTGCGTATGAGCGGCTGCTGGAGCAGTTGGTGGCCGCGCCGGATGTTCCGGTCGATGAGCTGTCGGTGCTTTCTGACGATGAGCGTGCTCGTCTGGTGGTGGGGTGGAACGACACGGCTGTGGAGGTTCGGCCGGGTCTGGTGCATGAGTGGGTGTCCGCTCAGCCCGGGGACGGGGTGGCGGTCCGTTTCGGCGATGTCACGTTGTCGTATGGGGAGTTGGTGGCGCGGGCGGACCGGTTGGCGTGGGTGTTGCGGTCGCGTGGTGTGGGTGCGGGTTCGCTGGTCGGTGTGTGTTTGCGGCGGTCGGTGGATGTGCCGGTGGTGTGGCTGGCGGTGCTGAAGGCGGGTGCGGCTTTCGTGCCGCTGGATCCGGAGTATCCGGCCGGCCGGCTGCGCTTCATGCTGACGGACAGCGGCGCGCAGCTGCTGGTCACCCACGGCGAGTTGGTGGAGCGGCTTCCGGAGCATGACGCGGATGTCCTGCTGGTCGACGGAGCGGACCTGGACCTGTCCGCTCCTGCCGGGCCGGTTGCCGCGGTGGAGGTGGGGTCGTCGGATGTGGCGTATGTGATTTATACGTCGGGTTCGACGGGGCGGCCGAAGGGTGTGCTGGTCGAGCACGGGGGTCTGGCGAACCTGATCGGTGCGGCGGGTGCCGACTTCAATCTGGGCCCGGATGCGCGGGTGTTGCAGTTCTCCTCGCCGAGTTTCGACGGTGCGGTGTGGGAGACGTTCATGGCGCTGGCCTGGGGTGGTGCACTGTGTCTGAGCCGGCGCGGGCATGGGTTTGCCGCCGATGAGCTGGTGGGTCAGGTCGTGGCGGAGGGGATCTCGCATGTGATGCTGCCGCCGTCGGTGCTGTCGGTGGTCGATGAGCTGCCGGGTGTGCGGGTGGTGATCGCGGGGGGTGAGAAGTGCTCGCCGCAGCTGGCCGCAAAGTTCCCGCAGGCTCGGTTCGTCAATGCGTACGGGCCGACTGAGGGCACGGTGTGTGTGTCGGTGATGCCGGTGGACGGGCCGGTGACGGCGGTGAGTGTGCCGATCGGTCGTCCGTTGCCCAATACCCGGCTGTATGTGCTGGACGGGCGGATGGAACCGGTTCCGGTCGGTGTCGCCGGTGAGCTGTTCGTGGGTGGTCATGGTGTGACGCGTGGCTATCTGGGCCGGCCGGGTCTGACCGCGCAACGGTTCGTGGCGGATCCGTTCGGCGGGGTGCCGGGGGGCCGGTTGTATCGGACCGGTGACCTGGTGCGCCGGCTGGCGGATGGCACGTTGGAGTACATCGACCGCGCGGACGACCAGGTGAAACTGCGGGGCTTCCGGGTCGAGTTGGGCGAGATCGAGGCCGCCCTCACCCGCCACCCCGGTATCCGGGACGCCGCCGTCACCGTCCGCGACGGCCGGCTCGTGGCCTATCTGATCGAGTCGGCTGGGGTGGCGGACGAGGAGTTGCGTGCGGGGTTGCAGCGGACGCTGCCCGAGCACATGGTCCCGGCGATCTATATGAGGCTCGAGGCGTTCCCCCGGACCCCGGGTGGGAAACTCGACCGCCGCGCACTCCCCGCACCTGCCGCCCCCCACGCGACGTACGTTGCGGCCCGGACCGAGACCGAGGCGGTCCTGGCCGAGGTGTGGGCCGAGGTGCTGGGTGTCGACCGGGTCGGTGTCCACGACAACTTCTTCGAGCTGGGCGGCGACTCCATCCTGTCCATCCAGGTCGTGGCGCGTGCCCGCGCGAGGGGTGTCGGCATCACCCCCAAGCTGGTGTTCGACCACCCGAACGTCGCCGACCTGGCCCTGGTCGCCGGGGTGGAGGCTGTCCAGGCGGAGCAGGGCGTCGTCACCGGTGAGGCGCCTCTTACGCCGATCCAGTCGTGGTTCTACGGTCTGGATCTGCCGGAGCGGAACCACTTCAACCAGTCGGTCCTGCTCGATGTGACCGGCGTGGACCGGCAGGCGCTCGACACTGCCGTTCAGACCTTGCTCGCGCACCACGATGCATTGCGTCTGCGCTCGGACGGCACCCGTCAGTGGTTCGCCGAGCCTGACGGCCAGGGTCTGGAGGATGCGGACGGCCGCACCGCGGACGATGTCCAGGCGAGCCTGGATCTGGTGACCGGCCCGGTGGCGCGGTTCGTGCTCCTGTCCGGGGACCGGCTGCTGATCGCGGTCCACCACATGGCCGTGGACGGAGTGTCGTGGCGGATCCTGCTGGAGGACCTGGCCGCCGCTTGCGAAGGTGCCCCGCTGCCGGCGAAGACGACCTCGTTCAAGGAGTGGGCCACCCGTCTGCAGACCGTCGGGGACCCCGCCGAGGACACGTACTGGAACACAATCCCGGCCGCTCCCCTGCCCGTTGATCACCCGGGCGGTGAAAACACGGTCGCCTCCGCCGAGTCGGTGGCGGTCGAGCTGGACGAGGCGGAGACGCAGGCGTTGCTGACGGAGGTGCCGGCGGCGTACCGGACGCAGATCAACGACGTGCTGCTGACCGCGCTCGCGCAGACGTTGGCCGGCTGGACCGGCCAGGAGACCGTGACCGTCGCGCTGGAGGGTCACGGCCGTGAGGAGTTGTTCGACGACGTCGACGTCTCCCGCACGGTCGGCTGGTTCACCTCCCTGTTCCCGGTCCCGCTCACCCCCGCAGCGGACGGTCCGGGTGCGGCGCTGAAGGCGGTCAAGGAACAGCTCCGTGCCGTCCCGCGGCGTGGTGTCGGCTACGGCCTGACCCACGATCTGACCGCGCTGCCGGGCGGGTTGTCGTTCAACTATCTGGGCCAGTTCGACGCGGTGACCTCGGACGGTCCGCTGGGTGTGGTGGCGGAACCGGCCGGTGCGATGACGGCCGAGTCGGGTGTCCGTGCGCACCTGGTCGAGGTGAACGGCGCGGTCTCCGGTGGGCGGTTGAGTGTCGGTTGGACGTATTCGTCGAACCTGCATGACCGTGCGACGGTCGCCGGGCTGGCCGAGGAGTTCATGACCCGGCTTCGCGCGCTGATCGAGCACTGCCTGGCCGGAAACGCCGGTGGTCTGACGCCGTCGGATGTGCCGCTGGCCGGCCTGGACCAGGGCGCTCTGGACGTGCTCGCCGACCGCCAGGTCGAGGACGTGTACCCGTTGTCGCCGCTGCAGCAGGGCATGCTGTTCCACGCCCTGGCCGAACCCGACTCCGGCCTGTACGTCGAGCAGATCCACTGGCGCGTCCACGGCGAACTCGACGCCGACCGCCTCCGCCACGCCTGGCAGGCCACCGTGGACGCCCACCCCATTCTGCGCAGCTCGTTCGCATGGGAGCAGGCCGAGCGGCCGCTGCAGGTGGTCCGGGCCGACGTACGCATACCGTTCGAAATGCTCGACCTGCGAGGGGCCGAGAACCCCGAGGCCGAGGTCGACCGCCTGAACGAGGCCGACCGCCGCCGCGGGTTCGAGCTGGCGACCGCTCCGCTCGTGCGCGTCCGCGTGATGCGCACGGAGGACTCGGGTCACCATGTCCTCTGCACGTTCCATCACATCCTGCTCGACGGCTGGAGCCTGTCCTCCGTCCTCGGCGAGGTGTTCACCCGGTACGGCTCCGGCAGCGTCGGCGACGCTGCGGTGCGGCCGTACCGTGACTACATCGCCTGGCTGCAGGATCAGGACCTGCATGCCGCGGAGACGTACTGGCGGGAGAAGTTCGCCGGATTCTCCTCGGTGACCCAGCTGGGCATCGAGCGATCCGCCGCATCCGAAGGCGGGCACACCGGCCCCGGCATCTTCGGGACGACCCTGCCGACGCGTACCACCGCGGCCCTGGCCGACCTCGCACGGGCCCGCGGCCTGACCCTCAACACCCTCACCCAGGGCGTGTGGGCCCTGCTGCTGTCCAGGTACAGCCGCAGTCAGGACGTGGTCTTCGGTGCCACGGTCTCCGGCCGACCGCCCGCGCTCGCCGGTGTGGAGAGCATGGTGGGCCTGTTCATCAACACGCTTCCCGTGCGGGTCCGTGTCGACAGCGGAACCTCCGTGGGCGAATGGCTGGAACACCTCCAGCGCGAGCAGCTCGAACTGCGCCAGTACGAATACAGTCCGCTGGCCGACGTACAGCGATGGAGCGAGATCCCGGCCGGTGAGCCGCTGTTCGAGTCGCTGTTCGTCTTCGAGAACTACCCGCTCGGCAGCGTCGAAGGCGACCCGGCGGACAACGGCCTCGACATCACCCCGCTGCCCATGACGGAGCAGACCAACTATCCGTTGACGGCCATCGTCATGCCCGGCGACGCCCTGTCGGTCCAGATGTTCTACGACCAGGACCGATTCCACGGCGACGACATCGACCGTCTGGGCGCCGCCTACGTCGAACTGCTGGAGCAGATCGCCGCCGCGTCGCTCGAGGCACCGATCGCCGGACTGTCGCTGCTCGGCGAGGACGAGCGCCGACGGGTGCTGTGGGAGTGGAACGACACGGCCGTCGACTACCCGGGCGATCTCCTGCTGCACGAGGTGATCGCGGAACGGGCCCGGCTCGCGGCGGACGCGACCGCAGTGGAGTTCGCGGGTGCCCGGATGTCGTACGCGGAGCTGGACGCACGGGCCAACTCGGTGGCACACGCACTCGTCGACGCCGGTGTGGGTGCCGGGTCGCTGGTGGGCGTCTGCCTGGAACGCGGGCTCGACGTGGTGTCGGTCCTGCTGGGCGTATGGAAGGCCGGCGCCGGCTACGTTCCCCTCGACCCGGATTACCCGGCCGATCGCCTCGAGTTCATCGTGACCGACGCAGGCGTGGACGTGTTGGTGACCGCGTGCTCGCTGGTGGACCGCATGCCCGCGTTCGACGGCGTCGTCCTCCCGG
The DNA here is from genome assembly GCF_036173125.1 of Streptomyces sp. NBC_00286. Classification (NCBI taxonomy): domain Bacteria; kingdom Bacillati; phylum Actinomycetota; class Actinomycetes; order Kitasatosporales; family Streptomycetaceae; genus Streptomyces; species Streptomyces sp. NBC_00286. The sequence goes on from NZ_CP108054.1 coordinate 6,668,246, forward strand.
TGGAGGAGATCGACGGACCGGCCTCCGCCCCGGATGTGACGGTGGCCCCCGACGACGTGGCGTACGTGATCTACACCTCGGGCTCGACGGGCAGGCCCAAGGGCGTGGCCGTCGAACACGGGGGCCTGGTGCGGCGTGTGCTGTCCCTGCAGGACCGGTACCCGCTGTCGGACGAGGACCGGGTCATGCAGAAGACGCCGCTGACGTTCGACGTCTCGGTACTGGATCTGTTCTGGCCCCTGGCGGCGGGCTCCGTCGTGGTGATGGCGCGCCCGGGCGGCCACGCCGACGCCGGATACCTCGCGCAGGCGGTCGCCGACGAGCGGATCACGGTGCTTCACTTCGTGCCCTCGATGCTGGAGGCACTGCTGGACTACGGCTTCACCCCGCCGACGCGGCTGCGGCTGGTGTTCTGCATGGGCGAGGCACTGACCACCCGGCTCGTGGACCGGTTCGGCGCGGTGTCCGGCGCGGAACTCCACGACGGCTACGGTCCGACCGAGGCGACGATCGCGATGATCTTCTCGGCCTGCGAACCGGGCACACCGGGGGTGCTGGTGCCCATCGGGCGGCCGATCGCCAACACCGACATCTACATTCTCGACGACGCGATGGAGCCGGTCCCGCCGGGCGTACCGGGTGAGCTGTTCATCGGTGGAGTGGGAATCGCGCGGGGCTATGTGGGCCGCCCGGGCCTGACCGCGGAGCGTTTCGTCGCCGACCCGTTCGGCGGCGTTGCGGGAGCGCGGCTCTACCGGACCGGTGACCTGGCCCGGTACCGGCCGGACGGAGTGATCGAGTTCCTGGGCCGGCTGGACGACCAGGTCAAGGTACGCGGGTTCCGGGTGGAGCCCGGCGAGATCGAAGCGTTCCTGGCCTCCCACCCGGCGGTCCGCGACGCGGTCGTCGTGGTCCGCAGGCAGCAGCTGGTGGCCTACCTGACGCCCGCGGGCGACACGCTTCCCGGCGTGGCGGAGCTGCGCGAATACGCCGGACAGAGCCTGCCGGAGTACATGGTTCCGGCGGTGTTCGTCGTGCTCGAAGCCCTGCCGCTGACTCCGAGCGGGAAGCTGGACCGCCGCGCCCTGCCCGACCCGGACACCGGGCGGCTCGGTCTGGAGACCGGCTTCGTGGCCGCGCGGACCGAGACCGAGGCGGTGCTGGCCGAGGTGTGGGCCGAGGTGCTGGGTGTCGAACGGGTCGGTGTCCACGACAACTTCTTCGAGTTGGGCGGGGATTCGATCCTGTCCATCCAGGTCGTGGCGCGTGCTCGCGCGAGGGGTGTGGGGATCACTCCGAAGCTGGTGTTCGACCACCCCACGGTCGCGGACCTTGCCCTGGTCGCCGGGGTGGAGGCTGTCCAGGCGGAGCAGGGCGTCGTCACCGGTGAGGCGCCTCTTACGCCGATCCAGTCGTGGTTCTACGGTCTGGATCTGCCGGAGCGGAACCACTTCAACCAGTCGGTCCTCCTCGATGTGACCGGCGTGGACCGGCAGGCGCTCGACACTGCCGTCCGGACCCTGTTCACCCACCACGATGCGCTGCGTCTGCGCTCGGACGGCACCCGTCAGTGGTTCGCCGAGCCTGACGGCCAGGGTCTGGAGGATGCGGACGGCCGCACCGCGGACGATGTCCAGGCGAGCCTGGATCTGGTGACCGGCCCGGTGGCGCGGTTCGTGCTCCTGTCCGGGGACCGGCTGCTGATCGCGGTCCACCACATGGCCGTGGACGGAGTGTCGTGGCGGATCCTGCTGGAGGACCTGGCCGCCGCTTGCGAAGGTGCCCCGCTGCCGGCGAAGACGACCTCGTTCAAGGAGTGGGCCACCCGTCTGCAGACCGTCGGGGACCCCGCCGAGGACACGTACTGGAACACAATCCCGGCCGCTCCCCTGCCCGTTGATCACCCGGGCGGTGAAAACACGGTCGCCTCCGCCGAGTCGGTGGCGGTCGAGCTGGACGAGGCGGAGACGCAGGCGTTGCTGACGGAGGTGCCGGCGGCGTACCGGACGCAGATCAACGACGTGCTGCTGACCGCGCTCGCGCAGACGTTGGCCGGCTGGACCGGCCAGGAGACCGTGACCGTCGCGCTGGAGGGTCACGGCCGTGAGGAGTTGTTCGACGACGTCGACGTCTCCCGCACCGTCGGCTGGTTCACTTCTCTCTTCCCGGTCGCGCTCACCCCGGGCGCCGATGGTCCTGGTGCGTCGCTGAAGGCGGTCAAGGAACAGCTCCGCGCCGTCCCGCGTCGTGGTGTCGGCTACGGCCTGACCCACGACTTGACCGCGCTGCCGGCCGGGTTGTCGTTCAACTATCTGGGCCAGTTCGACGCGGTGACCTCGGATGGTCCGCTGGGTGTGGTGGCGGAACCGGCCGGTGCGATGACGGCCGAGTCGGGTGTGCGTGCGCATCTGGTCGAGGTGAACGGCGCGGTCTCCGGTGGGCGGTTGAGTGTCGGTTGGACGTATTCGTCGAATCTGCATGACCGTGCGACGGTGGCCGGGCTGGCGGAGGAGTTCATGACCCGGCTTCGGGCGCTGATCGAGCACTGCCTGGCCGGAAACGCCGGTGGTCTGACGCCGTCGGATGTGCCGCTGGCCGGCCTGGACCAGGGCGCTCTGGACGTGCTCGCCGACCGCCAGGTCGAGGACGTGTACCCGTTGTCGCCGCTGCAGCAGGGCATGCTGTTCCACGCGCTGGCCGAACCCGACTCGGGCCTGTACGTCGAGCAGATCCACTGGCGCGTCCACGGCGAACTCGATGGCGACCGCCTCCGCCACGCCTGGCAGGCCGTGATGGAACGGCACCCGGTGCTGCGGACGACGATCGGCACCGACACCGGCGCACCCCTGCAGTTCGTGCACCGCCGTTTCGAGGTCCCCTTCGACCTCATCGACTGGAGCGGTCTCGGCGAGGACGAGCGCGACTCCCGGATCGCCGAGCTCGTGACGGCCGACCGGCTACGCGGCTTCGCCTTCGACACCGGTCCGCTCTTCCGGATCCGTTTGGTCCGTCTCGACGCGTCGACGTATCACCTGGTGTGGAGCTTCCATCACATCCTGCTGGACGGCTGGAGCCTCAGTACGGTGCTGCGGGACGTGTTCGCCTGGTACGAGCGGCCGAGTGCCGGCGGCGACGAGCATGTGCGGCCGTTCCGCGACTACCTCGGCTGGCTCGGCGAGCAGGACCTGGACGCGGCCGAGGAGTTCTGGCGGCGGCGACTCGCGGGCTTCGAGGAAGTCACCCCGTTCGACCCGGGTACCGCGCCCTGGCCCGACGACGGGCCCGGAAAGGGCCGCGTGGGTATGGGAGAAGTCCGCCTCCCCGCCGAGACGTTGAACGGGCTGGCCCGCCTGGCGCGTTCGCAGCGCTTGACGCTGAGCACCCTGGCTCAGGGGGCGTGGGGTCTGTTGCTGTCGCGCTACAGCGGTCGCCGGGACGTGGTGTTCGGGACGACGGTGTCGGGCCGTCCCGCGGGCCTCGACGGCGTCGAAAGCATGGTGGGCCTGTTCATCAACACGCTTCCCGTGCGGGTACAGGTGGACGACCGCGAGCCGGTCGAAGACTGGTTGCAGCGCCTCCAGGCCGAGCAGGCGGAGCTGCGGCAGTACGAGTACAGCCCGCTGGCCGACGTGCAGCGGTGGAGCGACGTCCCGGCCGGCGACCCGTTGTTCGAGACACTCTTCGTCTACGAAAACTTCCCGCTCAGCGCCGCGCCGGACGCCGTCCAACGGCAAACCCTGACCTTCGAGGTCGTGGAGTCCCGAGGGCACACCAACTACCCGCTGACGGTCGTCGCCGTCCCCGGTGACGGCATAACGGTCCACGCCTTCTACGACGAGCGGAGGTTCGACGCCGCAGCGATCGAACGCGTCCTCAACTCCTACTTCCGCCTGCTCACCGAACTGGCCTCCGCCGATGTGTCGCGCATGCCGGTGGACGAGCTGTCCGTCCTCGCACCCCAGGACCGTCTGCAACTGCTCACCTCGTGGAACGACGCGGCTGTGGAGGTGCGTCCGGGGCTGGTTCACGAGCTGGTGGCGGAGCGGGCTCGGCTGGCTCCGGATGCGGCGGCTGTCTCCTTCGAGGGCCGGGTGTTGTCGTATGGGGAGCTGGATGCGTGGGCGAATCGGCTGGCGCGGGTGTTGCGGTCGCGTGGTGTGGGTGCGGGTTCGTTGGTGGGCGTGTGTGTGGGGCGTTCGGAGCGGTTGCCGGTGGTGCTGCTGGCGGTGTTGAAGGCGGGTGCGGGTTATGTGCCGCTGGATCCGGAGTATCCGGCGGATCGTCTGGCGTTCATGCTGGCCGACTCGGGTGCGGAACTGCTGCTGGTCGAGGACGAGTTCGTGGAGCGTCTGCCGGAGCTGGCCGGCTTCGGGGGCGAGGTGTTCGTCGTCGACGGTGACGCCGGGGTGGGGGCGGAGTCCGGTGCCCCGTTGGGGGTTGAGGTTGCGCCGGGTGATGTGGCGTATGTGATCTACACGTCGGGTTCGACGGGGCGGCCGAAGGGTGTGCTGGTCGAGCACCGGAATGTGGTGAATCTGCTGGCGGGGACGCGGGAGCGGTTCGGGTTCGGGTCGGATGATGTGTGGTCGTTGTTCCACTCCTACGCCTTTGACTTCTCGGTGTGGGAGTTGTGGGGCGCGTTGGTGTCGGGTGGGCGTGTGGTGGTGGTGCCGCGTGCGCTGACTCGTTCGCCTGACAGCCTGTGGGGTCTGCTGGTGGGCGAGGGTGTGACGGTGTTGAACCAGACGCCGTCGATGTTCGCTCAGGTGGCCCGGGCGGCGGTGCACTCGGGCCGGATGGCGTCCTCGGATCTGCGGTGGATCGTCTTCGGTGGGGAAGCGCTGGAGCTCGGACATGTCCGGGAGTGGTTCGCCGAGGCGGGGCCGGACGGGCCCGGTCTGGTGAACATGTTCGGCATCACGGAGACGACGGTGCACGTCACGTGGGCGGACGTACCGGACGGTGAGTCGCGGCCGTTGGTGGGCCGGGGTATTCCGAATGTGCGGGTGTATGTGCTGGACGACCGGCTGGAGCCGGTGCCGGTCGGTGTCGCGGGTGAGATCTGTGTGGGCGGCCTTGGTGTGGCCCGTGGTTATCTGGGTCGGCCGGGTCTGACCGCTGAGCGGTTCGTCGCGGACCCGTTCGGCGCGGGTGCGGGTGAGCGGTTGTACCGCTCGGGTGACCTGGGACGCTGGCATGCGGACGGGACGCTTGAGTACCTGGGCCGGGCCGACCATCAGGTGAAGGTGCGCGGTTTCCGTATCGAGCCCGGTGAGATCGAAGCCGCACTGGCCGCTCACCCGGCGATCCGCGACGCGGTGGTCGTGGTCAGGGATGACCGTCTGGTCGCCTATCTGACCCCGGCCGCGCACAACCCGGTGCCCGGCGTCGCCGAGCTGCGGGAGTTCCTCGTACGGAGCCTGCCGGAGTACATGGTTCCGGCGGTGTTCGTCGTACTCGAGGCCCTGCCGCTGACTCCGAGCGGGAAGCTGGACCGCCGCGCCCTGCCCGACCCGGACACCGGGCGGCTCGGTCTGGAGACCGGCTTCGTTGCCGCGCGGACCGAGACCGAGGCGGTGCTGGCCGAGGTGTGGGCCGAGGTGCTGGGTGTCGACCGGGTCGGCGTCCACGACAACTTCTTCGAGCTGGGCGGCGACTCCATCCTGTCGATCCAGGTGGTCGCCCGGGCCCGCGCCAAGGGCGTGGGGATCACTCCGAAGCTGGTGTTCGACCACCCCACGGTGGCGGATCTGGCGTCGGTTGCCGGGGTGGAGTCCGTCCAGGCGGAGCAGGGCCTCGTCACCGGCGAGGCACCCCTCACGCCCATCCAGTCGTGGTTCTACGGCCTGGACCTGCCGGAGCGGAACCACTTCAACCAGTCCGTGCTGCTCGATGTGACCGGCGTGGACCGGGAGACATTGGCCGCAGCGGTGGACACGCTGCTCACCCATCACGACGCGCTGCGTCTGCGCTCGGACGGCACGCGTCAGTGGTTCGCCGAGCCCGACGGCCAGGGCCTGGAGGACGCGGACGGCCGCACGGCGGACGACGTCCAGGCGAGCCTGGACCTGGTGAACGGCCCGGTGGCACGGTTCGTGCTCCTGTCCCAGGACCGGCTGCTGATCGCGGTCCATCACATGGCCGTCGACGGCGTCTCCTGGCGCATCCTGCTCGAAGACCTGGTCGCCGCCTACGAGGGCGCCCCCCTGGCCCCCAAGACCACCTCCTTCAAGGAGTGGGCCGAGCGCCTCCGGCAGGCGGCCGCCCCGGCCGAGGACGCGTACTGGGACACCGTCCCGACCACTGCCCTGCCCACTGACCACCCGGGCGGCGAGAACACAGTCACATCCGCCGAGACGCTCGCGGTCGAGCTGGACGAGGACGAGACCCGAGCACTGCTGACCGAGGTGCCGGCGGCGTACCGGACGCAGATCAACGACGCTCTGCTGACCGCGCTTTCCCAAACCCTGACCGACTGGACCGGCCAGGACACCGTGACCGTCGCCCTGGAGGGCCACGGCCGCGAGGAGTTGTTCGACGACGTCGACGTCTCCCGCACGGTCGGCTGGTTCACCTCCCTGTTCCCCGTCCCGCTCACCCCCGGAGCCGACGGCCCGGGCCCGGCGCTCAAGGCGGTCAAGGAACAGCTCCGCGCCGTCCCGCGCCGCGGTGTCGGCTACAGCCTGACCCACGACCTGACCGCCCTGCCCGCCGGACTGTCCTTCAACTACCTCGGCCGAATGGACTCGGGCGGTACTGCCGGAGGCCCCTTCGGCATGGCCGACGAGCCGATGGGCGCGCCGGCCGCCCCGACGGGGGAGCGGGCCTTCGCGATCGAGGTGAACGGCTCCGTGGCAGCCGGACGGCTGACCCTGGCATGGACCTATTCGTCCAACCTGCACGACCGCGCGACGGTCGAGGGTCTGGCCGAGGAGTTCGTCGTCCGGCTGAGGGCGCTGATCGAGCACTGCCTGACCGAGGAGGCCGGTGGCCTGACGCCGTCGGACGTGCCGCTGGCGGGTCTGGATCAGGCGGCGCTGGACCGGCTGGTGGCCGGCGACCGTCAGGTCGAGGACGTGTACCCGCTGTCGCCGCTGCAGCAGGGCATGCTGTTCCACGCGCTGGCCGAGCCCGACTCGGGCATGTACGTCGAGCAGATCCACTGGCGGCTCGACGGACCGCTCGACGCCGACAGGCTCCGGGCCGCCTGGCAGTCGGCCGTCGAGCGCCATCCCATCCTGCGTACCTCGGTGCGGCTCGACGACAGCGGCAAGCCTCTGCAGCTCGTGCATACCGGGATCGAGCTCCCGTACGAGCTGATCGATCTTCCCGGCGGAGAGGCCCAGGTCGAAGCACTCGTGGCCGCGGACCGCCGACAGGGGTTCGACTTCGCCGACGCGCCGCTGCTGCGGGTCCGGCTGATCCGCGTCGCCGACACGGTGCACCACCTGGTGTGGAGTTTCCATCACGTCCTGCTGGACGGGTGGAGTGCGACCGCGCTGCTGGGTGAGGTGTTCGCGGAGTACGAGTCCGGTGCGGTGCCCGGACCGGTGCGTCCGTACCGGGAGTTCATCGGCTGGCTCGGTGAACAGGACCTGGGTGCCGCGCAGGCGTACTGGAGGGAGGCCCTGTCCGGCTTCGAGACACCGACGGAGCTTCCGGAGGACCGTCCGGCGAACCTGCCGGAGCCCGACGCAGAACCCGGGCGGGTGGGCACGGTGCTGTCCGCCGAGGCCGCTGCCGGTCTCGGAGCGGTGGCGCGGGCGGCGCGCGTGACGGTGGCCTCGGTGGCGCAGGCCGCATGGGGCCTGGTCCTGGCGCGGTTCGGTGGCGGTTCGGATGTGGTGTTCGGCACGACCGTGTCGGGTCGTCCGGCGGGCCTCGACGGCGTCGAAGGCATGGTCGGTCTGTTCATCAACACGCTGCCCGTACGGGTCCGGGTGGACGAGGACGCCCGCCTCGCGGACCTGCTCCAGGGCATCCAGGACGACCACGCCGCGTTGCGTGAGTTCGAGTTCACCCCGCTGGCCGACGTGCAGCGGTGGAGCGAGATCCCGGCCGGCGGGTCGTTGTTCGACTCCCTGTTCGTCTTCGAGAACTACCCGCTCGGTCAAGGCGGCGCCGAACCCCTCGGCGACGGTGTGGCCGTGACCTCACTCGGACTGCGCGAACACACCAACTATCCCCTCACCGTCGTGGTCATGCCGGGAGACGGCCTGGGCGTGGAGGTGTTCTACGACCGGTCCCGCTTCAGCGCGGAGCGGGCCGAGCGTCTCACTTCGGCCTTCGTCGGCCTGCTGGAGCAGTTCATCGAGGCTCCGCCGGAAGCCACGGTCACGAGCCTGTCGGTGCTGGCCGAGGGTGAGCGGGAGCGGCTCCTTACGCAGTGGAATGCGACCGCCGTCGACCTGCCGGGCCGGCCCGTGCATGAGCTGGTGTCCGAACAGGCGCATCTGCGTCCGGACGCCGTGGCGGTGGAGTTCGGCGAGACGTCCGTCTCCTACGCGGACCTGGACGCCCGTGCGAATCAGGTGGCGCATGCGCTGATCGCGGCGGGTGTGGAGCCGGGTTCGCTGGTCGGGGTCTGCCTGGACCGCAGTGCCGAAGTACCCGCGGTCCTGCTCGGCGTGTGGAAGGTCGGGGCCGGCTATGTGCCGCTCGACCCCGGCTACCCGGCGGACCGTGTCGAGTTCATGCTGGCCGACGCCGATGTGCGGCTGGTGGTCACGCAGGCGGCGTACCGGGACCGGTTCACCGAGGTGGTGCTGCTGGACGACATCTCCGGCTCCACTGCCGATCCGGCGGTCGCGGTGGCCCCGGACGACATCGCGTATGTGATGTTCACGTCGGGTTCGACGGGCAGGCCGAAGGGTGTGGTGGTCGAGCACCGGTCGGTGGTGCGGCTGGTGTGGGGTCAGACCTACGCCGGGTTCGGTCCGGACAGTACGCAAATGCTGCTGGCGCCCTTGGCGTTCGACGCCTCGACGTTCGAACTGTGGGGTGCGCTGATCAATGGCGGCCGGTTGGTTGTCGCTCCGCCCGGTGTCGTGGGCGTGTCCGAACTCGCGGGCCTGATCTCCGGCCACGGGGTGCGGAACCTGTGGCTGACTGCCTCCCTGTTCAACGCCGTGGTGGACGAGGATCCCTCGGTGCTGACCGGCCTCGATCGGATTCTGGTCGGTGGTGAGGCCCTGTCCGTCCGCCACGTGCGGGCGGCACAGCAGGCGGTACCCGGCCTGCAGGTGGTCAACGGCTACGGCCCGACCGAGACGACCACCTTCGCCTGCACCTACGCCGTCCCCGAACTGGAGCAAGGAGCGCAGGGCGTGCCGATCGGCGGGCCCCTCGGCAACACCACGGCGTACGTGCTGGACGAGCGCATGGAACCCGTCCCGACAGGTGTCTCCGGCGAACTGTTCATCGGCGGCGCCGGCGTGGCCCGAGGCTATCTGCACCGCCCGGGCCAGACCGCCCAGCGGTTCATCGCGGACCCGTTCGGTAGCGGGCCGGGTGACCGGTTGTACCGCACCGGTGATGTGGTGCGGTGGACCGCCGAGGGTGTGCTCGAATTCGTCGGCCGCGCGGACGACCAGGTGAAACTGCGTGGCTTCCGGATCGAGCTGGGCGAGGTCGAGGCGGCCGTGGCCGGACACCCCGCGGTGCAGGACGTGGTGGTGCTGGTCCACGACCAGCGACTCGTCGCCTACGTCACCCCGGCCGGCGAGGATCTCGTCGAGCAGGAGGAGTTGCGGGAGTTCGTGGCCCGCTCCCTGCCGGAGTACATGGTCCCGGCCGTCGTCATGGTGCTGGAGAAGCTGCCGCTCACTCCGAGCGGCAAGCTGGACCGGCGCGCCCTGCCCGCCCCGGAGGCCGTGCACGCCGAGTACGTGGCTCCCCGGGACCGTACCGAGCTGGTGCTGGCCGAGGTGTGGGCCGAGGTGCTGGGTGTCGACCGGGTCGGCGTCCACGACAACTTCTTCGAACTGGGCGGCGACTCCATCCTGTCGATCCAGGTCGTGGCGCGTGCCCGTGCGAGGGGGGTCGGAATCACGCCGAAGCTGGTGTTCGACCACCTCACGATCGCCGACCTTGCCCTGGTCGCCGGGGTGGAGTCCGTCCAGGCCGAGCAGGGCGTCGTGACGGGCGAAGCACCGCTGATCCCGATCCAGAACTGGTTCTTCGGTCAGGAGCTGCCCGAGCAGGACCACTTCAACCAGTCGGTGCTGCTGAACGTCGCAGGCGCCGACCGGGAGGCCCTGGCCGCAGCCGTGGAGACGCTCCTCACCCACCATGACGCATTGCGTCTGCGGTCGGACGGCTCGCGCATGTGGTTCGCCGAGCCCGACGGCCAAGGCCTGGAGGACGCGGACGGCCGCACCGCGGACGACGTTCAGGCGAGCCTGGACCTGGTGAACGGCCCGGTCGCCCGGTTCGTGCTCCTGCCCGGAAACCGGCTGCTGATCGTCGTCCACCACATGGCCGTCGACGGAGTCTCCTGGCGCATCCTGCTCGAAGACCTCGCCGCCGCCTACCAGGGTGCGCCGCTCGCGGCGAAGACCACCTCGTTCAAGGAGTGGGCGAAGCGTCTCCGGCAGGCGGCCGACCCGGCGGAGGACGCGTACTGGGACACCGTCCCGGCCACCGCCCTGCCCGTTGACCACCCCGGCGGCGAGAACACGCTGGCCTCGGCAGAGTCGCTCGCGGTCGAGCTGGACGAGGCGGAGACGCAGGCGCTGCTGACCGAGGTGCCGGCGGCCTACCGGACGCAGATCAACGACGTCCTGCTGACCGCCCTCTCCCAGACCCTGGCCGCCTGGACCGGCCAGGACACCGTGACCGTCGCCCTGGAGGGCCACGGCCGCGAGGAGTTGTTCGACGACGTCGACGTCTCCCGCACGGTCGGCTGGTTCACCTCCCTGTTCCCCGTCGCCCTGGAACCGGGCGGGCAGGAACCCGGTCCCGCGCTCAAGTCGGTCAAGGAACAACTCCGCGCCGTCCCCCGCCGTGGCGTCGGCTACGGCCTGACCCACGACCTGACCGCGCTGCCCACCGGGCTGTCCTTCAACTACCTCGGACAGCTCGCCAGTGGCACCGCCACTGGCGACGGACCGTTCACCCCGGTGGACGAACCCGCGGGCCGGCCGGTGTCGCTTCTCGGCCACCGCGCGCACACCCTCGACGTGAACGCCGCCGTCCGCGACGGCCGGCTCAACGTCGCCTGGACGTACTCGTCGAACCTGCATGACCGCGCCACCGTCACCGGCCTCGCCGAGGACTTCATCACCCGGATGCGGGTGCTCATCGACCACTGCCTCAGTCCGGAGGCCGGAGGAGTGACCCCCTCCGACTTCCCGCTGGCAGGCCTGGAGGCAGGCGAGCTCGATTCGCTGCTCGACGCCCTCGACGACTTGGACAAGGAGTAACCACCGATGAAACAGAGTCGGGGCAACGTTGAGGACATCTACCCGATGTCTCCCCTGCAACAGGGAATGCTCTTCCACGGGCTGCTCGAATCAGGGTCGAGCATGTACTTCCAGCGGGCGCAGTGGCTGCTCGAAGGCGAGCTGGACCCGCGGGCCCTGGAACGGGCCTGGCAGGAGACCGTAGACCGCCACCCCATCCTGCGTACGGCCTTCCTGTGGGAGAAGACCAAGCAGCCGGTGCAGGTCGTCCGGGCCAAGGTGAAGGTACCGTTCACCCGGCACGATCTGGCGGGACTGTCCGGGGCCGAGCAGGAGCGGAGACTGCGGGAACTGCTGGACGCGGACCAGGCCGAGGGCTTCGACTTCGCCCGGGCCCCGCTGCTGCGGGTCACCCTCGTCCGGATGGCACCGCGGGTGCACCGGCTGATCTGGAGCTTCCACCATGTGCTCCTCGACGGCTGGAGCCTGGTCGCCGTACTCAACGAGGTGTTCGGCCGCTACGGGGACCCGGAGTTCGCGGCACGCCCGGTGCGGCCCTACCGCGAGTACATCGACTGGCTCGGGAAGCAGGACGCGTCCGCCGCCGAGCGCTTCTGGCGGACCGCTCTGGACGGATTCGAGTCGCCGACGCCGCTGACGTTCGCCCGGCCCGCAGGCCGGGCGGACAGCGACGGCGACTCCGAACCGGGAACCCACCGGGTCGCGATCGGCCGGGACGTCTCCGACGCCCTCACCGCCCTCGCACGCTCGCGCCACCTCACCGTGAACACCATCGCCCAGGCGGCCTGGGGGCTGCTGCTCGCCCGGCACGGCGGCACCCGGGACGTCGTATTCGGCACCACCGTGTCCGGCCGGCCGGCCGACCTGTCCGGTGTCGAGGAGATGATCGGTCTCTTCATCAACACGCTGCCCGTGCGCGTGCGGATCGGTGACGCGGAACGTGTCGGCGCATGGCTCGACAGGCTCCAGAAGGAGCAGACGGAGCTGCGGCAGTACGAGTACAGCCAGCTCGCACAGATTCAGTCCTGGAGCGACGTCGATGCGGGAGCGCCGCTGTTCGAGACGCTCTTCGTCTTCGAGAACTACCCCGTCAGCGCCACCGCCGCCGGACCGTCGGACGGCTCCGAGGACGACGCCCGGACCCTGCGGATGTCGGGCATCGACAACCGGGAACACACCAACTACCCGCTCTCCGTCGCGGTCGTCGTGGGCGACGGCCTCGCCCTGGACCTGTCGTACGACCGCCGGCGCATCGACGACGCGACCGTCGAACGGCTGGTCGCGCAGTACCTCCGGCTGCTGGAGCAGATACCCGGGCGGCTCGACGACCTGGTCGCCGAGCTCTCGCCCCTCACCGAGGACGAGCGGGCCGTCCTGCTGACCGGCGGGAACGAAGACGTCCTGACCGTCCCCGAGCAGATGGTGCCGGAGCAGTTCGCCCGCACGGCCCGGCGGACGCCCGACGCGGTGGCGGTCGTCGACGGCGCCCGCGAGATCTCCTACGGCGAACTGCATGCCACCACCGAGCGTCTGGCGCGTCACCTGCGCGCTCTCGGCGCCGGGCCGGGAACGCTCGTCGCGGTCGGTGCCGAGCGCTCCCTCGAGATGGTCGTCGGCCTCCTGGGGACGCTGGCGGCCGGCGCCGCGTACGTCCCGCTGGATCTGGCGTATCCCGCCGAACGCACCGAGCTGATCCTCGCCGAGACGGGCGCGCAGATCGTCCTGGCCCGGCGCGACACGTCCGGCGGCCTGCCCGCGGGGGACGCGCGCGTCGTCCTGCTCGACGCACCGGACACCTGGAGCCACGACGAGCACGCACCAGACCCGTCGGACCTCTCGGCCGACGACCTCGCCTATGTGATCTACACGTCCGGATCGACCGGGCGGCCCAAGGGCACCCTGATCGAGCACGGCGCCCTCGCGGCCTACGTCGCCGCCGCACAGCGGCTGTACTCCATCGGCGCGGGCGACCGGGTCGTGCAGTTCTCCTCGCCCGCGTTCGACGCGAGCATTGACGAGCTCATGCCCTGTCTGACCGGAGGCGCCACCCTGGTGTTCGCGGGTGCCGCGACGCCCACCCCGCCCGACCTGCTGAAGGCCTGCGAGAACCTTTCCGCGAACGTCCTGATGCTCCCCACGGCCTACTGGCATGAGCTGGTCGCCACGGTCGAGACCGTTCCGGACGCGCTCCGCCTGATGGTCATCGGCGGCGAGCAGGCACAACCGGGCGCGGTCCGGCGCTGGTTCGAGCTGACCGAAGGCTCCGGCTGCCGGCTGCTCAATGCGTACGGCCCGACGGAGGTCACGGTCGGCTGCACGCTCGCCGAGCTGACCGCCGCCGGGACCGCGCTGTCGCCGCACCGCGTCCCGGTCGGCCGCGCGCTGCCCAACAGCCGTGTCCACGTCCTGGACGACCGGCTGCAGCCGGTGCCGACCGGCGCACCCGGAGAGATCTGCGTGACGGGCCCCTCCCTGGCCCGCGGCTATCTGCGGCAGGCCGGACAGACGGCGAGCCGCTTCGTGGCCGACCCGTTCGCCGAGGAGCCCGGCGCCCGCCTTTACCGGACCGGAGACCTGGGACGGTATCTGCCGGACGGCACCCTCGAGGTGATCGGCCGCGTCGACAAGCAGGTCAAGCTCCGCGGCTTCCGCGTCGAGCCCGGCGAGACCGAGGCGGCCCTGGCGGCCCACCCCGAGGTGCGCGACGCGGTCGTCGACGTGATCGGAAGCGGCACGGACAAGCGGCTCGTGGGCTATGTCGTACCGCGCGGGACACCGCCCGGCCCGAGCGAGCTGAGGGCGTTCCTCCAGCGCTCGCTCCCCGACTTCATGGTGCCCTCGGCGTTCGTGGTCCTGGACGTCCTGCCGCTCACGCCGAGCGGCAAGGTCGACAGGCGCGCGCTGCCCGCGCCCGAGGGCGCACGGCCCGCCCTGGCCACCGCGTTCGTCGCCCCGCGCGGCCCCGTCGAGACCGCCGTCGCCGAGGTGTGGGCCGAGGTGCTGGGCCTGGACCGGGTCGGCGCGCACGACAACTTCTTCGAGCTGGGCGGGGACTCCATCCTGTCCATCCAGGTCGTCGCCCGGCTGCGGCGGCGGGGCCTGGGGCTGTCTCCCAAGCAGCTGTTCGACCACCCGACGATCGCCGAACTGGCCGAGGCCACCGATGCCACCGGCCTCGGGACCGTTCACGCCGAGCAGGGCACCGTGACCGGCGAGGCGCCGCTCACCCCGATCCAGCGCTGGTTCCACGCGCAGGAACTGCCGGACCGGAACCACTACAACCAGTCGGCGCTGCTGGACGTCGAAGGCCTGGACAGGGGTGCCCTCGCCGCAGCGGTCGGGGCCTTGTTTGCCCACCACGACGCGCTGCGCCTGCGCTCCGACGGGAACCGGCAGTGGTTCGCCGAGCCGGACACGCAGGGACTGGAGGACGCCGAGGGCCGCGACGCCGACGACGTCCAGGCGAGCCTGGACCTGGTGAACGGCCCGGTCGCCCGGTTCGTCCTGCTGTCGCCCGGCCGGCTGCTGATCGCGGTCCACCACATGGCCGTCGACGCGGTCTCCTGGCGCATCCTCCTCGAGGACCTCGGCACCGGCTACGACCAGGCCCTGGCCGGGCGCGACGTCCACCTCGGCGCGAAGACCACCTCGTTCAGGCAGTGGGCGCACCGGCTGGCGGAGCTGGCCGGAAGCGGCGAGCTGGACGACGAGGGCGCGTACTGGGAGAGCGTGCCCGTCACCGACGTACCACTGGACTTCCTGGACGGGGAGAACACGATCGACTCCGGCGGCCAGCAGACGGTCCAGCTGGACGCCGAGGAGACCCGGGCCCTGCTGACCGAGGTCCCGGCGGCCTACCGGACGCAGATCAACGACGTGCTGCTCACCGCGCTGGCGCAGACGCTGTCGAGGTGGACGGGCCAGGAGTCGCTCTCCGTCGCGCTGGAGGGCCACGGCCGCGAGGACCTCTTCGACGACGTGGACCTCTCGCGCACGGTGGGCTGGTTCACCTCGCTGTTCCCGGTCGCGCTCACCCCGGGCGGGGACGAGCCGGGAGCCGCCCTGAAGGCCGTCAAGGAGCAGCTGCGCGCGGTGCCGCGGCGCGGCATCGGCCACGGGCTGAAGCACGCGCCCGGCGGGGTGCCCAGCGCCGTCAATTTCAACTACCTCGGGCGTATCGACACCTCGGGGACGGGCGAGGCCGCCGGCGCGCGGGGCACCGCCTTCGCCCCTCTGCCGGAGCCGGCCGGATCCAACACGGCCGCCTCCGGCCGCCGCGCCTGCGCCGTCGAGATCGACGCGGTCGTCAGCGAGGACCGGCTGAGCCTGCTGTGGACGTACTCGCGGAACCTGCACCGCCCCGAGACGATCGCCGCCGTCGCCGACGAGTTCCTCACCCGGCTGCGGGCTCTGATCCGGCACTGCACCGAGCCCGGATCGGGCGGACTGACCCCGGCCGACGTTCCACTGGCGGGCCTCGGCCAGGAGGCGCTCGACCGGCTCGTCCTCGGCGACCGCTCGATCGAGGACATCTACCCGCTGTCCCCGCTCCAGCAGGGCATGCTCTTCCACAGCCTGGCCGACCCCACTTCGGGCGTCTACGTCGAGCAGACCCACTGGAAGCTGGACGGGCTCCTGGACCCCGGCCGCCTGCGCGCCGCGTGGCAGGCCACCCTGGACCGCCATCCGGCGCTGCGCACCTCGATCCTCTGGGAGGGAGTGGACCGCCCCCTTCAGCTCGTGCGCAGGGGAGTGCCGGTTCCGTTCTTCGAGGAGGACCTGCGGGAAGCCACCGCGATCGAGCAGGACGCCCGCGTCCAGGCCGTCAGGGAGGACGACCGCGTCCAGGGAGGGAACCTCGCCGCCCCGCCGCTGATGCGGATCCGGTTGCTGCGGACGGGCGAGACGACCCACCACCTGCTGTGGACCTTCCACCACGTCCACCTGGACGGCTGGAGCGTCAACGCGGTGCTCGGCGAGGTGTTCGGCCGCTACTACGCGCCCGGCCCGTTCCCGGAACGTCCGGTGCGCCCCTACCGCGACTACATCGCATGGCAGGGCGAACAGGACCACGCCGCGGCGGAGTCGTTCTGGCGCGCCAAGCTCCAAGGGGACGACCCCGCCACCTGGTTCGGCATCGCCCAGGCCGACGAGGACCCGGACGAGGAAACACCCGCCGCACAGCCCGGCCACTGGCAGACCGCCCTCCCCTCCGAGCTGACGGCCGCGCTGTCCCGCCTGGCACGGGCACAGCGCCTCACGCCGAGCACCGTGCTCCAAGGCGCCTGGGCCCTGCTCCTGGCGCGGTTCAGCGGCAAGGACGACGTGGCCTTCGGCACCACGGTCTCGGGCCGCCCCGCGGACCTCGCCGGCGTCGAGGACATGGTCGGCATGTTCATCAACACCCTGCCGGTCCGGGTCCGCATCGACGACTCCGAGCCGGTCCGGTCCTGGCTCCGGCGGCTCCAGGGGGAACAGGCCGAACTGCGGCAGTACGAGTACAGCGCGCTGGCCGACCTGCAGCGGTGGAGCGACGCCCCCGCCGGAGAACCCCTCTTCGAGACGCTCTTCGTGTATGAGAACTTCCCCCTCGGAGCGGCGCCGGAGTCCGACCGGACCCAGGAGCTCGCCGTCACCTCCATGAAGACCGCGGAGCACACCAACTACCCGCTGTCGATGGTCGTGGTCCCCGGCGACGGCATCGGACTGCACGCCTTCCACGACGTCGGGCGGATCGACACCGCGACGGTCCAGCGGCTCGCCGAGGCATACCTGCGCCTGCTGGACGGCATCGCTCGTTCCGACGAGTCGACGCTGGTGGCCGATCTCTCCCCGCTGGACGACGCCGAGCACCGTGCGCTGCTTGCCGGGCGCGGCGGGGCGACTCCCGAGCTGCCGGATGTGCCGGTGCATGCTCTGGTCGCCGAGCAGGCGCGGCTGCGGCCGGACGCGGTGGCGGTGGAGTACGACGGCGTCGCGCTCACCTACGGCGAGCTGGACGTGCGCGCCAACCGGCTGGCGGGTGAACTGCGGGCGCGCGGTGTGGACGTGGGCTCCCCCGTCGTGGTCTGCCTGCGGCGGTCGGTGGAGCTGCCGGTGGCGTTGCTGGCCGTGTGGAAGGCCGGTGCGGCGTACGTGCCGCTGGACCCGGACTACCCGGCCGACCGGCTGGCGTTCATGCTCGACGACTCGGGTGCGACGGCGGTGGTGACGGAGCGGTCGTGCCTGGAGCGACTGCCCGCTGTGGCCGCCGAGGTGGCCGTGGTGGTGCTGGACGACGAGGCGGACCGCGCGTCCGTCGAGGCCCGTCCGGTGACGGACCCCGAGTCCGGCGCGGGGCCCGGCGACTTGGCGTATGTGGTGTACACGTCGGGCTCCACGGGCCGGCCCAAGGGCGTGGGAGTCGAACACGCGTCGATCGTCCGACTGGTGTGGGACGCCGACTATGTGCAGCTCGGCCCGGACGCGGTGGTCGCCCAGGCCGCGGACACGTCGTTCGACGCGCTGACGTTCGAGCTGTGGGGTCCGCTGGCCACCGGTGGCCGGGTGGTGGGCCTGTCCCGTGAGGTTCTGCTGTCCCCCGGGGACCTGGTGGCGGAGCTGCGTGCCCGGGGTGTGACGACCCTGTTCGTGACGACGGCCCTGTTCAACCAGGTCGTGGCCGTCGATCCGTCGGCGTTCGGATCCCTGGACAGTCTTCTGTTCGGCGGTGAGGCGGTGGACGCCGGCCGGGTGGCCGAGGTGCTGGCGGCCGAGTCCCCTGCGCGGCTGGTTCATGTCTACGGCCCGACGGAGGCGACGACGTTCGCGTCGTGGCACGAGGTGACGGACGTGGAAGGCCGGACGGTGCCGATCGGCCGCCCGATCGTCCATACGGAGTTGCTGGTCCTCGACGCCCGGCAGCGGCTGGTCCCGGTGGGTGTGACCGGTGAGTTGTACGTGGGCGGGCCCGGTCTCGCGCGGGGCTATCTGGGACGTGCCGGTCTGACCGCCGAGCGGTTCGTGGCGCATCCGTACGCGACCGAACCGGGGGCTCGTCTCTACCGGACCGGTGATCTGGTGCGCCAGTTGCCGGACGGGGCGATCCAGTTCGTGGGCCGCAGCGACCACCAGGTGAAGCTGCGCGGCTTCCGGATCGAGCTGGGTGAGATCGAGGCCGCGTTGAGGGCGCACTCCGCGGTGCGTGACGCGGTCGTGGTCGTGACCGGTGAGGGGCGTGAGCGCCGTCTGGCGGCCTATGTCACCTTCGCCGGGGGCGAGTCGCCGGAGCACGCCGAACTGCGGGCGGCCCTGATGCGGTCGCTGCCGGAGTACATGGTTCCGGCGGTGTTCGTGGTGCTGGAGCACCTGCCGCTGACCCCGAGTGGAAAGCTCGACCGCCGTGCGCTTCCTGCCCCCGAAGCCGTACAGGCCGAGTATGCGGCGGCGCGGACCGACACCGAGGCGATCCTCGCCGAGGTGTGGGCCGAGGCGCTGGGCGTCGAACGGGTCGGCATCCACGACAACTTCTTCGAGCTGGGCGGCGACTCCATCCTGTCCATCCAGGTGGTCGCGCGTGCCCGAGCCAGGGGTGTGGGGATCACGCCGAAGCTGGTGTTCGACCACCCCACGGTCGCGGACCTGGCGTCGGTTGCGGGGGTGGAGTCCGTCCGGGCCGAACAGGGCGTCATCACCGGCGAGGCACCCCTCACGCCCATCCAGTCGTGGTTCTACGGGCTGGACCTGCCGGAGCGGAACCACTTCAACCAGTCGGTGCTGCTCGATGTGACCGGCGTGGAGCGTGCCGCCCTCGACGCGGCCGTCCGGACGCTGATCACCCACCACGACGCGTTGCGCCTGCACTCGGACGGCTCGCGCCAGTGGTTCGCCGAGCCCGACGGCCAGGGGCTGGAGGACGCGGACGGCCGCACGGCCGACGATGTCCAGGCGAGCCTTGATCTGGTGAACGGCCCGGTGGCACGGTTCGTGCGTCTGTCCGAGGACCGGCTGCTGATCGCCATTCACCACATGGCCGTGGACGGAGTGTCGTGGCGGATCCTCCTGGAGGACCTTGCCGCCGCCTACGAGGGCGCCCCCCTGGCCCCCAAGACCACCTCCTTCAAGGAGTGGGCCGAGCGCCTCCGACAGGCGGCCGACCCGGCCGAGGACGCCTACTGGGACACCGTCCCCGCCACTGCCCTGCCCGTTGACCATCCCGGCGGCGAGAACACCGTCGCCTCTGCCGAGTCGGTGGCCGTCGGGCTGGACGAGGCCGAGACCCGAGCACTGCTGACCGAGGTGCCGGCGGCGTACCGGACGCAGATCAACGACGCTCTGCTGACCGCGCTCTCCCAGACCCTGACCGGCTGGACCGGGCAGGACACCGTGACCGTCGCCCTGGAGGGCCACGGCCGTGAGGAGTTGTTCGACGACGTCGACGTCTCCCGCACGGTCGGCTGGTTCACCTCCCTGTTCCCCGTCGCCCTCACCCCGGGTGGCGAAGCTCCGGGTTCGGCGCTGAAGGCGGTCAAGGAACAGCTGCGCGCAGTCCCGCGCCGCGGTGTCGGCTACGGCCTGACCCACGACCTGACCGCCCTGCCCGCCGGAGTGTCCTTCAACTACCTCGGACAACTGGACTCGCTCTCCTCCAGCGGCCCGTTCGGCGCGGTCGCCGAGCCCGCCGGGGCCGTGGCCGCCGGGACGGGGCGTCGCGCGCACCTCATCGATGTCAGCGGTGCGGTCGACGACGGCCGGCTGACCATCGACTGGACCTACTCCGCGAACCTGCACGACCGCGCGACCGTCACCGCACTGGCCGAGGAGTTCGTCTCCCGGCTCCGGGCGCTGGTCGAGCACTGCCTGACCCCGGACGTCGGCGGACTGACGCCGTCCGACGTGCCGCTGGCCGGCCTCGACCAGCACACCCTGGACGCGCTCGCCGACCGCTCGGTCGAGGACATCTATCCGCTGGCCCCGCTGCAGCAGGGCATGCTGTTCCATGCGCTGGCAGAACCCGACTCCGGCCTCTACGTCGAGCAGATCCACTGGCGGCTCGAAGGCGACCTGGACGTCGAACGGCTGCTGGCCGCCTGGCAGGCCACCGTGGAGGACCACGCCATCCTGCGGACCGCGTTCCGGCTCGACGGGGACGGCAGGGCGCTGCAGATCGTCCGTTCGGACGTGCGCGTGCCGTTGGCCCGGCACGACCTTCGAGGCCTGGACGACGCCGCCCAGGCAGAGCGGATCCAGGAGGTGCTGCGGGAGGACCGCGAACGCGGATTCGATCTCGCGGCCGCGCCCCTGCTGAGGCTGTGCCTGCTGCGCACGTCCGCGAAGACCCATCACCTCGTCTGGACGTTCCACCACATTCTGCTGGACGGATGGAGCACCAGCGCGGTCCTGTCGCAGGTCTTCGCACGGTACGGCGACCGGGACCTCCGGCCGACTCCGGCCACTCGCCCGTACCGCGACTTCGTCGCATGGCTGGCCGAGCAGAAGGCACCCGAGGACTACTGGCGACGCGCCCTGGCAGGGTTCACCGAGCGTACGTCGCCGGGCCTTGCGGACCCGCTGTCCGAGCCCGGCCGGCCGGCCGACCACGACGCCGACGACCCGGATCACGCCTCCGAATGGGAGACCCGGCTCGGCGACGAGGCCACCCAGCGGATCAGCGACTTCGCCAAGTCGCAGGGGCTGACCCTGAACACCCTCGTACAGGGCGCCTGGGCCCTCGTCCTGGCCCGCTACAGCGGGCGCGACGACGTGCTGTTCGGGACCACGGTCTCCGGACGGCCGGCGCAGCTGCCCGGAGTCGAGGACATGGTCGGGCTGTTCATCAACACGCTGCCGGTGCGGGTGGGCCTCGATGCCTCGACGCCGGTCGTCGACTGGCTGCGCGAACTCCAGCGGCAGCAGTCCGAACAGCGGCAGTACAGCTACAGCTCGCTGGTCGACGTGCAGCGCTGGAGCGAGATCCCGCCGGGCGAGCAGATGTTCGACTCCCTGCTGATCTTCGAGAACTTCCCGGCGGGGGCCGCGCCCGAGCAGGACGACAGCCGGGAGCTGGCGATCCTGCCGGTGAGCACGAGGGAACGGACGAACTACCCGCTGACCGCGGTCGTCGTCCCCGGCGCGGAACTCTCGGTGAACCTCACCTACGACCGGGACCGTTACGCGGCCGCGGCGGTGGAGCGGCTGGGCCGCCACTATCTGCGGGCGCTGGACCTGATCACCGGGAACCCGGGGGCCGCGCTCGGAGAGCTGTCCCTGGTGGACCCCGAGGAACGGGAGCGGCTGGTCACCGGCTGGAACGCGACGGCACGGGAGGCGGCCCCGTCCACCCTGCCGGAGCTGTTCCGGCGTCAGGTGGCCCGCACCCCGTACGCTCCCGCGGTCGTCGCGGGCGACCGGACGCTGACGTACCGCGAGCTCGACGCGCGGGCCGACCGGATCGCCCGCGGGCTGCGGGCGGAGGGCGTCGCCCCCGGCTCGATCGTCGGCCTGTGCCTGGACCGGGGGATCGACGCCGTGGCCGCAGTGCTCGGTGTGCTGAAGGCAGGCGGCGCCTATCTGCCGCTCGACCCGGCCCACCCGCGGGCCAGGCTGTCCGCCATGCTGGCGGAGGCCGAGGCGGTCCTCCTCGTGACCACGGCCTCGATCACCGAGGCCGGCGGTCTCCCCGAGTTCGCCGGGACGACACTGGACCTGGACCGGGACCTGGAAACCGGCGAACCGGACGGGCCCGACGACGGCGGTGATCCGCCCCTGCCGGCGACGCCCGAGGACGTCGCCTACGTCATCTACACCTCCGGTTCCACCGGACGTCCCAAGGGCGTCATGGTGGAGCACGCGGGCGCGGTCGAGCTCGCCCGGACGCTCGGGGAGCAGCTCGCCGGCCTGGACGGCCCGCGGGTGAGCCTCATGGCGTCGCTCTCCTTCGACGCCTCCGTCCAGCAGCTGCTTCTGTTGCTGCACGGTGCGGCGTTGCACATCGTCCCCGACGAGCTCCGGCGGGACGCGGCGGCCTGCGTCGCCCACATCCGGACGGCGGGTCTCGACCTGATCGACTGCACCCCCACACAGCTCGAGGCGCTGCTGGAGGCCGGGCTCGCGGGTCCGCTCCGGATCTGGGTGGGCGGCGAGCGCGTCGGCGAGGGGCTGTGGCGCAGGCTCGCCGACGCCCCCGGGCTGTCGGCGGTGAACATGTACGGCCTCACCGAATGCACCGTGGACAGCACCCTGGCCCCGGTGGACGGGAGTCGCACACCGTCGATCGGGCGCCCGATGCCCGGTACCCGCGTCTACGTGCTCGACGGACGGCTGGAACCGGTGCCCGTCGGCGTGGTCGGTGAGATCTGCATCGGCGGGACCGGTGTGAGCCGCGGCTATCTGCACCGTCCCGGGGCGACGGCCGAGCGCTTCGTCGCGGACCCGTACGGCGGACGGGGCGCCCGGCTGTACCGCACGGGGGACCTGGGCCGCTGGCGGACCGACGGGACCCTCGAGTACATCGGCCGGGCCGACCAGCAGGTGAAGGTCCGGGGCTTCCGGATCGAGCCGGCCGAGATCGAGGCGGCGCTGCTCACCCATCCCGCCGTGCGGGAGGCCGTGGTGATGGCCGACGACGACCGTCTGACGGCCTACCTGACGACGGCGGCGCAGACCGAGGCGCCCGCGGTCGGCGAGCTGCGCGCCCACCTGCGGCAGAGCCTGCCGGACTTCATGCTGCCGGCCGCCTTCGTGGCACTGGAGGAGCTGCCCCGGACACCGAACGGCAAGCTCGACCGTTCCGCGCTCGTCCCGTCCGGCGAGGCGAGGCTGGGCACGGGCGCCGTCCATGTCGCCCCGCGCACGCCCACCGAGCGGACCCTGGCCGGCATCTGGGCGGATGTCCTCGGCGTCGAACGTGTCGGCGTCCACGACAACTTCTTCGAACTCGGCGGGGACTCCATCCTGTCCCTGCAGGTGGTGACCCGCGCCGGCGGTCAGGGTGTCGTGCTGACCCCCAAGCTCGTCTTCGAGTATCCGACCGTCGCCCTGCTCGCCGAGGCGGCGGCCGGCGCCACGGCCTCCGCCGAGGCCGGGGCAGGCCCCGCCGATGCGCTGGATCACTACCGGACCGAGTGGGAGCGGCAGGCCGGTCCCCACCCCGAAGTGACGGACGCCTATCCGCTCTCGCCGCTCCAGCACGGCATGCTCTTCCACGCCCTGGCGGCGCCGGAGGCGGGCATGTACGTCGAGCAGATCCACTGGCGCCTGGATGGTTCGCTCGACGCGGACCGGATGCGCGACGCCTGGCAGCGGATGCTGGACCGGCACCCGGTGCTGCGCACGGCGATCTGGAACCCCGCCTCGGGCCAGGCCCTTCAGCTGGTCCACGGCCGGGTCGCGGTCCCGTTCCACGAGCACGACCTGACCGGTGCCGCGGAGCAGGAGCAGCAGCGGCTGATCCGGGAACTGCTCGACGAGGACCGGCGCCGCGGATTCGACTTCTCGGCGGCGCCGCTGCTGCGCATCCATCTCGTCCGGACCGCGGACGACACCCACCACCTGCTGTGGAGCTTCCACCACATGCTGCTGGACGGGTGGAGCGTCAACACCGTGCTGGCGGAGGTGTTCGGCGTCTACGCCGCTCCGGAGGGGGCGGCGGGCGACGTGCTCCCTCCGGTGCGCCCGTTCCGCGACTACATCGCCTGGCTCGACCGGCAGGACCCCGACGCCGCGCAGACCTACTGGCAGCGGGCGCTGGCCGGCTTCGACACCGCCACCCCCCTCGGCGTCGACCGTCCGGCCCGGCCCGGCCTGCCGCAGACACCGCCGGGCGAGTGGGAGGTGTCGCTGTCGGAGGCCGACACCGTGTCCGTCACCGACGCCGCCCGCTCGGGCCGGTGGACGCTGAACACGCTGGCCCAGGCGGCGTGGGCGGTGCTGCTCGGCCGGTACGGAGGCGAGCGCGACGTGGTGTTCGGCACCGTCGACGCCGGACGCCCGGCCTCGCTGACCGGGGTCGAGGACATGGTCGGCCTGTTCATGAACACCCTCCCGGTCCGGGTCCGGCTGGACGACGCCGAGCGGGTGGCGGACTGCCTGGACCGGCTGCAGCGGGACCAGGCGCAGGCCCGGGAGTACGGCCACAGCCCGCTGGTGTCGGTGCAGCGGTGGAGCGACGTCCCGCCGAACGAGCCGCTCTTCGAATCCCTCCTGGTCTTCGAGAACGTCCCGTTCGGCGCGCTGCCCGAGGAAGCGTCCGAACTCGACCTCCGTCTGACCTCGATCGACATGCGGGAACACATCAACTACCCGCTGTCGATCGCGCTCGTGGGCGGGGAGCGGTTCACCTGCCACCTCTACTACGACCAGCGGCGCTTCACCGCCGAGGCCGTCCGGAAACTGACCGACGACTTCCTGGCCCTGCTGCTGGAGATCGCGCGGCGGCCGGACGCGCAGGTCGCTGAGCTGTCCCCGCTGTCCCCCCAGGACGTCCGGACGCTGCTGGCCCGCGGACGCGGACCCGACGCCGCGACCCGGCCGACGCTCGTGCCGGCCCGGCTGGCCGAGATCTCACGCGCCCAGCCGGACGCCGTGGCCCTGGAGACCACGGACGGCACCATGATCAGCCACCGCGAGCTGGACGCCCGGGTGCGCGGGGTGGCCGCGGCCCTGCGCGCCCGCGGCGTCGGTGCCGAGGAACCCGTCGCGGTCCTGCTGGAGCGCTCGGTGGACTGGGCGGTCGCCGTGCTCGGGGTCCTGCGGGCCGGGGCCATGTACGTGCCGCTGGATCCGCGGTACCCGGACGACCGGCTCGCCCTGTATCTCCAGGACACCGGGGCCCGTACCGTCCTGACCTCGACTGAGCTGGCGCCCCGCGTGACCGGCCCGGCGGTGGCCCTCGCGATCGGTGACTGTCCCGCGGTACCCGGCGACGGTCCGCTCGACATCACACCGGACCGGCTGGCGTACGTCATGTATACGTCGGGCTCGACCGGGCGTCCCAAGGGCGTGCTCGTCGAGCACGGCGGCCTGGCCAACCTCATCTCCGCCGACATCGACGAGTTCGGCCTGGACGAGAACAGCAGGGTGCTCAGCTTCGCGCCGCTCGGCTTCGACCTGTCGGTCCAGGAGCTGCTGATGACCCTCTGCGCGGGCGGGCGGCTGATCCTGGCCCCGCAGGACCAGCTGCTGCCCGACCAAGGGCTCGCCGGGATCCTCCGCGAACACCGGGTCACCCATCTGCAGATGCCGCCGCAGGCCTGGGCGGGCCTGGACCCGCACACCGTGCCCGACCTGCGGACCGTGCTGACCGGTTCCGACCGGGTGCCCGCCGAGCTCACGGCGGCATGGGCGGGCAAGCAGGTGCTCAACGTGTACGGGTCCACCGAGGCCACCGCCGACAGCACCGTCCATCTGTGCGACCCGGAGGACGGCGACACACCGCCCGTCGGCCGGCCGATCGCGGGGACCCGCGTCTACCTGCTCGACGACCGCGCGGAGCTGGTGCCGCCCGGCACCGTCGGAGAGATCTGCCTGGGCGGGGTCGGGGTGGCCCGCGGCTACCTGGGGCAGCCGGGACTGACGGCCGCGAAGTTCACGGCCGACCCGTTCGGCGATGTCCCGGGCGCCCGGCTGTACCGCACCGGTGACCTCGGCAGGTGGCGTGCCGACGGCGTCCTGGAGTTCCTCGGCCGCGCCGACCACCAGGTGAAGGTGCGCGGCTTCCGGGTCGAGCTCGGCGAGGTCGAGGCCGCACTCCTGCGGCGGCCCGAGGTGCGCAACGCGATCGTGGTCGCCCGCGAGCGCAGGCTCGTCGCCTACGTCGTACCGGAGATGGCGCCCCTGGACACCGCCCGGCTCAGGGACGGGCTGCGCGACGTCCTGCCCGACCACATGGTGCCCTCCGTGATCGTGCCCCTGGAGACCCTGCCGCTCACCACCTCCGGCAAGATCGACCGCCGGGCGCTGCCGGACCCCAAGGAGCTGCGGACCGGCCGGGCCGCCACCCTGCCGCGCAACCCGACCGAGGAGATCGTCGCGGCGGTGTGGGCCGACGTCCTGGAACTGCCGTACGTCGGGGTCGAGGAGTCCTTCTTCGACCTGGGCGGTGACTCCATCGTCTCCATCCAGCTGGCCGCCCGGCTGTCGGCCGCGCTCGGTGCCGAGATCGCACTCCGGGACGTCTTCGCCGCGCCGACCGTCGCGGAGCAGGCCGCCCTGGTACGCGGCAGGAAGGGCAGGCGGCTGCCGCCGCTCGTCCCCGTCGACCGCGACGCGGACCTCGCGCTGTCGTACAACCAGCGGCGGCTGTGGTTCGTGGAGCAGCTCCACCCCGGCACCGCCGGGTACAACACCGGCACGACCCTGCGGCTGCGCGGGCGGCTCGACCGGGAGGCCCTGCGCGGCGCGCTCGACACGCTGATCGACCGTCACGAGGTGCTGCGCACCCGCTACGCGACGGTCGGCGACGAACCCGTCCAGGTGATAGAGCGGCCCTCGCCGGCCGTTCTCAGCGAGTACGAGGTGACGGGCCCGGACGCGGACGAGCAGGCGCGGAGCATCGTGACCGAGCAACTCGACCGCCCCTACGACCTGGCCGCGGGCCCGCTGCTGCGGTGCTCCCTGGTGCGCCTCGGCGACGACGACCACATCCTGACGCTCGGCCTGCACCACAGCGTGTGCGACGGCTGGTCGCTGGGCGTCCTCATATCCGAGCTGACCACCGTGTACGCCGCCCTCACGGCGGGCGAGCCCGCGGCACTGCCGCCGCTGCCGGTGCAGTACGCCGACTACGCGGCCTGGCAGCGGCAGTGGCTGTCCGGCGACGAGCTCGCCGCGCAGCGCGACGCCTGGCTGGCCGAGCTGTCCGGCATGCCCCCGGTGCTGGAGCTGCCCGTCGACCGGCCCCGGCCCGCGGTGGCCGGAATGGGGGGTGCCACGCACACCTTCACCGTTCCGGAGGAGCTGTCCCGGCGGCTCACCGCCCTCGGACGGCACCACGACGCGACGCCGTTCATGGTGCTGCTCGCCGCGTACACGGCGCTGCTGGGACGCTGGAGCGGTCAGGAGGACTTCGCCGTCGGGGTGCCGATCGCCGGTCGCGACCGTCCCGAGACCCAGGACCTGGTGGGCTTCTTCGTCAACACCCTCGTCATGCGCGGCGACCTGGGCGGCGACCCCGGTTTCGACGCGCTGCTGGACCGGGTGCGCGCGACCGCGCTGCGGGCCTACGACCACCAGGACATGCCCTTCGAGCTGCTGGTGGAGGAGCTGGCCCCGACCCGGAGCCTGGACCGCCACCCGCTGTTCCAGACGGTGTTCTCGCTGCAGAACGTGCCCGGCGGCCACATCCGTCCGCCCGGTCTGGAGCTGGAGCCGTTCGAACTGCCCGTCACCACCACCAACTTCGACCTCAGCCTGCACATGGTGACCTCCGACGAGGGCTTCGCCGGGGTCTTCGAGTACGCCACCGAGCTGTTCGACGAGGAGACCGTCGAGCTGCTGTCGCAACGCTTCGTGCGGCTGCTGGAGGCCGTCGCGGACCGCCCCGGGACCGCCCTGTCCGACCTGCCCCTGCTGTCGGCCGAGGAGCGGGCGGAGGCGGAACGCGGCGCACGCGGGCCCGTCGTGCCGCTGCCTCCCGAGGCGCTGCACGAGCTGGTCGCGGCGCAGGCGCGGCAGCGTCCGGACGCGGTGGCCGTCGAGTTCGACGGCCGGGAGCTGACCTACGCCGGGCTCGTCGCGGACGCCAACCGGCTGGCCTGGCGGCTGCGTGCCGCCGGGGTGCGCGACGGCGACCTCGTCGGGGTCTGCGTCGAGCGGTCGCTCGACCTTCCCGTCGTCCTGCTCGCCGTGCTCACGGCGGGCGCCGCCTATGTTCCGCTCGACCCGCAGTACCCGGGCGCACGGCTGGCGCTGATGACGGAGGACGCCGGGGCGTCGGTGATCGTCACCCAGCGCCGGCTGCGCGACCGGCTCCCGGGCACGGACGCGACGGTCGTCGTCCTGGAGGACCCGGCGGAGGGGGAGGGTGACGTCCGCGACGACGCGCCCGCCACCGGCGCGAGTCCCGACTCGGCGGTCTACGCGATGTTCACCTCCGGATCGACGGGCCGCCCCAAGGGCGTGCTGGTCGACCACCGGGCGGTGATCCGCCTGATCACCGGTCAGGAGTTCGCTCGGCTCGGTCCGGACGAGACCCTGGTGCAGCTCGCACCCGTCGCCTTCGACGCCTCGACCCTCGAGCTGTGGGGCGCGCTCGCGCACGGCGCCCGGCTGCTGGTCGCCCCTCCCGGCGCGACGGGCGTCGACGGCTTGCGCGAGCTGCTGGCCGGACGCGAGGTGAGCGTGCTCTGGCTGACCTCCTCGCTGTTCAACGTCGTCGTCGACGAGGACCCCCAGGTGCTGTCGGGCGTGCGGGAACTGCTCATCGGGGGTGAGGCACTGTCGGCCCACCACGTCCGGGCCGCCCTCGACGCGCTGCCCGCGATCCGCATCGTCAACGGCTACGGGCCGACGGAGAGCACCACCTTCGCCTGCTGCCACCCGATCTCCCGCGATCTGGACCCACTGGCCGGACCGATCCCGATCGGACGGCCGATCGCGGGCACCGAGGCGTGGGTCCTCGACGCCGCGATGAACTCCGTGCCCCGGGGCACCACCGGGGAGCTGTACCTGGGCGGGGCGGGACTGGCCCGCGGGTACCTGGGCAGGCCCGGCCTGACGGCGCGGAGCTTCGTGCCCCACCCGTTCGCGGCCGGACCCGGCGAGCGGCTCTACCGCACCGGCGACCTGGTGCGCCACCGCCCCGACGGCACGCTGGAGTTCATCGGCAGGGCCGACGAGCAGATCAAGGTGCGAGGCTTCCGGGTCGAGCCCACCGAGATCGAGACGGTCCTCAAGACCCACCCCGGGGTGCGGGACGCCGCCGTCCTCGCGCACGGCCATGGCGGTGCCCGGCACCTCGCCGCGCACCTCGTGCTCGACGAGCGTGCCCCGGGTGTTCCCGAACTCCGTGCCCACCTCGCGGAAGTGCTGCCGGAGCACATGATCCCGGCGGCGTTCCATGCCCTGCCCGCCCTGCCGCTGACGCCCAGCGGCAAGGTCGATCGGCAGAAACTGGCCGCGCTCGGCGTCCAGGGACCGCTGCAGGCGGAGTACGTGGCGCCGGGCACCGCCACCGAGGAGCTCGTGGCCGCGCTGTGGGGCGAACAACTGGGCCTGGACCGCGTCGGCGCCGCGGACGACTTCTTCGCGGTGGGCGGCCACTCGCTGGCCGCGATCCGGCTGCTGACCCGGATCGAAGCGGTCACCGGAGTCCGGCTCCCGGTACGGGAGGTGTTCGCCCGGCCGACCGTCGCCGAGCTCGCGGCCGAGATCGACCGCCGGGGCACCGGCAGCGGTGAACCCGGGCCCGCGGACCGGATCGTGACGTTCAGCGCCGGCTCCCGGCTGCCCCGGGTGGTGTTCGTCCACCCGGCCGGTGCCAGTGCCTACCCGTACCTGGAACTGGCCCGGGAGCTCGGCGACGACCGGACGGTCCTCGGCATCCAGGCCCCCGAACTGGACGGCGGCCGGACCGAAGGGCGGACCATCGAGGAGATGGCGGCCGCGTACGCCGACCTGCTCCTGGACCTGCCGGGGGAGGAGCCGGGAGCCGTGCCGCCGACCGTGCTGGCCGGCTGGTCGCTGGGCGGTGTGCTGGCGCTGGAGATGGCCCGCAGGCTGCGGGCCGCCGGGCACGAACCGCCGTTGGTGGCCCTGCTCGACAGCTCGCTGCCACCCGCCCTGACCTCCTCGGCCGCATCCGAGCTGACCCCCGAGGACCGGGCCCTGCTCGACGACCCCGAGGTCCCCGAGCCGATCCGCGTACTGGCCCGCCGCCAGCTCGACGCCTACCACTCCTACCAGCCCGCCCCGTTCGACGGACGCGTGCTGCTGTTCGTCGCGGGCCTGGAGGACGACGGCAGCCCGCGGCCGGAGTCCACGGCCACCAAGGCCGCCTGGGCTCCCGTGCTGACGGGGGAGACCGAGGAGGAGAACGTGGCCGCCGGCCACGCATCCCTGATGTCGGGCGAGGCCGTCCAGGCCGTCGCCCGAGCACTGCGCGAACGGCTGAGGCAGTTGTGAGCCGTCGCGTGTCCGTTGAGAAAACCCTGACGAGGAGTGAAATGAGCACCAGGAACGACGTCGACACCCGCACCTACACCGTTCTCCGCAACGAGAAGGGCGAACACTCCCTCTGGCTGGAGAACAAGGAGGTTCCGCTCGGCTGGGAGCGTCTCGACTTCACCGGAACCGTCGAGGAGTGCTCCGCCTACGTCGACAAGGTCTGGTATGTCGGCCCGAAGCGGAAGGGCTGACGTGCAGAACCGCCGTTCGAAGACAGTCCCGCCGGCCCGTGCCGCCACCGGCGCCACGGGTCCGGCGGGCCCGTCCCGCCCGCACGACGTCTACGTCCTCAGCGAGGACGAGAGCCGCCTGCTCGACGAGATCGCCGCGGAGGTCGCCACGGCGTACGACAACGTGGAGGACCCGCGCTTCATAGCCGACGCGCGGCTGTTCGCCCAGCGGCTGCCCTTCGGTCTGCGCCGGTGGATCGAACAGGTCCGGCTGAGCGCGGACCTCGGAAGCTTCCGCATCCGCGGGCACCGGTTGCGCGACGCCGACCTGCCGCCGACTCCGCCGGAGTTCGAACGGGAGCCGTCGCGGCCGGCGCTGCCGCCGGAGGTGTGCCTGGTGCTGTTCGGTGTCCTGCTCGGCGACGTGTTCGGCTGGGAGACCCAGCAGGCGGGGAGACTGGTGCACGACATCGTGCCCAGCGAGCAGGAGCAGAAGTCGCAGACCAGCGCGAGCAGCGCGGTCGAGCTGGGCTGGCACACCGAGGACGCCTTCCACCCGTACCGGGCCGACTATCTGGGGCTGGCCTGCGTGCGCAACCCCGACCGGGTGCCGACCACGCTGGCGGAACTGCGCTCGCTGGAACTCTCCGAGCGCACCCGGTCCGTGCTGAGCCAGCCGCGCTTCCACCAGAGGCCGGACACCTCGCACAGCCCCACGGGCTCCGACGACGTCGGCGCGTGGTCCGACCCGCCGCTCGCCCGGGTGCTGTCGGGAATGGCGGGCAGTCGGTCGCTGTGTGTCGACGCCGATTTCACCGTGGCCGCGGACGACCAGGACACGGAGGCGGAGTCGGCTCTGGAGGAGCTGAAAAGGGAGATCGAGAGCAAGCTCGGCGACCTCGTTCTGGAGCCCGGGGACTATCTGTTCCTGGACAACCAGCGCTGTGTCCACGGCCGGCGCCCGTTCCGGGCTCGTTTCGACGGCACGGACCGTTGGCTCAAGCGGGTGAGCGTGACACGGGACCTGCGGCGCATGGCGGAATCGGGAGTGACCGCCACCAAGCGGACCGCCCGCGCTGTCTTGGCGAGCTGACGAACGAGGGATAGGTGAGGGGAACAGGATGGGTGACGTGCGAATGGCCGAGGAACTTCCGGCCGGGACGGGAAAGGAGAAGCAGCCGGACACCGCCGAGGAGCAGTTCGATCCCGCGGGCTTAAAGGCACTGCTGAGGTTCGCCAGGCCCTACCGGGGGGCACTCCTCGTGGGTATCGGCCTAGGTCTGCTCGGCTCGGGCGCCGCGCTGGCCCAGCCTCTGGCAGCACGTGAGGTGCTGGAGCGGGTTGGTCAGGACGGAGGCCTGCTGAGGCCCATCCTGCTTCTCGTCGCTCTGGTGCTGGGCGGCGCCGCGCTGTCCGGTATCCAGTTGTTCATCCTGGAGCGCTCGGGGGAGCGCATGGTTCTGGGACTGCGACTGACGCTGGTGCGCCGGCTGCTGCGGCTGCGCATGAAGGAGTACGACCGCCGTTCGGTCGGCGACCTGCTGTCCACCGCCGGAGCCGACACCACCTTGCTGCGGTCGGTCATCACGGCCAACGTGCTGGACGCGGTGTCCTCCGTGGTGATGCTCGTCGGCGCGATCGCGTTGATGGCCTACCTGGACTGGGTGCAACTGGTGTCGGTGCTGGCGGTCCTGCTGGTCGTCGGCCTCGGTGTGGTGCCCGCGCTGAGCCGGATCAAGACCGCCACCGAGAGGGCTCAGGAAGGGCTGGGGCAGATGACCGCCGGCCTGGAGCGGGCCCTGGGCGCCATCCGCACGGTGAAGGCCAGCGTGTCCGAGGAGCGCGAGTCCGAGCGGATCAGTGAGTGGGCCCGCACCTCGTACACGGCGGGCGTGCGGTCGGTCAAACTGGACGCGGTCGTCGGCGTCGCCAGCGGCCTCGCCGTGCAACTGTCGTTCCTGATGGTCCTCGGCGTCGGCGGTGTGCGCGTGGCCAACGGGAGCATCTCGGCCGCCGACCTGGTGGCCTTCCTGCTCTACATCCTGTATCTGGCCTCCCCGATCATGATCATCGTGGGTGCGGTCACCCAGCTGCAGAAGGCCTCGGCCGCCACCGCCCGCATCGCGGCGGTGAACGACATGGAGGTCGAGCCGATGCCCGGCAGCGCGGCGCCCGTGGTCGGCGACGCCGTCCCGCTCGCCGGGAGCGGCGGCACCGCCGGGCCGGCCGCGCTGTCGAGCGGCCCGCCCTCGTCGGTGACGTTCGAGAACGTGAGCTTCGGCTACCGCGAGGACGTCCCCGTACTCAGGGACGTGTCCTTCCACATCCCGGCCGGCGCCAAGGCGGCGCTGGTGGGCCCCTCCGGCGTCGGGAAAACCACCGTTCTGGCCATGCTCGAACGCTTCTACGAGCCCGAGACGGGCCGTGTCCTGCTCGGCGACCGCGATCTGGCGGACATCCCGCTCAACGAGCTGCGCCGCCAGATCGGCTATGTGGAGCAGGAGGCCCCGGCACTGGCGGGCACGCTGCGCGAGAACCTGCTCTACACCGCGCCGGCCACCACCGACGACCAGCTGAACGCGGTGGTGGAGGCCAGCCGCCTGGGCGCACTGGTCCGCCGGCTTCCCGACGGCCTGGACACCGAGATCGGTGATCGCGGCACGCAGCTGTCCGGTGGCGAGCGCCAGCGGCTGGCCATCGGCCGCCTCCTGCTGAGCCGGCCCCGGCTGGTGCTGCTGGACGAGGCGACCTCGCAGCTCGACTCGGTCAACGAGGCGGCGCTGCGTGAAGCGATCGAGGAGCTCGCCGCGGGCTGCACGATGATAGTGATCGCCCACCGGCTGTCCACGGTCGCGGCCTCCGACGTGATCGTGCTGCTGGACCACGGCGGCGTCCGCAGGACCGGCACCCACGACGAGCTCATGGCCGAGGACGAGCTCTACCGGGACCTGGCGCGGGGGCAACTGCTCAGCGGCGACCGTGCCGTCACCGCCGGGTCCCCGGTGCCCGCGGAGGTGGACGGGTGAGCGGGCGGCGCAGCCAGGTGCGGGTGCCGACGGGCGGCACCACGCTCAAGGCCGAGGTCACCGGTGCCGGCGAGCCGGTCGTGATGGTGATGGGCAGCGGCGCGGCCGGACGGGTCTGGCACCTCCACCAGGTGCCGGCGCTGGTGGCGGCCGGATACCAGGTCGTGACGTTCGACAGCCGTGGCCTGTCGCCCGAGGACACCGGTGACTTCACCCTGGCGGACATGGTCGACGACACCATCGCGCTGATCGAGCACTTCGGATTCACCCGCTGCCGGCTGGTGGGGTTCTCGCTCGGCGCGATGATCGTTCAGGAGCTGCTGGTCAGGCGGCCCGATCTGGTCGGCCGGGCCGTACTGATGGCCACGCGCGGCCGGACCGACGCCATGCGCCTGGCCCTGTCACGGGCCGAGCGGGACCTGTACGACGCCAAGGTGGAACTGCCCGCCGGGTACCGCGCGACGGTTCAGATGATGCGCTACCTGAGCCATCGCACGGTGGACGACGAGGATGCCGCGCGCTTCTGGCTGGAGGTCTTCGAGATCCCCGAGGGGACCATGCCCGGGCTGCGGCGCCAGCTGGAACTCGACGAGCTCCCGGACCGGTTGCCGGCTTATCGCACCATCTCCACACCCACCCTGGTGATGGGCTTCGCAGACGACCTACTCTGCCCGCCGCACATGGTCCGCGAGGTCGCCGACGCCATTCCGGGCGCCCGGTACCTGGAGGTCGTCGGCTGCGGGCATCTCGGCTACATGGAGCAGTCCGGGCAGGTGAACCGCCACCTGCTGGAGTTCCTGGTTTCCTGACGCCGCCTCCTCCCCCTCGGGCGTCAACCACGTTTGACACCCGAGGGGGTGTCAACTAAAGTTGCGTCCATGGACAGCGACGAGCTCACCGGGCTTGCACAACGCACCGGAGACGGCGATCCGATCGAGGCTCTGGCCGCGATCGCCGAACTGCGGAAGGTGCTGGAACGTCAGGAGGCGGTGCTGGTCAGAAGGGCACGCACTCAGGGCAGGAGTTGGGCCCGGATCGCCGAGGTCCTCGGCGTGAGCAGGCAGGCCGTGCACAAGAAGCACGGAGGCCGCAGGCTCTTCCGCAGCGACGACTGAACACTCCCTCATCACCGGCCGCTTCGAGCCGCACGGGCGCGGAGGCGGTTACTCGGCATGCCCGAACACAGACTTCTGGAGGTTCGTGAATGGCTCACCAGTCAGTCGTCCAGGACGCCGTCGCGATCGCGGTGACGGCGAACCTGCCGGTCATCCTCTGGGGTGCCCCTGGAACCGGAAAGACCTCATCGGTGATCGCCCTGGCCGAAGCCATGGACCTGCCCGCCGAGGTGGTCATCGGCTCCATTCGAGAACCGAGCGACTTCTCCGGGCTGCCCGTCATCCGTGACGGGACCACGTGGTTCGCCCCGCCGCGCTGGGCCGAACGGCTGGCCGCGGGCGGTTCGGGCCTGCTGTTCCTCGACGAGCTGACCACCGCTCCGCCGGCCGTGCAGGCCGCGATGCTGCGGGTCGTGCTCGAACGCACCGTCGGCGACCTGCGGCTGCCCGATGCCGTGCGGATCGTGGCCGCCGCCAACCCGCCCGAGCAGGCCGCCGACGGCTGGGACCTGTCCGCCCCGCTGGCCAACCGGCTGATCCACCTGGACTGGCAGGTCGAGGCGGCCGACATCGCCGCAGGATTCGCCGGCGGATTCACCGTTCCCGCCTTCGTGCACAAGGACCCGCCGCCGGAGGCTACCGTCGCCCGCGCCAGGTCCCTGGTCGGCGCCTTCCTGCGGGTCCGTCCCGAACTGGTCGTGGCCGTGCCGGACGGAGCGGACCGGGCGGGGCGCGGATGGCCGAGCCCCAGAACCTGGGAGATGGCCGCCAAGGCCGTCGCCGCCTGCGAGCATGCCGGCGCCCGTCCGGAGGTGGAGGCCGCGCTCGTCCTGGGCGCCGTCGGTGACGCCGCCGGGTTCGAACTGGTCACCTGGCTGCGCAGCCTCGACCTGCCCGACCCGGAGACCCTGCTCACCGACCCGTGGGCCCCGCTGCCGGAACGCCTGGACCAGTTGCACGCCCTGCTTGGGGCGCTCGTCGCGCATGTACGTGCCGACGGCGGCCGGGACACCTGGGAACGGGCCTGGTCGGTCATCGCGCGGGTGGCCAAGTCGGCCCCCGACGTGGCGGCCGGCTCGGCCAGGGCCCTGGTGGCCGGCAGGCCCGAGGGCGCCGCGCCGCCCGCCGCGATGCTCGAACTGGCGCCCATCCTGCGGGTGGCGGGCCTGCTGCCATGAACCCCGGCACGGCAACGGACGAGGTCATGGCCAAGTTCGCGGGCGCACGCCTGTGGGCCTGCCACCAGGCCCCCTACCTCGCCAATGCGATCTTCGCCCTCACACCTGCCCTCCTCGAACCCGGCACGGACCCCGACACCGGTGCCTGGGTGCCCGACCCCGGGCTGGCCGCCTTCCCGGCCAACACGAACTGGGTCGTGCACATCGACCCGGCGACCGTTCTCGCCAACCCCGTCGAGCGCACGGGGTGGTGGCTGCTGCACCAGGTCGGGCACCTGGTCAGGGGCCACGCCGCCAGGTCCCCGGTACGTCCCGCCCCCGGAGCCACGGGCCCCACGCACGCCATGGGCCTCGAGGGGCAGCGCGACAGCGCCGCCCACCGCTGGAACCAGGCAGCGGACGCCGAGATCAACGACGATCTGGAGACGGAGGGGCTCACTGGTCCCGACGGCGTCATCTCACCGCGCGAACTGGGCCTGCCGGGCAACCGGATGGCCGAGGAGTACCTGAGCCTGCTCGATGTGCTCGACGACGCCCTGGTCCGCGGCGGCACGTCCCTGTCCGACGCCGTGGACTGCGGAAGCGCCGCCGACGGCATCGAACGGCCCTGGGACCGGGCGGGCGGCGCGGGACTGTCCGAGCTGGAACGGGAGATGCTGGAACGCTCGCTCGCGGCCGGGATCCAGGAGCGGGCCAGCGCGCGCAGCGACGTGCCCGGCGGCTGGGTGCGCTGGGCCGAGGCAAGACTCCGGCCCCAGATCGACTGGCGCGCGCAGGTCGGCTCGCTCATCCGCAAGGGGCTGACCGAGACATCCGGCCGGGTCGACTTCAGCTACCGCCGCCCGTCACGGCGGGCGGCCGCCTACGGCGACTTCGTGACGCCCGCCATGACCCGTCCGGTGCCGGAGACGGCTCTGGTGCTCGACACGTCCGGCAGCGTGACCGCACCGGTGCTCGAACGCCTGGTCGGTGAGGTCACGGGCATCATCGACAAGGTCAGCGGGCCCGGCCGCAGGCTCCGCGTCCTGTGCTGCGACACCAAGGCGCATCCCGTGCAGGAGATCAGGAAGGCCGCGGAACTCCGGCTGGTCGGAGGCGGCGGTACCGACATGCGGGCCGGCATCGAGGCGGCCATGGAGCTGCGGCCCGCCCCCGACCTGGTGCTCGTCATGACCGACGGCCAGACGCCCTGGCCCGAGCGCAGACCGCCCGCGAAGGTGCTGGTCTGTCTGATCGGGGACGACGGCCGGGCCCCCGACTGGGCGGCCCGGGTCCGTATCCCCGCAGACGTGGAGGAGAAAGAACGATGAACGTCGCCTTCTTCGAGGAAGATCCGGACGAGCCGGAGGAGCCGGGCCGGCGGTCGGACCAGGGGGCGCCCGCTCCCGAACCGCTGCACGCCTGGCGGGAGCGCGGCTACGCGGTCGGCGAGGCCCGCCGGTGGATCGCCGAGGGGTTCGGGCTCGACGACGCCGACCGCTGGCGCACCTCGGGCGTGTACAAGCCCGACGAAGCGCGTGAATGGCGCACGGCGGGTGCCACCCCGTACACCGTCGACAGGATGCTGCGCGCCGGGATGACCCCGCGCGACGCCGTCCGCTGGCGGGAGTTCGGTGTCCCCGCGGCCGAGGCCGCGGAACGGCACCTGGCCGGAGAGGACCCCCGCCCCCAGCGGTGGACCGAGCGGCTGCGCCCGGGCCGGTCCCGCCGGGGCGTCGGCCGCACCCTGGACGAACAGGAAGCCGCCACGATGCGGGCGATGCTGCGCGCCGGTATCCCGGCGGAGAAGGCCAGGCCGTACATCGACCTCGGCTGGCACGGCACCGAAGCCGTCGCCTGGGCCGAACGGTCGCTCGACGCCGGAGAGGCCAAGCTCTTCCACGCCCTCGGGTTCTCCCCGGCGGAGGCCCAACGTGTGGCCGCGAAGGGCGCGGACGCCATCTCGGTGATGACCGACTGGTGGCGCGCGGGCGTACCCATCGACGAGGTCTCGGCCTGGTGCGGGGCGGGCTTCACCGCCGAAGAGACAGCGGACCTGCGCCGCCAGGGCGTCGATGTGGAGCAGGCGAGGGTGATGCGTGCCCTCACCGACAGCGACGGGTGAGCCACGGCGAACTCGTCCCGTAGGAAAGGAAAATGAGTGATCGAGGCGTTACATCTCAGCAAACGGTACGGCGAACGTCTGGCGGTCGACGACCTGTCGTTCGAAGTGCTCCCCGGCAGGGTGACCGGTTTCCTCGGACCCAACGGCGCGGGGAAGTCCACGACGATGCGCATGATCGTCGGGCTGGACGCCCCGTCCGGCGGCTCGGTGACGGTCTGCGGGCAGCCCTACACCCGGCACGGCAGCCCGCTGTCTACGGTCGGCGCGTTGCTGGACGCCCGGGCCGTCCACGGCGGCAGAAGCGCCTACGACCATCTGCTCTCGCTCGCTCACACCCACGGTCTGCGACGACGGCGCGTGCAAGAGGTGCTGGAACTCGTCGGGCTCGCCGAGGTCTCCCGCAGGCCGGTGCGGGGCTTCTCCCTGGGCATGTCACAGCGCCTGGGCATCGCGGTGGCGCTCCTCGGCGATCCGGAGGTGCTGCTCTTCGACGAACCCGTCAACGGGCTGGATCCCGAAGGGATCGTGTGGATCCGCGGCCTGATGCGGGAACTGGCGGCGCAGGGCCGCACGGTGCTGGTCTCCAGCCACTTGATGTCCGAGATGGAGCACACCGCCGACGACCTCGTCGTGATCGGCAAGGGCAGGCTCATCTCGTCCTGCACCGTCGACGAGTTCATCGAGCGCAACTGCCGGACGGAGGTGCGGGTGACCACCCCGGAGCCGGCCCGGCTCGTCGCGCTTCTCGAGGAGCACGGCGGCACCGTACGGTCCGAGCCCGACGGTTCGCTGGTCGTCGGCGGGTTGGACGCCGTGCGCGTCGGGGATCTGGCGTTCGACGGTGCGATCCGCATCCACCAGCTCGTCTCGGTGCAGGCCTCGCTCGAAGCGGCGTTCATGGAGCTCACCAGGTCGAGCGTCGAGTACCAGGCGAGCACGTCCGTCGGAGCACCGGAAGCGGAGGTGCGGTCATGAAGCCCGCCGCTGCCGCTGCCCCCGAAGCACGCGCCGCGACCCTGACGTTCGGCGGCGTGCTCCGGTCGGAGTGGACGAAGATCCGGTCGCTGCGGTCGACCGTGTGGACGCTCGTCGCCACCGTGGTCCTCACCATCGGGACCAGCGCCCTGCTCGCCTGGGCCGTCTCGGCGCATCTCGAGCCGTCGTTCCTGGCCGACGTCGACCCGGTCCGCGACAGCATGTCCGGGCTGATGTTCGGTCAGCTGACCGTCGCGGTGATCGGCGCCATGGCCATCACCTCCGAATACTCGACCGGAACGATCCGCACCACCCTCACTGTGGTCCCGCGGCGCGTCACCGTCCTCACCGCGAAGCTGACCGTCCTGGCGTGCGTGGCGCTCGTCTGCGGACTGCTCTGCAGCTTCGTCTCGTTCTTCATCGGCCAGAGCTTCTTCGCCAACGCCACGGTCACCGACCGGGACGGCGCCGCCGACACCGTCACCCACCTCGACCTGCACGTCGCGCTGACCGACCCCGGCGTGCTGCGCGCCGTCGTCGGAGGAGGCCTGTATCTGGCCGCCGGCGGCCTCCTCGCGCTGGCCCTCGGCGCCCTGCTGCGGAACACCGCGGCGGCGATCTCGACGGCGATCGGCCTGCTGTTCGTCGTCCCGCTCCTGGCGAACTTCCTGCCGTCCGCGTGGGAGGCCCACGTCGTCAAGTGGCTCCCCACGAACGCCGGATCCGCCATCTGGAGCCTCCGCCCCACCACCGGCGACAACCCGATGCTCGGCCCCTGGACCGGCTACGGGGTCTTCGTCGCCTACGTCCTGACCGCCCTGCTGGCAGCCGCGGTGCTGCTCCGCAGGCGAGACACCTGACATCCCCCCGGCCGAACCACGCAGGAGCAAGCAGTGAGCTTTTCTTCCTACCCCCAGGAACCGCAGACCCCCACCGGATACCGTGCGGCCCCGCCGTCGGTTCTGACCGCGGCCAAACTCATGTACGCGGGCGCCGTGCTCTCCCTGTGCGAGATCATCGTCGTGATCAGCACCGCCGACGAGCTCAGCGGCGACCTGTCGGGATCCGGTGACTCGGGCACCGAGGTCTCCAGCGGTCTCGTCATCGGCTCCGGCATCGTCTTCAGCCTGATCGGCGCGGCCCTCTGGCTGTGGATGGCCTGGGCCGCCAAGGCCGGCCACAACTGGGCCCGCGTCACTTCCGCCGTCCTCTTCGCCATCGCCACCGTCATGACCCTCATCAGCCTGGCCGACCCGACCGGCGCCCTCTCCGTGGTCCTCGCCGTCGTCTCCTGGCTGGTCGGCCTGGCCGCGCTGATCCTCCTCTACAGGCGCGACTCCCGCCCCCACTTCACCCGGCCGGCCACCGGCGCGGACGCGCCCCACATGTAGCCGCCGGCGCAAGCCCCGGGCGTCCAGAACTCTGCCGGAGAGACGCTGGGCGCCTCACAGGAGCCCCGCCTTGATGGCCAGGACGACCGCCGAGGTGCGGTTCGGTGTGTTGAGCTTGGTGAGCACGGAACCGACCAGCCGTTTGGCGCCATGCTCGGAGATGTCCAGCCGCCTGCCGATCTGCTTGTTGCTCAGACCTTCAGCGAGCAGATGGAGCACACCGGTTTCGCGCGAAGTGAGCGTGGCCGCCAGGGTGGGGCTCTCCATGGCCCGGCTCATCAGCATGCGGCCCACACTGAGCGGCATGAGCATCTGCCCTGACACGACCTGGGACAGGGCCTGGCCCAGAGCCTCCACCGTGAGTCCCGTCCG
The DNA here is from genome assembly GCF_036173125.1 of Streptomyces sp. NBC_00286. NCBI lineage: Bacteria > Bacillati > Actinomycetota > Actinomycetes > Kitasatosporales > Streptomycetaceae > Streptomyces > Streptomyces sp. NBC_00286. Next base: position 6,709,140 of record NZ_CP108054.1, read on the forward strand.
CATCAGATAGCTGTCGGCGGGATAATCGGAGAAGAGGTCCACCTCCGAGCCCAGCTCGGGTTCCTCGAGGATCATGAGCACCCGCGGTGCGCTGAAGCCGCCCCAGCCCACATCTTTTGAACCGTGGAATCGATTGGAACTGGTCACTACGAACAAATCAAGCGAAACTGCGGGCGCCACTGGCTGATGGTTCGAGAAGTCCTCAGGAGGGATTATTTCGACCATGCATGAGATCTGCGACAAGAGCGAGGCCAGGCCCGCCCGAAGCACATCATCTTCGATGTAGAGGCCAATCTTTAGACCTTCGCCCGATTTATCGACTTTTCCATTCCCCGTCATCGCGTCTCAGTCCCCCGAAGACTGTCAAATTTGAGTGATGCATCATGAGAAAATGGTCGGACTTCCCGAGCTCTCCCCGAAATTGCCAAATCGCACTCGAGCGCCTCCCGGATGGTCACTGGCCCCGTCTGCCTGCTATGTGGCGTTAGTTCAACAGTACGACTCGTTACCCTTCCATCACCAAGGCTTTGCACGTGTGGCGAGCGTCACATGTGACGGAAAATCGCCTTGCTAAATGCGCGGGTCAATGTATGGGCGGCTCGATTGACGCCCCGCCGCGGTGAGGTGCGGGGAAGGTGAACCGAATGAGTCGCATAGGGAATTGCTGGCTCCGGATTTATCTTGGCTGAAAACTGAGGCCCTCCTCGATGCCGGCCCGGCGCGGCCCGCGGCACGGCCGTGCCTCCTGTCGATCATGTGGTGGGAAGCGCGGCCGTCGTCGCCGGTGTCGGTCGTTCCGCTCGGTGTCGGCTTTGAGGCTCGCCTGGCGAGCGGCCTCAATGTAGCGCGCGGCGAACTTCATCTCTGCTAAATCCGAGTGTGATCACTGGATGTGTGAACTGTTGGCCAGGGGATGCAGTGATCGTTTCGGGATGAGGTCTGTGGTTCGGTGAGGCTGCGGGCTGGGGCTTTCGTGGTGCTGGGGTCCCCCATGCGCTCGCGGTCGCCTCACCCCTTGTCGGCCTCGTCCTCTTCGTCGGATCCCGTGTGCTGTGGCATCGAGGTATCCGGCATTACCGAGGGTCTGTCCTCTGACGGCTTCGCAGAGAGGCGCCCATTCCTCGCCATGCCGGGCGGTGAGGGCCGTTGCCTCGGCCTGCTCGACGTCGGGGGACACCGCTTGACCCAGCTGCGGCCGAACCCCGGCCCCTCGGTGGACCGAGCAGGTTCGAGCATGTGGCGGAGGAAGACAGCGAGGTCATCGAGCACGGAGAACACGCCCGCGATGCCGCACGTGCCACCCAATAGGCGCGCCGAGAAGTCATGGGCGGCGCCCTTGAGATGGGCGCCCCTGGTCTCGTCGAGTTCGGTCGGCGCGCAGCGAGCTGCAGATTCGGCGGGAAGTGGGCCGAAGCGAGTGTCAGTCATGCCGAGTGGCTGCCAGACACGATGGGCGGCGAACCGATCGAGCGTGTGGCCGGAGAGGTACTCGACGAGGTAGCCGAGGATGAGGGCAGCGCGGCCCGTGTATTCCACGGCTTCGCCCGGTGGGCGGTGCAGGGCTTCGTGAAGGACGCCGTCGCGGACGTCTTGCGGGTCGGTGCCGTAGAGGTTCTTGAGGTTGGCCCGTAGTGGGACGCCGACGGTGTGGGTGAGCAACTGGTGTGCGGTGGACTGGGCGAGGGGGTGGCCTGTGACCTCGGGCCAGAAGTCGCCCAGAGCCCTGTCCAGTTCGAGCTTTCCGTCCTCGACGAGAGTTCCGATGGTGGACCAGACGGCGAGGATCTTGGTGAGGCTCGCGACGTCGAAGATCGTGTCGAGTCGCGTCGGCTCGGCAGGGTGGTCGGGATCCAGGACGCCAACGGTGCCACTGGCCTGCGTGCCATCGCTGTCGCCCACAGCCCAGACGGCGCCCGGGTAGACCTTGTCGCGGACACCGTCGTGGAGGAGCTGGTGAATGCGGTCGGTGTCGAGGGGCATGGTCTCCCGATCGATGGGTGCCGTGGGTGTCCCGTCGGTCAGAGTAGTGAGGGGACGCAGGCAGGTTCGGTCGCGCCACGGACAGGTCAACTCAGTCGCTTGCCGAGGTCGGTCAGTGCTGCGGCGGTTGTGCTGAGGGGGTAGCGGGCCGCGTTTGTGCGGCCCGCTGCTTGAAGGGCCGGGAGCAGGCCGGGCGTGGTGCGGAGCCGGTCGAGGTCTCGGGCAAGGGACGTGGGATTGGTGAAGTCGGTGGCCAGGCCGGTGGCTGCGAGGGTTTCGTTCAGGCCGGGCACGGGCTGGTAGAGGACGGGCAGGCCGCAGGCTTGGGCTTCGAGGGCGACCAGGCCCATGGCTTCGAGGGTGGTGGAGGGCATCACCAGGGCGTCGTGGTCGGCGAAGGTTTTCCACAGCTGTGGTCGGCGGAGCCTGCCGAGATAGCGGACGCGGCCTCCAAGGGGGCGCAGCAGTGGGGTCAGTGCGTGGAACTGGCGGCGTGGGGCGGCGATGCTCAGCTCGACGGCGTGGGTGATGGGGAGCGCGTGCAGCAGGGCCTCGATGCCCTTTCGGCGGTGAGGCGTCCGGCGTACAGCAGGCGGAGGTGGCTCGTCGGGCGGTGGCCGGGGCGGGGTGGTGGGGCGGTGAGCAGGTGGTCGGGGATGCCCCAGGGGATTTTCTCGATCTTGCGTCGGTCGGTGGTGGGAGCGAGGTGGAGGAGGCGGTCGGCCATCGCCGCGGTGGGCACGACGATGGCGTCGGCGGCGCGTGCAGTCTCGTGCAGGACGCGAAGCTGGTCGCGGTGGGCTTCGGCGAAGAGCAGGTCGGTGCCGTGCACGAGAGCGATGCGAGGGTGGTCGGGCAGGGCCCGGATCAAGGCTGGGGTGGCGCCGAAGGTGAGGTGCTGCAGGTGGAGCGCGCCGATGTCGGACGGGTCGATCTGGTGGAGCAGGACTCTGCGCAGGCCGTGGACGTATTGGGTGAAGGGCGGCCCTGAGAGGCACTTGCCGGGGATCGCCAGCAGTCCTAGCCCTGTGGGTACGTGGGGCGGTCGGGCCTGCGGGGCGAGCATGAAGGCACGGGCCGGGACGAGCGGGTGCTCGCCGGTGTAGAGGTCGAGGAAGAGTTCGACGCTGCCGCCGGCGCTGCCGAAGGGCAGGTCGAGGGCGGTCGCGACCACGTGGCTCATGCGCTGCCTCCCGGGATTTCCTCGTAGAGGCGGGAGATGTCGATCCCTTTGCTGGCCGTGTACTTCAGGCCGTGGAGTTGGTAGCTGGCCGGGGCGCCGAGGCAGTGGAGAAAGACGAGCTTGCCGAAGGTCATCCGGGGATAGACGCGTACGGGCCTGGCGACGCGGATCTCCAACGTCCAGCGGATCGCGTGACCTTGGTGGCCGAGCGGAGCGGAGACGTGGACCCAGATGCCCAGGGCTCCGATGGTGCGGTCGCCATTGAGGAACTGCGCGTACGTCTCCGAGCCGGTCCTCTCGTACGTGATGCCGAGGTAGAGGACGCCCGGGTGCAGGACCAGTCCACTCGCGGGGATCGTGACTTCGGTGCAGCCGGTCGGGATGGCCGCATCAAGGTCGCCGTCGCAGATGCGCAGGGTTTCGCCGAGGCGCCAGTCGTAGGCGTTGGGCGAGAGCCCGGCGGGGTCGTACGGCTCGATGATGATCTCGCCTGCGGCTCGTGCGGCGGCGATTGCCGCTTTGGTGAGGATCACGAGGCCACCGTCCGGAGCGGGCTTACGTCGCACCAGTACGCAGATGGCTGTGGGCCGGTCGCGGCCTGGTACTTGCCGCAGTACAGGTCGACGGGACCGGCGGATACGAAGAACATGACCTGCCCGATTTGCATGCTCGGGTAGACCCGCAGTGGGCGGATGGGGGAGAGCATCAGCGTCCACTGGCCGTGGAAGCCGATGTCGCCGATGGGGGCGGTGATCTCGACGAAGAGTCCGAGGCGTCCGACGGAGGAGCGGCCGAAGAGGAGCGGTACGAAGGTGTCGGAGCCGACTGCTTCGAGGGTGTGGCCGAGGTAGAGCTCATCGGGCTGGAGCACGTAGCCCTCCGGGCCGATGGTGAACTCCTGTGTGGGGTTGGGGCGGTGGGCGTCCAGGACGTCGACGGTGTACGTCACCAGGGTGGATCCGAGGCGGACGTTGTAGCTGTTCGGGTTGACCTGCTGTGCGTCGAAGGGGGCGATGCGCAGGCGACCGTCAGTGGCGGCGGCCGTGATCGCCTTCGCGCACCCCCGCTCTGCTCCCCTTGTCGAGGCACCGATCGAGCTTGAGTCCGTACCCGGACTGGCGAAGTCGCCTTCGAGTCCGAAGCCGCCGGATGCAGTCGCTCACCGGACTCGCTGGTTTCCAACGGACTCCGACCGACCTGCCAAATGGGTCGGCTGCAGTTCTCAGGTCGGATTATCCAGGACCACCGGGATCATCGCTGACGTCACGCATAGTCATCGTTGCTGCAGCGATCTGACCGATCTCCCGAACCATTTAGTGAGTGCGCCCCCCCGTATGGGTGGTCATCGACTCGGCCAGATCGCGTTGGTCGTAGTGCCTGATCAGTCAAATACCGGTCTGTTCCTGTTCATCCCACCGGCTGCCGGGAGCGTGGGACGCGCAGTGATCAGTGCACGTGTCTTCCATCCGCGTGCTCAACTCCCTTCCTGCCAAGGGTTGCTGAGCGTCACGCTGGGGCCTCCGCTCCGTCGGCTCGTCTTTGGGGCTGATGCACGACGACTGGTGGCCCTGCCTGGCCGTTCGACCGCGGCCCCAGCCCCCGCCGTACGCGAATCTGTGCCCCCTGCTCTTGCCTCGATGCGGCAATGGGGCGCAGAGGAATGGCGCGACAGGGCCCGATGCCATGGCTGAGGCCTCACCCAAGCGCAGCGACCGATCGACGGGCGGACGGTTCGTCCCGCGCGAGCCGCCCCGGATGGTCTTCGAGATCCAGATCCTGGAAGGCCCGGAGGGAGTTCGGCTGCGCCGCGAGCAGGCACAGGTGATACGGGAGGTTGTGGAATGGGTGGCCCAGAGGCGATCCGAGCCTGGATCGAGCGGGGCTCCAGCAGCAGAAGAGGAGGACCGGCAAGCGGGGCGGGATCCCAGCTGATCCGGGTCGCGTGGCTGGGCCGGACCTCCACGCGCGACCTGCAGGATCCGACGCTCTCCCTGCCGCGGCAGCTGCGCAACAGCCGGGCAGCCCTGCCCGAGAACACCGCGATCGTCGCCCACTTCTACGACGTGGAATCCGGCCGCCTGGCCCTGGACGCCCGCGGCCACGGCACCGCGCACGAGAAGTTCCAGATCCCCATCCCACGGGACGGCAGCATCCAGGACCTCCTGGAGGAAGCGCAGCGACCGGATCGGCGATTCGACGCGGTGATCTGCGAGGCGATCGACCGGATCGCACGGACCACCTACTTCAGCACCAGGATCGAATACCAGCTGGAGCAGGCCGGCGTGCCCCTGCTCGCCGCGGACGAGCCGATCCGACTCGACGTAAGCCCCCGCAGGGCCAAGGCCGCCACCCAGGTCCTCACCCGCCGGATGAAGCAGGGCGTGGCCGAGTGGTACGTCACCGAGATGCTGGAGAAGTCCTGGTCGGGCTTCGAGACACACACCGAGCAGGGCTACAACATCGGCAAGCCGTGCTACGGCTACCAGGCCAGACCGGTACCGCATCCGGTGCCCGCGAAGCGGGCCAAGGGGGTCAAGAAGACCCTGTTGGAGGTCCACCCGGTCGAGGGCCCGGTGGTCCGGAAGATGTTCCACTGGCGCATCGTGGAGCGCCTCAGCTATCAGGCGATCGCTGACCGGCTGAACGCGGACCTGACGCTCAACCCGCCCCCGTCCCCCATCCTGGCCGACACCGCGGTCGGCCACTGGACCTACTCGAGCGTCCGCGACGTGCTCACCAACCCGAAGCACACCGGGCACATGGTCGGGAACCGGCGGGCCCGCAAGGGCGTCGGCCGTAACCGGCCCAACCCGGTGGAGGAGTGGGTGTGGTCCATCGAGCCCACTCATGAGGCGCTGGTGGACCTGGAGACGTTCGTACAAGCCCAGCAGGTCGCTGAGCACCGCGAGCGCTCCCGCAGCGCCGCCGGGACAAGCAGACACCCGCAGGCACAGCGGACCTACCGGCTACGCAGCTTCATCTTCTGCGCACAATGCGAGCGCCGCTTCTACGGCAAGCCCAGCAAGGGGATCAACTACTACGTCTGCGCGCCGAAGAAGCCGTACCGAGCTGCGGATCACCCGGCGAGCGTCTGGGTGCCGGAGGCAGGCATGCTCCAAGGGCTCGGTGATTTCCTGTCCGACCGGGTTTTCGGCGTGTACCGGCGAGAACTGCTGACCGAGACCATGGACCAGATGGACGCCGATGCTGAGCGCGAACGAGAAGCACATGCGGCGTCTCTCCGCAGGGCCATCGCCGAGGCAGAGACCAAAACCAAGCGGCTCCTCCACAGCCTGGAGCTCGTTGACAACCCCGACCGCAACTTCATCCGGGACCTCAACGAGCGCCGCGCCGAGCTCCACGGCCACCAGCTGGATCTTGAGCGGCAGTTGTCGCGGCTGGAGACCGAGATCCAGGAGACCCCGAATCCGGACCTCCTCACCGGGCTACCGGTCACCGCGGTCGACCTGACCGCCCTGCCGGACGCGCTTTCGCGCCGTCTGTTCGAGACACTCCGGCTGGAGATCCACTACGACCACAAGACGGAACTGGCCACCTGTCGCGTGACCCTGACCAGTGGCAGCATTGGCGATATCGCCGACATGGCGGAGGTCCTGCCCGGCCGACCGGGCGGGACGACACTCCGAACGAGCGAGGAGGAAGGAATGGCAGCGGAGAGGAAGACGCCGCCGCCAACCTTCTGCGGAGCGCCCCCGGCAGGACTCGAACCTGCGGCCAAGCGCTTAGAAGGCGCCTGCTCTATCCACTGAGCTACGGGGGCCAGGTGTGGTGGCCTGGGGCACTGATGCCGGTGTGGGCGGATCCGTGACCTTGCCGGGGACAAGGATAGGGCTCCCTTGCCCTGGTCCCCGGTGCTTCGCCTCCGTGGCTCGATGTGGAGGTTCGGTGAAGCGGTCCTGATAATCGCAGGCAGGTACGAATCGTGCATCGCTTTTGGCGTCTCGCGACCCTGGTGTTGTGTACTCGTTATGCCTGCGCCCCAGTCGTCCCTTCCGCCCCGTGTGTCCGATCGGCGCGCAGATGTAGTCATATGCTTCAGAAAGCCTCCAAAATTGGGCATTCTTCGCATGTGGTGACCTTGGACGTACGGCCTCAGCTGCTCGACGCACTTTCCGCCCTGCGCGACCGTGTCGCCGCCGCACGCTTCCCGCTGCCCCTGGCGGGGGCCCCACGCGCGCGTGCCAATCGCGACGAACTGCTCGCACAACTCGACGACTACTTGGTGCCCCGGTTGAGGGAACCCGAAGCGCCATTGCTGGCCGTCGTGGGGGGATCCACCGGAGCCGGAAAGTCGACACTCGTCAACTCCCTTGTGGGCCGTCGCATCAGCGAGGCCGGAGTGCTGCGGCCCACGACCCGCACTCCGGTGCTGGTGTGCCACCCGGAGGACCACCACTGGTTCAGCGGGATGCGCGTACTGCCCGACCTCACACGCGTATGGAGGCGGCCACCGGACCCCAAGGGCGACCTCCTGCAGCCGGACGGTCCACGCGCGCGCGTGCTGCGTATCGAAACCGCCGACACCCTCCCGCGGGGTCTCGCCCTCCTCGACGCGCCCGACGTCGACTCCCTGGTGGCCGACAACCGCGTCCTCGCCGCTGAGCTGATCTGCGCCGCCGACGTATGGATCATGGTCACCACGGCCGCGCGGTACGCCGACGCCGTGCCCTGGCATCTGCTGCGTACCGCCAAGGAACATGACGCCACGCTCGTCACCGTCCTGGACCGCGTCCCGCACCAGGTGGTCTCCGAGGTGTCGCGGCAGTACGGCGCCCTGCTCACCAAGGCGGGACTCGGCGACGTGCCCCGCTTCACCGTGCCGGAGCTGCCCGAGTCCGCGTGGGGCGGGGGGCTGCTTCCGGCCACCGCCGTCGCGCCGCTACGGACCTGGCTCGTCCATCAGGTGCAGGACCCCGGAGCCCGGCACCAGGTGATGGCGCGTACGGCGTACGGAGTGCTCGACTCGCTGAAGGCGCGGATGCCCGAACTGGCCAGTGCCTCGGCCGCGCAGTACGCCGCCGCGCTGCGGCTCACCGCGGCCGTCGACGGGGCGTACAACAGCGAGCACGCGCGCGTGCGGGGTCGTTTGCAGGCCGGCGCGGTGCTCGCCGGCGACGCGTTGAAGCGGTGGCGCAGCTACCCACTGGACTGCACCGCCGGCGAACTGCTCGACGCGCTGGTGGAGAGCCTCGCCGCCCTCCTGCTGTGCGCCGTCGCCGCCGCCGACGAGCGCATCGACGAGGCCTGGCGCCGCGAACCCGCCGCGAAAGCCCCCGGCCTGATGAACCGGGACCCGGGCCCGGAAGACGCCGAGCACCGGATCGGGCTGGCCGTACGGCGTTGGCGGCGGGTCGTCGAGGAGTACGCCGAGGACGAGGTACGCCACCTCGGCAAGAGCATCGCGCCCGACGCCGAGGTGGTGGCCGCGCTGGTCGCCACCTCGCTCCTGGGCGGTCGCCGGGCGCGGTCCGCGGGCGAGAACCTCGCCGAGCGGATCGGCGCGCACGGCGCTCTGCGGCTGCGTGACCGGGCCGGGCGATTGCTCACCGACTACCTCGACAAGACGCTGCACGCCGAACGAGAGCGGCGGCTCGCCCCGCTCGACGCCCTCGACGTACGCCCGGAACCCCAGTCCGAACTCATCGCCGCGCTGTCCGTACTGCAGAAGGAGAGGTGACCACGGTGACCGCCGCCACGGATCACAGGGATCACTCCGACCACCCCGGAGACGACGAGGGGCACGGGGGCGAAAGGCAAGGGAACGAGGGGCATGGGGACGAGGGCCACAGGGACGGTGGCCACAGGGACGGTGGGCACGCGCGCGTGGACGACGCCGAGGAAACCGCCCTCCTGGAGGTCGTGAATTCCACCGACGCGGACATGGAGGCGGGCAGGGACCCGGGCGTAGACACAGACACCGCCGCAGACTCCGAAGGCTTCTGGGACGACGGGCTGATCGCACGACGCGTGTCGGCGGCGGACGAGGCGCAGGGACACGGACAGGTCGTACGGGAGCCAGTCGCGGAGCCCTGGACGCCTCCTGTGACTCCTCTCTCGTACGACAGGACGCTACGGTCCCGTCTCGACGCACTGCGTGAACTGGTCGGCCTGTCCCGGACCCGGCTCGACAGCAAGACGCTCGCCGAAGCGGGGCGGGTCCTCGACGCGGCGGCGGCACGGCGCAGGCTCTCCGGACAGCACACCGTCGTCGCCATCGCCGGGGCCACCGGCAGCGGCAAGTCGCAGCTCTTCAACGCGCTCGCCGGAGTGGCCATTTCAGAGACCGGCGTACGCAGGCCGACCACCGCCGCGCCCATCGCGTGCAGTTGGAGCGACGGAGCCGCGACGCTCATCGACCGGCTCGGCATCCCGGGGCGGCTGAGGCGGCGCCCGTTGCAGAGCCCCGAGGCCGAGGCGCAACTGCGCGGTCTCGTCCTCGTCGACCTGCCCGACCACGACTCCGCGGCCGTCCAGCACCGAGAGCAGGTCGACCGCATCCTGGGGCTCGTCGACGCCGTCATCTGGGTCGTCGACCCGGAGAAGTACGCCGATGCCGTCCTCCATGAGCGTTATCTGCGGCCCATGGCCGGCCACGCGGAGGTCACCTTCGTAGTGCTCAATCAGATCGACCGGCTCCCCGGGGAGGCCGCCGATCTGGTCCTCGACGACCTCAGGCGGCTGCTCGACGAGGACGGGATCGCGCTCGGCGAATACGGCGAACCGGGCGCGAACGTGCTCGCCGTGTCCGCCCTCACCGGCAAGGGCATCGGCGAACTCCGCGAGGCGCTCGGCCACTTCGTGGCGGAGCGGGGCGCCGCGGCCCGCCGGATCTCCGCCGACCTGGACTCGGCGGCGGCTCGGCTGTGGCCCGTCTACGCGAACGGGCAGTGGGCCGGGCTCAGCGAGGAGGCGCGCGACGAGTTCGCCGACCGGCTCGCGGACGCGGTGGGCGCCACGGCCGCCGGAGAGGCCGCCGAGCGCGCCTGGAGCCGTCACGCGAACCGCGCCTGCGGTACGCCCTGGCTGCGGCTGTGGCGCTGGTACCAGGACCTGCGTGAACCGCCGACCGGGCGCCAGGCCGTACGGACGTACGCCGAGGAGGAGGCCGCCGCCCGCCAGCGGGTGGAGCAGGCGGTGCGTACGGTGGCCGAGCAGGCGTCCGGCGGACTGCCGGGGCCCTGGGCGCAGGCGGTGCGCGAGGCGGCCGTACGTGGGTCGCAGGGGCTGCCCGAGGCGCTGGACGAGCTGGCGGCAGCGGCCGGGAATCCCGCCGGACGACCGCCGCGGCCCGGCTGGTGGCCGCTGGCCGTGCTGGCGCAGGCGTCCATGACGATCCTTCAAGTCATCGGTGGACTCTGGCTGTTGGGGCAGGTCATCGGATTCATGTCACCGAACCTCGGGGTGCCGGTGCTGCTGATGGTGATCGGCATCGTCGGCGGACCGGGCATCGAGTGGGCCTGCAAGCTGGCGGTCCGCGGGCCGGCGCGACGGTACGGGGACGAGGCGGAACGGCGATTGCGGGAGGCGGCAGCGGCCTGCGGCAGGACGCGGGTGCTGGATCCGGTGGCGGCGGAGCTGCTGCGATATCGGGAGGTACGGGAGCAATACGTGCGGGTCACGGGGGTCGGAACCACGATCGGGTGACGGAGTTGTCCACAACCGGGCGGTAGCCCACAGCTCTCAGCGGGCTCGGGCCGGCGGAGGCAGTCTGGGACCGCGGCGATCACAGCGCGATCGTCGCGACAGACGCAGCCGTACGGGACGGGCCCGTCGGCGTGTGGACACGGGAGGGTTTCGGCCATGAATGAGATGACGGTTTGTGCGGTGGGGAACGTCGCAACGCAGCCGGTGTACCGGGATACGGCGGCGGGGGCGTCGGCGCGGTTCCGGCTGGCGGTGACACAGCGGTACTGGGACCGCGAGAAAAACGCGTGGACGGACGGGCACACCAACTTCTTCACGGTATGGGCCAAGCGCTCGCTCGCGACCAATGTGCAAGCGTCCGTGACGCTGGGCGATCCGGTGGTGGTTCAGGGCAGGTTGAAGGTCCGCACCGATCAACGCGACGGCAAGGCATGGACGTACGCCGACATCGAGGCGACCGCGGTCGGCCACGATCTGTCGCGCGGCACCGCGGCGTTCCGGCGGGCGAACAAGGGGGAGTTGGCATCGGCCGCGCCGCCCCGGCCGGAGCCCAGTTGGGAGACGGAGCCCGGAGGCCGGCCGGGGGTCGCAGCCCAACAGCAGGCGGAGCCAGCCTTGGTGACGTGACGTCCGGCGTCGGTCTCGTCAAGTGGCGCGGGGTGACACGGGGTGAGGCGGGGTGGCATGGGGGTGGGGCAGGCGCTGGCATCGGCCGTCGGCTTCGCCGACTGACCTGCGCCGATCGAAGTGCGGCTTATCGGCAATACATCCCGAACAATCCGTCGTAGATTTGTCGACAACCTCGATTCGGATGCGATCTTGGCGATAACAATTCCGAGTCGGATCGGTTATCCGATGGGATGCCTGGGGAGCGTGGTGCGCCTCGTACCTAGGATGCCGGGCATAGCTCTCGAGGCTTCTGATTCTGCTGGTGGGACCGTAACCCCCCACGTCAACGGGTCCTGCTCGAAAGGGAATTCTGTGCTTGCTTCGTTCTCTGCGTTGTCCGTACGCGGGCGAGGTGCTGCCCGCCTCGCGGCGGCGACGCTGATGTCCGGGCTTGTCGTGGTGAGCGCGATGACCACGGCCGGTACGGCTGTTGCTGCCGCCGACGAGGTCCCGCAGAGCCGGGGCGGCGCGACCGCCACCATCGGCGGTCTGAAGACGTCCGGGCTCGCCGTCATCCACGACAACGGCGAGGACCGGCACGTGCCCGCGGGGCTGTTCGAGATGTCCGTCGACAACGGCGGCACTCTGCAGACCTACTGCGTCGACATGGACCACCCGACGCAGATGTCCGCCAAGTACCAGGAGACGCCCTGGAGTGGCACGTCGCTGAGCGGCAACCCGGACGCGGGCAAGATCCGCTGGATCCTGCAGAACTCCTACCCGCAGGTGAACGACCTCTCGGCGCTGGCCGAGCGGGCCGGCGCCAGCGGCCTCACCGAAGAGGACGCGGCGGTCGGGACGCAGGTGGCGATCTGGCGGTACTCGGACGGTGCCGACGTGGACGCGGTGAACCCGAAGGCGGCAAAGCTCGCCGACTACCTGCACAGGAGCGCGCGGAACGTCGCCGAGCCCGAGGCCTCGCTGACTCTGGGGCCGCCGGAGGTCTCCGGACGTGCCGGTGAGCTGCTCGGCCCCGTCACGGTCCACACCAACGCGGAGAGCGTGCGGGTGACGCCGCCCGCCGACGCGACGAGCGGGGTGAAGGTCGTCGACAAGGAAGGTCGGGCCGTCACCTCCGCGACCCACGGCAGTCAGCTGTTCTTCGACGTGCCCGAGGGTGCCGCGGACGGCTCGGCCGCGCTGACGGTGCAGGGCTCGACCACGGTGCCGGTCGGCCGGGCCTTCGCCTCCGAGAACAGAAGCCAGACGCAGATCCTCGCGGGTTCCAGCGAGTCGACGGTCTCCGCGACGGCGACCGCGAACTGGGCCGAGACGGGCGCGATACCCGCGCTCTCGGCCGAGAAGAACTGCGCGAAGGGAGCCGTGGACATCACGGCGGCCAACGCCGGGGACGAGCCGTTCACCTTCGAGCTGATGGGGGCCGAGCACACCATCGAGGCGGGCGCGTCGCAGACCGTGACAATTCCGCTCCAGGAGGACCAGGCGTACGACTTCACGATCAGGGGGCCGAACGGCTACGAGAAGCGGTTCAAGGGCGTCCTCGACTGTCAGACGCAGAGCAGCAGCGCGGGCGGTGAGACCACACAGACGCTGAGCGAACCGAGCCCGGCCACGGTGGGCGGCACCTCCACCGGAGGCACCGACCTCGCCGAGACCGGCGGCTCCAGCGCCACCACGATGATGGTCGAGATCGCGATCGGTCTGCTCGCGATCGGCAGCACCGCGCTGCTCCTCGTCCACAAGAAGAAGCCTCAGGGCTAAGTGACGCGTGACTGAATGCCTCCTGGTGCCTCGGGACCGAGCGATGAATGACCGCACCTTGTCAACTGCACAGTGAGGGGCCGTATGCGTCAGCGGCACCGGTTGGGGTGACTGATGTCGACGACGAAGCGCTCCGGGGAGTGCATTTTGAAGGTCTTGTACGTGGGCTTGGTGTGGAACGCGGCTCCGAACGAGACCGTGCCCTCGAAGTCGCCGGTCAGGGCGAGGCCCTTGAGTTTGGGCAGGTGGATCTTCAGGAGCTTGGGGCCCCGGTAGACCGACCGGCCGGCCTCGTTGTGCGCGGCGGCGGGGGAGAGCTTGATCTCCAGGAAGTGCTTGCCGGCGAGCGGGACCTTGGCTCCGGTTCCGTCGTAGCGCAGCTCCCTGACCGGTTTCACGGTGACCGGGGGCATGGTGCCCCGGACGTCGATGACGATCCGGTCGAACGAACAGTGCCCGCCCCAGCGGGCGTTGACGACGAGTGCCATTGTGGGGGCCTGCTGGGACGCCTCCGCCTCCGCCTGTGCGGAAGCGGAGGCAGGGGCTGAGGCCGAGCCAGAGGCCGAGGCCGAAGCGGGAATCGTGGTGCCGACTGCGGCGGTGAGAAGGATGCCTGCGGCGATGGCCGCGCGGGATGGATGGTGTTGCATGACGCCCCCGATTTCTCCTGGTGAGGGGCAGCGATTTCATTATGTGTGACATCCGGACGAGCCGTACGGTTGCATCACTTGTGGTGCGATTCGCCGGATTTTCCGGGCCTGGATTCCCGGGGCCAGGATTTCCGGACGTAACACCGGACCGATCAGTCCTCCGCGGCCAGCTCCGCCGGTATCGCGATGACGTCCACGAGGGCGTCGCCGCGCAGGGCGGTCAGGGCGAGTGGCTGTCCGATGGCGTCCTCGAGCATCAGCCGCTGCAGGGTCTGTGCGCTGCTGACCGGCTCGTCGTGAGCGGTGAGCAGCAGGTCGCCGGTGCGCAGTCCGGCGCGGGCGGCGGGCGAGGCGGGTACGACCTCGATGATGCGCAGGCCGGTGCGCTGGTCCAACCGCGCTTGAAGCGGGGGCGGCAGCGGTGCGGGCGTACCGGCGAGGCCGAGGTAGGCGCGGCGGACCCGGCCGTCGGCGAGTAGGGCGGCGACGATGCGCCGGCTGGTGTCGTTCACCGGGATCGCGAGGCCGAGGCCTATCTCGGCGATGGCGGTGTTGATGCCGACGACCTTGCCGTCGGCGGTGGCGAGGGCGCCGCCCGAGCTGCCGGGATAGAGGGCGGCGTCGGTCTGGACGACATCGTCTATGACGCGCGTCGCGGAGCCGGTGCTCGCCGGCAGCGACCGTCCCAGGGCGCTGACGACGCCCGCGGTGACGCTGCCGGCCAGACCGAGCGGGTTGCCGACCGCGACCACCAGCTGGCCCACGCGCAGTGCGTTGGCCTCGCCGAGCCGGGCCGGCGGCGGGGTCGGCCCGTCGGCTCGGACCACCGCGAGGTCGGACAGCGGGTCGGCGCCGATGACATGGAAGGGGGTGGTCGTACCGTCGGCGAAAGAGGCCGTACCGGCGTCGGAGTGCCCGACGACATGGGCGTTGGTGAGCAGGAAACCGTCGTCCGTGAACACCACCGCGGAGCCGGTGCCCATCACGAACCGCCCTCTGTAGCGCCGGTGCGCGACGTTCAGGGCCGCCACCTTCGGAGTGAGCTCGGCGGCGACCGAGACGACGACCTGGGAGTACGTGTCGAGCGCGGCCTGCTCCCCGCGGGAGCGGTCGGGCTCGGAGACTGTCTCGGCCACGAGTCGACCCTTTCGGCTTGCCCAAGGTTCGAATTACATGATTACAATCTTGCGCGTGCTATTGGGCCGGACTTCGCTGTAGGCGGAGCGGACGGCGGTGGTCGGTGGTGTGGCCGTGGGCGTGAGCCTGGGGCTGCCCAGCCGCAGCCGCAGCCGCGAGGAAGCCGCAGCCCCGACGAAGTCGCGCAGCCGCAGCCGCCCCACCGGCTACTCGTCAAGCTCAGTGAAGAGGGTCAGCTGAAGCGCGGCTGGGGCCTCGAGTCGGGAGTTCAGGGAGTTCCAGGGGGTGCGGGTCGGTTCGGCGAGTACCTGGGCTCCGGCGGCGGCCAGCCGTGACGTGGTGGTGGCGGAGTCGTCGACCTGGAAGGCGACCCGGATGTGGCCGGCGACCCGCTGCCCGACCTCGACGTCGTCGATGAAGGCGGCGTGGTTCGGATCCGTCAGCTCCAGCGTGGCCCGGCCGGCGTCGAGGATGGTGACCCTTCCGCCGGGAGAGGAGAACGCGCCGCGCTCGGTCAGGCCGAGGACGTCGCGGTAGAAGTGCAGCGCCGCGTCGTAGTCGGCTGCCGTGACCACCAGGCGGAGTTCGCGTACGGCGGGTTCGTCGGGCATTTCGGCTCCTCGGAGTTCTCGAACGTGGCCAGGGGCTGCCTCCAGCCTGCCGCTCCGGGAGGGGTCCCGGAGCACCGGCGGTACAACCGTCCTGTGTCCATCCGGATTCCAACTCCCTTCCATGGTCAGGCGCTTACGCAGTCCCCAGTACCCGGGAGACGGGCGCGAGAGCCGCGGGAGAGAGCGGAGGTGGCAGGGGCATAGCACCGCACACGACACCGCATATGACCGGCTCGAGGCGGAGGGGACGTATGGGCGAGGACATGGCAGGCGGCGGGGCGCGGCAGCCGGACGTCGCCGTACGCGGCACCAGCGAGCTGTCCCGCTTCGCGGACCTGGCCGGGATGCGGCTCTACCGCAGGAACATCTTCGCCGTCACCGGGCTGCCGGCCGACGCACAGGGCCGTACGGTACGCAGTCACCGGCAGCGTCTGGAGGCCCGCCTCGCGGTCGAGGAGACCTGGCCGGGGGACGCGGACTCGCCCCTGGTGGGAGGGCACCGTAAGGATGAGGTCCGTACCGCGTTCGAGGAGTTCCAGGACCCGCGGCGGCGGCTGGTGGACGAGCTGCTGTGGCGGTGGGGGGACACGGACTTCGGATGTGGCTGCCCGGCGGCGGTGCACCAGGGCCATGACACGGCGGTGCGTTTCCACGCGCTGGTGCTGGAGGCGGAGGCCGGCCGGGTCGAGGCCACCACGGACGAGCGGGACCGGCAGTGGAGTGGCGCCGCGGTGCACTGGGCCGAGTTGCTGGAGGGCCGGGAGTTCCGGCGGCATATCGCCCACCGGATCAAGGCACTTGACGACCCGAGACTCACCGAGCACTCGGCGTACGACTTCCTGGACGGGCTTCCCCGGCTGATCGCGTCCCCCTTCACGGAACTCGCCGATGCCCCTGGCCTCAGGCCACGGCTGGCCCGGGTGTGCGCGGGCTGGGCGGAGCACGCACCCTTCGCGGAGCTGCTCCCCGAGGTGTTCGAGGAGAGGGTGGAGGCGGCGATCGCGAAGATCCGCGAGGGCCAGCTGTCCGCGATGGACAAGAAGAACGCCCAGATGTACTGGGACGCCGTCGACATCATGAACGAGAAGGTCCTTCCCGAGCTCCAGGGGCTGGAGCCGTTCCGGGCGTTCATCCCGGAGTGGCGGTACGAGGAGACCGCGCGCGGTGTCGCCCTCGCGCTGAACAATCTGGCGGTCGCGCTCCACAGGCAATTGGAATCACCGAGTGCCGCACAGCGCAAGACGGTGGTCACGCTCGCGGAGAAGGCGTACGAGATCGCACCGGAGCGCGACGCAGCGGGCTTCAAAGCGAACCGGGACGTGATCCGCGCGCAGTTCGGGCGCTCCGGGCAGCGGCCGGTCGCCACGTTGTCCCCGCGCTCCAGGCAGCCGGCGGTCGCCAGGTCGTCCCCGCGCTCCAGGCAACCGGCGGTCGCCAAGTCGTCCCGGCGCTCCAGGCAGCCGGCGGTCGCCAAACCGCTCCGCAAGAAGCGGTTCGCTGTCGCCATCGTCGCGCTCGCCGTGCTCGGCACGCTCTGGATCATCTGGGGGCCTGCCGCGGCGGTCGCCGCCGTGCCCGCGATCGTGATCCTTTCCGTGAGCCTTTTCCAGGGGTGAATCACGTGCCGCAGAAGGAGACAGAGATGAGCCCTCGCTCCCGCCACCGGGTACGTGAACTGCGCACCGCACTCGGGCAGTTGAAGCACCCGCCCGAGTTCCGCGTACCCCCGCCCTTCCTGGGCCCGGCCCAGGCCGACTGGGCGGCGACCGTACTCGCCGAGGTCGAAGCCGCCGAGACCCTCGCGGAGCAGGCCGCGCGCACCCAGCCCACCCAGGGCACCCCAAGCACCCCGGACGGCGCCGGATCCGACGCTCTGCTCGGTGCCGCCCTCGGTATCTGGCGCGCCCTGCGCAAGCTCGACCAGGGGGCGGGACCGCTCTCGGCGGCCGAACTGCGGCAGGTGCGCCGACAGATCCATGCGAGCCGTCAGGCACTCGCGGACGACGGCCTTGAGATCCAGGACCACGACGGCGCGCCCTTCGACTCCGGACTGTCCCTGGAGGTCCTGGTGTTCGAGGAGCAGCCGGGACTGACCCGCGAAGTGGTGCTGGAGACCGTACGGCCGTCCGTGTACTTCCGCGGCGAACGGATCCAGATGGGCCAGGTCATCGTCGGCAGACCCGCCTCCGAAGACACCGCGTCCCCTGACACCCCGCCCGGAGACGCCCCGCCCGGAGACACCCCGCCCGGAACGGTCCCCGCAGGCGACCAGCACCCCGGCGACCGCAGCGCAGGCGACCAAGGAGGCCACGGCAGTGCGTGAAACCATCGATTTCGGCATCGACCTCGGCACCACCAACAGCGCCATCGCGGTGGCGGAGGACGACGGCGTACGGGTCATCAAGAACACCGAGGGCTGGGACTGCACACCGTCCGCCGTGTGGATGCCCAAAGAGGGCGTCGTCCACGTGGGCAGGCGGGCCCGGGATCGTGCGGAGGACGACCCGGAGAACGCCTACGCGGAGTTCAAGCTGGAGATGGGGGCCGCGGGCGCCCACCGCAAGTTCGACCGCGCCGGAGTCTCGCTCACGCCCGAGCAGCTTTCCGCCGAGGTGCTCAAGTCGCTGCGCCAGGACGCGGCGCACAAGTTCGAGTACGAGCTGGAGGCGGCGGTGATCACCGTCCCCGCCTCCTTCGCGATGCACCAGAACAACGCCACGTCCGCCGCGGCGGCCCTGGCCGGGCTCGGCGAGCAGTGCCCGCTGGTGCAGGAGCCGACCGCCGCGGCGATCGCGTACGGAGTGCAGGATGCCTCGGGCTCTGCCCGCTGGATGGTGTTCGACTTCGGCGGCGGCACCTTCGACGCGGCCGTGATGAGCAAGCGCGACGGCGAGCTGCAGCTGATCCAGCACGCGGGTGACCCGGGTCTCGGCGGGAAGCTCATCGACTGGGCCGTGGTCGACGACCTGCTGGTCCCGGCCGTGCAACGCGACCTCGGGCTCGCCGATTTCACCCGGAGCAACCAGCGGCGCTGGCTCAAGAACTTCGCCAGGCTCAAGGCGGCGGCGGAGAACGCCAAGATCGAGCTGTCCCGTAAGACCTCGGTCGACATCTACGCCGACCTGGAGGACGGCACCGGCGGCACCGAACCGTTCGAGTTCACCCTGACCCGGGGCGCCCTCGATGATCTGGCGATGCCGTTCTACGTCCGCGCCGTACGGCTCTGCCAGGACGCCCTGGCGCAGGCTTCGCTGCGCCCCGACCACATCGACCGGCTGCTGCTGGTCGGCGGGGCCACGCTCAGCCCCGGGCTGCGCGATCTGCTGGCCGACCCGGTCGAAGGGCCCGGCATCCAGCTCGACCACAGCCAGGACGCCACGACCGTGGTGGCGCGCGGTGCCGCGGTCTTCGCCCGTTCCATACGGCTGCCGAAGAAGCAACGGCAGGCGGCGGTGGGCGAGTTCACGGTGGACCTCAACTACCCCGCGCAGTCCGTCGACACCACCGGAATCCCGGTCTCCGGCCGGCTCGGCAGCGGCAGCACGGTGGACTGGACGCGGTACGCCGTCACCCTGAGCAACCCGGAAGGGCACCCGCCCTTCCGCGGGCCGCGCACCGGACTCAGCCCGGACGGCGCCTTCTACACCGAGGTGGCCATCGACGCCGGCACCAGGTCCCGCTTCACCGTGGAGCTCACGGACGACTCCGGCGTCCGGCAGAAGCTGACCGGGGACACCCTGTCCATCGTCCACGCGGACGTCGTACCGGGCGACGCGGTGCTGACCGGCACCCTCGGCATCGGCAAGGCGAACGGCATAGGGGTGGCCGACGGCACATTCGACCCGGTGCTGCGCAAGGGCACGGCGCTGCCCGCCATGGTGACGAAGACGTACCGGACGACCATCCCGCTGCGCCGCTCCGAACCCGACGCCGTCATCCGCATCCCCCTGTTGGAGGGGGATCGCAGGCGCGCCGACCGCAACACCCGGGTCGGGCTGCTGGAGATCCGCCCCCGGGACGTCCGGATCGACCTGCCCGCGGAGAGCGAGGTCGAGGTGACCTTCGAGATCCAGGCCTCGAACCGGGAAGTCCTCGTCACCGCCTACATCCCGCTGGTGCAGCAGGAGTTCGAGGCGACGATCAACCGCTCCGATCTGCTGCCGCCCCAGCATCCCGAGCTGGTCGACCGCCTGCACGACCTGGAGCAGCGGGCGCTCGACCTGCACGACAAGGCCGAGGAGACGTACGCGGACCAGGCCCGGGCGGAACTCGAGGACCTCACCGAGCAGAACACCCTCACCCAGTTGCGCAAGGAGGTGGACGCCGCGGCCACGGACACGGGCGCGGCCGTCACCAGCGACCGCCGTATCCGTGATCTGGAGGCCCAGCTCGACGATATCGAGGAGTCGATCCAAGTTCCCGAGTTGCAGCGGGAGTTGTGGTATCTGCTGAGCACCTGCGAGAGCAACCTCGAGCAGGTCGGCGGCGGACCGTCCGACCGGCGGGAGCTGCAGAAGCTGCGTGACCGCGCCCGTTCGCTGGGGGACGAGGCCACCCCGGCGGATCTGAAGCGGCTCATCGAGAAGGCCGCGGCTTTCCATGTCGAACTGCTGCGCCGCAGCGACCAGTGGGAGTTCGTGGTGTTCACCGCACTGGTCGAGGCGCGCGACGAGATGTCCCCGCCGACCCAGGCGGACGCCGCGATCTTCCAGGGCCGCAGGGCCATCGCCGCGGGGGACCGCGAGGCGCTCGCCGAGGTCAACGAGCGGCTGCGCCGACTGCTGCCGCCGGGCCGCGCGAATGCGGTGGACCGGAAGACCGGCGGGGTTAAGTAGCTGACGGCGACGAGGAGTTGACGGTGACCACCACATCCCGAGGCGCGGCGGCCGACGGTGCGCGGTCCGGCCGTACGGCGTCCGGAGACAGCGCACCCGGAGAAACGGGGCCCGAAGGCACCGCGTCCGAGCATACGGGCTCCGGACAGACGGACTCCGGACAGGCGAACTCCGGGCATACGGGCTCCGGGCATACGGATTCCGGACAGGCGAACTCCGGGCATACGGGCTCCGGGCATACGGATTCCGGACAGGCGAACTCCGGGCATACGGGCTCCGGACAGGCGGACTCCGGGCATACGGGCTCCGGACAGGCGGACTCCGGACTCACAGACTTCGGACGCACAGACTCCGGCGATACGTCCCCTTCCGTGAGCCCCCTACGGGTCGGGCTGCTCGTCTCGCGTGCTCAGACGGCCGCCCGGTCCGGTGAACTGGACGAAGCGCTACGGCTGTTGAAGTCTGCCGCCGATCCCGCCGTAGGCGGCCACCGGGACGTACTCGACCTGTTGGCCCGCGTGCACGCCCAGCGCGGCGAGCTGACGGAGGCGGCAGCACACTGGCATCGCATACAGGAGCGGCACCCGGAGGATCCGGCAGCGGCAGCCGGTCTCGCCCGGATCGAACGGCTCGGCCGCGCCGGCCCACGGGCGGCGCTCGCCCGGCACCGCACCCGTACCGCCCTGGCCGCCGCGGTGTGCGCGGTGGCCGCCATCACGGCGGGAACCGTCGCGCTCACCGACGCCACCACCGACCGCCAACCGGCACGACACAGCGCCGCACCAGCCGCACAGACGGACCAGATGGACCAGACGGACCAGACGGACCAAACAGAACAGGCGGAACGCATCGCCCAACGCATCGCAGCCGATCGCGAGGCGGAGCTGGCGCGGCAGCGAGCACGCGAGCAGGCCCGCAAATCCGGGGCGGCCGACACCCTGGCCCGAGCGCTACGGGCCCCAGGCCTGCGCCCCGTCGCACACGGAGACTCCGTCGAAGTCGCCTTCACCGAGGGCCTGTTCGCCGAAGGCGACCGGCTCACCCCCACCGGCGCCAGCCAACTCACCGTCCTGGGCAACCGCCTGACCGACCGCCAGGCCCGCATCGAAATCCACGGCCACGCCGCCACCGTCCCGGGCGCCCCCCGAAGCGGCGGCTCCGTCCTAGCCCTGTGGCGTGCCCTCGTGGCCGCACGCGAACTCAGCGCCGCCAGCGGCAAACCTCTCACCGCGTTCACCACCACCAGCGCGGACCAGCAGGACGCCCCGTACGACGACGCCACCCGAAACCGAACGGTAACCGTGGTGATCACACCTGAGTAGCGACCCGGAGGAGAGTGGTACGAACAGGGCCCGGACCGATCACAGGCAGCCGCCGACTGGCTAGACTCGCACCCTCTGTGGCACGTGATCGCGCCACGTACGGGCCATGCCGTTCCCGAAGGGTTTCGACGCTTGATAGCCATCGAAGAGGTCAGCAAGCGGTACGCCGACGGCACGGTGGCCGTCGATCGCCTGTCCCTTGATATTCCGAACCACTCCATCACCGTGCTGGTCGGGCCTTCGGGGTGCGGCAAGACCACCACACTCCGCATGATCAACCGCATGATCGAGCCCAGCAGCGGCACGATCCGGGTGAACGGCGAGGACGTCCAGCGTCAGCCGGTCAACGCCCTGCGCCGGTCCATGGGTTACGTCATCCAGAACGCCGGCCTCTTCCAGCACCGCACCATCCTCGACAACATCGCCACGGTGCCCCGGCTGCTGGGCTGGTCCAAGCAGCGCGCCCGCGCCCGCGCGGCCGAGCTGATGGAACGCGTCGGACTCGACAAGGACATGGCCCGCCGCTACCCGTACCAGCTTTCCGGCGGCCAGCAGCAGCGGGTCGGCGTGGCCCGTGCGCTGGCCGCGGACCCGCCGATCCTGCTGATGGACGAGCCGTTCTCGGCGGTCGACCCGGTCGTCCGCCGGGGGTTGCAGGAGGAGTTGCTGCGCATCCAGGGTGAGCTCGGCAAGGCGATCGTGTTCGTCACGCACGACATGGACGAGGCCATCACGATCGGCGACCGGATCGCCGTACTGCGCAAGGGTGGCCGGCTCGCCCAGTTCGCGGCGCCGGACGAGCTGTTGGCGTCGCCCGCCGACGAGTTCGTGGAGGAGTTCCTGGGCGGCGACCGGGGCATCCGCGGACTGTCGTTCCTGTCCACGCGCGACCTCGAACTCGACCGTTCCCGGGTCTTCCCGATCGACGCCGACCGGCGGCGGATCGCGCAGGCGACGAGCGCTCAACCCGCCGATGCCCAGCCGGTTCTCGTCACCGACATCGACGACAAGCCCCTCGGCTGGACCGACCCCATGGCCTGGAACGGCGAGGCCAGGACCCTGGCGCCGTACGGGCAGAGCTTCGAGATCGGCCGGGACTCCCTGCGGGTCGCCCTGGACCGGGCGGTCCTTTCGCCCACCGGTCACGCGGTCGCCGTGGACGGGTCGGGACGCGTGCTGGGCATCGCCGGTCAGGAGACGATCGCCGCGGCGATCCGCGCCGCCAGGCAGCGGCACGCCGCCACATCGCCTCAGGGCACGGACTACCCGCAGGACCCGCCCCCGGTGAAGGCGGCCCGATGAACGGCTTCTTCGACATCCCGAGCGACCTCCAGAGCAGCTATCTCGGCCTGATCTCCACGCACTTGCAAGAGGCCCTGATCCCGGTGCTGGTCGGGTTCCTGCTGTCGCTGCCGATCGGTCTGCTGTGCGTCCGCGTCCGCTGGCTCTACCCGCCGGTGCTGTGGACCACCACGGTGATCTACGCGATCCCGTCGCTGGCCTTCTTCGTCGTGCTCATCGACTACACCGGGCTGAGCAAGCTCACGGTGATGATCCCGCTGTGCCTCTACAGCCTGGTCGTCCTCGTCCCCTCGGTCGTCGACGGCATCCGGTCGGTTCCCGAGGAGACGAACGCCGCCGCCCAGGCCATGGGCATCGGCCTCGTACGCCGCTATTTCCAGGTCCAACTGCCCATCGCCGTACCCGCGATCATCGCCGGACTGCGGGTGGCCGCGGCCTCCAGCATCAGCCTGGTCAGCGTCGGCGCGCTGATCGGCAACCAGGGCGCGCTCGGCAATCTGCTGACCACCGCGTTGCTCTACCAGCGCCCCGTCCTGGCCCTGAACTCGGTGGTCACCACCGCCGTACTCGCCGTGCTGGTCGACGCCCTGCTCGTCCTCGCGCGCCGCCTCCTCACCCCCTGGCTGCCGCCGTCCGACAGCAAGGCCAGGCGCACGGCGCTGCGTACCGCCGCGGGCCCCACGGCGCCGGACCCGTCCACAACGGCGGGCGCCGCCCGCGCAGGAGAGCGCGTCTCGTGAACGTACTGAACTTCATCGAAGCCTTCTTCAGCGACAGCGCCCAGTGGAAGGGCTACGACGGCATCCCGCAGCGCGTGTGGGAACACATCCAGTACTCCGCCGCCGCGCTCGCGATCGCCGCGGCCATCGGCCTGCCGATCGGTCTGATCACCGGGCACACCGGCCGTGGCGGCAACGCGATGGCGTTCGTGGCGGCGTCGGCCCGCGCCCTGCCGACGTTCGGGCTGCTGGTGCTGATGTTCGTGTGGCTCGGGCTGAGCGTGCTGCCCGTGATGATCCCGCTGGTGGTGCTGGCGATCCCGCCGATCCTCATCACCACCTACGAGGCGGTGCGCACCGTGGATCCCTCGCCCGTGGACGCCGCCCGCGGAATGGGCATGTCGCAGTCGCAGATCCTGTTCCAGGTGGAGGTGCCGGCCGCGCTGCCGCTGATCTTCAGCGGGCTGCGTTCGGCGGCGATCCAGATCGTCTCCACGGCGACGATCGCGGCGTACGTCTCTCTGGGCGGCGTCGGCCGGTACATCGTGGACGGCCTCTACCAGCGGGACTACGAGAAGGTCGTCGGTGGCGCCACGCTCACCGCGGCCCTCGCCCTGCTCGTCCTCGTGGTGTTCTGGGCGGCGGGCCGGACGGCGGTGTCCCCGGGGGTCCGCAGGCGCGGCACGGCCTGACCTGACTGGGCGGTTACCCGCCGGGTCACCGCCCGGTCACCGCCGTTCGGCGGTTTCCAGGGCGTGTTCCAGGACGACGAGCAGCGCGTCCCGGACCGAGCCGCGTTCGCGGGCGTCGAACACGGTGACCGGGACATGGTCGCCGACGTCGAGGGCCCACCGTACGTCGGTCAGGTCGTGCTCGACCTTGCCGTCGAAGGCGTTGACGGCCACCGCGAAAGGGATCTGCCGGTGCTCGAAGTAGTCGACGGCCGCGTAGCAGTCATCGAGGCGGCGGGTGTCGACGATGACGAGGCCGCCCAGCGCGCCGTCCACCAGGTCGTCCCACATGAAGCCGAACCGCTCCTGGCCGGGCGTCCCGAACAGATAGAGCTTCAGCGTCGGGTCGAGCGTGACGCAGCCGAAGTCCATGGCGACGGTGGTCGTCATCTTCTCCGGGGTGTGCGAGAGGTCGTCGATGCCGGCCGCGACCGAGGTGATGGACGCCTCGGTGGTCAGCGGCTCGATCTCGGAGATGGCGCCGACCGTGGTCGTCTTGCCCACGCCGAAGCCGCCCGCGATGACCATCTTCACCGGCAGCGGCGGCCGAGTCTCCTGGGTCTCATCGTTCACGGACCCGCCCCCGGGAGTCGGGGATGTCTCGAAGACCATCGATAACCCTTCGCAATACAGAGGTGTCGCGGGCGGAACCGTCCTGCGGCGCGTACAAGGCCAGTTGGCCGTCCGCGCGCAGATCGTCGGCGAGCACCCGGATCACATTGAGATGCATCCGCAGTTTCGCCGCGATCTCCGCCAGCGACTGCGGCTGGCGGCAGATCATGATGATGTCGCGGTGCTGGTCGAAGGCGAATGCGTCCAGCGTGGCCAGACCCACGTCGGTCGCGACCACCTGTGTCTCTATCGGAATCGGCGGTACGAGGCTGTCGCCGCCGGCGATCCGCCCCGCCGTCAGCAGGAACGGCCGGATCAGAGGCGCGGGAGGCTCCGCACCCCACACGGAGTCGTCGGCGGCAGGTGGCTCACCGGCCGTCATCACGTTCCCCCTTCACCTTCACGGGCGCCACGGTCGGGCAAGCCCCAGGCCGTTCGTCACCCGGCGGGCGCGATCCCCACGGTGTTCTTCAGCTCCATGACCAGCTGCGGGCTCAGCGCGGCACCGGCGCGATTGGCGAAGAGGGTCATCTCGTACGCGATGTTGCCGAGCTTCGCCTCCTTGGACGCGACCACCCCGAGTACCGCTCCCGCGCCGAGCGCCGACACCAGGACGTGGCCTTCCTCGAGGTCGATGATGACCTTGTTGAGGCCGCCGAGTCCGTAGTTGCCGGACGCACCCATGGCGAGGCTGGTGATACCGGAGACGATCGCCGCGAGCCGTTCCGAGTCCGCCTGGCCGCGCAGTTGGGACACCGCGATCAGCAGCCCGTCGGAGGAAACACCGATCACGTCGACAACCCCGGCGGTCTCGGTGGCGAAGCGGTTCAGCAGCCAGTTGAAATCGGCGGCGGCTGCCTTCACATCCGTCACCGGCCCCACGGCCCCGGATTGCGTTCCACCTGTCCACATCATCACTTGCTCAAGCCTTCCGGGAATGGGGATCTGTAGGTCTCGGGTCGGTAGGTGTGTACGCGGAGTTGGGCCGCGTCTCTTCGGCGGCCTCGCGCTGGGCCCGCTGTACGGCGGCCTCGAACTCGTCGATCTCGGACCGCGCCGCCTCCGGGTCTACGGGCTGCCAGGCGGATGGCCGCTGGGTTGTCGGCGCCCGCTTGGGCTGGCGGCTGGAGGCGGTGGTGGCACCCAGAGTCGCCCCACGCACCCGGCGCCGCAGGGGGCCTGGAGCGTCGGGCCGCGACGGGGCCGTACCGGAGGATCCGCCGTTGCCGCCACCGCGAGCGCCGCTGCCGCTGGCACCGCCGCCGCCACTGACAACGCCGGCGCTGCCGCCGCGTCCGGCCGCCTCGTGAGGGCCAACTCCCGTACTGGATGGGGGCCTTGGCGAGAGCCCGCCCCGCCTGGGCAGCGGGGGAGTGCCGGGGCCGTACGGCGTGTGGCCCATGGCTTCCGGGCGTCCGCGCATGCTCTCCGCCGTGGCGTCCTGGCGTCCGCGCATGCTCTCCGCCGTGGCGTCCTGGCGTCCGCGCATGCTCTCCGCCGTGGCGTCCTGGCGTCCGCGCATGCCGTCCGCCGTGGCGTCCTGGCGTCCGCGCATGCCCTCAGCCGTCGTGTCCTGGCGTCCCCGCACGCTCTCCGCCGTGGCCTCCAGGCGGCGCGCATGACCCGCGGACCGGGGCTCGACCGGAGACGAGGGCTGGGCCGGCGCCTGCTCAACCCGCGTACGCGCCGGGACTCGGCGAGGCAGCGACGAGCGGCCGGGCGCCGCCTCCACCATCGCGGGACGCGGTTCGGACTGGCCCGAGCGGCGGGCCGGCGGCAGGATCTGCGCGGGCCGGGCCGGGGGCGCCGTCGGGTCGGTGGTCAGCAGGTGCTCCGCGGGAACCGCCACGGTGGCGGTGACTCCGCCGCCCGGAGTGCGGGACAGTACGACCTCGATGCCCCAGCGCCGGGACAGACCGCCGACCACGAACAGGCCCAGGACCTCCGTCGGCGCCAGGTCGAGCCGTTCGCGGCGGATCAGCCGGGCGTTCTCCTCGTCCAGCCGCTCGGTGCTCATGCCGAGCCCGTGGTCGATGATCTCGACGACGGCGCCTCCGGAACCCATCCGGGGCCGCAGGACCACCTCGACGCTGGTGTGCGCGGGGGAGAACGTCACCGCGTTCTCCAGCAGTTCGGCGAGCATCAGCGTCAGATCGCCGACGATGTCGGGGGCGACGGTGACATCGCCCTCGGCGTGCGGAGTGACGCGCTGATAGCCCTCGATCTGGCCGAGCGCGGCCCGGGCGATGTTGCTGAGCCGCATGGGCCCGGTGTTCAGGCCCGTCTCACGGATTCCGGCGAGCAGCATCAGGCTGTCGGCGTTGCGCTGGAGTCGTACGGCGATGTGGTCGATGCGGTAGAGCCGGTCCAGTACCTCCGGGTCGGTCTCGCCGCGTTCCACCGAGTCGATCAGCGAGAGTTGGCGGGCCGTCAGGTTGCTGACGCGGCGGCCGACGTTGCCGAACATCTCGGCGATGTTGCGACGGCTGACGACCTGGCGTTCCAACAGGGCGGTCGCGGTGACCTGAACCTGGTTGAAGGCTTCGGCGAGTTCGCCGATCTCGTCGCGTACGGGCACGGGTACGGCTTCCAGACGCGGCGGGCTCGCGTCATCGGCGTCGTCGTCCGCGACCCGCGCCAACTCGGTCTCGGCCGCGGCGGCCACGTGCTGGGCGGCACCGGTGAGGCTCCGTACGACTCGTACCACGGAGCGGCGGACCAGTACGGAGAACAGCAGCCAGGCCCCGAAGGCGATCAGCGTGCCGGCGACCAGCCAGGACACCTGCCACCAGGCGGCGTTCGACGCGGACTGGGTGTCGTCGGCGATCTGGCCGATGAGGGACTGGGTGATCTTCAGCCGGTTCTGCGCCTGCCGCTCGTAGGTGGGCTCGGCCTGCAGGGCCTCGCCGAGGGCCCTGCGCAGCTGGGTCGCGTTCTCGGCGACCAGCGCGCCGGGGTCGACCTGGAGCCCGACGTAGTGCTGGTCGATGACGCTCTGGTACGGGCTCTGCGCGATCCCGGCCAGTTCGGCGCCCTGCTTCTGGCTGGCGTACCCGGTGAACCGCTCGGCCTGGTAGGTGTACTGCTCGAGGTCGCCGACGGCGGCGGTGAACTGGATGAGAGCGTTCGGGTCCCGGGTGCGGGCGGCGAACACGCTGGTCTCGAAGGAGGCGTGGGCGGTGTCGGCCCGCAGCAGCGCGTCGAGCAGGTTGCCCGCGGACGAGGAGGACTCGGCGCCCTCACCGAGGTCGAGTCCGCTGATCAGGCCCTCGATCACCGATGCGTACGCGGGGTCGATGTTGTCGGCGGGGATGGGGCCCTTCTCCACGGTCTGCCGGAGGCTGTCCAGGCCCTCCAGTTCCTGCAGCGCCTGGGCCTCGCCCTCCGGAAGGCTGTCCCCGTAGGTCTCCCGGACCTTCCCTATCTGGGAGTTCACCTTCTGCTGCGCCTGGAGATACACGGAGGTGTCGGGCGCGCCCTCCTCGGGACCCGCGGCCTCATAGCGCAGGGAGACGAGCAGGGCCTGCCGGTGCTCGGTCTGCACGGCGTCGATCAGCCGGGTCACCTGCGCGCTGTCGCGCACGAGTTCAGCGGTGGAGGCGGCCGAACGGGCCTGGTCGACCTGGGCGTAGACGACGTAGGCGAGGATCGCCGAGACGACCGCAAGCGGAACGATCACCAGAACGTTCAGTTTACGCCGGAAGGGCCAGCGGTCGAGGAGGGGCGTCGTCGGGCCGGTGCGGGGAGCCTCGGGGGATTGCTCCCGGGCAACCTTTCTGTGCGCGGGCACCGAACCTCCTTGCTTCTTGCGTCACATGGGAAACCCGCTGTCCGAAAGTCATGGGTTGCAGGGTCGCGACAGCGCGCTTCGACCGACAAGTGGAACCAGGTGGAACAGGACCCCCGACGCGGCCAACACTAGCGGCTGGCGGAACAGTACGGCCATGATCAACCAAAAACTGGCACGAAGATATGCCGCTTTCGATCCCATATTGACCTCGTTGTGCATACGGGACGAAGCCGTCCGGTGTCCTTCGGTGATCTATTCGTGCCTTGACGGCTTGTGAGAGGGGTCGCTTGGATCGTCGCGACGCCGCAACTACGGCCGCATTGCTCGCAACGCCTTCACCGCCCACGCCCCCGCAAGTCTGGATGACGAACGTGACCATCGCACGAAGCACCAGAAAATCCGCAACGTACGCCGTATCCCTGCTGGTTGTGGCCACGGCCGCGCTGGCGGGATGTGGTTCCTCCGACGACTCCTCCGGCAGCTCCGACCCCTTGCAGGAGGACGAAGCCAAGGGCGGGACCGTCGTGGTCGGTTCCAACAACTTCCCCGAGAGCATCCTGCTCGCCGACATCTACGGCGAGGCCCTCAAGTCCAAGGGCATCAAGGTCAGTTACAAACTGAACATCGGCAGCCGTGAAACGACCTACGGTCTGATCAAGAACGGCACGATCACGGTATTGCCCGAGTACAACGGGGCGCTGCTGTCCTACCTGAACAAGGACGCGCACCCGACGTCGTCCGAGGAGACCAACAAGGCCATCGGGTCCGAACTCGATTCCAAGCTCACGCTGTTGGAGTCTTCGGAGGCCCAGGACAAGGACGCCGTCGCGGTCAACGAGGCCACGGCCAAGAAGTACAAGCTGACGGACAAGTCGACGCTCGCCGACCTCGCCGAATTGGCGCCTGAGCTGGTCATCGGCGGTTCGCCGGAGTTCCAGACCCGGCACCACGGGCTGCCGGGCCTGAAGGAGGACTACGGGCTCGAATTCAAGTCCTTCAAGGCGCTGGACGCGGGCGGTCCGCTGACGGCGGCGGCGCTCAAGGGCAACAACATTCAGGCCGGGAACATCTTCACGACCGACCCCGGTATCGAACAGAACAAGTTCCTCATCCTTCAGGACCCGAAGAACCTCTTCGGGTTCCAGAACGTAACTCCGTTGGCATTCAAGAGCGATCTCCCGGCGGAGGGCGTTTCCGCGCTCAACGCCGTATCGGAGAAGCTCGACACGGAAACCCTGATCAGCCTCAACGGCGAGGTGCAGAACGACAAGAAGGACCCGCTGGAGGTGGCCAAGACCTGGCTGTCCTCGAACGGACTGACCTGACGGCTGCGGGGCCGGGTGGGCGAGCCTCCGCCCACCCGGCACCCCTTCCCGCCCGGCTAACCCTCCCGCCTCTCCTTTAGCCTGTCGCCCATGAACGCACCGGGGGACGTGATCGACGGCCGGTTCGAGCTGATGGACCGGCTCGGCAGCGGCGGGATGGGAACGGTGTGGCGGGCGCGCGACAGCGTTCTGCACCGGGAGGTCGCCCTCAAGGCCGTACGGGCGGACGCGGCGACGTCGGACGCCATGCGGGAGCGGGTGCTGCGGGAGGCGCGGGCGCTCGCCCGGCTCAGCCATTCGAACGTGGTGACCATCCACCACATCGTGGACCAGGACCCGCACCCCTGGCTCGTGATGGAGCTGGTGAGCGGCATCTCGCTCCAACAGCGCCTCGACAACGGCCCGTTGCTCCCCGTCGAGGCCGCCCGCATCGGCCGCCAGGTGCTCGCCGCCCTGCGCGCCGCGGACGCCGCCGGCATCCAGCACCGCGACGTCAAGCCCGCCAACATCCTCCTGCGCCCCGACGGCACCGCCGTACTCACCGACTTCGGCATCGCGGCCCTCCAGGGCTCGACCTCCCTGACGGCCACCGGCGAACTCATCGGCTCCCCCGAGTACATCGCCCCCGAACGGATCCGCGGCAACGACGACGACCCGGCGTCCGACCTCTGGTCCCTGGGCCTCGTCCTGTATGTCTGCGTCGAGGGCGTCAGCCCACTGCGCCGCGGCACCACGCTCGCCACCCTCGCCGCGGTGCTCGACGACCCCGTACCGCCGCCGGTGCGCTCCGGCCCCCTCGCGCCCGTACTCCAGGCCCTGCTCGTACGGGACCCGGCGGCACGCCCCGCCCCGGCAGACCTCGACGCGATGCTCGCGCAGGTGGAGCAGGGCGCGGCCCCGCACTGGGCGCAGCCCACGCTGACGACGACGGGACCGCCGGCCCCGGACCCGGTGCCGCACCCGCTCACCCAGGTCGACACCCCGCGGCCGATGCCGCCGCACCTCCAGTACCACCAGGCGCCCAGCCGCACCCGCTCCCGCAGCCGTACGTCGATCGTCGTCGCGGTCATCGCGATCGCCCTCGCGGTCACCGCCGCCACCGCCTTCGCCCTCATGCTCGGCGACAAGACCGACAAGGAGGCCCGCGGCGGTACGTCCCCCACACCGGTGACGCAGCCGACGCGCCAGACCCCCGAGCCGAACCGGCAGACGACCCCCGCACCGACCCCGACCCCCACCCCAACCCCGTCAAAGCCGAAGCAGACCACCCGCCCGCCCGCCGCCCCCAACAAGGGCGACCGCTGGATCGCCCAGCTCTTCTCCGAGCCCGTCAGCGCGGGCACGGCCGCCCGAGACCAACGGCTCGCCAAGATCCGCCAGACCGTCCCCGAGGCCGTCTACGTCCGCAGCGACAACTTCGCCTCCCTGCGCCCCGGCTTCTGGGTCATCTACGCCCCGGGCCCCTTCGCCGACGGCCGAGCCGCCCTGAACTTCTGCCGAGACCGAGGCCGCACCAGCGCGAACACCTGCATGGGCCGCTACCTGAGCAAGAACGCCGCGGACTTCGCCCTGCAATGCCGCCCACCGGCCGCCGCCCCGACGGGCCGCTGCACTCGCCCTTGATCAGGCCCAGCAGCGAAAGCGCAGGTCAGGGACCCTTGACGATACGGGTTTCCCCCGAGGGGTGGCGGTCGGGCAAGATGGGGTGTATCTGCCCACTGCCGATTTCAAGCGTCCGGACGGTTTCTCTTGGCTGAGTACATTTACACCATGCGCAAGGCGCGCAAGGCGCACGGCGACAAGGTGATTCTCGACGACGTCACCCTGAGCTTCCTGCCTGGCGCGAAGATCGGTGTCCTCGGCCCGAACGGTGCCGGTAAGTCGACCGTCCTCAAGATCATGGCCGGCCTTGAGCAGCCGTCGAACGGTGACGCGTTCCTGGCGCCCGGTTACACCGTCGGCATCCTGCTGCAGGAGCCCCCGCTGAGCGAGGACAAGACCGTCCTGGAGAACGTCCAGGAGGGTGTCGCCTCGATCAAGGGCAAGCTCGACCGGTTCAACGAGATCGCCGAGCAGATGGCGACCGACTACTCGGACGCACTGCTCGACGAGATGGGCAAGCTCCAGGAGGAGCTCGACCACGCCAACGCATGGGACCTGGACGCCCAGCTCGAGCAGGCCATGGACGCCTTGGGCTGCCCGCCCGGCGACTGGCCCGTCACCAACCTCTCCGGTGGTGAGAAGCGCCGCGTCGCGCTCTGCAAGCTGCTGCTCGAGCAGCCCGACCTGCTGCTCCTCGACGAGCCCACCAACCACCTCGACGCCGAGTCCGTGAACTGGCTGGAGCAGCACCTCGCCAAGTACCCGGGCACCGTCGTCGCCGTCACCCACGACCGGTACTTCCTCGACAACGTCGCCGGATGGATCTGCGAGGTCGACCGCGGCCGCCTCCACGGCTACGAGGGCAACTACTCGCAGTACCTGGAGACCAAGCAGGCCCGTCTCAAGGTCGAGGGTGCCAAGGATGCCAAGCGGCAGAAGCGTCTGAAGGAAGAGCTCGAGTGGGTCCGTTCCAACGCCAAGGGGCGGCAGGCCAAGTCCAAGGCGCGTCTTGCCCGTTACGAGGAGATGGCCGCCGAGGCGGACAAGATGCGGAAGCTGGACTTCGAGGAGATCCAGATCCCGCCGGGGCCGCGGCTTGGCAACGTGGTCGTCGAGGTCAACAACCTCAGCAAGGGCTTCGGCGAGAAGCTCCTCATCGACGACCTCTCCTTCACGCTGCCGCGTAACGGCATCGTCGGCGTCATCGGCCCGAACGGCGCCGGCAAGACCACGCTGTTCAAGATGATCCAGGGCATCGAGGAGCCGGACTCCGGTGCCATCAAGGTCGGCGACACCGTCAAGATCAGCTACGTCGACCAGACCCGCGCGAACATCGACCCCAAGAAGACGCTGTGGGCCGTCGTCTCCGACGAACTGGACTACATCAACGTCGGCCAGGTCGAGATGCCGTCCCGCGCGTACGTCTCCGCCTTCGGCTTCAAGGGCCCCGACCAGCAGAAGCCGGCCGGCGTGCTCTCCGGCGGTGAGCGCAACCGCCTCAACCTCGCGCTCACCCTCAAGCAGGGCGGCAACCTGCTGCTCCTCGACGAGCCGACCAACGACCTGGACGTCGAGACGCTGTCCAGCCTCGAGAACGCGCTGCTGGAGTTCCCCGGCTGCGCCGTGGTCGTCTCCCACGACCGCTGGTTCCTCGACCGGGTGGCGACGCACATCCTCGCCTACGAGGGCGACTCCAAGTGGTTCTGGTTCGAGGGCAACTTCGAGTCGTACGAGAAGAACAAGATCGAACGGCTCGGCCCGGACGCCGCGCGTCCGCACCGCGCCACCTACAAGAAGCTGACTCGGGGCTGATCTTGCGGCACATCTACCGCTGCCCGCTGCGCTGGGCGGACATGGACGCGTACGGCCACATCAACAACGTGGTCTTCCTCCGCTACCTGGAGGAAGCCCGTATCGACTTCCTGTTCCGCCCGGACAAGGATTTCCAGCAGGGGTCCGTGGTGGCACGCCATGAGATCGACTACAAGCAGCAGCTCGTCCACCGGCACACGCCGGTGGACATCGAGCTGTGGGTCACGGAGATCCGGGCGGCGTCGTTCACCATCACGTACGAGGTGAAGGACCCGGACCAGGTGTATGTCCGGGCCTCGACGGTGATCGTGCCGTTCGACTTCGAGGCGCAGCGACCGCGCCGGATCACCGCCGAGGAGCGCTCCTTCCTCGAGGAGTACACGGAGTCCACCGAAGACGACGAAGACCCCTCGGAGGCAGTCGCCGCATGACGGCCCTGCACCTCGCCGACGCCGGGGAGGCGGCGGACCTCGCCGCCTTCCTCGCCCGGCTGATCCACTACGACCGCGCGGCAGCCGTGCGGTTGCAAGGATCGGGGACGGCGCTCGCCGTCTTCGGCCGCCCCCCGTCGTTCGAGGTCCTCGCCATCCGTACGGCACGACTGGCCAAGCCGTACGAGAACGGTCTCGACGTCTCCCTAGACGTGACCGTCTCCGCCGGCGAACTCCTGGAATCCATCGACGAGCCGGCCGCCACGGCCGTCGTCCCCACCGCCGTCACCGGGCCGCCCTGGGCAGGCGTCCTGCCCCCGCGCAGCGGCTGGCGCCCGGAGCCGGGGCTGCCCCCGCTGGAAACGGTGCGGTCGATGGTCGCCTCGGCGGTAGCCGAATTCCGTTCCCGCACGGGCGAGTTGGAGCCTGAGCGCCGTACCCGCACCGAGCTGGACCGGATCGGCCGGGAGATCTGGTCCCGCCCGATCGCCGACACCGACCTCCCGGTGCGGGCGGCACACGCGGCCCAGTCACTGGGCTTCCTACGGCCGGCCCGCCCGGCCACACCGGAAGAGCCCGCCCTGGCACTGCTGTCCTCGGGCGCGTGGCTGAGATTGCGCACGCCGTACGGCTCGATCGCGGTACGCAGGGCGGGACTTGGGGCGCTGGACGTCAGCGTCCGCTGATAAGAACGGCAGGTGGTACGCGCCCCTTCAGAGGCGCGGGGCTGTGTCGATTTGCGGCTCCGCCGCGCGGGCGCGACCAGCCTTCACTGACGTGATGTTGTGAGCGGGGGTTGAGTGGGGGCGCCCCTTTAAAGAACCTGCGGCTGGCCGCGCCCGGAGAAGCCCGCACCCCCATGGCCCCGCGGCCGCCCACGGCGGCGAGGGGACGGGGCGGGGGTGTGCGCCCGCAGCGGCCGGCGCGCCAACACCGGCACCCTCTACCAGCCGACAGCAACGCGCGCCGGTCCGAGGACGGACACCCCCGTCGCGGCCCCGCACCCACCACCCACCCAAGGGGCGCGGGGCTGTGACATATGCGGCTCCGCCGCGTGGGCGCGACCAGCCCCCACCGGACCCGCAGATGGTCACTGCCCCTCCAGCGGAGCGGCCCCGTCGGGGCGGACCGCGATGTGATCCGGCTCCAGCTCGAGCGCAACCCGGTCGCGCATCCCGAGCGCCTCCGTGTACTCGGCCGGAAGCTGCAGCCGCCCCGCCCGGTCGAGCATGGCGTACTCGCGGGCCACCACCCTCTCGTCGCCGGTCGCGGCATCGACCTCCGTGCGGCGCAGCACCTCCGTGGAGGTGCGCCCGTCGCGGATCGCGACCGTACGGCGCACCTCACCGGCCACCGCCTGGTCATGGGTGACGATGACGATGGTGGTGCCGAGGCGCTCGTTCGCCGTACGGAACGCGGCGAAGATCTGCTCCGCGGTGTGCGAGTCGAGCTCACCGGTGGGCTCGTCCGCGAGGAGCACGGCGGGCGAGTTGGCCAGCGCCACGGCGATGGCGACACGCTGCTGCTGTCCGCCGGACAACTGGTGCGGATGGCGGGCCCGACAGTCGGCGATGCCGAGCAACTCCAGGAGTTCCAGGGCACGTTCGGCCTTCGCCCGGCGGCTACGGATGCCGCCGCGGGTGCCGCACAGCTGCATGGGCAGGGCGACGTTCTGCGCGGCGGTCAGATAGGGGAGGAGATTGCGGGCGGTCTGCTGCCAAACGAAGCCGACTGTCTCGCGCCGGTAGCGGAGGCGGTCCTTCGCGTTCATGGTCAGCAGATCGTGGTCGGCGACCCGGGCGGCGCCCGCCGTGGGGGTGTCGAGGCCGGCCAGGATGTTCATCAGGGTCGACTTACCGCTGCCGGACGCCCCCACCAGGGCCATCAACTCGCCCTCGCGGACCAGCAGATCGAGCCCCTGGAGCGCCTGCACCTCCACACCGTCCGTGGAGAAGACCCGGACCAGCCGGTCACAGGTGATCAGCGCATCATGGCCGTACGCGGGCCGGTCCCGGCGGTCGGCGGCGCGCTGAGCCAGATCGGCGAAGGTCGGATTCGTAGCCGTCATCGGGCGACTCCTACGGTCGTGATCGTGGCCGTCATCAGATGACTCCTGCGGTCGTGGCCATAGCCATAGCCATAGCCGTAGCCGTCATTGAGCAACCCCGGATGATCGTGGTCGTCATCGCGCATCCCCCGCCCGGAGTTCCGTGACCGACCCCTTCCGCCCCGTCCACCACGCCTGAACCGCCGCGATACCCGTCGCGAGGAGGAGCACGGCCAGCGCGGGAAGCAACAGGGACGCCGGGTCGGTACGCAACGGGGCGGTGCCCCCTGCGGTCGCGCCGCCGGACGTGGCGAGCGCGATCGTGGTCAGGTCCACGCCCGGCGCCAGGAGCCGGACGGCCGCCCATCCGGTCAGCGCGCCGCCCGCCGCCGCGAGCAGAGCCCCCGGCAGCGCTTCCAGTACGAGCAGCCGGCGGCCCTGGCTACGGGTGAGGCCCATGGTGCGCAACCGTGCCAGCAGGGCGGCGCGCTCCGGAGCGGCCCGGACCAGGGCCAACAGCAGCGCGAGTACGGCATATCCGGCGCCCGCCGCCACCGCCGCCGCATAGACGCGCTCGGCGCCGGACTGGAGCGGGGAGTCCACGTACCGCTCCCGCTCCTCCGACCGCAGCCGTACGTCCGTGCCGGCACCCTCGGCTTTGTGCAGCGCGCCCGCGTCGAGGTGGTCGCCGGTCAGCAGCAGAGCGGTCGGCCGCGCGGCCTCGGCGCTGAGACCGGAGCGGTCCACGACCAGGAACTCGGTGCCGGTCACGGCCGGCGTCAGCTCCCGTACAAGAGCGATCCGGACGGTGACCTCGCTGCCGTCCTCCAGCCGTACGGGATGGGGCCGGGTGCCGTACCGCTCGGCGACGGAGGGAGAGGCGAGGGCGGGAAGAACCCGCTGCCCCGAGCGGCTCAACTCGCCCCCGGGAAACGCCCCGAGCCCCGTCCGCCCCGCCAGCCTCGCGTACTCCTCCGGCTCCACCCCCGCGAGCGGCACCGTCACCGGGCCGCCCTCCGGCTTCGCCTGGTACGCGATGCTCAGTGCCGTGACCTCGTCCGCGCCGGACGTCGAGCGGATCTCCTCGGGCAGGTCGGCGGGCAGCGGACCGATGGCTTCGACGCGGGCGTCCGCACCGAGGGCGAGGACCGCCGCCCGGTCCCGCGCGTCCGCGACGCCCGCCAGCACGGAACCCCCGAACGCGGCCGTGGTCAACGCGGTCAGCAGCGCCAGCAGCGGTAGCACCGTGGAGACGGAGGTGCGGCCCGCGCGCGCCAGCGAGAGATGGCCGACCGCACCACGCAGCCGGGCCGCGGGACGGGCAAGGCGGCGCAGCGGGAACGGGTAGATCCGGACCAGCACGAGCGCGGCGATGACGCCGATCAACACCGGGGCCAGCGCCACCAGTTGATCGCCGGACGCCGCCCCGCGCCGCCGCAGCGCGAACACCGCGGCCGACGCCAGAACGAGCAGGGTGACCTCGGCGACCGTACGGCGGCGTGAGGGACGTATGGACGTCAGGTCCTCACGGGCGCCGTGGACCCGTACGGCACGGTGGGCGGCCGCGGCGCGCAGCGGGAGCACGACGCAGGCGAGCAGGGTGACCGCGACGGCGGCCGTCACGGCGTACGAGAGACGGCCGTACGGGACGGCGAGCAGGGCAGCCGTCAGGCCGAGCGCGCCCGCCGGAACCGCGACCACGGCCGTCTCGGCGAGCAGCCGCCCCATGACGCCGCGCAGGGAACCGCCGCGGGCGCGGAGCAGGGCGAGTTCGGTGCGGCGGCGGTCGGCGGCGAGGCCACCCGCCATGAGCAGGACGATCGCCGCGACCGTGCCGGTGCCGAAAACGGCCACGGCGACGAGGGGGGAGATGCCGGAGCGGAGCTCGGCGTACGAGGTCAGGATGTCGTCGAGGTCGGTGGCTACATCGGCCTCCGGGTCGGTGAAGTTGCGGACTTTCAGCAGATCAGGGCCGGATTCGAGCGCGGCGACGGCGCTGCTGAGCCGGGACAGATCGCGCGCCGTCAGGCTGGCGGGGTGGGGGGCGAGCTGCCAGTAGCGCACCGGGTTTCCGGGTGTGCCGAGGAGGGCGGGGGCCGCTTCCGGGGCCAGCAGCAGGGCGCCCAGCCAGAACGTCTGCTCGTTGCCGATCGAGCCGGGGACCCGGGAGAGGGAGGGGCGGCGCAGCAGCGGCTGGGTCGTCCAGTACGGGCCTTCCGGATCGCGCGGGGCGACGATGCCGGTGATACGGACGGCCAGCGGGGCGCGCTCCACACCGGGTACGTGGATCACCGAACCCGCCTTGATCCGCAACTTCGCGGCGGTCTCCGTGGTGACCGCGGCCTCCACCTCGGCCGTCGCGGCGGTCACCTTGCCGTCGGTGCGCGGGAAGCGTCCCTCGCGCAGCTTGGAGTGGTCGGCGAGGCCGTTTGGCGCGGCGAGCGACATCTGCGCGGGCAGCCCGCTCGGCCGCGGCAGCCAGCGCTCGGGCGCCTCGAGCGGTTCGGCGTTGCGGACGCCGTACGTGGACTGGTCACGGTCGGGGACGAGGGGTGCCCGGACCAAGTCCAGCAGTTGCGCGTACTGCTCGCTCAGCTTGTCCGGGCGCAGCGCCGACTCCCGTTCCCCCTGCGAGATGGGGCCCCACGGCTGCGGTGCGGACAGCTCTACGGAGCTCGACTGGGCCGTCGCCTGTTCGACGGCGTGGCGCAGACCCTCGTCCTCGTAACGGTCGACCGCGCGCGGGAAGACGGCGGCCAGCGAGGCGGTCAGCGCGACGAGCAGAGCCAGGGCGACGGCGGCACCGGGTGCGGCACGCAGGCGGGTACGGGTCCAGGGGGCGACCGTGTGGCGAGGCGCGGCCTTGTCATGAGGCGTCGTGTTGCGAGACGAGGCCTTGTCATGAGGTGCAGCCTCGTCCTGAGGTGTGACCGAGTCACGAGGTGCGGGCACTTCACTCACCCCCCTGGCTACGCAGCGAACTCGCCGCATCCTGCCGCCGCAGCGCCAGTACCGCCGTGACCAGCAGCGGCAAGACGACGACCGCCGTCAGCAGGACGGCCACCTGACCCAGCGGGAGCTCCACCAGCACCTGCGGCACCGGCTGCGTAGCCCGTGGGGTCAGGACGATCAGCGGGATCACCGCCCGGGTCAGCACCGCCCCGAGCGCCACCCCCACCACCAGCGCAAGCGCGACCAGAACGCCTTGCTCGGCGGCGATCAGCCGGGCCAGCTGGCGGCGCGGGGCGCCCAGGGCGCGGAGGATCGCGAACTCGGTGCCCCGTTCCCGTAGCGAACCCGCCGTGCTCACCGCGAAACCGACCGCGGCCAGCGCGGCGGCCACCGTGGCCGCCGCCGCGAACGCCGACTGAGGCCCCGCCCCGAAGGGATCGTCACGCAGGCCGTCCGCGACCTCGTCCCGCACAACCACCTGCGACGGCTCGACATCCGGCCGCTCGCGCAACTGCGCCGCCACGCGCGCCGCACTGCCCGGCTCGGCCCGCAGCCACCACTCGCTGGGCGTGACGCTCTCGCCGTACCGCGCCTCCAGCACCCGGTTCACGGACCGCAGATCGACCAGCAGCGCGCCACCACTGGTGGCCGACGCGTCCTCGGCCGTCGGCAGCGCCCGTACGCTCCCCACGATCCGCACCGGCACGGTCGAACCGTCGAACGACACCTCCACCCGTTGCCCGGTGCGAGCGCCCGCCGACTGAAGGAAACGGTCGGTCGCCAGGGCCGTGACCTCCGGTGTGGCGGGCTGGGTGACCTGCAGCCGGACCGTGAACGGGAAGGGGTTCCAGGCCACTTCGCGGGGCACATAGCCGGTGCCGTAGCTGACCGTCAGCGGCCGGGAGGACTCCACGCGCGCACGGGTCGGGGCCGCGTCGCCCTCGGGGTCCACCATGATGCTGTCGCTTCGGGACTTCGCCTTCCACGAGCTGGGCTGCGGCAGCGTGCGCTTCTGGCCGTCGACTCCCGTGGCCGTCAACTCCTCGACAGTGAACCGGTGTTGCTCGGCCTTGTCGATCGGCTGGGTCATGTCCAGTTGCATCCCGATGAGCGTCAGCGGCTCGGCCGGGGCCGCCGCGACCCGCTCGAGGTCCAGGGTGAGGGTGTGCGCCCGGCCGTCGGCGGGCAGCTCGCCGACGGTGACCCGGTACGGCACCCCGTACCGGTCCTCCAGAGTCACCGCGACGTCCGCGGTCACCTCCGAAGGGCCCTCACCGGAAGCCTTGGAGGCAATGTCACGGAGCCGAAGGCCCAGATCCAGGCGGCTGGTCCCCTTCGGCAGCGTCGTACCCTCGGCAGCCACCCGCCCCGGACCGAGCTTCGCCAGCAACCGTCCCACCGGCTCGTCCGCCAGATCCCGCCGCATCAGCAGTGCGCCTCCCGCTTCCCCCAAGTCACCCGTGTTCAGGGCCAGCACCGAAGCCGTCCGGTCGCCGGACAACGGCACTGTCGTACGCACGGCGGGCGCGGCCTCGCGTACGCCCTCGACCTCGGCGTAGACCCCGGCCGCGCCCAACCCGCCCTCGCCGACACCGAGTACACGTACCGACGTACCGGACTGGAAGTCCGCCTGGTCGTCCTGCGAGCGGTCCCAGGAAGCGCCCTGGCCGATGGCGAGCATGCCCAGGGCGATGGCGAGGACGAGCAGCAGTACGGGTCCTGCGCCGCGCATCGGGCGGCGGCTGAACTGCCAGCCCGCGAGTGCCGCAGGCAGTCCGCGCCCGCCGGCCGCGCGGCGTTCTGCGAGACGGGCGACGGGCGGCAGCAGCCGCAGGGTGAGGACGGTTCCGGCGAGCAGGGCGAGCGCGGGCGCCGAGACGAGCAGCGGGTCGATGCCGAGGGTGCCGGAGGTGTCGTCGGTGACGGCGCCGGAGGTCTGCCGGTTCAGCTGCCAGTACGCGACCGCCGCGATCACCAGCAGGCCCACGTCCGCGCCCGCCCGTACCGGCGCGGGCAGCGCCCGGGCCCGGCCCTTGGGCTCCGCGTTCAGCGCGGGCACGGTCACCGCGAGCGCACACCCCAGCGCCACCCCCGCCGCCACCAGCCACAGCGAGCCGACCGCCGCCGAGGTGTCGAGCTCCAGCCCGATCCGGGACAGCGCCCCCTGCCCGGCCAGCAACCGCGTCAACGGCCCGGCGAGCAGCGGT
This sequence comes from Streptomyces sp. NBC_00286, assembly GCF_036173125.1. Taxonomy (NCBI): domain Bacteria; kingdom Bacillati; phylum Actinomycetota; class Actinomycetes; order Kitasatosporales; family Streptomycetaceae; genus Streptomyces; species Streptomyces sp. NBC_00286. The sequence continues at coordinate 6,750,444 of NZ_CP108054.1, forward strand.
GCGCAGACAGCAGCGGGCACGGCGAGCAGCAGCGCCTCGAGCGCGGCGAAGCCCGCGACCCGGCCCCGCGAACCGCCGCGCGCCCGCAACAGCCGCGTCTCACCGGCCCGTTCGGTACTCAGCAGCCGGGCCACCAGCAGCAGTGCGTAGCCGGCGAGCAGTGCGAGCTGGAGCGCGACGATCAGCAGCGTGGAGCGGGAGACGAGCAGTGAACGTTCGACCCGGTCCAGCTCCTCCGGCAACGAGGTCGTGACGGCCGTGGTGCCGTGCATCGCCGGGGACTTGACCAGCGCCTTGGGACCGGCGAGCGCGGCCTCCCGCAGGGCGTCGATCCGCCCGGTCGTCAGCTCCCGGAAGTCGGCGGACGCCAGCCAGGCCGAAGGCCCCTCGCTCACCCGCCCGTTCGCGCTCAGGACCGCCGGATCGGTGAGCAGCGGCCCGTACGTGGTGAAGTCGACCTCCTTGATGCCACGGCCGCCGAGCTCGTCCAACTTCCAGTACGGCGAGGTGACTTGGGCGGGCCGGTACAGACCGCTGACCCGGATGCGCGCGTCCGGCCCGTCGAGCCGGTCGACGAGCGTGAGCCGCGCGCCGGGCTTCAGCGACAGCGCCCGCGCCGCCGCCTCGGGAAGGGCCACCTCGATCTCGCGGCCTGCCGCATTGCGCGGCAGCCGACCCTCGACGACGCGGACCTGCGAGCGGTCCAGCGCCGCGAAGTGCGTGAGATCCGGGTCGCCGGACCGGGCGGAGGGCGGCTGCAACGACCGCGGCAGCGCGTACGGTCCCGACCGCACCAGCGTCCGCAGCGTCACCGGGAGCCCGTCGAAGGTACGCCGGGCCCCGTCGCGTACGACCTTGTCGGCGGCCTCGCGCTCGTCCGCCGGCACATCGGCCTCGACGAACAGGGTCGTGGCAGCGGCGCTCTCCGTACCGGACGAGCCGGACGAGCCCGAGGTGTCCGACGTGCTCGTTGTGTCCGAGGCGTCGGCCGTTGCGAGGAGCGAATGGCGCAGGGCCGCGTCGCCGATCGCGCCCGAGTACGCGGTGAGGGTCGTCAGGACGGCGGTCGTCAGGATGACGGTGAGCAGCGCTGCCGTCAGCAGCAGACGGTGCGCCCGCGCACGCGATAAGACGAACTCCGTCACCCGGCTCCCCCGCCTGTCCCGGACCTCCGGGTGATGTTGTCAGAGGGAACGGGCTACGGGTAAGCGCTTGTCGTCCGGGCTTGACCGGATTGTGATAGACGCCGTTCGGAAAGCGGTGTCAGCCCGCCGTGTTCACCATCGACGCCGCCGCGTACGTCAGGTAGTTCCACAGCGTGTGCTCGTGCTCCTCGGAGAGGCCGAGCTCGTCGACGGCGACCCGCATGTGCTTCAGCCAGGCGTCGTGCGCCGCGCGGTCGACGGCGAAGGGAGCGTGGCGCATCCGCAGCCGGGGGTGACCGCGGTTCTCGCTGTACGTGGTGGGTCCGCCCCAGTACTGGATCAGGAACAGCGTGAGGCGCTCCTCGGCCGGGCCCAGGTCCTCCTCGGGATACATGGGCCGCAGCAGCGGGTCCTCGGCGACACCCTCGTAGAAACGGTGGACGAGGCGGCGGAAGGTCTCCTCCCCGCCGACCTGCTCGTAGAAGGTCTGCTCTTGAAGCGTGCCGCGCCGAATCTCGACCACGTTGGTTGGCCTCACAAAAATCGCTCTGGTCAGCCCCTGGCTCTGTTCGGCCGGGGGTCCGGGGGTTGTCCCCCGGAAATTGCAGCCACGTCACCCATGGTCTCAGACGGGCAGACCGAGGACTCAAGGCTTAGGACTACGGGGAAAGCGCGCGGAACGGCGCAACCAAGCGCTCGCCCCTGGGAGCCTCGCGCCGCACAGTGGAGGTATGAGCGCGCACGCCATCGACCACGGCCTGGACGACCTCGCCGCCACGGCGCGGGCGGCGCTGGTGCGCGAGATCGAGGCAGGCGGAGCCTGGAGCAGTGATCCGCGCTGGCGGGAGGCCTTCGAGAGTGTCCCGCGTCACCTCTTCGTGCCGTACTACTTCGTCGGTGCGGAGGACGGCTATGAGCGGCTGTGGTGCGAGGACCCCGACCGGCGCCGACGTGAGCGCTGGCTGCGCGGCGCGTACGCGGACTCCCCGCTGGCCACCCGGGTACGCGACGGCCAGCTGGTCTCGTCCAGCAGCCAGCCGTCCCTGATGGCGAAGATGCTGGCGGAGCTGGAGGTACGGGACGGCAACGCGGTCCTGGAGATCGGCGCGGGCACCGGCTACAACGCGGCCCTGCTCGCCCATCGCCTCGGCGACGAACTGGTCACCACCATCGATCTGGACCCGGAGATCACCGAGTCCGCCCGGCGGCATCTGGCGGCCGCCGGGTACCACCCGAGAGTCGTCACGGGTGACGGCGCCCGCGGCTGTCCGGAGCACGCCCCGTACGACCGCGTCATCGTGACCTGTGCGGTGACCTCGATCCCGCGCCCCTGGCTCGCCCAGTGCAACCCCGGCGCCCATATCCTCGCGCCGATCGCGACCGGCGTGATCGACCTGCGCGTACGCGACGCCGGGCACGCCGAGGGTCACTTCCTGCAGACGCCCGCCTACTTCGTGCCCCTGCGCGGCACCGAGCGGCCCGAACCGCGGCCCACGGCGGACGGCGGTCTGCCGCGCCGGGCGATCCAGAACGAACTCTTCCGCTTCCTGTTGGCCCTCACAGCGGGCGCCCTCGACCCCCACGAGGCCCTGGCCCTGTGGGAGCGCGAGGAGCAGCCCGAACGGGAGCGGTACGGGATCACGGTCAGCGGCGAACGCGAGTGGGCCTGGCTGGACGACCCGGAAGGACCGTACGCCTGGCCGCTCGCGTAACGCAGATCACATGGCGTCGGGACTGCTTCAGCCCCGGCGAATCGTGATCGTCGTCCATGCCCCCACATGCACCCGGTCGCCGTCCTGCAGCGGTACGGGGACGAAGGGCTGGATGGGCTCCTCGCCGTTGTTGACGGTGGTGCCGTTCGTGGAGTTCTGGTCGACGACCGCCCAGCTGCCGTCCGGCTGCTGGACCAGGACCGCGTGCTGGTGCGAGACACCCGGGTCCTCCGGCGGCACCGACAGGTCGATGTCCGGGGACTCGCCCGTGGAGTGGCGACGGCGGCCGATCGTGATCTGGTTGCCGATGAGCGGGCGCTGCTGCTCGGGGGAGTACGCGGGCAGGTTGAGCCCGGCGGCTTCCGGTCCTGAGCGCTGCATCATCGCCATGAAGTACTCGCGGTCGGGCCCGATCGTGATGTTCCAGGCCATCGGCTGCTGCTGGTAGCCGGGCGGGGCCTGCGTCTGGCCGGGCTGCGGGTAGCCGTAGCCGCCCTGACCCTGGCCGTTGGGGTCGCCGCCGGGCGGAGGGAGAACCCAGTCGTCCCCGTTCCCGTAAGGCTGCTGCCCGCCCGGACCCTGCGGATGACCGGTCTGCTGCGGATAACCGGGCGGAGCCTGCTGCTGGTACGCCTGCGCGGCACCGGGGCCGCCCTGACCCTGACCACCGTAGTTCCCCTGACCACCGAAGTCCCCCTGACCACCGGGGTACCCGCCCTGCCCCGAGGGGTCGCCGCCGTACGGCGAGAGCGGCTCGGCGGGACGGTTCATCTGCGAGGGCCGCGAGCTCTGGTAGTCGTACGGATCATGGCCGCCGTCGTGCTGTCCGGGCTGCTGCTGGAACCGCAGCGCCGGGTTAGGACCGCCGGGCGGCGCGGCCGGGGTGTACGAGGTCGCCGTGTTCGTCAGGAAGTTCCACCGGCACTCCTCGCAGAACGGGGCCCCGCCCTCGCGCGGGGTGCGGCACTGCGGGCAGAGTTCCTGCGAGGGCGAGTCCGGTACGGCGGACAGATGCGGGCGTCCGCCCTGACCGTGCTGTTGCTGCGAACCGGGCTGCGGGTAGCCGTAGCCCGCGGCCGGGGGTGGCGGCGGAGGAGGGGGCACGGCACCGGCCATGCGGTGACCGCAGACCTCGCACCAGTCGTCGGAACCCGACTGGTGTCCGTTCGGGCAGGTCGGCATGTCGGCGCTTCCCCCTTTCTTCTTCCGGCCCCGGGGGACCGAAGTTCTCCGTCCCCCTCGGTACAGGGTCCGGCTTCGTCGCTCCAGCCCCGGAGAGGGGCCGGACCAGCTATTTCTTTACACGAACAGTCTTGGTCGACCGCGTTTCGAGTGTCATCTCGTCGGCCTCCTCGACCTTCGCCTTCAGTCGCACAGTACCTGCCGGGGCATCGACCACGTCCACTACCTTCGCAAGCAGTTTCGCCGTATCGGCGTTTCCGGAGATGCTGGCGAGCTGAACGGCGCGGCCCAGCTTGGCCGTTGCGCCATCGATATCTCCCGATTTGCGGGCATCCAGTCCCTGCTGGATGGCTTCAGCCAGTTCGGCCTGGCCCGTGTAGTGCGCGACCTGCGGATTGATCGACGTGGACGCCGCCATGTCGTCGGTCCACACGGCCCGTACGAGACCCTGGGCGCCCAAGGTCTGCGCGGGGCCCTCCGCTTGCGGGATCACCAGGGAGATCCGGGCCGCGAGCATCTCCTGGCCGATGCCCGCCTCGGGCACCTCGACGCACACGTGGTAGTCGCGGGACTCGTCTCCCCAGGAGCCGGTCGGGTAGTCCCCGGCGCGCGGGCCCGCCTCCGTGCGGCGGTCGGTCAACTCCTCGACCGTGGGCGCCACTTGCTTGACGAACTTGATGGCTGTGCCCACCGGCGTCCACAGCCTGAGCGCGACGTCCGCGACCTCCTTGCCCATCGCCGTCTCCATCATCTGCGTGAAGTCGGCGGACAAACCCGCCGGATCGGCGACGATGTCGGCGGTGCCGAGCAGCGCGGAGGCGATCCCGGTGACCTCCTTGACCTCCCAGTCGGTGCCGACGCCCCGCGCGTCACAGGTGAAGCGCCCCGCGCAGGCGTCAAGCGCGGCCTTGAGGTCCTCCGCCGACTCGTGTTCGTTCCGTCCGTCGGTGAGCACGATGCCGTGCCGGATCGCGACGTCCGCCGAGGCCAGCAGCCGGTCCGCGAGCCGCAGCCAGGTACCGATCGCGGTGCCGCCGCCCGCGCTCAGCTTGCGCAGCGCCTGCTTGGCCTGCTCGCGGGTCCCCGCGTCGGCGACCGCGAGCTGCCCGCCGCCGGGGTAGACCTCCTTGGCCACATGCGTGCCGCCGATCACCGCGAAGTGCACACCGTCGCGTACGGCGTCGATGGCCGCGGCCGTCGCGTCCCGGGCGCCGCGCATCTTGGTCGGCGGGTAGTCCATCGAACCCGAGCAGTCGACCATGATCGCCACGGCCGCGTCCGGGCCCTGGCCCGGTGTGTACAGGTGCGGCGCGGCGACCGCACTCCCGACGGTGCCGCCGCCCGTCGAGGTCACCGTCACGATCGCGTTGACCTCGCGCCCGCCTTCCGGCAGGTACTCGTTCTGGTACACCTCCACCGAGAACTGCGGCACGTTCGACTTCGAGAAATTGGCCATGCCTTCCTAGCTCCCCCTAAGCAACCCCACGCACCGTGGGTGATGTCGGTGAGCGGACCGGTCCCCTCCGGTCCGCGGCCGTATCCGCCCGGCCTCAGGCCGATCCTGCCCCCATCGGAGGGGCCGGGAACGGCAGGACGGCCACTGTTACGTTGTCGTGGCCCCCGCCGTCCAAGGCGTGGCCGACCAGAACCCGGGCGCTGTGCAGCGGGCGGAGCGCGGCGTCGGGCGGGATGACCTGCGCCATCTCCTCGGCCGCCTCCGCGTAGTTCCACAGCCCGTCTGTGCACACCACCACTACACCCGGCCGGTCCGGCTTGAAGGAAGCGGTGTGCGGCTCCAGTTCGTACGCATCCGCGCCGAGCCAGCCGGTGATCGCGTGGGCGCGCTCGTCCGCGTACGCCTCCGCCTCGTTCATCAGGCCCGCGGCGACCATCTGCGCGGCCCAGGAGTCGTCCTCGGTGAGCCGGGCCGCGGGGGCGGTGCGATCCACTGGGATCCAGTAGGCGCGGCTGTCGCCGACCCAGCCGACGATCAGCAGGGTGGGGGTGACCACGGCGCCCACGAGGGTGCAGGCGGGCGCGTTCTGATGCGGGGCGTGCTCGGAAGGGGCGGCTCCCGCAAGGGAGTTGACCGCCCGTGAGGCGGCGACGATCGCGTCGTGCATCGCCTGCTGGGGGTGCGTGCCCCGGGGCAGGGCCTCCAGCAGCGACTCGTTGGCGGCGCGGGACGCGGCGAGGGAGGCCTCGTCCGGGCGGGTCGCCGAGGAGACCCCGTCGCAGACGATCGCGACGACCGCGGAGGAGCCGTCGGGCAGTGCGGTCGAGGAGATCGCGAACGCGTCCTCGTTGCGGTGATGACGCAGCCCTCGGTCGCTGACCGCGGATACGGCGTCCAACTCTTGTTCCATGTGGTCCCGTTCACGCGGCTGTGCGTGGCCGCAGTTCTCGCAGTAGCCGTCCCGGTCGACCTGGCCCGCACGGCAGGCCACGCACACCTTGGTGCCCGCGGACGGGGTCGCCACGAAGTCGGCGGTACGCGGGTCTGGTGCCTGCAAGGCGTACTCGTCGGGCTCCGGGGGCCCGTCGAACCGTACGCCCGACGCGTGGGCCGGGAGTTCGTGGCCCGCCGAATCGGTGCCCTGGATCTCCGACGGCACATGGAGCGGGGCGGGCCGGTGGGAGCTGTCCACCTCAGGAGCGACCGGCCAGTCCACCGGCGGAGCCGGAGGGTACGGGGGGTGCGGGGGGTGCGGCGCCGAGCCGTTCATGGTCATCGTGGGATTGTCGTCCGGCGGTGCGGGCACGGCCGACAGGTCGTACCCGCAGGCACCGCAGAAGCGGTCGCCCGACTCCAGCGGCTCCTCGCAGCTGGGGCACTTCGACAACGCCGGGGGCATCTGCGACATGAATTACACCCACGTCCGGGGGCGGTAGCGGTTGGCGCGCTCCACCAGATCGATCCTCTCCTCGCCACCTTGGGCGAGCCGGGCCAGTGTCCGGTACGAGCGCTCCAGACCGAAACGGAGGCCTCGCTCGTCCAGGTCACTGCCGAGCAGTACGGTCCGCGCTCCCGTACTCGGTGGCGAGGAACCCTGGCTACCGGAGAGTACCCAGTCCAGGGCGCAGCCGAGGACCTCTGTGGACAACTGCTCGCGGCGGACCGCGTCCAGTCCGTACCCGCGCAGCGCCTCGATCTGCCCGGCGGCCGCGGTCAGGTCGTCCAGGAACGGTGCGCTGGGCCCCTCGTTGATCCGGTGCCGAAGCCGCGCCCGTACGGCGGCGACACGGGCCGCCGTGTAGTGGATGTTCGCCTCCGGCACCGACTCCAGGGTCCGTACGGCCCCCTGCCGGTCTCCGGCCGCCAGTTGTACGCGGGCCAGTCCGAACGCCGCGCTCACATAGCTCGGGTCGGTCGTCCACACCAGGCGGTAGTACTCCGCGGCGTTGTCCAGCTGCCCGAGGACCTCCGCGCACAGGCCGAGGGCCAGCTTGGGGGCGGGCTCGCCGGGGAACGCGTCGTAGATGGCGTCGAAGGACAGCGCCGCCACCTCGTGGTCGCCGCTCGCGAGCGCGGCGATGCCGCGGTACCAGACCACCCGCCAGTCGTCGGGGTGGTCCGCCTCAAGAGCCGCGAGTGTCCCTGTGGCGCTGGCGAGTTCGCGCATCTCGAGCCGGGCCCGCAACTCGCGCAGCCGCAGCTCCAGGGAGCCGGTGGGCGCCGCGTGCAGAGCGGAGATCAGCTCCGCGGGCGCGGACGCCATGAGGCCGGCGAGGAAACCGGCGTTCGGGTCGCCGGGGTCGACCCGGGGGACCGGCAGGGCGAGCGCGGCGACGGCCGCGTCGACCGGCTTGACGAGGGCGGTCGGTTTCGGCGCGAGTGCGCTGGCCGCGCTTTGGGCGGGGGAGGCATTGGCGGCTCCGCCGCCCGCCTGCACGGCGCCTCCGGCGCCAAGAGCGTTAGCGGCTCCGCCGCCAGACAGCGCGGCACCTCCGGTGCCTGAAGAAAACGCCGCACCGCTATTGCCCGCGGCCAGCGCCGGGCTCCCGTTGGCCCCGACCAGCGCCCGGCGCCGCCGTCCCACCGGCACCGCCCGCGCCCCCAGCCGCGACACATCCCCCTCCAGCTCCTCGAACAACTCCGTGTCCGTGACTTTCAGTTCGGGACCGAAGAGGGTGGAGAGGAAGGGGCGGGGGCGGCCCGTCTGGAGCGCCACGACCTCGCGCAGTACGCCCGTCAGCTGTTCCGCCATCTCCTCGGCGGAGGCGAACCGGCGGGCCGGGTCGGGGTCTGTGGCGCGGACCAGCAGCCGGTAGAACGACTCGTACTGGCGGAAGACCTCGATGTTGTCGGGGTCGGGCAGGGAGTCCACGAACACGTTCGTGTAGCCCTGGAAGTCGAAGGTCAGCACCGCGAGCGTACGGGCCACCGTGTACAGGTCGGAGGCGACCGAGGGGCCGAGCTCGGCGACCTCCGGCGCCTGGTAGCCGACCGTGCCGTAGATGGCCGACTCGTCGTCGTCCATCCTGCGCACCGCGCCCATGTCGATCAGCTTGAGCTGGTCCTCGGTCTGGATCGCGTTGTCGACCTTGAAGTCGCAGTACAACAGGTTGCGGCTGTGCAGATGCCCGAGTGCCTCGAGTGCCTCGATGCCGTACGCGCAGGCCTGCTCGACCGGCAGCGGGTCACGCTTCCCGGCGGGCGTACGACGCTCGTTGGCGATCTCCTTGAGGGACTTGCCGCCGACGTACTCCATGACGATGTAGCCGTCGAGGGAGCCCGTGCGCTGGTCGAGATGCTCGACGAAGTTGTAGATCCGCACGATGTTGGAGTGCTCGATCTCGGCGAGGAACCGGCGCTCGGATATGGCGGCGGCCATCGCGTCCTGGTCGCCCGTGTCGAGCAGGCCCTTGAGCACCACCCAGCGGTCGGACACCGCGCGGTCCACTGCGAGATAGATCCAGCCGAGCCCGCCGTGCGCGAGGCAGCCGACCACCTCGTACTGGCCGTGCACCACATCGCCCGCGCGCAGCTTCGGCATGAACGAGTACGGGTGCCCGCACTTGGTGCAGAAACCCTCCGTACGCCCCGGCCTCTCGCCCCGCGAACGCCCCACCGGCGCCCCGCAGTCGGAGCGCGAGCAGAACCGCTTCCGCTCGGGGACCTCGGGGTTCTCCTGGACCATCTCGCGCGGATCGGGGCGCGGCACGTCCGGAACCTGGACGAGGCCGACGCCCAGCCGGCCGCGGCCGGAGGACCCGGTCGTCTTGCCGGAGCTGCGCACCGACACCGAACGGCTCGACGTCCGCCCCGACAGAGAGCGCGACAGCCGCCCCGACACCGAACGCCGGGACTGCGAGGAGCGTGCCGAGCGCGACGAGGACCGGGAACTGGAGCGCGAGCTCGCACTGCCGCGGCCGGAACCGCGGGAGTTCTTGCCGCCCGCCGTGATCCCGGTCGGCGGCGAGCCGACCATGCCGCTCGAGGAGACGACCGGCGCCAGACCGCAGGTGTCGCAGTACAACTCGCCGCCGCCCACGTCCTCGTAGGCCCCCGAGCAACCGGGGCGCTGGCACTCTTTACGCTCGCTCACGTTCTGCTCACTCACGCTGCATCACCTTTATCGCTCACGCGATGGGCCCCCTCCGGTCCTGTGGTCCTCCGTTGCCGGCCTGGCCGGGGACCTTGGGCACCAGCAAGTCGGCGGCCGCGTGCTGGTAGCGCAACACCGCCTGTTCCGCCACACGCAGATCGCAGGGCGCGCTCCACAGCATGCGGCGCGCCGCGTCGTAACGCTCCACGAGCAGCGGGTCCTCTGCGAGGCCGTGCCGGGCGACCTTCGCCTTGTACGCGTCGAGCCGGCCGCGCAGCTCCGCACGGACCGCGAGCGGCGCGGTGACCGCCGTCAACGACTCGCGGGCCCTGAGGAGTTCGTCCTCGGCCTTCTGCTCCAAGGACTCCAGCAGCGGCGAGAGGCGGTGCCACTGCGCGTGTCTGCGGTATTCGGCGGCCGTCGCCAGCTGCTCCTGCAGCGCGGTCGGCGGGCCGCTGACCGCGGGCACCTCCGACGCGGCGATCTTCGCCAGCACCTCACCGCGCGCGGAGCGCGCCTCGGCCAGGGTGCGGTCCGCGCGCGAGAGCACGTCCCGCAGCTTCACGAGCCGCGCCTCCGCGTCCTGCCGCACGCTCAGCACCGCGTCGATCTCGCGGCGCACCTCCTCCAGCGCACGCGCCTCCCGGTCGTAGCGGGTGGTGTCGGGCCGCCCGCCGCCCGGCGCCGAACTGCCCTGCGCGGGCAGCCAGAACGCCAGCGGATCGGACACCACCTGCTCCCGCAGCGACGTCAGCGTGCGCGTGATCCGCTCCAGGTCGTCGCCCGCCGGGTGCTCCCCGGGGCGCACGCCCACGGAGTGCGCGAGCTGGCGGGTGCGCTGCAGCTCCGCGGCCAGCAGGTCGATGCGGGCGGGCAGCGCCGACCAGACGGCGTCGGCCGCCACGACCATGTCGAGTGACTTCGCGTACAACTCGTTCATACGCTCCACGAGTTCGACCAGGGTGAAGCGCTCGCTGAGCTTTCCCGTGCCGGCCATGGTGGGCGCGGAGGCGGTGGCGGCGGCGCTGCCCGCCACCGTGACGCACTCGCCGCGCAGCAGCTCCGTCAGCTCCACCAGGTCGTCGCGGTTCGGCCAGCGTCGGCGGGAGCGCACGTCACGGGCGGACCTCAACGCGTCCGCGTACGCGTCGAAGTACGTCCACAGGAGCGAGATCGACGCCTCGGTGGCCGTCCAGCGCTCCCGGGTCGTGCCCGTGAGCTCGGCGCCTTCGAGGAGTCTGCGGCCCGCGTGGTCCTGCAGGGCGAGGAGCGAGGTCTCGATGGCCTCGTGCTCCGCGCCGAGCCGCGCCAGCGCACGGTCCACCTCGTCCCGGTCCATTACCGGCCCGGAGGGTCCCGCGACGCCCATCGATCACCTCTCGCTCTCAGTCGTTCCCTGTGCGCGTTCCCCCCGCGCCCGGGCAACTCTCCAGTGGTATCAGGTTGGTGCTATCAGGTTGGCCGCCGGAACCCGGCTCCGGCTACTGGTACTTGACGGGCGGTGGTACCGCCGCCTTCTGGATGGTCGGCTTGAGCCACTTGTCGTACGACTGCTGCCAGCCGTTCTTGCGGTAGTCCACCAGTACTTGGTTGACCCGGCGCACCAGGTCGTCGGCGTCCTTCTTCATCGCCACCCCGTAGTACTCGGTCGTGAACGGTTCCCCCTTGAGCTCGACCGTCGGGTCCTGCGCGGCCTGGCTCGCGGCGAGCGCGCCGTCGGTCACCACGGCGTCGACCTCACCGAGCTGAAGCCTCACCAGACAGTCGAGCTGGTTGGGCACGGTGGTCTTGATGTCGGCGGAGGCGACCAGCTTGCCGGACTCCTGGTCCGCGGTCAGGGTCTCCCAGGCGGTGGACGTCGCCGCCGTGCAGATCTTCTTGTTCGCCAGCGAGTCGTCGTACCCCTTGATGTCCGAGGTCTTCGGGGCCAGGACCTGCTGTCCGGTCTCGAAGTAGGGCGAGGAGAAGGCCACTTCCTTCAGCCGGGTGCAGCTGATCGTCATCGTGCGCACGACCATGTCGACGCGGTCTCCCTGGATGGCCGGGATCCGTTCATTGGTGGGGATGGCCTGGAAGCGGATCTTTTCCGGATCGCCGAGGATCTCGCCCGCTATCGCGTGCGCGAGATCGATGTCGAAGCCCTCCAGCTCACTGGTCTCCGAGTCGCTGTTCGGATCGCGGTAGCCCCAGCGGTAGCTGTTCTGGTCGACGCCGACCCGAAGGAAGCCGCGTTTCCGGATCTCCTGGATCGTCGCGCCGTCCTCGCCGGACGGCGCCAGGCTCTGGTCCTGTGGGTTCGTGCAGTCGTCGTCGGCCTTGGTCTGCGTGCCCTCGGCCACGCCCTGGCCGCCGGTGCCCGTACTGCCGTCCCCGCGGGACTGCGACAGCGGCAGCACCAGCGCGAAAACCGCTGTCAGGGCCAGGACGACCGCCATCGCGCCGACGCCGCCCCAGCCCTTCAGAGCGGCCCGCACACGTCGTGCCCTCATCGTCATGCCCCCTCTCACCGGTACTCCGACAGCCGGCGCCCGATACCGAGCACCGCACCCGAGGCGCCCAGCACCGCGAGCACCGCGGCGCCCACCGGAAGCCCCGTCATCGCGCCCTTGCCGTCCTCAGCCGCCAGTTCGAACTCGCCCTGCTCGTGCTCGAGCGCCTTCTCCAGATCGGTGTCCACATTGTCGAAGCACTCGCCCGTCGGCTTCTTGTCATTGGAGCCGATCACCCTGTCCAGCGCGCCCTGGTAGTCGCCGTTGTCGTCCGCGGTACGGGCTTCCTCGTGCCGGTCCTGCCAGACCTGCATGTTCTTGGTCGCGCCCTTCACCGGGGTCTCGCCCGCGCTGTCGTCGGCGAGGTCCTCGGCGGCGGCCAGCTTGGCGGAGAGGTCCTTCATCTGGATCTTGTAGTCGTAGTCGTATGCGTCCACGACCTCGTCGTTGACCTCTTTGGTCTCGGCGCCCCGGCTGACCAGCGTCAGCGTCTCGTTGCCGCGGGCCTTGAGGGAGGCGATCCGGGCGTCGTTCAGCACGTTCAGCGACCGTACTCCGTGGTCGTACGAGTCGTTCAGTCCCGCCCGCGCGAAGGTGTGGCCTACCGCCAGCCAGAGCAGCACCACCGTGGAGGCGGCGGTCGCGGCGACCAGGCCGTGGTTCAAGACCCGGTTCGTACGGTGGTAGTTGCGCCGCTGGGCCCAGACGAGGCCGCCGATCGCGAGGACGCCGGCGCCCATCGCTATCCACGGGTACGGAGTCGCGGCGTCATAGTCGGAACGCAGCCGCTGGTTCTCCATCTTGTAGAGATCCTCGGCGTCCTTGAGCATCACCTGCATCTTCGCGTTGGCGTAGCGCAGGTAGGCGCCGCCGAGCGGGTAGCCCTGCCGGTTGTTGGACCGGGCGCGCTCGACGAGGCCCTTGTACTCGGGCAGCCGCGTGTTCAGCCGGGTGATGGTCTTCGCCGACTCGGAGCCCGGCTCGGAGTTGGCCGCCGCGTTGACCAGCTTGTCCGCGGCCGTGCTGATGCCCTGCTCGTACCGCTGGCGGGACCGGGCCGTCTCCTGGCCGCCCGCGAGGAAGCCGCTGGAGGCCGCGGTGTTGGCGTCGGCGAGCGAGCGGTAGATGTCCGCGGCGTCGGCGCTCAGCGGCTGGCTGCTGTTCAGCACGTTGTCGGCGGCGGCCGACCGCTCCGTCATCTGCCAGGCCGTCATCGAGCCGAACGCCACGACGAGGAAGGCGAGCACGGCGCCGATGATGCGCAGCCGCCCCGGTTCCGTCGTCGCCGCGGCACGCAACTGGTCGACGCCTTCCGCCCAGGCCGTACGGCGCGGAGGCGTCGGATCGGGCCCGCCGGGACCGGCCGGAACAGGCTGCGCGGCGGGCGCGGCCGGTGGCGCCGCGACCGGTGGACCGGGCTGCGGCGGCATGGCGGGCATCGTGGGCGGTCCCGCGCCAGGTGGCGCCGAGCCGCCGTTCGGCGTGTATGTCACTTGACCTCCCCCATGGTCAACCCTCCGTAAGCATCCCCCTGCGCGTCGGGACGCACGGGAGGAGGTGCACGGCCGCAAGTATCCCCGCCGGGACTGACATCCGCACAGGCCCTGACTGGATCTTGTTCGTATCGCAGTGCAATTCGTACCGCAGCGCAACCATGAATACGCGATCCGCGACCCTACGGTTCCCTGGGTTCTGCCGAGTTCTCACGGTTTCTCCCCGGAGGGAACCGGGTTTCTCCCCGGAGGGGAGCCGGGGCGAACCCGGAGGGAAGCGCTCAGTTTCCGCCCTCGTAATGCGCCCGCACGCGCGCGTGCACCTCCTCGGGCACCCCCACGTGATCGAGGCCGAGCAGCACGGCCCCCAGGACGGGGCTCGCGGTGACGACCCGGGGTACGGACTTGGGGGCGCGCTCGGCCAGCAGTTCCCGTATACGGTCGTCGAGTTGGGGGTGCCGGGCCGCCAGGATGCTGCCGCCGAGAAGTACGGGGGCCTCCTCGTCGAGCAGTTCCAGACGCGACAGGGCCACGCCCGCCATGGCCGCCACCTCCTCCGCGAGCCGGTCGACGAGGGCGCGGGCCACCGGGTCGCCGGCCGCCGCCGTGGCGAACAGGACCGGCGTCAGCTCATGACGCCGCTCCTGCCCCAGGTGCCCGAGGTGGAAGGCCTCGATCAGCGCGTACATGGAGTCCAGGCCGAAGTGGGCGGGCAGAGCGCGGGCCAGCACGGTCGGGCCGCCCCGGCCGTCCTCGGCGCGCGCCGCATGCCAGATCGCCTCCTCGGCCAAACCCCCGCCGCCGCCCCAGTCACCGGAGAGGCGGCCGATGGCGGGAAAGCGGGCGATGCGCCCGTCGGGCCGCATGCCGACGCAGTTGATGCCCGCGCCGCACACCACCGCCACCCCACGCGGCTCGGCGACCCCGGCGCGCAGGATCGCGAACGTGTCGTTGCGCACCTCGGTACTCGCGCCCCACGCACGCGCGTGCAGCGCGGCGGCCAACTGCCGCTCCTCGACGGGGAGATCGGCGTTGGCAAGACACGCGGAAACGTGATCCACGGCCGTGACCCCCGCCTCGGCGAAGGCCCGGTCGACGGCCCCCGCCAGTGTGTCCACCGCCTGCCGCACCCCGACCACGGGCGGCCGGAACCCGCCCGCGCGCGCCTCGGCGAGCACTCGCCCGTCCGGCGCGACGACGGCGACATCGGTCTTGCTGTTCCCCGCGTCGATCGCGAGAACACCCGCTCTCACGCCCACGCGAGGTGCTCCCGGTTGTGCGCGATCAGCTGATCGGTGAGGGCGTCGGCATACGCGTACTGGCCGACGAGCGGATGCGCGAGCAGCGCACGGAACACCCGCTCGCGTCCCCCGTGCAGCGCGGCCTGAAGCGCCAGGTCCTCGTACGCGGTCACGTTCGCCATCAGTCCCGCGTACAGCGGATCCACCGACGCCACCGGCAGCGGAGTGGCCCCGCTGGATCCGACGGCCGCCTGGACCTCGATGACGGCGTCGTCCGGCAGGAAGGGCAGCGTCCCCTTGTTGTACGTGTTCACGACCTGGTACGGACTTCCCGCCCCGCCACCGAGCAGCGAGGCCGCGAGGTCCACGGCCGCCTCCGAGTAGTACGCTCCACCCCGCTTGCCCAGCAGCGCCGGCTTCTCGGCGAGCTTCGGATCGCCGTACATCTTCAGCAACTGCCGCTCCATCTCGGCCACTTCAGCGGCCCGCGACGGCTTCGTACGCTGCTCCCGTACGACCTCGTCGTGCGCGTAGTAGTAGCGCAGGTAGTAGGAGGGGACGACACCGAGGCGGTCGAGGACGTGGCGGGGCAGGCGCAGGTCGGCGGCGACGGCTTCGCCATGCACTGCCAGCAGCTTCGGCAGGATGTCCTCGCCCTCGGGCCCTCCGAGTCGTACACCCGTCTCCCAGGTGAGGTGGTTGAGCCCGACATGATCGAGGTGCACGTCGACGGGCGCGATGCCGAGCAGCCGTGCGAACTTCCGCTGGAAACCGATCGCTACATTGCACAACCCGACCGCTTTATGACCTGCTTCGAGCAGGGCGCGGGTCACGATGCCCACCGGATTGGTGAAGTCGATGATCCAGGCGCCCGGATTCGTCCGCCGTACGCGCTCCGCGATGTCCAGCACCACCGGCACCGTACGCAACGCCTTCGCGAGCCCGCCCGCACCGGTCGTCTCCTGCCCGACACAGCCGCACTCCAGCGGCCAGGTCTCGTCCTGCTCACGCGCTGCCTGTCCGCCGACACGCAGTTGCAGCAGGACCGCGTCGGCGCCCTCGATCCCCGCGTCGAGGTCGGAAGTCGTGACGATGCGCCCGCCGTGCCCCTGCCTCGCGAAGATGCGCCGCGCCAAGCCGCCGACCAGCTCAAGGCGTTCGGCCGCCGGGTCGACGAGCACCAGCTCTTCGACGGGCAGGGTGTCCCTCAACCGGGCGAAGCCGTCGATGAGTTCGGGGGTGTAGGTCGAGCCTCCGCCCACTACTGCCAGTTTCACGGTCAGTTCAGCCCTTCACTCCGGTGAGCGTGACACCCTCGATGAACGCCTTCTGTGCGAAGAAGAACACGATGATCACGGGGGCCATGACCAGCAGGGTCGCGGCCATGGTCAGATTCCAGTTCGTATGGTGGTTGTCCTTGAACGACTCAAGTCCGTAACTGAGCGTCCAGGCGGCCGGATTGTCACTCGCGTAGATCTGCGGGCCGAAGTAGTCGTTCCAGCAGTAGAAGAACTGGAACAGTGCGACGGCCGCGATCCCCGGCTTGGCCAGCGGCACCACGATCCGCAGCAGGGTGCGCAGCTCCCCGCAGCCGTCGACCTTGGCCGCGTCCAAGTACTCATTCGGAATGGTCAGCAGGAACTGCCGCAGCAGGAAGATGCTGAAGGCGTCGCCGAAGGCCATCGGGATGATCAGCGGCCACAGCGTGCCGCTCATGCCCATCTGCTTGGCCCAGAACAGGTACATCGGCACGATGATCACCTGCGGCGGCAGCATCATCGCGGAGATCACGAGCATCGTCGCGATCCGCCGCCCGCGGAAGCGGAACTTGGCCAGGGCGTACGCCACCGGAAGGCTGGAGACGACGGTGAAGAGGGTGCCGAGCCCCGCGTACATCAGGGTGTTGCGCCACCAGGTCAGAAAGCCGGGGGCGTTCCAGACGTTCGCGTAGTTGTCCCAGTTCCAGGACCTCGGCCACAGGGCGCTGGTCAGCGCCTGCCGATCGTCCATCAGGGACGTGAGCAGGATGAACACGAACGGCATGACGAAGAACAGCGCGGCGGCGATGCCCAGACAGTGCACGGCGATCCAGTGCAGCAGCGCCTTGCGCCGGGCGGTACGGGCCGCGGGGCTCCGGCCGGCGGTGCCGAGCGGGCCGCCGGGTGCGGTGGGGGCCGGCGGGCGGGCGGTGACGGTGTGGGTCATGGGGATCAGTCCTCCACCGTGATCAGGCCGCCGCGGCGGCGCATCAGCAGCGCGGTGAACGCCATGGACAGGGCGAACAGCACCAGGGCGACCACGCAGGCGGAACCGGTGTCGAAGCGCTGGAAGCCCAGGCTGTAAATGAGCTGGGGGAGGGTCAGCGTGGACTTCCCCGGATAGCCGGGCTCGTAGATCTGGCCGGCCCCGGCGCCGATGACACCGCTGGCCGTCTTACCGGCGATGAGCGGCTGCGTGTAGTACTGCATCGTCTGGATCACGCCGGTGACCACGGCGAACAGCACGATGGGCGAGATGTTCGGCAGGGTGACGTACCGGAAGCGCTTCCAGGAGCCCGCGCCGTCCAGCTCGGCGGCCTCGTACTGCTCTTTGGGCACATCGAGGAGCGCGGCCATGAAGATGACCATGAGGTCGCCGATGCCCCACAGCGCGAGCAGAGTCAGCGCCGGCTTGGACCAGGTCGGGTCGTTGAACCAGCCGGGCTGAGGCAGGCCGAGATCGCCGAGCACCTGGTTGACCGGGCCGGTGCCGGGGTTGAGCAGAAAGGCGAAGGCCAGGGTCGCGGCGACGGGCGGGGCGAGATACGGGAGGTAGAAGAAGGTACGGAACACGCCCGCACCCGTCTTGATCTTCGTGATCAGCAGCCCGATGCCGAGACCGAACACCACCCGGGCCGCCACCATGATCACCACGAGCCACAGGGTGTTGCGCATCGCGGCCCAGAAGAAGGGATATTGGCTGAAGACGTAGGTCCAGTTGGTCAGCCCGTTGAAGGTGGGCGGCTTGAAGCCGTCGTACTTCATGAAGGAGAAGTAGACGGTCGACAGCAGCGGATAGACGAAGAAGACGCTGAAACCGATGAGCCAGGGGGAGAGGAACGCCAGCGTACGAAGCCCCTCCCGGCGGCGCTTGGTACGCAGCGCCGCCGAGTGGCCGTGAAGGATCGTCATCGGGCGGCTACTTCGCCTTGGCGATGTCGGTGTCGATCTGCTTTGCGACCTTCGCAAGCCCCGCGTCCAGGCCCTTCTCCTTGCCGGACTCGTAGTCGTACGCGAAGTTCTGCAGCGTCTCCTGGTACGCGCTGCCGTTGACCGCGGCGGGCGCGGTGTTGCTGTTCGGGTTCTCGGCGATCTTCACGAAGGCCTGCATCGTCGCGTCGTTCTCGAGCTTCGGGGACTTCAGCGCCTCGAAGGTCGAGGGAACGTTGTTGATGGCGTTGGCGAAGGAGACGACCGCGTCGGTGTTCGTGGTCATGTACTTCACCAGCTCCCAGGCGGCGTTCTGCTTGCTGCTGGTGCTGGCGAGGCCGATGATCGTGCCGGTCAGGAAGCCCTTGCCGTACGTGTCCGCCTGGTCGTCCGGGACCGGGAACGGCGCGACCCCCACCTCGAAGTCGACGCCCGCGTCCTTCATCATGCCGCCGCGCCACTCGCCGTCGATGTTCATGGCGATCTGCCCGGTGTGCAGCGGGTTCTGGGCCGACCACTCGTCACCGAAGGTGGAGCGGTACTTCTCCAGCTTCTGGAAGCCGCCGAGCGACTTGACCATGTCCTGCTGCCAGGTCAGCAGCTCCTTGAACGCCGGGTCCTTGGCGACGTTCGACTTGCCGTCGGCGGTGAAGTACTCCGGGCTCCACTGCGCCGCGAGGTGCGGGACGGTGACCTCGTAGCCGTGGAAGTTCGGCATGAAGCCGAGCTGCGAGTAGCTGTCGCCCTTGCTCTTGGTCAGCTTGATGGCAGCGGCCTTGAATTCGGAGAGCGTCTTGGGCGGGGACGTGATGCCCGCCTCCTCGAACATCGTCTTGTTGTAGTAGAGCCCGTACGCATCGCCCAGCAGGGGCAGTGCGCAGCGCGTCCCCTCGAACTGCGTGTAGTCCAGCATCGGCTTGGGGAAGGTCTTCGCGGTGTCGATCTTCGACTTCTCCAGGAAGGGATCGAGGTCGGCGAAAACACCGGACGAACAGAACTTGCCGACGTTGCTGGTCTCGGGGGATGCGACCACGTCCGGCGCGTTCGAACCGCCCGCGCGCAGCGCCTGGTTGACCTTGTCGGCGTCGACGTTCCCGACGACCTTGACGTTGATGTTGGGGTGCGCCTTCTCGAAGGCCGCGACGTTCGCCTCGATCGCCTTGACCTCGGTGGGCGCGCTCCAGGGGTGCCAGAAGGTGATGGTGGAGGGCTTGCTGGCGTCGTCGGTCGCGCCGGACGTGCTGGAACCTGTGCAGGCTGTGGCGGTCAGGGCGATCGCGGTGGCCGCGATCGCGAGTCGTACGGGGCGTACGGGACTGATTCTGGGCATGGCGGAACTCCTTGGGGCGTGCGCGGAGAACATTGGGGCGTGCGAAGGGGGTTGGGCGAGGGGGAATTGGGCGTGCGCGGGTAGGGGCGGGGCGGTTCGGGGGCCGCGGATCAAGTGGGGACGGATCGGGTGGTGCGGGCGGGCGGTATCGGTCCGGCCGTACGAGCTGGGGGTGCCGGTTTGGCCGTACGGGCTCGGCCATAGGTCAGGCGGTAGGAATCGGGCGGTACGGGTCTGCCGTACTGGTCAGGCGGTACGAATCGGGCGGTACGGGTCTGCCGTACTGGTCAGGCAGTACGGACCAGGCGGTGGTGGATCAAGTCGTACGGGTCAGGGGGTGCGACCCGTGGTGTCGAAGACCTCATCGCGGGTGGCCGCGAGGGCGGATTGCAGGGCGCCGGTCAGTACAGGGCTGTCGGGTGTCGTACTGAGGCGGATGGCGGGGCGGGGGACGGCCAGTTCGGCGAGCTCGGACTGGATCAGGGCGCGCAGGGGTTCGCCGCCGGCGGTGATCACCCCGCCGGCCAGGATGATCAGTTCGGGGTCGATCACCGCGACGACCGCGGCGAGTCCGGTGGCGAGCCGGGTGGCGAACTCGGCGAGTACGGCCTGCCCCGGTCCGGGGCTCTCGGCCGTACGGGCCGCTTCGGCCACGACCGCGGCGGCCTTCTCGGTGAGGGTGCCGCCGCTGATGCCCGGCGGAGGCGTCAGGCCGTGCTCGCGGGCCAGGCCCAACACGGCCCGGCGACCGGCCAGTTCCTCGAAACCGCCGGAGTTGCTGCGGGCGACATTGCGTACGAGCGGGGCTCCCGGCAATGGGAGGAAGGCGACTTCGCCGGCGCCTCCGGTGGCGCCCCGGTGCAGCCGGCCGCCGATGACGACCGCGGCGCCGAAGCCCCGTTCTCCCCAGAGCAGGGTGAAGTTCTCGCAGCCGCGCGCTTCGCCGATGCGCTGTTCGGCGATGGCGGCGAGGTTGACGTCGTTCTCCACTTCGAAGGGGATGGGGCCGAGCGCGGCGGCCATGTCCTCCAGCAGCCGGGGCGAGTGCCAGCCGTGGAGGTGGCTGGCGTAACGCAGGTTGCCGGTGGCGGGGTCGAAGGCGCCCTGCGTACCGATCACGATCCGGTGCACGTCGGCCCGGTGCAGCCCGGCGTCCTTGACCGCGCCGTCCAGGGCCACCAGTACGCGGTCGACGGCGCCCTCCGCGCTGCGACCAGGGGTCGGCAGTTCGAACCGTCCGACGGTCTCGCCCGTGATGTCGGCGATCGCGGCACGGATGCCGGTGGGGGTGACGTCGAGGCCCGCGACCCGTGCGGCGGCGGGGTTCACCGCGTACAACTGGGCGTTGGGCCCCGGCCGCCCCTCACTGGTGCCGGTCACGACGACCAGACCGGCGGCCTCCAGCCGGGCGAGGAGCTGCGAGGCGGTCGGCTTGGACAGGCCGGTGAGGTTGCCGATCCTGGTCCGCGACAGCGGCCCGTGCTCCAGCAGCAGATCGAGAGCGGCCCGGTCGTTCATGGCGCGCAGGACGCGCGGGGTGCCCGGGGTACCGGCGGAACCTGCCATCGCTGTCGTCACCTGCCCTTCCGTGGCCAGCATCTCAACGATCTCGAGCGGGCGTCCATCCATGCTGGACTCCACTCTCGAGCATTGTTAGGAAACTTTCCTATTGGTTGAGGAAGGTAGGCCTTCGGCCACGGAGGCGTCAATACCGGCCGCTGGCAGGCAACAAAGTCGTTACGTGGTGCTGAACGGCTAGGGTCGGCCCATGGCTGGCGAGGACGAAGCGCTTGTGGACCAAGGCCTTCCGGACCAAGGCCTTCCGGACCAAGGCCTTCCGGACGAAGCCCTGCTGGCGGAACAGCGGGCCTACTACCGGGCCAGAGCGCAGGAGTACGACCGGGTCTATGCCGAACGCGAGGACCTACGGAACCTGCTGGCCGCCACCGACGAACTCCCCATCACCGGCGATGTGTTGGAGCTGGCCTGCGGAACGGGCCAGTGGACCGGCGCCCTCGCTGAACGCGCCCACTCGGTGACCGCGCTCGACGCGGCGGCCGAGACGCTGGACATCGCGTGCGCCCGCGTCACGTCCCCCAACGTCCTGTTCACCCAGGCCGACGTCTTCGCCTGGCATCCGTCGCGCCGCTACGACACGGTCTTCTTCGCCTTCTGGCTCTCCCACGTCCCGCCGTCGCGACTGCCCGCTTTCTGGAACACGGTCCGCGAGGCGCTGGCCCCGCACGGCAAGGCGATCTTCATCGACGAGGGCCCGGGGGAGGCCTGGCGCGAGGAGGCCGCCGCCGGCCAGCCCGGCTCAGTAGTGCTGCGCCGCCTGGACGACGGCAGCCGGCACCGGGTCGTGAAGGTCTTCCACGAGCCGGAGACGCTGACGGGTGATCTCGCGGCGCTGGGATGGTCGGCCGATGTGCGGCTGGTGGGCGGCCGCAGCTTCATCGTGGGCGTGGCGGAACCGGTGGGGGAGCGGGGGTGACGGGGGCAGACCGGCAGCGCGGGCGGCGGACCGCCGCCGCGTCCGGCCGCCCCGACGACGGCGCCCGGGCCCACATGCGCGACGTGGGTCAGGCGATACCGGCCCGGCTGCCGTACGGGCTCGCGCCCCGCCCCTCCCCGCCCGTCCCAGGCGCAGGTTAGGGGTTCCAGAACACGCTGGTGAACGCCCGGTCGAAGCGCCGCGCCGCCAGATCCTCGCGCTGGATCACCCAGTGAACGGTGGCACTCTCCCAGCCCTCCACATCCATACCGGCCTGCCAGTCGGCCAGAAGCACCCAGTCCGCGACATCACCCGAAACCGGCCCGTCCCACCCGCCCGCTTCCACCGCTCTCACAGCCCTGGACACGGCAACGGCGACCGGATCGATGTAGACGGCCTCCTCATCGGCGTACCCGCCTATCTGCAATGGCCCCTCGGGCGCGACGTCGCCACGGACGCTCTCCCAGACCGCGACGAGTTCCTCGGACCGGGGATGCCCGGGAATCGGCACGCTCCTCGCCTCGCCGAGGACTTCGACAGCCTGATGGTGAGGCAGCGACACATTGACCGTCACCCGCAACGGCCCCTCCGGAAACGCCTCGAACATCGCCTCCTCATCCTCGAAGTCGTACGCGTTCCAAGCGTGCCGATCCCGCTCCACCACGGCCGAGCCGACCGGGACGTACACCACATTCCCCATGGTCTCGGCGTCGTCAGCGCTCTCAGGAAAGGCGAACAGCAGCAGCTGCCCGTCGCGAGGCAGGCCCAAATCCGTCGCACCGGCGGGCAACGCCGCGAGATCGACGGAGGCAACGAAGGGATGCTCGGGGTCCGGCACCTCGGCCGGCAGCAGCAACCGCCCACCGAACCGCCCCACAACCGGCCCATCCCCGTCCCGCGCCAGAGTCGCGCAGGGCCGGGCGACGGCCAACCACCGCTCCACGTCCTCGCCCGGTATACCCCGAGCAACCGCCTTGCCACGAAAGGCACTTAACCGTTCCCACATCTCAGGAGTCATGCCCAAACCGTAGAAGCAGGCACTGACACGCCGGCTCCGTAGCCGTGACGGGCGGCCGAGGAGCCGCCTGGTGCCTGGTCCTGGCAAACCCGGAGTGGCGTGGACACCACCCTGCACTGCGAGCTGCTCGGATGCCCCTTCACCAAGTGCACCTTCGGTGCGTCAACCGAGCCGGGCCCTCACACCTCAGCCATACTTCACGTCCGTGAACTGACCGTTCATATACGAGATTTGGTCAACAAGTTGGCTGAAATCGATCAGATGGTGATCTTGTGTCTGACATGTCCATACACTTCCGGACGTTCATGTCACCGGCTGTTCCGACGACGGCTCGGACAGACTCGTCAACGTCACCCTCCGCAAGGACCGGGTCGGTCCCGCCCCGACCCGTGGGTGCGGCCGGACGGTCGGCCGTGCCACGAGGAAACCCTCCATGCCCCTGAACTATCAGTCCTGCACCTTCCGCTACACCGCCAGGTCACGCCCCGTCCTCAACCAGCTCAACCTGAACTTCTCACCCGGCCACACCGTCCTCCTCGGCCCGAACGGCGCATAGAAAAGCACCCTGCTCACCCTCGGCGCCAGCGCCTCCACGCCGCAGGCAGGCCGAATCCGCTACGGGGACCTCGACCTTGGCAACCGCAGGCATGTGCGGACCTACCGCCACAAGGTTTCCTGGCTGCCGCAGCGCCCAGGGTTCCTCCCCGGGATGACGTGCAGAGAGCATGTGGCATACGTGGGCTGGCTCAAGGGCATGCGGGAGCGCGACGCCTGGAATGCCGCACCCGAGGCCATCGAGCGCGTCGGCCTGACCGACAAGCTCAACAACAAGATCAAGACACTCTCCGGCGGACAGCAGCAGCGCATCGCCATCGCGCAAGCCCTCGTCCATGACGCCGAAGTACTCCTTCTCGACGAACCCACCGTCGGGCTCGACCCCCACCAGCGACGCCGCTTTCTCGACCTGCTGATCTCCCTGCGCGGCACGGTCCACGTCGTCGTTTCCACGCACGACATCGGTGACCTGGACGAGGCGTTCGACGAAGTCGTCGTCCTTGAAGCGGGCCGTTCCCGCTTCAAGGGAACGGTCAAGGAATTCGCCGGCCACCACGCATCGGACTGCGCGCCAGGACGCCATCTGGAAAGCGCCTACGCGGCGCTCCTGGAGGCAACCGAATGACCATCACCTGGGCAAACCTCCGCGCCTCCGCCGCACCGTGGCTGCTCCTCCCCGCCCTGATCTACATCAGCCTGTACATCGGCGACGTCACCTACACCGCCCCCTCCCACTACGGTGTGGAATCCGGCGAGATAGCCGCTTTCCCCATGGCAGTCATCGCCCCGGCCGCTGCCGGCGCCACCGCATGGGAAGCAGGCCGACACCGCCTCCTGGGCGCCATGCGTGCTACCAGCCCCCGCAATCCTGTCGTGCAGCTCCTGCGAGCCGTCACCCCCGCCCTGATCCTCTACGTCGTTCTCGCCGTCGCAGCACTCGTCTTCGCCCGCAACGCGACAGGCGTGTGGCCCGGTGATGCCGGTTGGCTCGCCGCGGCCCACCTCATCGTTCTCCCTCTCGGATGGACGATCATCGGCTGGTGCGCTGGACGCACCCTTCCGGGCAGCATCGCTGCCCCGCTCGTGGCGATCGGCTGTTGGGCCTGGCTCGCGATGCCGCACTCCTTCACCAACCCCTCCCTACGACACCTGGGAGGCTTCATCGACGGCGGTTCCACCGTCACCGACATCCGAGACCCCGCCGTCTACCTCGTCCCGTGGGGTGTCGTTGCCGGTCTGGCCGTCGCCGCGTGGCTTTTGACCAGCCCACACCGGCGCGGTCTCAAGGCCACGATCGGCGCCGTGACCGCCGCGGCGACCCTCGTCACCGGCTACCTTGCCGTGACCGACTGGGGATACGCGGCCCCCACCCATCCCCGTACGGTCGCCATGTCCTGTACCGGACAAGCTCCCAGAGTGTGTGTGCCGCCGGAGTACCAGCCGTATGCCGAGCAGCTGCGCCGAGACGCCATGGGGCCGATCGACGACCTGAAGGCCGCAGGCATTCCCGCCCCTCAGGAGCTGCGCATCACCTCTGCCAGTACACCGCTCAAGCCGGGCACTTGGCCGCTGTACTGGTCGCTTCCCGCTCTCCATGAGCAAGCCTCCCAGGAGCGGTACGAGGCTGATCTCGCCGAATCAGCCGTAGCCGGTGTGGCCGCCACCGCTGGTGTGCGCGACTGCCAGCAGCCCGGCTCTCCCGCAGCCGCCTGGGCCGCACTCGTCATTGGCCTCGACACACAATCCATCCAGCAGGCGATGCTCCCCGCCGAATGGACGGCACTCCAGAAGGTCCGTCAGATGCCCGCCGCAGACCAGGCCGACTGGTTCAAGCAGAAGGTCGCAAGCCAGGAGCACTGCAACCGGGTGGGCACGTGAACCGATACGCGCTGACCGTACGGCGCTGGTGGGCCGTCCCTCCCACGCTCGCCGTGATCGTGGCCGTGTGCTGGGCGGTGGGCACGAGCGAGGTTCCTATTCCGAGCTTGGCCGGCGGGATGAGCGGTGCACGCCTGGCGTACTTCACCCCCATCCTGACCGTCGTCGCCGTCATGTACTGCATGGAGCGCCGGCTCCGCGAGGCGGAACGGACAGCGGTAGTACCCATCCGCCGCCTCGACCATGGCGCCGTCATCCTCACCGCGGTTCTCGCCCACGGGGCTGGAGTGCTGGTGGGGATGGACGTCGCCCGCAACATCACGCTCCTCCTCGCTCTTGCTCTCCTCGTACGGCGTGTGGCAAACGAAGCGGCGGCGGCAGCTTCCGGAATGGCGCTCCTCATCGGCACCCTGATCGCCGGCCGCGCCTACCAGCCCGGCGGCTCCGCCACGCACACCTGGTGGGCGCTACCCCTATACCCGGCGGGAAGCACGACCGCGTGGCTGATCACCGTCGCCGTGTTCGCTCTCGCCCTGCTGGCCACCCCTTGACGTCTCAGTGGCGGCGGGGGCCTGAAGCGGAGCGTCGGCCACTGCGTCGCAAACCCGAAAGCTGGCCTCAACGGCACGCCGCATGTCCGGACTTCGCCGCGGACTAGCGCATCCTCATTGTCGGAGTGCGCGCCATGGCGGGATTCCCGGCGAGCCGACTCACGCCGAGCAACGGGTCATACGAGGGCACGATGCCGTGAAGTGAGCCCAGGCTTCCGGGGTGAGGCGAAGTATCGCGCCGCTGGGGTCTTTTGAGTCGCGGACGGCGACGGTGTGGGGGATGTTGCGGGCAACTTCGACGCACTCCCCGCCGGACGTGCTGTAGCTGGACTTCACGAAGTCGAACTCGGGCAAGGCCTACATCTCCTGACGGATGCTGTCGATCAGCTGGACGGCGTCGTGCTGAGCGAGGCTCAGGCGGGCCGTACGGTCGAAGTACTGGCTGTACTTGGCGCTGTCGTCCTCGTTCTCCACCCACACGGTAGACGTGATGGCGTCCACGTGGACCACGTCCACGGCCTCGGTTTCGGCGAACGAGATGATATTGAACGCGCCACCGACGCAGGGGTGTCCACCCGTGCGGTAGGGGAGTACTTGCAGCCGGATGTTCGGCAACTTGGCCACGTTCAGCAGGTGTTCGAGCTGCGCTCGCATCACGTCCGGGCCGCCGACGAGTTGGCCTCTCCGCCCCCGTGCGGACGCCTGGCTCGACGGTCATCGGGGCTCCTCTCGTCCTGGGGACGCTTCGAAGGCTTGGGCTTTCACCTCTCCTTCGCCGGTCACCCCCGGCGAGTTCCCTCGGTGCCCCCTGGCCCTTGGTCCCTGATGCTGCGCCGCGGGAGTTCCGCGGCGCAGCACCAGGCGTGTATCGAAAGTGGATGGCGGACTGGTCGCCCGGCTGGCTACGGTCGAACTGCTGGGGAAACAGGAAATTCCTTGAACGCGCACATCAGCACCCCGATGTCGGCACACACCTTCGCGAAGGATGGCACCTCGACGTCCCAGACATGCTGCGCGACAAGATCTACCAATGCCATGCTGCACGGCAGCCTCCGAGACCGGCTCATCCGTGTGCGGATCGTGCTCACCGGCTCCGTACTCCGCATCGAGGTCAGCGACCCGCGTAGCGAGCGGCTGCCCAGTCCTCGGCCGGCGGGGGAGGACGGCCAGTTCGGGGGCGAGGGCTGCTGCTGGTCGGGGCCCTGGCAGACCGCTGGGGACTCGCGCCTCGTACCGTCGGCAAGACCGTCTACGCGGAGTGGGACCTGGTCGGGAAGGCAGTTCTGCTCGTGGACGCGAAGCAGTGACGGGGATGGCGCTGGCGTGGGCACGTGCCGGAACGGTGCTCGACGAGCGAAAGAGGCGGCTGATGACCATGCCGTACGCCGTGGTCAGCCGACAAGAGCCGCGTCACTCTTTGGTGCGGAGCCGGAAGCGACGCGCTTGCCGGTGTCGGCCTCGTTCACCCATCGCTCCAGCAGGGCCGCGAACTCGGCGGCTCTGACCTGCCAGTTCAGACCGGCGAGGGCGGCCTCACGACCCTGCCGAGCTGCGTGCGCTCGGAGTTCGGGGTCGGCACGCAGACGTCGTACGGCCTCCGCCGCGGCCGCCGGATCCTCGTACGGTACGACCAGTCCGCAGCCGTGCCGCTCGACCAGCTCCGACGCGAACGGGGTGGGCGTGGTGACGACCGGTACACCGTGGGCCATGTACTCGACGACCTTGGTCGGGCGCGAGTGGCGGTAGTTGGGCTGGTCGTGCAGGAGCGAGAGGCCGGCCAGAGCGCCCGAAAGCTTGGCGAGCGCACGGTTGTTGGGCAGGAAGCCGTACCAGCGCAGCACTCCTTCCCGGTGGGCCTGTGTGAGTGCGTCTCGTACGTCCGGGTTCGCCGCGCCGATCACCTCGACCCGCACGGCGGGTCCCAGCAGACGCGCTGTTTCGATCATGTCCAGTACGCCGCGTGCCCGGGACAGGTGACCGAGATAAACGACGCGGCCGTCGCAGGGCGGCTCGGGTGGAAGGGGCGGTACGGTCGCGAAGTTCGGCACGACGGGGTGGACATCGCGGAAGCGGGCCTGGTAAGCGTCCTCGGCCAGCAGGAGCCGCAGATGCCGCTCCGCCAGCCGTTCGGCGGCCCGCATTCCCAGCCTCAGCGGTGGCCGCAGCACGCCCGGCACCCAGCGCTTCATGACGAGCGCCGCTGCCGTGTCCTCGTGCACGTCCCACACCGTCACCGGAGCCCGCCCGCCACGCCGCCAATGGCGCATCGCGCCGGGCAGGGCCAGCAGCAGTTCCGGGTCGTGCAGCAGCACTACGTCCGCCTCCGGCCCGCGCTCGGCCAGCAACTTGGCGGCCGCGCGCAGCGCAGCGCGGCGGTCGCGGCCGACGGCCCGGGGGAGGTCTACGCCCTCAACGCCCGACCGTGGCGTCACGACGCCGCATGCCGCGAACGGTGCCGCGTACACGATCTGGTGGCCGCGCTCTCGGAGGGCGGCGATCTGCCGGTGCAGGATCCGAGCATCCTCGGGGTGATGCACCACCGTGACGACGAGTACACGCATCAAAAGCCTCATAACTCTCTGGCAGCCCAAGGGCGTTGGCACCTGCCGTGGTGGGTGGCGGTCTACAGAACTTCGACCCCGGGCTGGAAGATCCGCCCTCGGGTGTCGAACAGCAGGCGGGCCTCGTCGGCGAGCAACGGCAGGTCGTACGCCGAGTGGTCTTGCAGCAGGATCGTCAGGTCGTGATCGCGTACGGCCGCCATGAGATCGCCGACGCGTGGGACGGTCACCCCGTCGACGGTCCACAGCGGCACGTGCGGGTCATGGAAGGACACTTCGGCTTTCCGCCCTCGCAACAGCCGGGCCACCGGCAGGGCCGGGGTCTCGCGCTGGTCCGCGACGTCGGGCTTGTAGGTGACGCCGAGTAGCAGCACCCGGGAGCCGCGCAGCGGCCGGCCCGCGGTGTTGAGGAGGTCCTGGGCGCGACGTACGACGTACTCGGGCATCCGCCGGTTGATGTCCTGGGCGAGCTCGACGAAGCGGAAGTCGTAGCCGAGCGAGGAACGCACCTTGTACGACAGGTAGTTGGGGTCGATGGGGATGCAGTGCCCGCCCACTCCGGCGCTCGGCCGGAAGGCCTGGAAGCCGAAAGGTTTGGTGTCCGCGCAGCGGATGGCGTCCCAGACGTCGACATTCAACTCGCGGCTGATGATGGCCAGTTCGTTGACGAGTGCGATGTTCACGTGCCGATAGGTGTTCTCCAGCAGTTTGGCCATCTCGGCCTCGCGGGTGCCCTTGGCCTGGACGACCGTGTCGACGAGCTTTCCGTAGAAGGCGACCGCCTGGGCGGCGCACGACGGGGTGCAACCGCCGACCACCTTGGGTGTCTCGCGCAGTCCGTGCGTGGTGTTGCCGGGGTCGATGCGCTCCGGTGAGAAGGCCAGTGCGAAGTCTTCGCCCGCCCGCAGCCCGGACTCCTCCAGTAGCGGCCGTACGACCTCCTCGGTGGTGCCCGGATAGGTGGTCGACTCCAGGACGACGAGCTGTCCGGGCCGCAGCCTGCTCGCGACCGCGCGGGCGGCCGAGGTCACCGCTCTCAGGTCGGGTCCTCCGTCCTCGCTGAGCGGGGTCGGCACGCAGATCACCACGGTTTGCGCCCGGGCGAGACAGGCGTCGTCCGTGCACGCCGTGAAGCCCGCCTCCCGCATCCGGCGGACGTCCTCATCCGACACGTCGTCGACGTGGGAGCGGCCGGCGTTGAGTCCCGCGACGACCCAGGGGTCCCGGTCGAGCCCCACGACTCTCAGGCCGACGGAGGCCGCCTCACGCGCGAGCGGCAGTCCGACGTAACCGAGACCGATCACCGCGAGTTCGACGCGGTCGTCGCGTTCTTCCTCCTCAGCCAGTAGTGCACTCAATTCCCCGAGGGGTTCGGCCGGTGAGAGTTGCATAGCGATTCACTCCGCCTCAAGGCAGGTCCTGCCGGACTGCAGGACGTGATGGACCGAAGGTGCAGGACGGTGCGGCTGGGGGGTCTGGGCGTCAGACGCATCCGAGACTGCGGTACGCCTCACGGGTCGTGGCCGCGACCCGTTTCCAGGTGCGTTCGCGCGCGACCAGCTCACGGGCGGCTGCTCCCCATTCGTTTCGTCGCTTTTGACAGTAAATAAGTTCTTCAAGATAATCTGCCCAGACACGGGGTGATTGAGAATGAATCAGGAGACCACTCACTCCTGGCTCGACCAGTTCCCGCATGGCTGCGAGGTCGCTGCTGACGACGGGAAGGCCGCTCGCCATCGCCTCGACCGGCTTGAGAGGGGTCACCAGACGGCATACGCGGTCGTCGGTGCGTGGCAGCGCAAAGACGTCCAACGCGGCGTAGTAATCGCGCACTTGGGAGTGCGGCACCCGACCGGTGAACAGGGCTACGCCGCCGTCGAGGCCCAGTCGGGCGGCAAGTCGCTGCAGCGCTGGGCGTTCCGGACCGTCGCCCACGATCAGCAGTCGTAGGGGTACTCCCCGGCGCCGCAACTCGGCACCCGCACAGAGCAACGTGCCGATGCCCTCGTGTGGCGTAAGACTGCTGACGGTGCCGACGACCAGGTCGTCCGAAGCGATGCCGAGCCGGGCACGCAGCGGCGCGCCGTCCGGCAGCGGAGCGAGGAATGTCTCGTCCACCGCGTTCGGCGAGATGAGGACCCGCTCCTCGGGCACCCCCCGCGCCACGATCTCGGCCTTCATCGCCGCGCCCAGCGTCAGCACCAGATCGGCCTCGCGCATGCAGTACGTCTCCAGATCGCGCCGGGCGCGGTAGGTCTCGTCGTCGCGGGAACGGCCCGGGGCCTGCGTCAGCCAGGTCTCCTCCAGAAAGCCCCGTACCTCGTAGATCACGGGCAGTCCGTAGGTCTCGCGCAGGGCCAGCGCCACACGCCCGTTGCCGTGGTCGGTCGCCGCGTGCAAGACGCTGGGCCGCAGCCGCTCCGCCAGACGGCCGGCCAACTCGACGTTGCGGGCCAGCGCCGCGCTCTGCCCGTACGGCAGCACCAGCGGCAGCAGCCGGTGCTGCGGCACATCCCCCACGATCTGCAAGGGGCGGGCGTCCAGCACCCCCTGCGCGACCGGGAACCCCATGCGCGTCACGACGTGCGGATCGAGCCCGGCCGCCCGCTGTGCCTCGGTCAGCGCCTGGGTGCGCACGGTGTAGCCGGCGTGCTTGAACGGCAGCCCGTTGGTGACGAGATGGAGGACCCGGCCCGGCACGGGGCGGACGGTCCGCCCGACGGGTGCGGGGAGCCGGGCTGCGGAGGGCGTCGCGGTTGGTCCGGCCGTGCGGGCGCGGGCAGTGAGCCACCGCTCGAACCGGCGCAGTCGGTGTCGGGCAGCCACCGGCAAGAGACGGAAGCCGAGCAGTATCGCCCGAACGGGGTCGTGGCGCAGCTCGGCCCAAGCCACCGATGCCGCAAGAATAAGTGCATATGGGATACGGAGTGGCATATCGGAACGGTAGGCCGACGGAGCGGAGAACAACGGAAATGAACGGCCAGGTACTCCATGTCGTCGGCGCCAGGCCGAACTTCGTCAAGGCGGCACCGGTCGTCGCCGCGCTGCGCGCGGTCGGCTGCGACCAGGTCCTCGTCCACACCGGCCAGCACTACGACGAACGCCTGTCGGACGTCTTCTTCCGCCAGCTCGGCCTGCCCGAACCGGACACCGACCTCGGCGTCGGCTCGGGCAGTCACGCGCGGCAGACGGCCGACCTGCTGGTGGCGCTGGAGGCCGAGCTGACCGCCCGGGCGCCGACCGTGGTCGTGGTCTACGGCGATGTCAACTCCACGCTCGCCGCCGCCCTGGTCGCCGCCAAGCTCTCCATCCCCCTCGCCCATGTCGAGGCGGGCCTGCGCAGCTTCGACATGACGATGCCGGAGGAGGTCAACCGGCGTCTGGTCGACCAGCTCGCCGACTTGCTGTTCGCCACCAGCCCGGAGGCTGTCGGCCACCTTGCCCGGGAGGGCGTCGACCCGGCTCGCGTCCACCTCGTCGGCAATCCCATGATCGACACCCTGCTCGGCCATCTGGACCGCTTCGACTCGGCCGCCGCCCGTGCCGCGTACGGACTGCCCGAACGCTACGGCGTGGTCACACTGCACCGGCCCGCGAACGTCGACGACCCCGAGGCGGCCCGGGCCGCCGCCCGCGCCCTGACCGAGGCCGCGGCCCACCTGGACCTCGCCGTACCACTGCATCCGCGCGGCGGGGCGGCGCTGCGCGCGGCGGGCCTCGCGGAGGCGCCCGGCATCCACCTCCTCGAACCGCTCGGCTATGTGGAGTTCATGAGCCTGGTCCGGGGCGCCGCAGCCGTGATCACCGACTCGGGCGGAGTCCAGGAGGAGACCACCGTGCTGGGCGTCCCGTGTCTGACCCTGCGCAGCACCACAGAGCGCCCGGTCACCGTCACCCACGGCACCAACCGCCTGGTGCGGCATGACGAGTTGGCGCCCGCCCTGGACAAGGTGCTGGCCGGCACGGCGACGGTGCCGGCCGAGGGGCCGCCGTTGTGGGACGGAAAGGCGGGCCCTCGTATCGCGCGGGTGCTCACCCGGTGGCTGGAGAGCCATGGCTGACATCACCACGGCGGACGACCTCGCCACGCAGGGAACCCGCACCACGCCGGACAACTGCGCCGCGACGGGCGCCCCCACCACGGCCGACGACCGAACCCGCGCCTACTGGAACACCCGCCACCGGCAACGCGACGACCTCGCTTCCGGCGGCCACATCGGCCTCGACCGTCCCGGCAACGAGATCTTCTACGCGCTGCGGCTCGGCGCCCTGCTCACCCTCATCGGCGATCTGTCGAGTACCCAGTCTCCGCTGTTCGTGCTCGACGCGGGCTGCGGCAAAGGGCACTTCGCCCGGGCACTCGCACGCTGCGGCCATCGCGTCGACGCCTTCGACACCAGCCCCGCGGCCGTCGCGCACGCCCGCGCCGAGGGCGGCGGTCCGCGCTACGCCGAAGCCTCGCTCACCGACTGGCGCAATCCCTGGCCGTACGACGTCGTGCTGTGCGTGGACGTCCTCTTCCACGTCATGGACGACGCCCAGTGGGCGGCCGGCCTGCGCAATCTCGCCTCCCTCGTGCGGGTCACCGGCCGTCTGATCGTCGCCGACCAGGACGGGAACGAGCGCACCCCGCTCGGCGACTACATCGTGCACCGCCCAACGGCCGCCTACCGCAGGGAACTCGATCCCCTCGGACTGCGCCACACCCTGTTCAAGCCCTACGGATTCCGCGAGAACCCACTCGGCTTCCACGTCTTCACGAGGACCCGCTGATGCGCCTGACCGATCTGCTCCACCCTCACCTGGACGGCGTCACCACCGTCGTGGACGCCACGGCGGGCGGCGGTCTGCGCCTCGACCGCTATGTTCATCTGCCGCCCGGTGTCAGGTTGAGCACCCAGGAACAGACCATCGGCCCAGGCCAGTTGGTGCTGCTGTCCTACGGTCCCGATCCCAAGCTGCACGGTGATGAGGAGGCCTGCCTCACGGTACTGGAGCGGATGCGCCCCGGCGGCCGTGGCCTGATCCTCTTCGGCCACGACGGCCTCGAACTGCCCTACCACCGGCTGCTCGACCACCTGGTCACCCATCGCTGCCAGGTGCTGCGCGCCTCCGCCCTCGGTTACACCCACCTACACGCGGGCGCGGTCTTCGCCTGCACCGAGGAACTCCTGCCGCTCCACGACTGGTTCGGCCGTCCCGTACCGTCGGACGGCCTCGCCACGCAGCTGCGCGTGGTCGGCGAGTACGTCCTCGCCGACTTCGCCTCCCGTGCCCTGCGCGCCCGCACGCTCGATTTGGAGCGTACGGCCGAGGAGACCGCCCGCGCCCTGGACGACGCGCGCGACGGCGGCACGGCCGAGCACCTGGCCGCCGTCACGCGGGAGAAGGCGCAGCTGGACTCCGCGCTGCGCGGCGCCCGGGACCGGGTCGAGCTGCTGGAGGCTCGGGTGGCCATGCTGGAGGGCTCGACTTCGCTGAGGGCCGGACGGGCACTGGTCGCGGCGGCCCGGTCACCGGGGCGCGGGATGGTGCGGCTGCCGCGGGAGTTGTACAGCATGTGGCGTGGACGCGGGCGCGGAAGGGCGGCCCGTCCGGCCCCGGTCCCACAGACCCGGGAAGCGGATGCCGCCGTGCCCGACGGCCGCCTCCACCTCGCCCACCGCGGCTTCTCCTCGGCGCCCCGCGACCGGCTCGTGATCGCGGGGGTGCTCGGCGACAGCACCGCCGAGGACTTCGCGGCGTACGCCGTCGTCAACCGGCTACTGCCGCACGACGGACGGCTCCTCGTGGAGCGCACCGGCCCGGACGCGCTCGTCGTCCAGCTGAGCGCCTGCTCCGACGCCATCGGTCCGTGGTCGCTCACCGGCACCGGACTGGCCCCCGACCTGGACCGCAGCCTGGCCGAACTCGTAGGCCGGGCAAAGGCCCTGGGACGGAAGTCGGTGCTGTGGCGGGACGCCCCGACGTCAGGTGCACCGGGGCTCGCCCACCTCGCCTGGGACGCTGTCATCGACGGCGACACCGGCGTACGGCTGTCCGGGCTGGACCCGGTCGCGGACGGCAGGGAAGGGCTGTGGGAGGCGTTCAGCCACGCCGGCACCCGCATGCGGCTGTCCCGGCTCGCCAGTCTGGTCGGGGCCCCCGACCCGCTGGACCGGCGACGCGTCGCCGTCCTGGCCTCGCCCCGGGACGACACCGACATCGCCCGGCTCACCGACCAAGTGCTCCGCCAGGTGCACCGGCCGGCCGAGGTGGCCGTGCCCGACCCGGCGGGTGTCGCGCTCGACGAACTCACCGCCGCGGGCGTCGCCGTCCACGCCGGCGAACCCACCGCCCCGTGGGTCGCGGACTGGACCGACCTGTCCGTGGACCGCCCGGACACCCTGCTGCTCGACCTGATGTGCGCCCAGGAGTACTCGGGCGCGGACGCAGTGGGCCACACGCCCGCCGACGACGACTACGCCTTCGTACCGGACCTGCGGCCCGCCCTCGTCCGCCGGTCCCTGTTCTTGGCCGGCACCTCCGCGGACACCTGGTTCCGCACGGGGCACCGGCTGTTCGCCGTACGCGGGAAGGAGATCGCATGACCCGCACGTTCAACGCCCTCGTCTACGGCGACGTCGACCTCAACATCATCGACGGCTCCGCCGTATGGGCCCAGTCGACGGTGCAGGCACTGTCGCTGGCGGGTTGCCGGGCCCGGCTCGTCCTCAAGTCACCGGTCCGCACCGAGAGACTGATCGAACCGCTGGCCGGGCTGCCCGGGGTCACGGTGGTGCGCCCCTACGAGAAGCGGCTGGTGCCCGAACAGGGGCCGCGCTCCTCCCTCTCACCCGGGCAGGCCTCGCAGCTGCTCGCCCGGCTGGATGGTGACGAGCGCTGCGACCTGCTGGTGCTGCGCGGTCAGAGAGTGGTCAGGCGCCTGGTCGCCGACGGCGCCTTCGACGGGCGGATCTGGGCCTATCTCACCGATATCCCGCAGTCGCCTGCCGGGATGACCGAGACGGCCCGCGCGGACCTCGCCCGCATCGCCGGCTCCTGCCGCCACATCCTGTGCCAGACGGAGGAGTTGCGCTGCTTCCTGGATACCTGGGTGCCGGAGGCCTGCGGCAAGAGCGTGCTGTGCCCACCCGCCGTGCCCGTACCCGCATTGCCCCTGCCGGAGCGCGACAGGCCGCACGATCCGCTACGGCTCGTCTACACCGGCAAGTTCGCGCCGCGTTGGAACACCTTGCCCATGACACGTCTGCCGACGCTGCTCGGTGAGCGGAACATCCGTGCAGAACTCCACACGGTGGGCGACAAGATCCACGACGACCGGGCCCGCCCCGACTTCAAGCCCGAGATGATCCAGGCGCTGCGCGCACCCGGCGTCCACCATCACGGCGGCAAGTCACGCGAGGAGGCCATGTGCATCGCCGCCGACTGCGATCTGGGTCTGGGCTGGAGGGACACGTTCCTCGACGCCAGCCTCGAACTCTCCACCAAAGTCCTGGAGTTCGGGGTACTCGGTCTGCCCGTCGTCGTAAACCGCACGCCCGCGCACGAGACGCTGCTCGGCCGCGACTATCCGCTGTACGTGCCCGGGGACGCCGTGCTCGACGACGCCGCCGACGCCGTCGCGCTCGCAGTCCACGAGCCCGGAGCCCGGCGGCTGGCGGCCGAACGCTGCCGGGAGGCCGCCCAGCGGTACACCCTGGAGGCCGCGGCGAACCGCTGGCGCGCGCACCTCGACCGCGCCTTCCCGTCCTCCTCCAGGCTCTCGACTTCGCTCGAGAAGGGGGGATCACCTGCCGTGGGCGCACGGCAACAGCCGTTGCGGGTCGGTGTCGCGGGCCACGACCTGAAGTTCCTCACCCGGCTGCTCGACCATTTCCGCGCACTGCCCGGCCTCGACGTACGCATCGACGCCTGGCCCGCGCTCGCCCGCCACGACCCGGCCGCGAGCAAGGAGCTCGCCGACTGGGCCGACGTGGTGTTCGTCGAGTGGTGCGGACCGGCCGCCGTCTGGTACAGCCGCCACAAGCGACGCGGCAGCCGTCTCGTCGTACGGCTGCACCGCTTCGAACTGACCGGCCCATGGCCGCGGCAGGTCGACATCGACGCGGTCGACCGGGTGGTGTGCGTCAGCCCGCAGTACGCCCGCAGTACCCGCGAACACACGGGCTGGCCGGAGTCGAAGATCACGGTCATCCCGAACTGGGTCGACACCGCTCAGCTCGACCGCCCCAAGGTGCCCGGGGCCCGGTTCCGCCTCGGCATGATCGGCATCGTGCCGAGCCTCAAACGCCTCGACCTCGGCCTCGACGTCCTCGAGAAGCTGCGCGCCCAGGATCGGCGCTGGCATCTGTCGGTCAAGTCGAAGCCGCCGTGGGAGTACTGGTGGATCTGGAACAAGCCCGAGGAGCGCGCGCACTACGACGCCGTGCTGCGCCGCGTGCAGACCTCGCCGCTGCTGGAGGGCGCCGTCGTCTTCGACGCCTTCGGACCGGACGTGCCGAGCTGGCTCAGGCGCATCGGCCATGTGCTGTCCACCAGCGACCTGGAAAGCTTCCACCTCGCCACGGCCGAGGGTATGGCCTCCCGCGCCGTACCTGCGCTGCTGCCCTGGGCGGGTGCGGACGAGATCTACGACCGACGGTGGATCCATGACAGCCCGGAGGCGATGGCGGACGTAATCGCCGATCTCGGCCCGGACGACTGGCAGTCGGCCGGAGAGTTGGCCCGCACTCAGGTGCGGAATTCCTTCTCGCTGGAGCGGGTGGCCCGGGACTGGGCGGAACTGCTCGCGTCCAGGTGATACCCGAGTCTCCCGGAGCGCTGTCCGGTGCCCGGGGACTCGCCACCAAGGACGGGACGCATGGCGGATCGTGCCGTGGAAGCGTGACGACCGAACCGGTTTGAACAATGAGAGGAGACCACTTGTGATCGACATCAAGTATGCGGGGAAAATCTGCCACTTCGACGACGAGGGCGTCGATCTGGAGAGCCCCGGCACCATGTATGGGCCGCTGCTCAAGGGCAAATTCTATGAACATGCCTTCCTTCACTACATTGCCTCGTTGCAGATCCCGGGAACATACGTTGACGCCGGCGCATGCATCGGAACACACACGGTCTTCTTCGCTGTGCACTGCCCTTCTGACCGGGTATATGCATTCGAACCGCGTTCAGCAGCAATGAAACGTCTTCAACGCAACCTGGAACTCAACGACGTACAGAGCCGAGTGACCACCTCGCACTGGGCACTGTCCGACCGCGAGGGCACTGTGGACGTCCGTCTGGACCGGGTGAACCACACGCTCCACACGCGTCGGCTGGATACGCTCGTGAGAGGACCAGTCGCCGTAATCAAGCTCGACATCGAAGGCATGGAGTCGCAGGCGCTCGCGGGGGCCCAGGAAATGCTGAGGCGTCACCGGCCGCGGGTGTTCGCGGAGGCGCACACGGAAGAAGAACTGGCCCGGATCCTTTCCGTTCTGAAACCGCACGGGTACCAGGCCACAGGAAAGGTGTTCAATGCCTCACCCACCTACGAGTTCATCGTGCCATCTCCGGGCGGGACGCCGTAGGCTCTGTCGTAGCAGATCGCGGGGCCGCGTCAGGCTGCCTCCGACTGGTAGATCGTTTCGCTGGTCCAGCGGCGCACGTACAGCGGGGCCAGCCAGACCGAGTCCTCCCGAACAGGTCAGTCCGTCATATAGCCATCGGGGCGGATCCTGATTGTGCGTTCGCCTGATCCGATGCGCACGGTAACCCGATACCAGCCATCGGATCCCTGGGTCACCGATGAGGAGACGGGTTGACGGGCGGTTCCTGGAACGATCAAGGTGAGCATTCGGTTCTCGAACCGTACGGCGCGATTGCTTCCGACGACGCGCGCTGCCTGGATGTACAACGCCGCTCCTGAAGGCGGGGGGAGATGAGCTCACAGGAGCAGCACATCCTTGACATGCGTCCGGTAGGGGCGTTGTCGGTTCTCGTCAGCGGATGTCATGGTCGGGGTGGGTGTGGTCGTACGCGCTGCGTGCGTCGGCGATGACGGCACGGTGGGCGAGGGACCAGTCGGCGAGTGCCTTGACCAGGTGGGTCAGGCCGGTCCCGGTCTCGGTCAGGCAGTAGTCGACCCGGGCCGGAACGGTCGGGTACACGGTGCGCAGCACGAGGCCGTCGCGTTCGAGTCTGCGTACGGTGAGGGTGAGCATCCGCTGGGAGATGCCGTCGATGGCGCGCTGTAGTTCGCGGAACCGGCGCGGCCCGCCCGCGAGTTCGACGATCACGAGCACCGACCACTTGTCCCCGATGCGGTCCAGGACGTCGCGGATGCCGCAGTCGGGGTGGTCTTCGCGTCCGCAGGGATCGAGGTCGGCGGGGGTGGCGGTTACCCCGGTGTGCGTGAGTGACATCAAACTGCCTTCTTGTAGCCCGTGGGCGTGCGGTCAAGGATCAAGCGTAGTTACCGATGAGAACCACGACGGAAGACTGCGATTGACATGATTTTGGTGACCGGAGCGAACGGGAATCTGGGCTCGTCCACTCTTGCGGCGCTGCGTGCTCGTGGCGCCGCCGCGAAGGGCGGCAGCCGCACGCCCAGCGAGGGAATGCGGCGTCTCGACTTCGACGACCATGGGGGCCTCGATCTCGCCGGTGTGTCGACCCTGGTGCTGATTTCCGCCGGTTATGCCGAGGACGACCAGGTTGTCGGGCGGCACGCGGCGGTCCTTGACGCTGCCGTCCGCGATGACGTCCATCACGTTGTCTACACAAGCCTGACCGGTGCCGGTGACCATCTCGGTTTCGCGCTCGCGCACCGTGCGACCGAACGCCTCGTCCGGACAAGTGGATTGCCGTGGACGATCCTGCGCAACGGCCTCTACGCCGAACTCTTCGGCGGTCTCCTGATGTGGGCCGGCACGGGTGCGGAGTCCGCGTTCGGGGACGGCGCCCTGGCCGCGGTCGCGCGAGAGGATCTCGCCGATGCAGCGGCGATCGTTGCGGCGAATCCGACACGGCACAGCGGACGTGTCTACGACCTCGTCGGCACCCCGATCACGGCGGGACAGGTGGCCGACCGGCTCGGGGTCCCGCACCACACCCTCAGTGTGGCCGAGTACCGGCGCAGGCTCCTCCACGAGACCCCGGGGCTGCTGCCGTTCCAGCCGCCCATGCTCGTCTCGATCGCCACGGGCATCCGACACGGCTTCCTGAACGGCACCACCCCCGACCTCACGGACCTCCTGGACCGCCCAGCCCGCGACCCACTGGCTACCGCCGCTGTCGCCGCGTCCGCGACGAGACCAGAAGCAGGCGTTCAGCGGCGCTCTCCGCCTCGCTGACTGGTGCGCGATGTCAGCTCGGCTGCCCGGGGACGTCGGCCGCTGCCAACTCCCCGCGTCGCCGAGCTCAAGCTCGGGACGACCGGCGGCCCAGTAACCTCCCTCGTATGCCAACAGCCATGGACGGCAAGGCCATTGGTGAGATCGCAGGCGAGATCGAAGACGAACTGATCGCGCTGCGTCGCGCGATTCCCCGGCAGCCGGAGCTTGCCGGGGACGGGCGGCATACGGCGGCCCTTGTTGCCGAGCGGCTTCGGGCCGCTGGGCTGGTGGTCTCGACCGGGGTGGGCGGCCATGGCGTAGTGGCCGTGCCTGAGGGGGCGGGTGCCGGGCCGGTCGTCGCGTACCGAGCCGATATGGACGCGGTTGACGATGATGAAGCGTTCGACGGCGCGTTCGCGTCACGGGTCCCTGGCGCGGCACACCTGTGTGGTCACGACCTGCATACGGCGATCGGGGTGGGCATCGCCGAGGTCCTCGCTCGGCTGCGGGAGTACGTGAACGGGGCGGATCGTTTTCCTCTTCCAGCCTGCCGAAGAGACCCTTGAGGGCGCACGGGCGATGATCGCGAGCGGCGTCCTGGAGCGGACCTTGCCCCAGGAGATCGAGGAGATCTACGCCCTGCATTGCGGGCCGTTCCCGGTCGGCACGTTCGCGGTAATGCCTGGCCTCGGGTTGCCCGGTCAGGATCACTTCCACGTCGAACTGACGGGGCCGGAAGCCGTTGCCGACGCGCAGCGCTTCGTCGCCCTCGTCGATGGCTGGTCGACTGTCGAGTATCCGCAGACGCCTGAGCAGTACGCGCGGATCGTTCACGATATCCGGACACCGGACGGTCCGCTGGCACGCTTCGTCTTCATACGATCCCGGCTGACAGCAGGGCCCGATGGTGCGGTCGTACGGGCGTCGCTGCGCGCCTGGCCCGACAGCCGGTACGCCGAGATCCGCGATGCTGTGCGGACAGCGGCGGCCTCACTTCCGAGTGCCCGAGTCGACTTCGCCTGCGAGCCGTTCCCCGCCATGGTGTGCTCACCCGAGCTGAGTGAAGCCGCGGCCACGTATCTGCGAGGCACCCTCGGCGACGACGCGGTCACCGTGCTCCACGCGGCATTCCCCTTCAACGGCGAGGACTTCGCACTCTTCCTGCGGGAGGTGCCCGGAGCGATGCTCTTCCTCGGCGTCGCAAACCCGGAGGCCGGCCTCAACGGAACACCGCACGCCCCGGACTTCGCCGCGGACGAGCGCGCCCTCGGTATAGGAGTCCGTGCCATGGCAGGCTTCCTGACCAGCCGACTGGCTACCTTGGCCTGAAGGGGGCCGTGTCCAGGGTGGGATACGGGTGGGGGAGGGGGAGAGGCTCGCCGAGGTCGACCTTGGACTCGTCGTCGTAGTAGGCCCTGGTGGGGTCGTCGCCGGGGAGGATCGGATCGGTGTAGCAGTGCGCCGTGTTGGTGTTGCGGTTGATCAGGACGTAGACGGGGACGCCTGCGGCTGCGTACGTGCGCAGTTTCGGGCCGGTGTCCGTCTCGTGGTTGGTTGACGTGACCTCGCCGATCAAGGCGATCAAGTCGATGGGGTACCAGCCCTTGTTGGCTTTGCGGTACGACTCGTCGAGTTCGGTCGGTTCGCGACGGAGGACGTAGAAGTCCGGGACGATCAGGGACATGGTGCTGCCGTCCTTGTGGGCGGCGCGGAAGCCCAGCCCCATGCCTGCCAGCTCGAACCCGGCGGTGTGGAACTGGACAGCGAGTTTGACGGCGCCCTTGCTGTGGTTGTAATCCGGTCGCGGCGGCACGATGACCGTCCCCTCGACGTACTCGGGTCGAATCGGCGCCACAGACGCTTCCTCGATCGCGATCAACAGATCGATGGGGTCCTGCTGCGTCATGACCGGCTCCGTGATGGGTTCGGCGCTCATCGCTGTTCTCCTCGCCACGTCGATGCCAGGCTACGCCCGTGCTGGGTGCCCCGGCAGAACCATGGCGTGGGCCGGCCGAGCCCGGTACGTAATGCCGCAATCGTTCACCCGAACGAGTTTGCTGCACCGTTTTCGGCGGTCACTGTGTGGACGACGAAGCGGCGCCCAGATCCCTCCGGGCGCCGCCATCCTCGTACGCAGTGCAATGCAGGCCGCTACTTCGAGACGTTCGGTGAAGCCGAACCCGCCGGTGCAGGCGTGAGCGGCGTAGCCGCCTGGGCCTGTGGAGACGACGTGTTCGAGTACGCCGACGGAGGGGCCATGCCCGCTGTCAGGTCGGTGGCCGACGCCTCGCCCTCCGGCTGGAGTGGGAGGCCGCCCACGATCTGGATGCCGGCCGCGTCGAAGGCGTTCTTGATGCGCCAGCGGAGTTCGCGTTCTACGGAGAGGGCCTTGCCGGGCATCGTCTTGGCCGAGACTCGGACGACCATCTGGTCGAGGAGGACGCTGTCCAGGCCCAGGACCTCGACCGGGCCCCAGAGGCGCTCGTTCCAGGGCTCGTCCTTGCTCATCTCCTCGCCTACGGCGAGCAGGGTGCGGCGGACCTTCTCCAGGTCCTCGTCGGGGCGGACCGTGACGTCGACGCCGGCCGTGGACCAGCCCTGGGAGAGGTTGCCGATGCGCTTGACCTCGCCGTTGCGGACGTACCAGATCGCGCCGTTGGGGCCGCGCAGCTTGGTCACCCGCAGGCCGACCTCGATGACCTCGCCGGTGGCCACGCCCGCGTCGATCTCGTCGCCGACCCCGTACTGGTCCTCCAGGATCATGAAGACGCCGGAGAGGAAGTCGGTCACGAGGTTGCGCGCGCCGAAACCGATCGCGACGCCCGCCACACCGGCCGAGGCCAGCAGCGGGGCCAGGTTGATCTGGAAGGTGCCGAGGATCATCAGCCCGGCCGTGCCCAGGATCAGGAAGGACGCCACCGAGCGCAGTACCGAACCGATCGCCTGGGAACGCTGACGGCGGCGCTCGACGTTGACGAGGAGACCGCCAAGGGCGGTGCCGTCGACGGCCTGGGCGGTGCGGTTCATGCGGTCTATCAGCTTGGTGATGGCCCGCCGGATCATCACTCTCAGGACGCCCGCGATCACGATGATCAGCAGGATACGAAGCCCGATGCTGAGCCACGTCGACCAGTTCTGCTCCACCCAGCTCGCGGCTTCGGTCGCGCTTTCCTGGGCGTCCTGGAGCGATGGAGCCGAGGGTTCGTCCGAGGGCTCGGCGATCGACAGGACGGACAAGAACACGGCAGGAACCTCCAGGCGTAACGGTCCGCCCGTGGCATGGGGGTCACAAGAAGGTCACCGGACGGGCAGACTCAACACACTATCGGGGCACCATGTGTGGATCGCCGCAAAGTTCGAGGGAGAGACTGTGCTCACCTGGGGATGAACGCGAAGAAGTGAAAACGGTGTGGTCGAAAACACTCCCAGCCCGTTACCGGGACATGGTGGCGCTTCCACCAGGCATGAGGGGAGACTGGCTGCAGATCGTCCCGGCGCGAGCCACGCGCCGCCGGCGTACAAGGAGGCATCCGTGCCGCATGTCCTGGTCCTCAACGCGTCGTACGAGCCACTCGGCGTCGTACCGCTCCGCCGCGCGCTCGTCCTCGTCCTCGAGAACAAGGCTGTCTGCCTCGAGGAATCCGGCGCCTTTATGCATAGTGCAACCGTTACTGTCCCCGCACCCAGCGTGGTCCGGCTGAAGAGGTTCGTACGGGTCCCTTACCGGGGGCCCGTTCCGCTGACCCGTCGCGCGTTGTTCGCCCGCGACGGGGGCCGGTGCATGTACTGCGGTGGCGTCGCAACCAGCGTCGACCACGTCATCCCGCGCTCCCGCGGGGGTCAGCACGTCTGGGACAACGTGGTGGCGTCCTGCCGCCGCTGCAAC
This sequence comes from Streptomyces sp. NBC_00286, assembly GCF_036173125.1. Lineage (NCBI taxonomy): Bacteria > Bacillati > Actinomycetota > Actinomycetes > Kitasatosporales > Streptomycetaceae > Streptomyces > Streptomyces sp. NBC_00286. The sequence goes on from NZ_CP108054.1 coordinate 6,794,037, forward strand.
CATGTGAAGGCCGACCGCCATCTCTTTGAGATCGGCTGGCGCCTGCGACACAAACCGGCTCCGCCGTCTGGGTTGGCTTGGCGCATCATCGGGACCGGGCATAGGGATCCGCGCTGGCTGCCGTACTTGCAGCCGTACGGCGCGGATGACGCCATGGCCCGGATCGATGGCATTTCTGCCTGACGATCCGGGCCTTCGTATTGGCGTGGCGCGGTGCGTCGATACGGGCCTCGGCCAGCCGACCGGCCCGTTAAGAGCTGTACGGCTGTACGGCTCTGAACTGCGGCGTTACGGCTCTCCGGGAAGTCCCCTCGTGCCTCCCGGAGAGCCGAGCCCCTGCGCTCCGCTGGGTTGAGCCCGGGAACTGCGGTCAGCTGTTGGCTGCGGGTTCGTCGGGGCTGGTCGCGCCCGCGCGGCGGAGCCGCATATTGATACAGCCGCGCGCCCCTAAAGGGGCGCCCCCCTCGGCGGCGGAGCCGCAACTTGGCGTAGCGCTGCGCCCCTTTGGGGCGCGCCGCTACGTGTAACGCAGCTCCCCCGGCTGCACCACCCGCCTCAGCAGCGGCAGTGCCGTCGCCGCCGCGAGGAGGCAGGACGCGTACACCATCGCCGGGAACAGCAGCGGCAGCAGGAGTGGGACGGAGGCTTTCGCCACGATCCCGTACGCGAGGTACACCGCCGTTCCGCCGAGGCCCGCGAGCAGCATCGCCGGGGCCAGGGGCAGTGCCGTCTCCAGGAGAAGGGCCCGGCCGAGCACCGCTTGAGGGACCCCGGCGGCGGCCTGGGCGGCGAGGCCGTGGCGGCGGGTGGCCAGTGACTCGGCGGCGCCTACGGCGAGGCCGCTCAGGGTGATGGTCAGCGCGACCAGGACGGCGGCACCCGTGAGGTTGATGCCGGTGGTGTAGAAGGCCATGTCCTCGACATGGCGGCCCGGTCCGTTCAGGTCGTCGAGCAGCAGCTGCCGTATGCCCAGGAAGCTCACGCCCACGATGGTCACCAGGAGTACGGCGGCGTGGGTGCGCGCGGCGGCCCAGGGGTCGGTGCGCAGGCGCTCGGCCGCGATCAGGACCGCCGGGTTGCTGGTCCGCGCGGCGAGCCACCGGCCCATGAGCTTGGCGGTGCCCCCGGAAATGGCGACCGAGCCCACCGCGGTCAGCGTCACCGCGCCGAACACCGCCAGCGGGAACGCGGTGTAACTCAACTCCCGGCCCCCCGTCAGGACCAGTACGGCCCCGGCGCCCACCATCAGCGTGGGAGCCCCCAGCGTGAGCATGGCGCTCCCGCCGCGCTCCGGCCGCACCCGGCGTACCCACCCCAGCGGCGAGGCCACCACCCGGCGCAGCGCGAGAACGCTCACCAGCGCGGCGACCACAGGCACGACCAGCGTCGCCCCGGCGAAAGCGGCCCACAGCCACAGCGGAGGCCGGTCCCACAGGAGCAGCACCGAGGGTACGCAGACCGCCGCGGCGACAACCGAGCCCAGCAGACAGGCGAGGCCCGCCTCCAGGGCCGCGATACGCCGCACCTGCGGGGCCGTCGCCCCGACCAGGCGCAGCGAGGCCAGCCGCCGGTCCCGGTGCACGGCGCCGATCCGCGCGCACTGCGCGAGGAAGCCGAGCACCGGCACCAGCAGGAGCAGCAGCGCGGCGACCACTCCGTGACGTACTCCCGGCTCATCCAGCAGCCCGTTGAGATACGGGAACTCCACGTTTCCGCGCACCGCGCCGATTCCGAGCGCCGCGAGCCCGAAGGCGGTGGCGAGCGCGGCTCCCACCGCGGTCAGCAGCACCCGCAACCACTCGCGCCGATCGGAACCCCGCGTGAGCTGCCAGGCGAGCCGGAGGTCGTCCATCATTCGAGCCTTCTCTGAGGCTCTCACCGGGGCCCTCACTGGGCCACCTCCAGATCCGCAGCCGAGTCCTCGATGACGCCGTCCCGCAGCCGCACTTCACGGTCCGCGTACGCCGCGACCTGGTGGTCGTGCGTGATGAGCAGCACCGTCGTGCCCGTCTCCTGGGCCGTGTGCGCCATCGCCGTCATCACCTGCTCGCTCGCCAGGGAGTCGAGCGCGCCGGTCGGCTCGTCGGCGAAGACGATCTTCGGGCCGGTCACCAACGCCCTTGCCATCGACACCCGTTGGGCCTGCCCGCCGCTCATCTCACCCGGCCGCTGCTCCTCCTGGCCGCGTACGCCGAACCGCTCCATCCACTCGCCCGCCCGCTGGTGCGCCTCGGCCCGCCCCGCTCCCGCGAGAAGCAGCGGCAGCGCCACGTTGTCGATCGCGGTCAGTTCCGGGATGAGCTGGCCGAACTGGAAGACCACCCCGAACTCCGTACGCCGTAGCTCGCTGAGTCGCTTGTCCGGTAGCTGGTCCAGGCGCTGACCTGCGTAGACGACCGAGCCCTCGTCGGGGTGGGTGATCCCGGCCAGGCAGTGCAGGAGCGTGGACTTTCCGCTGCCGCTGGTGCCGGTGACGGCGAGGATCTCGCCGGCGCGCAGTTCGATCGTGGCGCCGCGCAGCGCCTGCGTTTTGCCATGCGCCTTGGCGAGGGCGCGGGCCGCCAGGAGCGGCACTTCGTTGCTCATGCTGCGTCGACCTCCGCGGTCAGGGTGGTGAGCCGGGCGGTGGTGGTGGTCATCCAGCGCAGATCGGCGTCGAGATGGGACAGGGCGTAGTCCGCTGAGAGGACCGTCGCGAGATCGGCGCCCGTGGCGGTCTTGACCGCCGTGAGCTGCCGCATCCGTTCCATGTGTGCGGCGCGCTGGGCGCGCAGATAGCCGGCCGGGTCCGTCGAGGCGAGGATCGCGCAGACGACCTTGGCGAAGATCTCGTTCGTCACGAAGGGCGCGGGCGGTGTGATCTCGCCCGCCCACTTGGCCAGTTCACGCGACCCCTCGGCGGTCGACCGGTAGCGCGTCCGCTCCGGGCCGCCGGCGGAATCGGTGCCGTCGACCTCGGCGAGGCCGTCGCGGACCAGGCGTTGCAGGGTCGTGTAGACCTGCCCGTAGGCCAGCGGACGGGCCTGCGGGAAACGTTCGTCGTGCCGTCGCTTGAGGTCGTAGCCATGGCTCGGCCCACCGGCGAGCAGCCCCAGCAGGATGTGGCGGGTGCTCATGCGGACCAGTATGCACTGGATATATGTACTGAGTGAATAGTCGGTCGTGAGGTCCATGGCGTGACATCTGTCCGGCATCAGGAAATCCGTCCGGGATGCGGCCCGGCAGAAAGTTCCTCGGTTGTGCCCCCGATCCGGGAGAGAATGTGAACACCAACACGTTCACCACTCGTATACGTCTGTCGTCGCGCCCGCTGGGTATGGGGCCCCTGACCCGCCGTTCCGACTTCTTCAAGGAGGCCACCATGGCCGCACCGGCACCGCTTCTGCTCTCGGCCCTTTCCAAACAAACGGAAGACCGCCTCGAGGACCCCTCCAAACGCCTGGCGGGCCTGCCCGCCGACCCCGACTTGCACCTTTGCGTCTTCAGCGCCGAGAGCTCCTGTGCCGAAGCCCCGCTGACCAGTGAGCCGCCGCTGCCCGACGCCGCCCCCCTCACCAGCGAACCGCCCCTCGCCGACGCCGCCCCTCTGACGAGCGAGCCCACCTCCACGGGCGCCGCCGCCGGCCTGGACTTCCCGGGGGTCTGATGCCGCTTTCCCGGCTCGCCGAGCTGCACGGCGTCGCCCCTTCCTACAGCCCGTCCCCGGACCGTACGGTCCCGGCTTCGGAAGCCGCGGTGATCGCCGCGCTCGGCGCGCTGGGCGTGGACGCCCGGACTCCGGAGGCCGTCGAGAGGTCGCTCGCGGCCCGCGAGAGGGAGCTAGGGGAGCGGCTGCTGCCGCCGACCGTGGTGTGCTGGAGCGGAGCCGCGACCGCGACCGGCGAGCGGGAACCTGCGGCCGACGACCCGGCGCCCACCGCCCGGGCCGGGCGCCCGACGCGTGGCCCGCTGCCCGCCGCGCTCACCGAACTCCCCGCGGGAACCCGCCTGTGGATCCGCACCGAGCAGGGCGAGACCCGCTCCTCCGCCGAACAACTTCCGTATGGCGTCCATGAGTTGGAGGCGACCGCCCCCGACGGCCGCACCGCCCGCGCCCATCTGGTGGTCGCCCCGTCCCGGCTGCCGACGCCGCCGGGACGTACGTACGGACTGCTCGTCCAGCTCTACTCTCTCCTCTCCCGCCGCTCCTGGGGCATGGGCGACCTCGGGGACCTCGCCGAGCTGACGGCCTGGGCGGGGCGGGCGCTCGGCGCCGGATTCGTGCAGGTCAACCCGCTGCACGTGGCTGTGCCCGGAGAGCCCACCGACCCCTCCCCGTACCGCCCCTCCTCGCGCCGCTTCCCGGACCCCGTGCATCTGCGCGTCGAGGACATCCCGGAATTCGCGTACGTCGAGGACCGCGACCGCGTTCGTACGTTGCTGGAGCGGGCCGACCGGCTGCGCGAATCGGTGCTGCACAAAGGCGCGTTGATCGACCGCGACGCCGTATGGGAACTCAAGCGCGAAGCCCTGGAGCTCGTACGAAACGTGCCGCTCGGGCCCGGACGGCGCGCCACCTACTGCGACTTCCTGGCCGAGGAGGGCGAGGCCCTGGAGGACCACGCCACCTGGTGCGCGCTCGCGGAGCGATACGGCTCCGACTGGCACAACTGGCCCGCCGGCCTGCGCGATCCCCGCTCGCCCGAAACCGCCCGCGCCCGGGCCGAGTTGATGGACCGCGTCGACTTCCACAGCCGTCTCGTCTGGCTCACCGACAGCCAGCTCGCCGCCGCCCAGCGCAGCGCGCGCGACGCGGGCATGCCCGTAGGACTCGTGCACGATCTCGCGGTCGGCGTGCATCCCGGCGGCGCCGACGCCTGGGCGCAACAGGAGTACTTCGCGGCGGGCATGACCGTCGGCGCACCCCCCGACGCCTTCAACGCCCGCGGCCAGGACTGGAGCCTGCCCCCCTGGCGCCCCGACCGCCTCGCCGACTCCGGCTACGCCCCCTACCGCCACCTCCTGCGCGCCCTGTTCCGGTACGCGGGCGCGCTGCGCATCGACCACGTCATGGGCCTGTTCCGGCTCTGGTGGATCCCGCAGGGCGAGGCGCCGACGGAAGGGACGTACGTCCGTTACGACGCCGAAGCCATGCTCGCGATTCTCGTACTGGAGGCCTGGCGGGCCGGAGCGCTGGTGATCGGCGAGGACCTCGGCACCGTCGAACCGGGCGTCCGCGACACCTTGCACGAGCGAGGCGTCCTCGGCACGTCAGTGCTGTGGTTCGAGCGCGACTGGACCGGGGACGGCCAGCCCCTGCCCCCCGAACGCTGGCGCGCCGACTGCCTCGCCACCGCCACCACCCACGACCTGCCCCCCACCGCGGCCCGCCTCACCGGCGACCACGTCGAACTCCGCGACAGCCTGGGCCTGTTGACCCGCCCCCTGGAGGAGGAGCGAGCCGAGGCCGCCGCGGATGCGGGCGAATGGCTGACCCTGCTGGCCCGCCTAGGCCTCCTGGACGGCATGGGCGGCACAGACGCGGCCTCGGAAGAATCCGAAATCCAGGCCATCCACCGCTTCCTGCTCCGCACCCCCGCCCGCATGATCGGCATCTGGCTCCCCGACACGGTGGGCGACCGCCGCCCCCAAAACGTCCCCGGAACCTGGAACCAGTACCCGAACTGGCGCCTCCCGATCGCGAACGCGGAGGGCCATCCGGTAACGCTGGAGGAACTGGCGGCTTCGCCGAGGCTGCACGCGCTGCTGGACGTGGTGAGAGGGAGGGCACCGGGCGCTGCGTGAGAACGGGGTGAGTGGAGCGCCCCTTCAGTGGCGCGGGGCTGTATCAATGTGCGGCTCCGCCGCGTGGGCGCGACCAGCCACGACGCACCCGCAGCCGCAGCACAACGTGTCACCCACGCCGGTAGGCGCCCCTTCAGTGGCGCGGGGCTGTATCAATGTGCGGCTCCGCCGCGTGGGCGCGACCAGCCGCGACGCACCCGCAGCCGCGACACAACGTGTCACCCCACCCCGGTAGGCGCCCCACCCACCCGTGGCGGTGGGCGTCCCACCCACCCCCGAACCCACCCACCCCCGAACCCGCCCACCCGCCGGAGGCGCCTCACCCGCCGGAGGCAGGGGGCCTGGGGCGGCAGCCCCAGTTTCGGGAAGGGGTGGGGCTGGGGAAAAGAAACCCACCCCGGCCAAGCGCCCCAGCGCCCCGTTAGCTACCGTGGCCCCGTGGACAAGAAGAACGCCCTGCGAGCCGGCACCCTGGCAGCCGGCACGACGCTGATGCTGCTGCTCATGTCGTCCCCCGCCCTCGCCCTGATCCCCGACGACGGCGACGACCCCGGCCAGGGCCTGAGCGTCATCGAGACGCTGGGCCTCTTCGTCGTGGCCCCGATCGCACTGTTCGCGGTCATCACCGGCCTGGTCATGGCCCTGGACAGGTCAACGGACCGCCAGCCGAAGCCGAAGCCCGGCGGCAAGGCGCAGGGCAGGATGCAGGGCGAGGACCAGGTGCAGGCCTCCTGACCTCGGTCCTCCCCGAGTTTTCTGTCGAGGGCGCCGTCCTCGCATACGTACACAGGTTTCGCGGTACGTGGGCGAGGACGGCGCCCTCGACGTGTTCTCACCGGAGGGGCACTCCCGGGTGGGGCGCGGTGAGGTAGCGCTGGAGGGTCGGTCCCAGCCAGGCCAGGATCTCCTCGCGATGCAGGGCGGCGGCGGGCGGGAATTTCAGGACGTACCGGGTCAGGGCCATCCCGAGTACCTGTGACGCGCAGAGCGCGGCCCGGGCTGAGCCCTGCGCGAGCGGATGCTCGGCCAGGTCACCGGAATCGGCTTCGCGTACCCGGCACCGCGCGGCGCCCACCCGATGACCGGTCGGCGCGTCCCGGACGTGGCACTGCAGAACGGCCGGCTCTACGAAGCGCTGCGCGGCGGCAGGTTCGTACTCATCACCCCGGCTGACACCGCCGGTGCACCCGCCGGTGACACCGGCGGCCGCAAGGACAGGCTCACGGTGGCCAGTTGGGCGAGCGACCGGCGTACGACGCTGCTGGTGCGCCCCGATGGATACGCGGCCTGGGCGGCGGAGTCGGCGACTGCGGAGGAGGTCGAGGAGGCGCTGGCTACGGCTGTGGGTTGACCGATCCTGCGAGCAACTGACGCAACAGGTCGGCCAGTTGGCCGGCCTGTTCTTCGTCGAGCGCCGACAGCGCCTCCGTCTGGAGGGCGAGCCCGGCCTCGACCGCGTCGTCGATCATCGCAAGCCCTTTGTTCGTGAGCGTGACCTGGAGGGCGCGGCGGTCGTGGGGGTCGGGGGACCGGCGCAGCAGACCGGCCCGTTCCAGCTTGTCGAGCCGCCCCGTCATGCCCCCGGTGGTCAGCATCAGCGACTCCGAGAGCCGGCGGGGCGAGAGCGTGTACGGGGCGCCGGACCGCCGGAGCGTGGCCAGTACGTCGAACTCGCCGCGCGAGATCCCGAACCGGGCGTACGCCTTCTCCATCCGGTCGCCCACGGTCCGGGCGAGCCGCCAGACGCGGCCGAACACCTCCATCGCGGCGGTGTCCAGGTCGGGCCGTACGACGGCCCACTGGTCGATGATCGCGTCGACGGCGTCCCGGGAGGGCTTGGGCGTGCTGCTCATGGGGCGAGTATCCCGTGCCAGGTCGGTCACTCGCAAGAAAGTAGCTTGACGGAAAGTAGCTTAGCGCTAAGCTAACTGCTTGCGGCCCGTCCTCCGGCGGGGGGAGGAGGGCGGGCCGCAGGCCAAGTCGAATCGCCGCCCGCCATGCCATCCGCCCTGCTGCCCCCCTCAGTCCACCCGCCCTGCTGCCGCCCCTGGAGCCGGTCATGAACCGCCCCACCGCCAGCCCCGCCACCCTCCTCACCATCGCCCTCACCGCCCTGGCGCCCATCTCCTGGGGCACCACGTACGCGGTCACCACGGAGTTCCTGCCGGCCGACCGCCCCCTGTTCACCGGCCTGATCCGGGCGCTGCCCGCCGGACTCGTCCTGCTCGCCGCCGCCCGCAAGCTGCCCAGCGGCGTTTGGTGGTGGAAGGCGGCGGCCCTGGGCGCGCTGAACATCGGCGCCTTCTTTCCGCTGCTCTTCCTCTCCGCGTACCGCCTGCCCGGCGGCCTTGCGGCGGTCTTCGGCTCTGTCGGCCCGCTGTTCGTCGCGGGCCTCGCGGTGCTGCTGCTCGGCGAGCGCCCGACCGTCCGTACAATCCTCACCGGCATCGCGGCGGCCCTCGGCGTCAGCCTCGTCGTGCTGAAGGCGACGGGTGCGCTGGACGTCATCGGGATCGCGGCGGCGCTCGCCGCGACCGCGTCGATGTCCGCCGGGACGGTGCTGACCAAGAGGTGGGGACGGCCGGAGGGTGTGGGCCCGTTGGCGCTCACAGGCTGGCAGTTGACCGCAGGCGGCTTGCTGATCGCTCCGCTCGCCCTGCTCGTCGAGGGTGCCCCGCCCGCGCTCGACGGCCGGGCGATCGGCGGCTACCTCTACCTCGCGCTGGCCAACACGGCGTTGGCGTACTGGCTCTGGTTCCGCGGCATAGGCCGCCTAGCCGCCACCCAGGTCACCTTCCTCGGCCCGCTCTCCCCACTGACCGCGGCCGCCGTCGGCTGGGCGGCGCTCGGCCAGTCACTTGGCCCGGTACAACTGGCGGGCATGGCACTGGCGTTCGCGGCGACGGTGGCGGGGCAGCTGGGGCCGCGGACCAAGCTCCGCGAGCGGGCCGGAGCTTCCCCGGTGGGGGCCCCCGGACAGTCGGCGGGGCTGCCGGCTGCTCGCCGGGGAGTGCGCACAAGGGCGGATTAACTCGATCGTGTGATGGTCAGCTTCCGGGCTTGCGGCGTCCTGAGCCGTTCGGGCTACGGTGATCGTGCGATCTGGGACGCCGGGTATGGCGTCGGCGTGCGGGGCCCCCGCTCCACCGGAGTGATGGTTCGGGGCCTCCCCGTCGCCTCTGGCCATTCCCATTTTGGCCGGGTCGCGCAGGGAACCGGCCTCCCGGGATCGGACCACGGACAGGATCCGTGTCGCCGCCTCGGGGTTGAGTACGCCGGGGACTAGTGCGCCCAAGACCGTTCGGGGCGCGCGGCTGAGCGGACTCACTCCTGCTCAGTCCCCAGGAACGGTCGGCGGGGTCCACCTCGGCAGTCGCGCGCGGGCAGTCGGCGGGGTCTCACTCGGCGGTGGTGCCGGGGCAGTCGCCGAGGCCTGCCTCGGCGGCCGCCTACGGGCAGTTGACGCGGCCCGCCCCGGCCCCGCCCCGAACCCCTGCACTTGTGCCCCAGTCACCCCAAAGCCCCCTCCGCTCCCCAGGACCGTGCCCTTGACTCCCTGACGCGGCACATTGAGCCTTGACGAGGCGGTGGTCCACCGGACCCCATCGGCCGTCATGAACGCTCGACATCCGTGCGGAAGTGAGGAGTTGGGGGCGTGATCCTCGCTGTCGACGAGCTGACACGTGCGGCGCGGGCGATGGTGGTGGCCCGGCCCGGGGTGGTGCGGTTGTGGAGCGCCGGGGAGTCGCGGGCCGGGCGCCGGCTCTGGGTGCTGTCGATCGGGCGCGGCGAGCGGCAGGTGCTGGCCGTGGCCGGGGCGCATGCCAATGAACCCGTCGGCGGGGCGTCCGCGCTCGCCATGGCCGAGGAACTCGTAGGGGACCCGGGTGTCCTCGAAGTGTGGGGCTGCACCTGGCACTTCCTGTTGTGCCTGGATCCGGACGGCGCCGCCCTCGCCCAGTGCCGGTTCGCCGAGCGGCCCACCCTGGAGGCGTACTACCGGGGCTTCTATCGGCCCTCCTTCGCCGGACAGCCGGAGTTCCCGCCCATCGAGGCCGATCCGCGTCCGCCCCTGCCGGAGTCCCGAGCGCTCATCCGGCTCCTCGACGAGCTGCGTCCCGTCGTGCAGTTCTCGCTGCACGGCGTCGAAGCAGGCGGATCGTTCCTGCAACTCACCCGTCCCGTGCCCGGCGCGCCCGACGCCTTCCGTGCCGTGGCGGCCGAGCTCGAAATCCCCCTGGAATACCGGCCGTTCGACGGATCGGGCTGGTTCGTCGACAGCCCCGGCGTGCTCGTACGACCCGACGGCAGCCCGGCCGACGAACGCGATCCGTCCGGCTACACCTCCCGCTCCACTTGGACGTACCCGTTGCGGCACGGCACCGTGTCGGCCGTCGTCGAGGCGCCCCTGTGGAGCGTGGCGGCCGTGAGCGACCCGAGCCGCGTCGCCGATCCCGGACGGGAGATCGACCGTGCCTCGGAGATCCTGCTCAGCCGTTCCAAGCAACTGGAGGAAGTACTCGGTCCGTTGGCCGACCGGCCGCCCCATGACCCCGCCCGGCTGCCGTTCTACACGGCCGCCCGCGAACTCATGGACATAGGCCCCGGCGTGGTCGCCACCTGGACCACACACGACGCCCGCGGCCTCGGGGACGCCGAACTCGCCACCACCGTCGGCAACTCCGTCTCCCTCGGCATCGCGGCCCGCCGCATACCGCTACGCGCGGCGGCGATGATGCGCGGCGCCTTCAGCGAGGCGGCGACCGGGACGCCCGCCATCGAGGCCCTCGATGCCCTGGTCGGCGACTGGAGCCGCGAGCTGGCCGCCACCTTCGAAGCCCGCTGGGTGCCGGTCCACCGCCAGACCGCGCTGCACACCCGCACCATGCGCAGGCTGGCCCAGCAGCTCCTCGGAACATGAACGGGGTGCCCGGTACGACACCGGGCACCCCCATTCGCGTACAGCCAGTACGGACTACTCCTGCTCGGAGGCCGCGTCCGCAGCCTGCGCCTTCAGCGCGCGTTCCACGCCCGAGCGGGACTCCGAGATCAGCCGGCGCAGCGCCGCGCTGGGTTCGGCGGAGGCGAGCCAGGCGTCCGTGCGGTCCAGGGTGTCCTGGGAGACCTGTACGGACGGGTAGAGGCCGACCGCGATCTGCTGGGCCATCTCGTGGGAGCGGGAGTCCCAGACGTCCTTGACCGCCGCGAAGAACTTCTCCGTGTACGGGGCGAGCAGTTCGCGCTGGTCGGTCTGCACGAAGCCGCCGATCACCGCCTCCTGAACGGCGTTCGGCAGCTTGTCGGACTCGACGACCGAGGCCCAGGCCTCCGCCTTCGCCTCCTCGGTCGGACGGGCGGCCCGCGCGGTCGCCGCGTGGCGCTCACCGGCGGCCGTCTTGTCCCGTTCGTACTCGGCGGTGATCTCCGCCTCGTCGAACCGGCCCGTCGCCGCCAGCCGCTGCACGAACGTCCAGCGCAGCTCGGTGTCCACGGCCAGCCCCTCGATGGTCTCGCTGCCGCTGAGCAGCCCCTCCAGGAGGTCCAGCTGCTCCGGCGTACGGGCCGTCGCCGCGAAGGCGCGCGCCCAGGCCAGCTGGTGGTCGCTGCCGGGCTCGGCCGCGCGCAGGTGCTCGAGCGCGGCCACGGTCCAACGGGTCAGTCCGGTGTCGCGCCAGGCCGGGTCCGCGTACAGGTCGAGGGCCAGCTTCACCTGGCGGTGCAGCGACTGCACGACGCCGATGTCGGACTCCTTGCCGATGCCCGACAGGACCAGGGAGAGGTAGTCGCGCGTGGCGAGCTCGGCGTCGCGCGTCATGTCCCAGGACGACGCCCAAGACAGGGCGCGGGGGAGGGACGCCTCGAAGTCGCCGAGGTGCTGCGTGACGGCGGCCAGCGACTGCTCGTCGAGGCGGACCTTCGCGTATGAGAGGTCGTCGTCGTTGAGGAGTACGACGGCGGGGCGGCGCTTGCCCACCAGCTGTGGGACGGCGGTCAGTTCACCGTCCACGTCCAGTTCGATGCGCTCGTCGCGCAGCAGCTTGCCGCTGTCGTCGTCCAGGTCGTACAGGCCCACCGCGATGCGGTGCGGGCGCAGTGTCGGCTCGCCCTTCGCGCCGGCCGGCAGCGCCGGGGCCTCCTGGCGGATCGCGAAGGACGTGATCAGGCCGGCGGCATCCGTCTCGATCTCCGGGCGCAGCACGTTGATGCCCGCCGTCTCCAGCCACTTCTGCGACCAGGTCTTCAGGTCGCGACCGGAGGTCTCCTCCAGGGCGCCGAGCAGGTCGGACAGGCGCGTGTTGCCGTACGCGTGGCGCTTGAAGTACGCCTGCACGCCCCGGAAGAACTCGTCCTCGCCGACGTACGCCACGAGCTGCTTCAGCACGCTGGCGCCCTTGGCATAGGTGATCCCGTCGAAGTTGACGAGCACGTCGTCCAGGTCGCGGATCTCCGCCATGATCGGGTGCGTGGAGGGAAGCTGGTCCTGGCGGTAGGCCCAGGTCTTCATCTGGTTGGCGAACGTCGTCCAGGAGTGCGGCCAGCGCGACTGCGGGGCGTACGCCTGGCAGGCGGCCTCGGCGTAGGTGGCGAACGACTCGTTCAGCCACAGGTCGTTCCACCACTCCATGGTGACCAGGTCGCCGAACCACATGTGGGCCAGCTCGTGCAGGATCGTGGAGGCCCGCATCTCGTACGCGGCGTCGGTCACCTTCGAGCGGAACACGTACTGGTCGCGGATCGTCACCGCGCCCGCGTTCTCCATCGCGCCCGCGTTGAACTCCGGCACGAACAGCTGGTCGTACTTCTTGAACGGGTACGCGTAGTCGAACTTCTCCTGGAACCACTCGAAGCCCTGCCGCGTGACCTCGAAGATCGCGTCCGAGTCGAGGTACTCGGCGAGGGAGGGCCGGCAGTAGATACCGAGCGGGACGGACTGCCCGTCCTTCTCGTACACACTGTGGACGCTGTGGTACGGGCCGACGATGAGCGCCGTGATGTACGTGGACATCCGCGGCGTCGGCTCGAAGATCCAGGTGTCGTCCTTGGGCTCGGGCGTCGGCGAGTTGGAGATGACGGTCCAGCCGGTGGGGGCCTTCACGGTGAACTGGAAGGTGGCCTTCAGATCGGGCTGCTCGAAGGACGCGAACACGCGGCGGGCGTCCGGGACCTCGAACTGGGTGTAGAGGTAGGCCTGTTGGTCGACGGGGTCGACGAACCGGTGCAGTCCCTCACCGGTGTTGGTGTACGCGCAGTCGGCGACGACCCGCAGGATGTTGCGGCCCTCCAGCAGGCCCGGCAGGGCGATCCGGGAGTCCTTGAACACCTCGTCGGGATCCAGCGGGTCCCCGTTGAGGGTCACCTCGTGGACGGTCGGAGCCACCAGGTCGATGAAGGACTCCGCACCGGTCTCCTCGACGTCGAAGCGCACCGTCGTCACGGACCGGTAGGTGCCTCCCTCCTGCGCGCCGGAGAGGTCGAGATCGATCTCGTACGAGTCAACGGTGAGCAGCTTCGCCCGCTGCTGCGCCTCTTCACGGGTCAGGTTTGTGCCAGGCACGCGGTCATCTCCTCGGTACACCTGAGTATGTGTGGGTTCGGCCATCCTTCCACGGGAGCTGCACGTAAGGCGATGTCGGATTCCCGCCGGAGCCCTGGCCGGGCAGGGGGCAGTCTGTCGTGCATGACCAGCCATCACGCACGCCCCATCGAACCGGCCGCCCTGAAGGAACTGCGCTCCACGGACGACGCCGGCCGTCCGCCGGCCCCCTTCGCGGACCCCGAGGGCGGAGCCCCCCTCCGCTGCTGCCTCCGCCGCAGCGAGCCCGGCGAGCAGATCGCCCTGATCTCGTACGCACCGCTGCGCCGCTGGGCGGCGGAGACGGGCGTCGACCCGGGGGCGTACGACGAACAGGGTCCGGTCTTCATCCACGCGGAGGAGTGCGGCGGCCCGGAGCCGGACGGCTACCCGTTCACGGGCGCCCACCGTGTCCTGAGGCGCTACTCGGCGGAGGGCCGCATTCTCGGCGGCCGGCTGGTGGAGCCGGCGGAGAGCTTCGACGAGGCCTTCGCGGAAGCGTTCACGGACCCGGCGGTGGTGCTCGTCCACGTGCGGGCCGTGGAGTACGGGTGCTTCTTCTACGAGGTGCGCCGGGACTGAAGGCGCAGCGGGTTCCGTCGCCTTTCCACGCCGCGGCGCGTTCACCCGGCAGTGCGTTCTTGCGGTTACCGTGGATCAGCGGGACGCCGCCGCCCCTACGCTCCGGCATGGAAGGAGGCGCCGCGATGACACTGATGCATCACGAGACAGCCGATGAACCGGCGGAGCAAACAATGGGGCGATCCTGGCGCGAGGTGCGTGCCGAGGCGTTCGAGCGCCATCCGGAGCTGGATTCCGCCCAGGCCCGGCTTGATCGGGCCAGGATGCGAGCCGAGAACGTGGCTCGCGTCCGGGGACACGAGTTGGCCGCTCTGCGGCGGGATACGGGGCTGACCCAGCAGGAGGTCGCGACCGTCCTCGGTGTCAGTCAGGCACGCGTGTCCCAGATCGAGAACGGCGAGGTGGACAGCCTGGACACCCTGCGTGCCTACGCTGCCGCACTCGGTGGCGAAGTGGCTGTGGTCATCCGCCGGGGCGATGTCTCTGTGCAGGTCGCGTGATCCGAGGGCCGGGCGAGGAAGCGAACGAAGCCTTGCAAGCCGAGTACGCCGAGGCGTTCGCGGAGTGGGAGGGGACGGAGGACGCCGCGCTCTGGAGAACACGGTGGCCGACGGGCTTGAGGACGAAGATGACTGGGCGGAGTAGTGGGACGTCCAGGTGAGGCAGCGCGAGGAACGGGGTGGTCACCGTACGGTGACCACCCCGTTCCTCGTACGGGCAGGGGCGTCAGCCCTTGAGTTCTGCTGCCACCAGTTCCGCGATCTGTACCGCGTTCAGCGCTGCGCCCTTGCGGAGGTTGTCGCTTGAGACGAACAGGGCCAGGCCGTTTTCCACCGTTTCGTCGGTGCGGACGCGGCCTACGTAGGACGGGTCCTGGCCTGCGGCCTGGAGGGGGGTCGGGATGTCCGAGAGGGCGACACCCGGGGCGCCTGCCAACAGCTCCGTTGCGCGTTCCACCGACAGCGGACGCGTGAAGCGGGCGTTCACCTGGAGGGAGTGGCCGGAGAAGACCGGGACACGGACACAGGTGCCGGAGACCTTCAGCGCCGGGATCTCCAGGATCTTGCGGGACTCGTTGCGGAGCTTCTGCTCCTCGTCCGTCTCGTTCAGGCCGTCGTCGACGATCGAGCCCGCCAGGGGGAGGACGTTGAAGGCGATGGGGCGCTTGTAGACCTGCGGCTCGGGGAAGTCGACCGCCGAACCGTCGTGCGTCAGCTTGTCCGCGTCCGCGATCACCTTCTGCGCCTGGCCGTGCAGCTCGGCCACGCCCGCGAGGCCGGAGCCCGACACCGCCTGGTAGGTGGCCACCACCAGCGCCTCCAGGCCCGCCTCCTCGTGCAGCGGCTTCAGTACCGGCATCGCGGCCATCGTCGTGCAGTTCGGGTTCGCGATGATCCCCTTGGGGCGGTTCACGATCGCGTGCGGGTTCACCTCGGACACCACCAGGGGTACGTCCGGGTCCTTGCGCCAGGCGGAGGAGTTGTCGATCACGACCGGGCCCTGCGAGGCGACCTTCTCCGCCAGCGCCCGCGAGGTCGCGCCGCCCGCCGAGAAGAGCACGATGTCCAGGCCGGAGTAGTCCGCCGTGGAAGCGTCTTCCACCGTCACACCGTCGAGTACCGACCCGGCCGAGCGGGCCGAGGCGAACAGGCGCAGCTCGGAGACCGGGAAGTCCCGTTCCACGAGGATCCTGCGCATGACCGTGCCGACCTGACCGGTGGCTCCGACGATTCCTACCTTCACGGCGACTCCCTCTACCTGTGCATGGCTGCGCGAAATGGGCGGCATTCCATCATGCGTCCCACCCCGGCCCGGCTGTCCAATCCTTTGTGCTCCTGCCCGAGGAGTGGGACGGTGTGCGCCCGCACGACGTGACGTACGTCTCGGTCGAACGTTTTGGCCCGCACCGGCGTCGTAGAAGCAGGGCGAAGGGGAGGGGTGGCTGTGCTGCGCAGAAAAAGCCGCCGCGGCCAGGGGAGCGACGGCCAGATGAGCCACGCTCCGGCGGACGATCCGCTGGACGCGGCCCAGGAACGCCGGGTGCGTGCGGTGCTCGCGCTCGGCGGCGTACCGCAGTCGGACCTGCCGGACGGGGTGCAGCAGGTCCGGCTGCGGCTCCTGGAGCGGGCCGCGAGTGGGGCGGAGGCGCCGCGCGACGTGTCCGCGTGGGCGGCGGTCGTGGCGTCGAACCTGGCGATGGACTGGCACCGGGCCAGGCGACGGCAGGAACGTATCGGGGAACGCCTCGCCGCCCTGCGGCAGTTGGACCATGTGGACGCCTCGGGCGACGACACGAAGGTGCTCTCGCTCGCCGTCGCCCAGGGCCTGGACGAGCTGCCCGACGCCCAGCGGCAGATCCTCGTCCTGCGCTTCTACGCCGATCTGCCGGTCCGCGGCATCGCCGAGGAACTCGGCATCCCGGAGGGCACGGTCAAGAGCAGGCTGCACACGGCGGTCCGCGCGCTGCGCGCCCGCCTGCACGAGGACGAGGTGGTGTGACGTGGCCGGATACGAGGCCGAAGGCGATGCGCGAACCGACGCGCTGCTGGCCGCGATCACCGATGAACCGCTGTCCCAAGAGGCCCTGGACGACCCGGAGTTCATGGCGGAACACCGGTTGGCGGTGGCGGACGTGGCGGCGCTGCGCGAACAGCTGATGTTCATGGGGGAGGCGTTGGCCGCGGAGAGCGAGCCGTCCCAGGCGGAACCCGTGCCGGCCAGGACGGCGAAGCCCGCCAAGCCCGCCAAGCCCGCGCGATCATGGCAGCCCCGGCGCTACGCGGGCCTCGCCGTGGGCGCCCTCGTGATCGCCATGGGCACCACGCTGCTCGGCGGGCTCGTATGGCTCGGCGTACAGAACAGTGGCGGGGGTGACGCCGGCACCAGCTCTGCCGATTCCGCCGCAGGCAAGGCCGAAAGCAGCAGCGGCGAGGACACGGCCACGGACGAGCGGGGCGAGAAGCCGTTCTCACCCGAGCTGTACATCGCCTGCTCGAAGGTCCTCGTCCAAGGGACGGTACTGAGCGTCACGCGTCGTGACGAAGGAGACGTACGGGTCGTACTGGAGGCGAAGCGCTACCTCCGGCCCGAGCAGACGGTGGCCGAACACCCGACCATCGCCGTCAACCTGTCCGACAGTGCGCGCGACCTGAAAGTGGGCGTCGACGCCCTGGTGCGGGTGCCGGTCCACACGCAGGAAGTGCAGGAGTGGAAGGTCGGCCCCGAGGCCGCCGAATTCAGCGAACGGCTCATCGACGCGCTGCCCGGGGCCCACGGCCTGAAGTGCCCGCCCCCGGAGGAGTGACCGAGGGAGACCAAAAGGGGCGGGCGCCCGGTACACACCGGACGCCCGCCCACAGTCGTACAGAGACCGCAGTCAGAGACCGCAGCCATACACCGAACTACTACGGCGTGACCTTCTCGATCAGCACGCTGCCCGTGCCCGCGGCCGTACCGCGCGCGTTCACGAGCTGCACCTTGCCGAAGAACTCGCGGCCCTCGGGCGCCGCGGCAGCCGCGACGATCGAGCCGGAGAACGTGGCCGAGTCGCCCGTGCCGAGCGACACCTGCGTGTCGTCGGTCTCGATCGTGCCGAGCGCGGCGGAGAAGAACACGTCACGGTAGTCGTACTCCGTGGTGCCGCCCGGGACCGCGTAGCCCTGGACCTCCACGGTGTACGTACCGGCGGCGGGCTTGGCGATCGTGACCGACTCCTCCGAGTCGGCGTCGGCCGCGCTGCCCACCTCGTTGCCGGCCGCGTCGAACACGTACAGGTCGAGGTCGGCGTTCGCGACCGACGGGTTGCCGATGGTCACGTTCAGCGACTCGGCGCCTGCGGGCACCTCGACCGTGCTGGTCTGGGTGGCGCCCTCGGCGATGGTCGGCCGCTCGTTCTTGGCGGAGCCGAGCGGGCCGCCCGCGAGCTTGCCCTCGACCGGCTCCAGCTTGTTCGTCACCTTCCAGGAGGCGTCGGTCGGGGTGCCGACCTTGGCCTCGGGGATGGTCACGAGCTCCGGGTCGAAGGTCGCGCCCAGGACGGCGACGTCCAGCTTGTACGGGTTGTCGAGCAGCGGCGACGTACGGCGCGACTCGACCTCGATCTCCCAGACGCCCGGCTGCGGGTCGGTGTACGAGCGCAGGTCGGGGCGGCAGGGCTTGCTGTCCGGGCTGGTGAAGTTGCTGTAGCAGTCCAGCGAGGACGACGACTCGATCTGCACGCCGTACGGGTGGATGGACAGGAACCGGGTCTGGCTCTTGTCCTTCAGCCCGCTCATCCGGACCTCGAGGGTCTTGGCGCCCTCGGGGACGGTCACGAAGTACGAGTCGTTGCTGTTGCGTTGCACCGAACCCGACGCGGAGTAGTCGTACTTCAGCGGGGCCGAGACCACGACCGTCGACATGACCTGGTGGTCGATGCCCTCGGTGCGCGGGTCGTCGACCTCGAGGATGGCGCTCTTGATGCCGGCCGAGGACGGCTTCGCGGAGACCTTCACCGTCACCGGCTTGTTCAGCTCCAGCGACACCTCGTCGGAGCTCTCGATGCGGAACGTCTTGCCGCTGTTGTTCTCCAGGTGCAGCTCGTGCCGCAGCGCGCGGTCCGGGCCGGACGTACGGGTGATCGTGATGTCGTACGTCTTCTTCTGGCCGGCCTTGAGCCCGCCCTCACGGTCGTAGAGGCCGGTGCCGAAGCCCGGGGTCTTGAGCGCCTGGTCGAGGGCGGTGTCGACCGGGGCCTTGACCGCGTACTCGTGCGCCGTGGCGCCCTTCTGGATCGACTTCCACGCGTCGACGATGTTGATCCGGCCCACGCCCTCGGCGTACGCCTGGACACCCTTGATGTGGTCGGCGGTCGACGTCAGCGCGGTGCGCAGCTTCGCGGGCGTCAGGTCGACGCCCTTCTGCTTCGCGGCGGACAGCAGCAGCGCCGAGGCGCCCGCGGCCTGCGGGGAGGACATCGAGGTGCCGTTGAGCATCTGGTAGCCGGGAGGCAGGGTGTAGCCCGCCTCGGGGGCTATGACGCCCGGCATCCAGGTCTGCGCGGTGTTCACCGCGGCGCCGGGCGCGACCAGGGTCGGGGTGAAGCCGCCGTCCTCACGCGGACCGCGCGAGGAGAAGGGGAACAGGTTGTACTTCTTCTTCACGGCCGAGCCGTAGTTGGACGCCCAGGTCTCCTTGGAGACTGCCGCGCCGACCGAGACGACCTTGTTCGCGAGGCCGGGGTCACCGATCGTGTTGGCGCCGGGGCCGGAGTTGCCCGCGGAGATCACCAGCTGGACGCCGTACTCGTCGATGAGACGCGTGTAGAGCTCGGCGCGCGCGTTGTTGCCGTCGTTCAGGGCGGGCAGGCCGCCGATCGACATGTTGACGATGTCGACGCCGCGCTTCGTCACGAGGTCGATCATGCCCTCGGTGAGCGCGACGTTCGTGCAGCCGGCCCCGAAGATGCAGGCACGTGAGGAGACGACCTTGGCGCCGGGCGCCGCGCCGTTCATCTTGCCGCCGAACATCTTGTGGGCGGCGGTGATACCCGCGACGTGCGTGCCGTGCTGGGACTCGATGATGCCGATGTTGACGAAGTCGGCCTTCTTACCGACCCAGTCCCCGCCCAGCGGGTCCATCGGGACGTCCTTGCGGATCTCCACGACGAACGGCTGGCGCTCGGCGACCGGGGTCGCCGGGTCGTCCTTGCCGAAGTAGCCGATCTGGAAACCGTCCTTGTACGGCTTCATGGCGGCGTCGTCCGAGAAGTCGTTGTTGTCGTTCAGGTCGACGCGCGCGGTGCCGGACGCGGCGTCGTACAGCACGCCCCAGCTGTCCGTCTTGTCGCCGTCGCGGTTGACGTCGCCGTTCGCGTCGCCGCCGGCGGTGGCCGACTCGCGGAACCGGCTGACCTTGTACTCGCCCGCCGGGGCCTGCCAGGTCTCGCCGTCCCAGGTGAACACCGGGCCCGTGACCGCGTTCACCATCGGGCGCCAGGTCGCGTCGCCGTCCACGAGCGGGTCGGTCGCGGTCACCCAGTCGACGATCTTGCGCTCGCCGGTGGTGGTCTTCTGCAGCGCCGGGTGGCCGAGGTCGACACCCGTGTCGAGCACACCGATGGTGACGCCGCGCCCGTCAGCCTTCGGGTTCTTCTTCACGAAGTCGACGGCGCCCGTCTCGAAGGACGGGTTGTACGGGTTCTCCGCCGGCGTGTTCTTGTCCGGCGCCGGGTAACGCTTCGCCGAGGCCTCGGCCTTGGCGCCCGAGATGCCCGGAGTCGGGTCCTCGAGGGCGATCTCGTGCCGCAGGTCGATGCCGTGCACGGAGCGGAGCTTCGCGGCGGCGTCGACGGCGGCCTCGGCCCTGGCCGTGGGCACGGTGGCGCGGACGTAGCCGAGTTTGTCGTAAGTGCGGCCAACGGAGCCGCCCTTGACCGCGTCCAGCTGGTCGGCGACCTTCTCGGTCTCACCGGGCGCGGTGGCGATCATCATCGTGACGTTCTTCTCGCCGCTGGCCTTGGCCTCGGCGAGCAGGTCGGCATCGGCCGAACCGAGCTTGTCCTCTGCGGACTTGAGGGCTGGGTCGGTGGTCGCACGGGCGGCCGGGTCGTCCGCGGAGAAGGCCATGGGTATCGGCCCTGCCGCGGAGAGGGCGGCCACCAGGCCCGCGGCCACGGCAATTCTGGCCACGTGTCTCGCGCCTCTGATCGGAGTGCGCTGAGGCTCGGGAGTGGGGGTCATCAGCATCCCTGGTAGGTAAAGGACGAGCATGAGTCCGGTATGTGAACCCGGATGACCGCTCAGCTTTACGTAAGAAATGCATGTTTGGGGAGGGGTGGCAGGTACTCGAGAGTAAGGTGGCGCAATCCCGCCATGCGCCATGGAGTTGATAGGGCGTCATAAGCGGACGCGTCGCATTTGACTTGGTTGCCCACAGGCGGGCGCCCCTTCAGGGACGCGGGGCTGTATCGATGTGCGGTTCCGCCGCGTGGGCTCGACGACTGAGCCCTCTGCGCTGGCCGGCCCCCGAGTACTCACCGTCCCCCACTCTCGGCTCCGCTCGAGCGGGAGGTGCCCCATCCCCTCTCTCCCGTAACGTCAGTGCATGCACAAGGAGTTGAGGGTGGCGGCCTACGCCGTATGCGTGCGGGACGGGCGGGTGTTGCTCGCGCGCTTGGTGGCGGCGGACGGAAGTAAGCGGTGGACACTGCCCGGTGGCGGGATGGATCACGGGGAGGATCCGTACGACACCGTGATCCGCGAGGCCGAGGAGGAGACCGGGTACGCGGTCGAGCCCGTCGCGCTGCTCGGCGTCGACTCCATCCGCCGCAGCTATCCGCGCCGACTCGGCACGGCCGCCGACTTCCAGGGCCTGCGGATCGTCTACGAGGCCCGCGTCACCGGAGGCGAACTCCGCCACGAGACCGGCGGATCAACGGATATGGCGGCCTGGCATCCGCTGGACAAGGTGCCTGATCTGGAGCGGGTCGGGCTCGTCGATGTGGGGCTCGCGCTCTGGCGGGAGCGGCCCGCGGTGGGGCGTACGGCGGGGCTGCCGGTGTCCGAGAAATAGGTTCCGTACCCAGGAAAGTGAACACGGAGTGACCGCCTCCCCTCCGTTCGACGAGGGGTCGGTGGACGCGGAGGGTAACCAAGATCCACGTACGGTGATCGGCGTTGCCCGTTGCCGTTCAGTTAACGCACAGGTCACTCCCGGTGCCAACGATCCATTGTGAGCGGGTAGTTCGCGTCAGCGAACCGCCCGCGACCACTGCTGACGCGTTCGCACTCGGGGAGATCGCGCCATGTCGCGCATACGCTCTGTCGCCACATCCGTTCGTGACCGCCGCGCCTTCCTGGCCGCCACCGGGGCGGTGTCACTCTCCGCGGGTATCGGCTTCGCGCTCCGCCCGGACCGCGGCGGGAGCACCGTCCCCGCCGCCGACCAGGGACAGGCCGTCGCCCTGTCGTCCCGGCAGGCACCCGCCGCGCCCCTCATGCCGTACACCCGCGGCACCACACTCGGCTCCGTCGCGGCGCCGCAGGGCTCCACCGGCTTCCGGCGGCTCGGCGACGGACCCGCCTGGCAGCGCGTCGTCCGCGGCGACCTGGCCGCGCCCAAGGCGGGCCGCGGCGAACGCCGCACCGCGCTCGCCGCGTTCGTACAGTTCACCGACCTGCACATCGTCGACGTACAGCACCCGCTGCGGTACGAGTACCTGCGCGCCCAGACCGCCAGCGCCTGGCGTCCGCAGGAGTCGCTGTCGGTGGCCGGCGCGGTCTCGCTGGTCGAGCGGGTGAACGCGCTGCGCGGCGCCCCGGTCACCGGTTCCCCGCTGCACTTCGTGATGACCACCGGCGACAACACCGACAACAACGCCAAGACGGAGCTGGACTGG
Organism: Streptomyces sp. NBC_00286; assembly: GCF_036173125.1. NCBI lineage: Bacteria > Bacillati > Actinomycetota > Actinomycetes > Kitasatosporales > Streptomycetaceae > Streptomyces > Streptomyces sp. NBC_00286. The sequence goes on from NZ_CP108054.1 coordinate 6,816,353, forward strand.
TTCCTGAAGACGATGAGCGGCGGCCGTATCACCCCCAACTCCGGTGATCCGAAGGGCTACGAGGGCGTCCAGAACAGCGGACTCAAGTTGTACTGGCAGCCCGACGCGGACGTCCGCGACGGCGACAAGCAGCTCGGCTTCCCGAAGATCGACGGCTTCCTCGCCGCCGCCGTACGCGAACTGCAGAGCCCCGGCCTCAACCTGCCCTGGTACTCCACGGTGGGCAACCACGACTCCCTGCCCGGCGGTTGCTACGCGCCCGGCGACCCCTTCTTCGCCGAGTACGCCGTCGGCGGCAAGAAGCTGATGTCGCTGGACGAGTCGGTCGGCGCCGCCATCTGGAAGAACGTCAAGAAGGGCGGCGACCCCAAGGGCTCCGCCTTCAAGGAGATGCTCAAGTCGCAGGCGCGGAAGATGCGTTCGGTCACCCCGGACGAGGGGCGCGCCCCCTTCACGGCCGCCGAATACCTCCAGGCCCACCTCGACCCGGCGCACACGGGCCCCGGCCCCATCGGACACGGCTACTCGCAGGCGAACCTCGCCGCGAAGACCCAGTACTACACCTTCCGCATCGCGGACGACCTGCTCGGCGTCAGCCTCGACAGCACCGACCCCGGCGGCCACTACGAGGGCTCGCTGGGCACGGCCCAACTGCGTTGGCTGGAGCGGACGTTGAAGACAGCCGAGCAGAACAAGGAACACGTCATCGTCTTCAGCCACCACACCAGCAAGACGATGCGCAACCTCCGCGAGGACCCCAACCACCCCGGCGAGCGCCGCCACGGCGGCGACGAGGTCCTCGCCCTCCTCGGCAGCTACCGCTCCACGCTGGCCTGGGTGAACGGCCACAGCCACAAGAACAACATCACCCCGCACCCCGCCCCCGGCAACCGCTCCTTCTGGGAGATCTCCACGGCCTCCCACATCGACTTCCCCCAACTGGCCCGCGTCATCGAGGTAGTCGACAACCACGACGGCACGATCTCCCTCTTCACCACCCTCATCGAATCCGCGGCCCCGCACCGCACGGATTTCGCCGACCTCACCCAGACCGGCCTCGCGGCCCTCTACCGCGAGTTGTCCTTCAACGCCCCGGGCTCTCGCTCGACCCTCTCGGGCGATCCGGGGGACCGGAACACGGAACTGGTCCTGAACAAGGGGTAGTTCCTGGAACGGGGAGACGGGGCGACGAGGCTCAAAAACGCCCAACCCCCAAAGGGCAGTCAACCCACGTGCCCAGCTACGGTGTCCCTTCCGTCGATCACCCTCCGACGGAAGGGACGTACCGGCACATGACCGCATCACGCACGCTCCGTATCGCACTGGTGGGCGCTGCCGCACTCACCGCGGCGTCGCTCACCGCATCCGCCGCGGTGGCTGCCCCCGCGATGGCCGAACCCACAGTGACCGCTCCATCCCCGGCCACCAGAACGCACAGTGCGACCCAGGAAGCGATGGACGCCGCCGTGAAGGACGGCGTCCCCGGTGTCGCCGGGCAGGTCAAGGACAAGTACGGGGTCTGGAAGGCCACTTCGGGCGTAGGCAACCTCAAGACCAAGCAGCCGCGCTCCGCCCACGACCGCTACCGCGTCGGCAGCATCACCAAGACCTTCGTGTCGACGGTGCTGCTCCAACTGGAAGCGGAGGGCAGGCTCTCGCTCGACGACAAGGTCGACAAGTGGCTCCCCGGCGTGGTCCGCGGCAACGGCCACGACGGCAGCAAGGTGACCCTCCGCCAGCTCCTCAACCACACGAGCGGCATCTTCAACTACACGGCGGATGACGAGTTCGTACGGAAGGCCTTCCTCAAGGACGGCTTCTTCAAGCACCGTTACGACACGGCGACCCTCGGGCAGCTCGTCGAGATCGCGATGTCCCACAAGCCGGACTTCGCGCCCGGCGCGTCCTGGAACTACTCGAACACCAATTACACCCTGGCCGCGATGGTCATCGAGAGCGCCACGGGCAACTCGTACGGGGACGAGATCCACGACCGCATCACCGAACCCCTCGGCCTGCACGCCACGTTCGTCCCCGGTACGTATCCGAAGGTGCCGGGACCCAGCAGCAGGGCGTACGGCAAGCTCGCCGAGACCACGACCGGCCCGACGTACGACGTCACGGAACTGAACGCCACGCTCGCCGGCGGCTCGGGCGACATGATCTCCGACTCCGGCGACCTGAACCGCTTCTACTCCGCCCTCCTGCGCGGCAAGTTGCTCCCCAAGGCCCAACTCGCCGAGATGAAGAAGACGGTGAAGGTCGACGGTTCCCCCAACCTCGAGTACGGCCTCGGCCTGTCGGCAACCAAGCTGAGCTGCGGAATCACCGTCTGGGGCCACGGCGGCGGCATCCACGGCTCCCTCTCGGAAGCCGTCACGACAGCAGACGGCCGCCACTCACTCTCGTTCAACTTCAACGGGGACTGGGCGGGGGACAGCGGGGCGGTGATCGAGGCGGAGTTCTGCGGCGAGTAGCGCGTCCGCGTACTGTGCAGGTCGGGGCCCAGGCATCCTCGATCTCGCTCGACGACCAGACGAATGGCGCTGCCCTCGATGAGGGGCAGCGACCCACCGTGGTCGAGCTAGGACCTGTCGTCAAACGTGGGGTTGCAGCGGGCGCTGTTTCGGTGGCTGGACCTAGGCCCGGTCCTAGGTCTTCAGCCTGTTACGCCGCCGTGCCGCCTCGCCTACCGTCCTCGCCATGGATCCAACGGGCATTCTCGACGAGGCGCTCCAGCGACTGCACAGTTCAGGGCCGGAGCGGCTTGGGCGGCTCACCAACCACGCGCCGATGGCCGTTGAGGCCCTGGCCGCGCATGGTCAGGCCGACTCGGTGCACCGGTGGCTCGACCTCTATGCACGCAAGCTTGAAGAGTTCCCGTCCGGCATCGAGCCCGTCACGAACGCCAACTGGCGCTTAGCTCTTGGCGAGGCCCGCCGCGCCGCCGACTGGATTGACTACTTCGGCCGTGAGATCGCCGGGCGTCCCTGGCGTGAGGTGCTGACCGAGTGGTGGCCCCGTCTCCTGCCCGGCATGTACGGCGGCTCGACGCATCCGGTGATCAGGGTGGGTCACGCTGTGCGCACTCTTCTGGTCGGCGAGGACACCGAGCCGCGTCTGGCCGAGCTCGCCCACGGCCTCGGCTATTGGGCCGCCCGCTACCACTCCGTCACAGATGTCGCTCCGTTGCCCGGCGCCGACAGCGCAGCCGTGGCCCTCGATGCGGTGACGCCCATCGCCGAACGGGACGGCGGCTTCGCCGCCCGGCTCGGCCGCGTCACGGGCCTGCCGGTGTGGGCGCCCGCGATCACGGACGCGAATGAGGCGCGCCGCCGCCTCAGCGAACTGGTGCGGGCGGCCACCCACCGGTACGCCACCCACGGCCACGGCGAGGAGACAATGCTGGTCCACGCGGCCACGGCCCCCAACGCCGTCCTGCGCACCCTCCCCGCGCTCCCGCATGCCCTGTGGGTACCGAGCCTGCGGGCTGCCTGGACGGCATCCGCGGCGGTGACCGCGATGTACGCACCCCACGCCCCGGTCGCGTACACCCCACCGGGCACCTCCACCCCAGAAGAAGTCTTCGAACGGGCCCTGGCGCACGGCGACGAACACGTCATCAAGCTGACCGACACGGCCCTCGACATCGGCGACGAACAGGCACTGGCGGCGGCTTTGCGCTCCATCGAGCTGAGCGAACCGCTGAACTAGCCACTGCCGTGCCTCGCTATATGGATTTCTGCATAGTGGCGGCTGTGAGCGACCCATGGCAGATCGAGATCGAGCCCGAAGTCCGACAGTGGCTGGAGCTCCTCTCGGACGCCCAGTACGGCAAGGCCGAACGGGCCGCCGACATGCTCGCGGCACAGTCGGCCATGCTTGGGGAGCCGTACTCCCGTCACCTCGGCGGTAAAGTGCGCGAGCTTCGCTTCCTCATGGAGGGCAACGCCGTACGCATCACGTACTGGCTCGCTCCGGATAGGCGCATCGTGTTGTTGACGGTGTTCCGAAGACCAGGCAGCGCGAGACGGCCGAGGTCGAGCGTGCCCGGCAAGCACAGAAGGTGTGCGAGGCCGATCACGGTCCTGCGGAGCACAGCTTTGAGCGGATCGAGGAGGAGCGGCCGTGAACCACTCCCAGTGGAAGACCCGGCGGACCAGGAAGCTGCTGGGGGAGTCCGTCGAGGAATCTCCGGCCTACGTGGAGGCCGGGTACGCGTTCGCCTTGGGGCAGGCGGTCCATGACCGGCGCACCGAGCTAGGTCTGTCGCAGACCGAGCTGGCGCGCCGGGCGGGCATGACCCAGCCGCAGATCTCCAACATCGAGGGCGGCGACTCCGTCCCCACCCTGCCTCTGCTCACTCGCCTGGCCAAGGCGCTGGACGCTGCGCTGACCATCGATCTGGACGGCGACACGTCGGCGTTTATTTTCACCGCCCACGACGGGGGCGGAGACGGTGAACCGCAGTCGGGTGGTCACTCGTCAGTTGCCTGAGGCTGTCTCGCGGATGTGAGTGACGAAGGTTGTCCAGGCCGTGGGGGGGACGAGGAGAGCGGGGCCGGTGGGGTTCTTGGAGTCGCGGACGCCGGTCCCCTTGCCCGGGGTTAGGTGGGCGACCTCAACGCAGTTGTTGCCCATACCGTCGCTGTACGACGACTTGCGCCAGGCGCTTTCGGGGGCGAGCTGGGGGGCGGTGAAGCGAACGTTCATGGATCTACAGCTCTCGTTCTAGGCGGTTCACGAATTCGGGAGTGTCCTCGGGAGGCAACGCAGAGGCGACCATGGATTCGAACCGCCGGGTGAACCGGTCGACCTCGCGAGGCTTGTCCGAGGTGGAGACTGTGCCCCAGGAGCTGTCCAGCTGGATACGGGACGGCAGTTGGTCGCCGAAGTCGAGGATCGCGAAGTCATTGGTGGTTCGGTATCCCCAGCGGAACGGCAGCACCTGGAGCGTGACATGGTCCCAGGTCGACAGCTCCGCGAGCTTTGCGTACTGCTCGCGCATCACCTCTGCGCCTCCGACGGGGTACCGCAGTGCGGCCTCCCCAAGGACAGCGTGCAGCCTGACCGGTTCCTCCCGGGTGAGGATCTCCTGGCGTTTCATCCGAAGCTCCACGCTGTTCCGGATCATCTCCGTCGTGGTCTCCTCGATCGGCTTCTGCACCTCATGGATGGCGCGCGCGTACCGCTCAGTCTGGAGCAGGCCGTACACAAGCGTGGGGTGGTACGCCTTCATGCTGCGGGCCTCGGGCTCAAGCCCAACAAATCCCGGCATTCCGGAGGGCATCAGACCGCGGTGCTGTGTCAGCCAGTCCTGATTGGAGGACTCCCGGTTGAGGTTGATGAGTGACTCGATGACGGCTTCATCGGTGACGCCGTACTTGTCGAGCAGCTTCCTCAGGTCGCTCACGTTGCGGAAGTTCAGCGACCCGGATTCGATCCGTTGGAGCGAGGCCTCGGAGATGCGCAGTCCCTGAACCGCCTGCTTGCGCGTGAAGCCCCCGCCCCGGTCGCCGAGACCGCAGTTCTCTCGCAACTGGCGTAGCTGAAGGCCCAGTTCCAGTCGCTGTCCAGTCCGTCCACGCTTGGCGGCCATGTGCATCGTCCTCGTGCTGTCGTGCGTGTCACCTGGTGCTGTGTACCGAGTGTGGCACCCCGTGTGCAGGTCGTGCAGCCAGTTGCGTAGATCGGCGCATAGTCCACTTTCTCTTCTGCTGATTAATCAGGCGGCATTCGATGGAACTCGAACACGAGTCACTGTCACCGTTGTTGGGCAGCCAGCGCGAAAGGAACCTCATGCCCAACCCCGAGACCCCCGCCCTCCTCACCCACGACTGGTCGATGGGCTACCCCATGACCCTCCGCAGCGTTCGGCTCGCCCGGCTCCACGTCCGCCGCCGACTGACGATGTGGAACTGGACCGGCGACATCGACGACGCCGTACTGGTCGCCTCGGAACTCGTCGCCAACGCCGTGCAGCATGCGCGGGTCGTGGGTCATGAACTGTGGCTGCGGCTGGCCGAGTTGGAGGACGGCGGACTGATCGTCGAGGTCTCGGATCCGGTGCGGGCGGCGCCCAAGCCGGGTGTCGCGCCCGACGGCGAAGGTGGCCGGGGCCTCCTCGTCGTCGCCCAACTCGCTGACGACCTCGTGTGGTTCCTGCGGCCGGAGGTCGGAAAGACAGTCCGAGCCCGGCTGGCTGTACCCAAGCTGCGTACGTCAGGCACATGAGGGACGTGGCGGGGCGGCCGCGTCCGCGCACGTGGTGTACGGCGGCGGCCCACCGGCAGGTAATTCCGCGAAGGCGTTACAGATCTCCCTGATGTGTCACATCCGCAGCGCACACCTCCTCCGTGGACATGACCGTCATGTCGACCGGACATGGCTTGACTCCATGGAAGGTGGGGTCAGCCCGTGACGTGGAACTCGTTTCCGCCGGGGTCGAGGAATTCGCCGGATTCCCAGTCACGTTGGGTGACTTCCAGCCGCAGCCTGTTCCGCGCCGCCTTCGGCGCCGCAGGTGGCCCCATCACCAACGAGACCGTGCTGGTGGGCCTCCGGCGCAGCCGGACACCCCAGTTGTGGGACTCGACCACCTGCCAGTCGGCCTGGGACTGCCAGAAGGCCCACTGCGCGTAGCGGTCCTCCTCGGCGACGTCAAGGCAAATGGCGGCGAGGCCGGAGTCGGCGAGTACGCCGGGGTGTCCGGGACGCAGCACGCAGAACTCGTTGCCCTCCGGATCGGCCAGCACGTCCCACGGGACATCTCCCTGGCCGATGTCGACCCGCGTCGCACCGAGTGTGAGCAGGCGCGCCACCTCGGCCTCCCTGTCCGGCCCCCCGGCCAGGTCGAGGTGGAGCCGGTTCTTGAGCTCCGCCTTCGGCTTCGCGGTCGGCACGAACCGCAATTGCAGGCCGCCCGTTAGGCCCCGCGTCGCGTCCAGCCAGAAGCGGTCCAGGCGCGTGACATCCAGCGCGTCGATCACAATCCCGGTCAGCATCCTGCCCCCAAGCCCCCAAGCCCCCAAGCCCCCAAGCCCCCAAGCCCCCAAGCCCCCAAGCCCCCAAGCCCCCAAGCCCCCAAGCCCCCAAGCCCCCAAGCCCCCAAGCCCCCAAGCCCCCAAGCCCTCGACCCGTCGCCTGCCCGTTGTCTCCGCCGCTGTCGGCGTCAGTGCTGGGAGCCCAGGCCGGAAGCACGCAGCCGCCCGGGGCAGCCGACGATCCCCCTGAAATCGGTCACCTATGCGGTCGTACGCCTGCGGACCAGATCCTTGCTCTCCTCCGGCAACGCGTCGGCGACCAGCAGCCGGGGCAGCAGCTCCGGTTCACGTGTCATCGCACGGAAGACGAGCGCGACGGTCACGTCGTGGTCAGGGCGGTGCACGATCTCGACCGGATCGGCAGCGCGGATGTCCCCCGGCTCGATCACGCGCAGATACGCGCCCGGCAGCGCGGCCTGCGTGAACCGCTTGATCCAACCGTCACGCTCCAGCCAGCCCTGGAACGTCGCGCACGGGATCCGCGCGCACGACACCTCCAGGACGACGTCCGGCCCGATGCGCCAGCGCTCGCCGATCAGGGCGCCGTTGACGTCGAGGCCGATGGTCGTGAGGTTCTCCCCGAAGACACCGTTGGCAAGCGGCCTGCCCAACTTGGTCTCCCATCCGTCGAGATCCTCGCGGGCATACGCGTAGACGGCCTGGTCGGAGCCGCCGTGGTGCTTCACGTCGTAGACCCGGTCGCCATCGAGACCGACTGCGCCGGTGCCCTTGGGACCGGGGGCGATGACGGCGACCGGGCCGTCGACGGGCCGCTTGTCGATGCCTGTCGCGCTGAGGCCCTTCCATGGGTTGGGGCGGGGCCTGCCGACATTGACGGAGAGCAGCTTCATGGGGACGACGGTACGGTCCGCTGCATCCGGAGGGCGAGACATTTCCCTGCCACTGCCGCGCTCGCGGCGTGCGTGGCACCCGGCGGCGTGGTCGTCCGGGCGATTCCGGGCTCCCGTGGCTCCGTGAGCTACGGAGTTATCGGATCCGACTCGCTCATGTCGACCGGACACGGCCTGACCCCGGGGGAGTAGGGCGGAAGTCCGAGGCGTCTGGGCCGCCGGACCGAGGCGTTCTCGCGGGCGTGCGGGTGAGATGGGGGTATGAGTGAATCCGAGTCTCTGCCTGTGGCTGTTCGCGACCGACTGGCACTGGAGAAGAACGTCTGGCTGTGCACCGTGCGGCCGGACGGGTCTCCCCATGTGACGCCGGTCTGGTTCGTCTTCCTGCGGGGCAGTTGGTGGATCGGCACGGACGTGGGTTCGGTCAAGGTCCGCAATATCGAGAAGTTCTCGCGGGTCTCCCTGGCGTTGGAGGACGGCCGGCTTCCCGTCGTCGCCGAGGGAGAGGCGGTGCTGCACCGAGGATCGTTCGCCGCGGAGATCACGGATGCCTTCAGGGTGAAGTACGGAGGTTGGGATGTCTCCGCCCCGTACACACCGGGCGTGGACCGCGTACTGCTCGAAGTTCCCGTACGGCGCTGGCTGTTGGCGGGTACGGCTCAATGATCGCCGGGCACGACGTAAGGGGACGTAAGAGTTAGGGTCGTGGCTGATCAGGTCGTTGAAGAGGGGGCTTCGGGGATGACGAGCGGGATAGTTACGGCGGTCAGCAGCAACGGCGAGTACTCGTTCACCAAGCCGAACCGGGACAGCATCACGTTGCTGGCCGGGTTCGGCGTGGAGGGTGACGTGCATGCCGGCGTGACGGTCAAGCATCGTTCGCGGGTCGCGCAGGATCCGACTCAGCCGAATCTGCGCCAGGTTCATCTCATCCATGAAGAGCTCTTCGCCGAGGTCGGTGCGGAGGGATTCAACGTGGTGCCCGGTGACCTCGGTGAGAACATCACCACCCGCGGCATCGATCTGCTCGGCCTGCCGGTCGGCACGCTGCTGCGTATCGGCGATGGTGCGGTGCTGGAGGTGACCGGCCTGCGCAATCCCTGCCTGCAGATCGACAACTTCCAGGACGGGCTGCTGAAGCAGGTCGTCGGCCGTGATGAGGCCGGGAACATCGTGCGCAAGTCCGGAATCATGAGCATCGTGAAGGAGGGCGGCGTGGTGCGGCCCGGCGACACGATCGCGGCGGAGCTTCCCAGTGGCCCGCACCGGCCCCTGGAGCGAGTCTGACGTCGCTCACCCAGCGGGTCTGAATCCGCCACCATCGGCCCGCCCGGCCAGTGGTGCGCCGGAGGGCCGTCACCCGGCGGGACAGTCGGGTGACGGCCCTCTTTCTGCCCCCGTCCTCAGGTGGTCAGTTGTACTTTCGCCAGTCGTACTTCAGCTGGTAGTGACCGCCGTGGCCCTTGAAGTCGAGGGTGCGGTCCGTGCTGTTGTCCTGGCCGCCGGGGAAGCGGCTGGTCAGCGACGAGATGGTGGCGCTGACCGTGATCGGCTTGAAGACCTCGTCGCCCCACAGGCCCTTGAGGTAGTCGAAGACCAGGCCGACCACGAAGCCCACCGCGACCCCGATGGCGATGCCGAGGGGCCCGCCGGGGGAGCCGATCGCGCCGCCGATGGCGGCCGCGAGCGCCGCGGCGACCTTGGCCTTCACCTTGTCGAGGAGTTCGTTGAGGAAGTCGGCGAGGCCGCCCCAGTCGACCTCCGCGAGGACCAGCGTGACGAAGTACGTCTTGGGGAACGTGACCTTGCTCTGCTCGGTGAGGCTGAAGTGGGTGAAGCGCCTCGGCGGCGAGTACGTCTGCACGGTCCCGGTGCTGAAGCTGCGCACCCGGAACGCCGAGACCTTCTTGGTGTCGCCGTCCTCGTCCACGGACGTGCCGCCCAGGTCGATCTCGTCCTTGCCGATCTCGCTCGTCTCGTCCACGCACTTGACCCGGTGGATCCGCAGCTCCAGGTTGCGCAGTTCCGGGAAGGCCGCCGCGGACGCCACCTCCTGGGCTGTCATCGGGCCGATCAGCGCGTCGGACATCCGCTGCAGTTCCTCGACAGGGAACTTCATCCGCGTCGGGAGCGGAGTCTTACGGACCTGCTCGTCGACACCGGACGACGACTTGAGGTCGACCTTGGCGAGGTCGCCGAGCCGCTTGGCACGCGCCGCACCGCCCCGCAGCTCCACCGCGATCCGGTCCGCGGCCTGCTTCTGCTGGGCTTCGGGCAGCGTACGGAAACGCCGGGCGAGTATCTGCTCGGTGCTCCTGGCGTCGGACGGCATCGGGTACTTGCCGGGCTCCGCGTGATGCGCGGCCACCTTGTCGGCGGCGAGCTGGAATTCCAGCGCGACGCGTTCGGCGATGGCTTTGACCTTGGCGCTGGGTATGCCGGTGACGATCATTTCTTTGTTGTCGGTGGTGTTGGCCATGCGAATCCTTCCCCCAGATGGCCATAGGGCCGGCCGGCCCCGAGAGGCCCGGCCCCTGATGGCCTGCGGCGGCCTGTGATGGCCTGTGATGGCCTGTGATGGCACGAGGCCAGACGCTAGGCCGACGGTGCCGGGGGCGGACCTGGGGAAGGACCCGGGAGAATCCCCAGTCCTCCCCCGGAAGCCTCAATTCCGCCCCGGGCAGCCTCAGTTACGACCCTGGGCATGTTCTTCGCCCCCATCGCCAGTGCAGTCTCAGTTACGACCCTGCAGCGCCGCCTCGTTCCCCGCCGCCAGCAGCACGGCGAGCCGGGTGCGCGAGGCGACGCCGAGCTTGGCGTAGATCCGCCCCAGGTGGAACTCGACGGTCTTGGGACTGATCACCAGCTCCCGCGCCACCTGGCGGTTGGTCAGCCCGGCCGCCACCCGGCGGGCGACCACCAACTCCTGCGCGGTGAGCGGCGCGGCATCCGCCTTGAGGGGAGCGACGTCCGTACCGCGCGCGGGGGTGTCCAGGCCGCAGGCCGCCAACTCCCGTTCGCAGCACGCCAGATCGGGCCGGGCGTCGAGTCGTACGAGCAGGCACCGGGCCGTACGCAACTGCTCCGCGGCCGGAGTTCGCTTGGCCACCCGGCGCAGGAACTGCCCGTACGCGAGGTGCACCAGCGCGCGGCCGAACGGCTCCTGGGCGCGGTGGGCGTGCCGCAGCGCCGAGCGGAAGGCGCTCTCGGCGGCGGCCGGGTCCCCGCGGGCCGCCGCCAGGGTGCCCCGGCTCCGGGCCGCCCGCATCAGCGCGGCCGGATGGTCGCGTCGTACGGCCAAAGCCTCGTACTGGCCGAGGAGTTGAGCCGCCCGTCGATGGTCCCCGAGCTCGGTCCACGCGTCGGCGAGAAGGTCCGGCCAGGGCACGGCGCCCGGCTCGTCGAAGGAGCCGGAGGTGTCCTGTTCGCTCGGCGGGAGCAGCGGGGCCAGGGCGCCGACGACGTCCTCGGGACGACCAAGGGTCCGCGCCAGGTGTGCCTCGGCAAGCGCCGTCCACACGGCAGGGCATGCGCCGCCCGGACCGGTGTCCTCGCGCATCCCGCGCACCTGGGCGTGTGCCTCGGCGGAGGAGCCGCGGGCGGCGTGGGTGAGGGCGGCGAGCATCCGGCAGTACGGCGTGGAATGCGGCCGGCCGCTGCCGCTGCCGCTGTCGTCGGCGAGCGAGAGGGCCAGTTCGCAGTGGGCGAGCACGTCGTCCCAGCGGCCCGCCAGGTACTCGGCGGCGGCGAGCGCGCCCGCGGCCGTGATACGGAAGGACGCCGAGTACGCCCGGCCGTCGACGGGGGGCCTCGCCGGTGCCGGCGGCGCAGCAGCCGCCCGCGCCGACTTCCGGTCGTGCGTCGCCGCGAAGACCCCGGTCAGGTCGCGCAGGGCACCGGTGAGATCGCCGGTGAACACCTTTAGGGTGCCGCGGCCCATGAGTTCCTGGAGCTGGGCGGGTGACGCCACGGCGGGGTCGGGCAGCGGGCCCAGTTCGCCGAGGGCGTGGGCCGCGCCGCCGCTCGTCGCCATACCGGCGAGCGCCAGGTAGCGGACGGTGTCGGTGGCGGTCGCCTCCGGTGCGAGGCGCAGGGCCAGGCGCGCCCAGTTGGCGGCTTCCGTGCCGCGCGCGACGCTCCCGTACAGGGCCGCGAACCGGCCCGCGATCCGGGCGGCGAGCACCCGGTCGTCCCGGTCGGCATCCGGGTCGCAGCGCCGCCAGGCGTCCCGCAGCAGCACCTCGGCGCGGTCCGGGGCGGCCGGGCAGAGCCGTCCCAGCAGATAGCTGCGCCAGCCGCTCTCGGTGAACTCCCTGATGCGCTCGGTGAGTTCGGCGCTGTCCGGTACGTCCCCCGCGAGCAGCCTGCACTCCACGGACTCCAGCGTGTACTGCTCGTACGCCGCCCGGTCGGGCGCCAGCCTGGCCGCCGCGGACAGTTGACGCGCGGCCTTCTCCCACCGCTCCTCGGCGGCCGACCGGCGTCCGTGCGCCGCGAGTTCGGCGGCGAGCTGCGGGGCGGGGCCGGTCGCGGCGCAGGCCCGGTGGTGCAGGGCGGTCTCCTCGTCACCGCTGAGCGAGGCGGCCCGGTGGTGCAGGGCGCGGCGGCGGGCCGGGCCGAGCCCGTGGTAGACGGCGGCCTGCACGATCGGGTGCGGGAAGCGGACGACGGGGTCGCCCTGCCGCTCGGTCAACAGCCCGGTGCGTACGGCCTGTTCGAGCGCGGGCAGCGGATCGGCGAGGTCGGCGAGGCGGGCGGCGTCGGCGAGGGTGCAGCACCGGCCGAGGGCGCTCGCGGCGGCCACCAGCGCTTCCGCCTCAGCGGTGCACGAGCCGAGCCGGGCCAGGGCGAGCTCGACGCACGACTTGGGGGCGGGCGGGGTGATGTCGGTACGTTCGAGCGCCTCGACCAGTCCGGGCCCCTCCTGCTCCATCAGGGCCCGCGCGTACAGCGGGTTGCCGCCGGTGTGCTCGCACAGCCTGCCGGCGGCACGGACGGTGAGCCGGACGGGGCCCAGGGCATCGCCGAGAGCGCGGAGCGCGGCGGGTTCCAGCCCTTCGAGCCGGATACGGACGGCGGCGTCGGCCGTGAAGAGCCGGCGCAGACCCTCCGGGATACGAGGGTCGGCGATATCCCTGGTCACCACGACGACCAGGACCCGTACGGCACGCAGCCTGCGCACCGCGAAACCGAGCGCACGCAGCGAGGCCGACCCGGCCCACTGGGCGTCGTCCACCACGACGGTCACCGCGTCCTCGCCGACGCCCCCGCCCTTCCGGAGCGTCTCCTGGAGCGCGTCCACCAGCGCGGCGCCGGCGGAACCAGGATCCGTCCAGCGCCCGGGCCCGATGAGCTGCTCCAGCACACCGAAGGCCGGCCCGGTCCCGGCGTCCTCGCCCTCCGCGTACAGGACATGCGGCACTCCCGCGAGAAATCGCCGTACGAGCGCGGTCTTACCGATGCCCTCCGGGCCCTCCACCAGCACCCGCTGCGGCTGCCCGGCGCGCGCCCGCTCCCTCGCCCCCTCCAGCACGGCGAGCTCCTCGCCCCGCCCCACGAACACCCGCTTCACGGCGCACCCACCCCCGCCCATGCTCTGTCGCCTCCGCATGGTGCCACCGCCCACCGCCGACGTCTCGCCCCGCCGCCGATCCCATAGGGCGCGTCCCGCGCTCCCGCCACCGGAGGCTTCCCCAGCTCCGCTTCGACGCCGACCGGTGACCGAAAACCGCCTTGCCTGTACGTGTCGAAATCCGGCGAGCGGCTCCGACGTACCCGGTGTGAGCTGGATCTGCCGGCTTCGGTCGGCAGCCGGTAAGCCGGTAAGCCTGTAGTCGATCAGGAGAGAACGGAGTTCGATCATGTTGCTGAGGGAGAAGGCCGCCGTGGTGTACGGGGCCGGCGGTTCCATCGGTGGGGCGGCGGCCCGGGCCTTTGCCCGGGAGGGGGCGCGGGTTTTTCTCGCCGGGCGTACGGCGGCGTCGCTCGAGTCGGTCGCCGGGGATATTCGCGGTGCAGGCGGTACCGCGGATACGGCTGTGGTCGATGCCCTGGACGAGGCGGCGGTGGACGACTTCGTCGACAGCGTGGCCGCGCGGGCCGGGCGGATCGATGTCTCGTTCAACGCCATCGGCGTCGGCGATGTGCAGCAGCCGCTGATGGAGATCTCGGTGGCGGACTTTCTGCAGCCGATCACGCACGCGATGCACTCGCAGTTCCTGACGACCCGGGCGGCGGCCCGGCACATGACCGCCCGCGGCTCGGGGGTCATCCTCGCCTTCGGGGGCGGCGGTACGCAGACGATGCCCGGCCTCGGCGGCTTCAAGATCGCCCTGGACGCGCTCGAGGGGCTGCGGCGTCAGTGGGCCGTCGAGCTGGGTCCACACGGCATCCGTGTGGTCACCCTGAAGTCGGGCGGTGTGCCGGAGAGCATCCCCGATGGGTTCCCCGGCAAGGAGGAGATCACCGAGAGCCTCGTCATGGAGACCCAGCTCGGCCGTGCCGCGACCCTCGCGGATGTGGGCGACGTGGCTGCCTTCGTGGCCTCAGACCGGGCGCGCACGCTCACCGCGACGGACGTGAACATCTCCTGCGGGGCCATCGTCGACTGAGCGAGCGGACTGGGTGATGGGCCTGAGCGAGCGGACTCAGTGATGGGACTGGCCGACCGGAGTGACCGGTCGGCGGTGATGATGACCGAGTGACCGGCCAGCAGGTGACTGAGTGACCGGCCGACCGTGATGTGGGGGCCACCAGATGCCCAGGGGGTGGCCGGTGACCGTGGCCAGTGGCTGTGGCCGGTGGCCCCCACAGGTCACCGGGGCAGCACCACCACATACGCCGACGGATCGCGGTCGCACGCCGCCATCAGCGCGGTCCGTACGACGGCCGCCTGCTGGTCCAGCGCATCGCGCAGCTTCCGCGGGGTGAGGTGGACGACGGTGATACCGAGCCGCTCCAGGTGCTCGCGCTTACGGGCGTACTCCGACCACAGCGCGTCGTCGTCCTGGCGGGGAGCCCGGGTGTCCAGTTCGAGGGCCACGGCCTGTTCGGGCCAGTACGCGTCGAGGCCGCCCAGGTGCGGGCCGCCGGGCAGGCACAGGTCCACGTTCCAGACGGGGTCGGGCAGGCCGTGTTCGCGGACCATGCGATACAGGTGGTCCTCGGCGATGGCCCGGCCCTCGGCGAGCAGGGTGTCGACGGCGTCCACGACGTGCGGCCGGTTCAGCAGCCGGGCCTGGCTCAACTCCCGTACGACGGCGCCCGGTTCACAGTGGCCGCCGCGTACCGCCTCGGTCAGCAGACGCCGTACGGTGCCCGCCTCCGAGAGCTCGGCGACGGCGTCGGCCAGCGCGCGCGGAACGGGTGCCACCGGGAGCCCGGTGACCTCCTCGGGCTTCGGCAGCGCGGGCGCCCGGACGATACGTGCGCAGCCCGTCGAGCGGAGCCGGCGCAGACGCGGTACGAGGACATCGATGCGGTCCAGCGACAGCAGCGAGGGCGCGGAGGAGAAGCCGTACAGCGTGAGGGCCGCAAGGCCGGTGATCATCGCGTCGGGGTACCGCTGCGGTGCGGGCGGTTCCTGCGCGCCGGGCCCGGCGGCGGCCGGTTGAGTCGGGATGCCCTGCGCTCTCAGGGGCGGCTCACGGAACGCTGAGCGGGTCGCGTACATCAGGACCGCGTGCAGCCGCTCCTCACCGGTGGGCGGGCCGGGGTGCAGCAGACAGACACCGGGCAGGAACTGCTGCCAGGCGCCACCCGGCCGGCACTGCTCGTTGATCTCGGCGTTGGTCACGCCGTGCGCCCTCAGCTGCGCGTTGGTCAGTACGCGCCGCCGGGCGTCGGACAGGTGGCTCAAGGGACGGGGGGAAAGAGGGGTGTTGTGGTTCATGCCCCCGAATCTCCCGCACCCGCCCGGCCCATTAACCGCTGTTACATCCCCGTCGAATAACCCGGACACCCCAGCCCTAAAGTGCAAGCGTTCGACGACCGAAACCCCCTGGTCCGTATGGGGGTTACGGCTCCGATTACCAGCATTCCGTAACTGTTATGCCTGTCAACACCTGTTGACGGCTCCCGGTGCCCCGAGGGCGAACCCCTACCCGGCGGCGGCCAAGTCACAAGCCTGCGCACGCAACGCCCGCGCCAAGTCATCCCGAGCCTCAAGCACAAGCCGCCGCAGCGCCGGAGCCGCCGCCCCATGCTCGGAGAGCCACGCATCCGTCGCAGCCAGCGTCGCCTCCGAGTCCTGCAAGGACGGAAACAGGCCCTTGACCACATCCATCGCGATCTGGATGGACCGCTCTTCCCAGACGCGCTCGATCGCATCGAAGTACTTGGCGACATAAGGCGCCCCAAGCCCCCGCTGCGACGGCTGCGCAAACCCCGCGATCGTCGCCTCCACCAGCGCATTGGACAGCTTGTCCGACTCGACAACGGCCGCCCACGCCTGGGCCTTCACCGCGGCGGACGGCCGCGCCGCAAGGCACCGAACCTGATGCCGCTTCCCCGAAGCCGTGTCGTCACGGGCGAGCTCCGCGGCAAGCACACCCTCGTCAGCGACCCCGTGCGAGGCCAGCGGATCCAGGAACGCCCAGCGCAGCTCCTGGTCCACCCCCAGCCCTTCGATCTTGTCGGTACCCTCCAACAGGCCCCGCAACAGCCCCAGTTCGGCCTCACTCGATGCGACCGCCGCGAAGAACCGGGCCCACGTCAGCTGATGCTGGCTGCCCGGTTCGGCCGCCCGCAGCTCCCGCAGCGCACCCTCCGCGAGCAACTGCCCGCCGACGTACCGCCATTCAGGAGCCGCGTAATGCGTGAGCGCGGAGTTCGCCCACGCGTGCAGCATCTGGAGCACACCGATGTCGGACTCGCGGCCCGCGAAACGCAGGACGAGGTCGATGAAGTCCCGGGCCGGCATCAGGGCGTCCCGCGTCAGGTTCCACAACGCCGACCAGCACAGCGCACGCGCCAGCGGATCGCTCATCTCACCGAGCCGCTCCCGCAGCGTCGCCAGCGAGCCCTCGTCGAAACGGATCTTGCAGTACGTCAGGTCGTCGTCGTTCACCAGCACCAGCTCGGGAGCCTCGGCCCCGGCCAGCTCCGCCACGACCGTACGCGGCCCGTCGACGTCCACCTCCGCGCGCGCGTACCGCTCCAGCGCACCCTCGCCAGACCGCCGGTACAGGCCCACCGCCACCCGGTGCGGCCGCAGTTCAGGATGGTCCGCCGGGGCAGTCACAGTGGCCTCCTGGAGGATCGAGAGCTCATCGATCCGCCCCTCGGTGCTCAACAACACCTGCGGCATAAGGGAGTTGACACCGGCCGTCTGCAGCCAGGCCCGCGACCAGGCGGCCATGTCACGCCCGCTCGTCTCCTCCAGGACAGACAACAGGTCCCCGAGCCGCGTGTTCCCGTACGCGTTCCGCTTGAAGTAGCGCCGCGCGCCCTCCAGGAAGGCGTCCCGCCCGACGTACGCCACCAACTGCTTGAGAACCGACGCCCCCTTGGCGTACGTGATCCCGTCGAAGTTCAGCTTGGCGTCCTCCAGGTCACGGATGTCGGCCGTGATCGGGTGCGTGGAGGGCAGCTGATCTGCGCGGTACGCCCAGGACTTGCGGTTGTTGGCGAAGGTGATCCAGCCGTTGGTGAACCGGGTCGCCTCGACCATGGAGAAGGAGCCCATGAAGTCCGCGAAGGACTCCTTGAGCCACAGGTCGTCCCACCACTCCATGGTGACCAGGTCGCCGAACCACATATGCGCCATCTCGTGCAGGATGACGTTCGCCCG
Organism: Streptomyces sp. NBC_00286; assembly: GCF_036173125.1. NCBI lineage: Bacteria > Bacillati > Actinomycetota > Actinomycetes > Kitasatosporales > Streptomycetaceae > Streptomyces > Streptomyces sp. NBC_00286. The sequence continues at coordinate 6,834,037 of NZ_CP108054.1, forward strand.
CCGCTCGTACGACGCCTGTGTCACCTTGCCGCGGAAGATGAACTCCTCGCGGAACGTCACACAGCCCGGGTTCTCCATCGCGCCCAGGTTGTACTCCGGCACGAACGCCTGGTCGTACTTCCCGAACGGGTACGGGTAGTCGAAGTGGTCGTGGAAGAAGTCGAGCCCCTGCTTGGTCACCAGGAACACGTCGTCGGCGTCGAAGTGCCTGGCGAGGCCCTTGCGGCACAGGGCGCCGAGGGGGATCTCCAGCGTCGTACCGTCGTCGAAGGTGCGGGAGTAGTGGTCCGTCACATAGTGGTACGGGCCGGCGACGATCGCCGTGATGTACGTCGAGATGGGCCGCGTCTCTGCGAACCGCCATACCCCGTCGTGCAGTTCACCCACGCCGTTGCTCCACGCGACCCAGCCCTCGGGGGCCCGGACTTCGAACCGGAAGGGGGCCTTGAGGTCCGGCTGCTCGAAGTTGGCGAAGACGCGGCGGGAGTCGGCCGGTTCGTACTGCGTGTAGAGGTAGACCTCGCCGTCCTCGGGGTCGACGAAACGGTGCAGGCCCTCGCCCGTGCGGCTGTAGGCGCACTGGGCGTCGACCACGAGTTCGTTGTCGTCGCCGAGGTCCTCCAGGAGGATGCGGGAACCGTCGAAGACCGCGCCCGGATCGAGATCCTTGCCGTTGAGGGAGACGGCGGTGACGCTCGGCGCGATCAGGTCCGCGAAGCTCGTGGCGCCCGGCTCGGCGCAGCGGAAGCGGATGGTCGTCACCGAACGGAACGTCCGCGGCCCAGCGTCCGTGCCGCCCACGGCGGAGCGCAGGTCGAGCGACACCTCGTACCCGTCGACGGACAGCAGGGCGGCCCGCTCGCGGGCCTCGTCGCGGGACAGATTCTCACCGGGCACTGGCGGCACTCCCTTGTCACTGCATGACTGGCGGCATGACTCCTTCGAACTGCATTGATCCTCGCATGGGGCACTGACAACGGGCATCAGGGAATAGGACGGGGAAGGGGGTGGTTGCGGGTTCAAGAACAGGCTCAGCCGTCCCCTGTACTTGTCACCCGTCATGACCGCGTTTTCGAGGAGAGCCATGTCCGAGGCCGCAACGAGCTCCGCCAAGACCCCCGTCGACTTCTGGTTCGACCCACTGTGTCCCTGGGCGTGGATGACCTCGCGCTGGGTCCTTGAGGTGGAGAAAGTCCGCGACATCGAGGTCCGCTGGCACATCATGAGCCTCGCGGTGCTGAACGAGGACAAGATCGACGAGCTGCCCGAGGAGTACCGGGAGATGCTCGCGACCAAGGCGTGGAAGCCGGTACGCGTGGTGACCGCGGCCTGGCAGAAGCACGGCGCCGACATCCTCGGCCCCCTCTACACCGCCCTCGGCACCCGCATCCACAACAACGACGAGGGCCCGACCGTCGAGGCGATCGCCGGCGCCCTCGCCGACGTCGGCCTGCCCGCCGACCTCATCGACTACGCCGACCAGGAGGACTTCGAGTTCGACGCCGAGCTGCGCGCCTCCCACAAGGAGGGCATCGACAAGGTCGGCCAGGAGGTCGGCACCCCGGTCATCGCCGTCCCCGGCGCCGACGGCGAGCAGATCGCCTTCTTCGGCCCGGTCGTCACCCCCGCCCCCAAGGGCGAGGAGGCCGCCCGCCTCTGGGACGGCACCCTCGCCGTCGCCTCGGTCCCCGGCTTCTACGAGATCAAGCGCACGCGGACGAAGGGGCCGGACTTCAGCAACCTCTGACGCCTGAGGTCTCCCTCGGGCGAGGCGACCCCCGCGAGTCACGTCCTCGCGGGGGTCGCCCGTATCCGTAACTCGTTTACGACGGCCTCCGCAGCAACCCCCGCTCCATCGCCACCACCACCGCCCGAGTCCGATCGTTCACGTCCAGCTTCGCGAACAGCCGCAGGAGGTGGGTCTTGACCGTGGCCTCGGCGATGACCAGACGTGAGCCGATCTCGGCGTTGGTGAGGCCGTCGGCCACGGCGTTGAGGACGTCTCGCTCGCGGGCGGTGAGCGGAGCGTGGGCGGGGCGGCGCATACGGGCGACCAGTTTTTCCGCGACCCGAGGGGCGAGGACCGTTTCGCCGCGCGACGCCGCGTGGATCGCGTCGACGAGTTGCTCGCGGGTGGCGTCCTTCAGGAGGTAGCCGATGGCGCCCGCCTCGACACCGCGCTCGATCTCCGCGTCGGTGTCATAGGTGGTGAGGATCAGCACCCGGGTGCGCGGGTGCGCGGCCACGATCTCCGTGGTCGTCGCCACCCCGTCCAGTACGGGCATCCGCAGATCCACCAGGGCCACATCGGGCTCGTACGCGGCGACGAGTTCCAGCGCCGCCCGCCCGTCGCCCGCCTCGCCGAGGATCTCGATACTGGGCTCGGCGGCCAGCAGGGCCACCACACCGGCCCGCATCACCGTGTGATCGTCCACGACGATGATCCGCAGCTTTCCACCGCCGGTCATGTCAACTCCTCACCGAACTCGGCCGTACGGGACTCAGACTCACCGTCGTCCCCGTCCATCGGAATCATCGCCAGTACGCGCGTACCGTCCCCCACCGAACTCGTCACCCGGAGCTCCCCGCCCAACTCCGCCAGCCGTTTGCGCATCCCGTCGAGCCCGAACCCCGACGAGTCGCCCACGACGAAACCCGCCCCGTCGTCCGTGATCTCCAGCTCCACCCCGTACGGCTGCCGAGCCAGTACGACTCCGACCGTCGATGCCCGCGCGTGCTTGCGCACATTGGCCAGCGACTCCTGCGTACAGCGCAGCAGCGCGATCCGCGTCGGCTGGTCGCACTCGATGTCCGCCAGCTCCGCGTCCACCGCGAGCCCGGTGTCCTCCGCGAACCGGTCCAGCGTCCGGCGCAGCGTGTGGGCCACCGAACCCGCCGCCACCTGCCCGCCCCGCTGCGCGGAGCCGACCAGCTCCCGCGCCTCGGCGAGGTTTTCGCGCGCGGTGGACTCGATCGACCGCAACTGCTGTGCGCTGCGCGCCGGATCGCTGTCGAGGCCCGCCCGCGCCGCCTCCGCGAGCGCGATGATCGAGGCGAAGCCCTGGGCGAGCGTGTCATGGATGTCGCGTGCCATCCGTTCCCTCTCATCGGCTGCCCCCTGACGCTGATGCGCCTCGGACAGCTCGGACTGTGCCTGTTCCAACTCTGTGATCAGCCGGGCCCGTTCATGACTCTGGGCGACCACCGAGTGCACCCACAGCCCGACCAGCATCCCGACGGCCACCACGATCACGACGGGGACCAGCGTCTCGCCGAAGAACTTCATCGACGGGCCGAGCCGGAACCAACTGCCCGCCAGCGTCGCCCCGGTGGCCAGCCCCAGAAACCCGACCGAGGCCCGCGGCGTACGCCCGAACATCCAGAAGTGCGGCAGCGTCACCATGAACAGCGACCCGAAGGAGCCGCGCAGATACGCGAACACACCCAGCGTGGCGACCAGCACGAGGAGATACGTGTGCGGGCGCAGTACGGGATTGCCCGGGAACCGGTCGACCACCGCGTAGCAGAGCATCAGGAACCCGAGCAGCCCGAGCGCCCAGTACTTGCTCCCGCCGGGCCGGTCGAGGGCGGCGAGCCCGATTGCCAAGGCCACGAACAGCAGCCAGGACACCGCGTTCCAGCGGCGCAGCGTGGCGGCCCAGAACGGGTCGGTGACCTGCTCGGCGGGACTCCCGGCGGGAGAAGCTGGGGTGGTCATACCAGTCAACGTACGTCTGCCACCGCCGACTTGGCGGCCTCTTGCCGCTCGGACACTGCCTGCCGCCGCACCCCGCGCGAAGGCCACCAGCTCGCCTCGCCGAGCAGCAGCATCACCGCCGGCAGGATCAGGATCCGGATGATGAAGGCGTCCAGCAGTACGGCCGCCGCGAGGACGAAGCCGATCTGCTTCAACTCGATGATGTGCAGGAAGACGAAGCTCACGAAGACCGTCATCATGACCACCGCCGCACTGGTCACCACACCCGCCGAGCTGCGAATCCCGTCAAAAACCGCCTGCCGCGTCGGCACGCCGGCCAGCACCGCCTCCCTGATCCGGCTCACCACGAACACCTGGTAGTCCATGGACAGCCCGAAGAGGATCACGAACAGGAACAGCGGCACCCGCGACCCGATCGACCCGGTGGAGTCGAAGTTCAGCAGCCCCTCGGCCCAACTGCCCTGGAAGACCAGGACGAGCAGCCCGAGCGCCGCCGCGGCCGACAGCAGGTTCAGTACGACACCGAGCAGGCCGAGCACCACGGAACGGAACGCGTACAGGGTCATCGCGAAGGTCACCAGGAGCAACGCGCCGAGAACCAGGGGCAGTTTGCTGTTCTGGTGCGCGGGATAGTCGGCGTAACGGGCGACGTCGCCGCTCACGCCGGACTCGGCGCCCGCGATCCGGCCGACCGTCGCGGGCACGTACTCGTCCCGCAGGTGGTCCAGGGAGTCGTACGCCTCGTCCGAGTTGCCGAGATGCGGCACGTCCAGCTCCAGCACGCTGATCCGCCGGCCGTCGGATGTCTCGTCGGAGGTACGTACCCGGGACTCGCCGGTGAACAGCGGGTCTTCGTCGGCGAGTTGAGCCAGTTCCTCCAGGGACGCGGTGACCTCGCCGGAGCGTGCGGCATCGGCGCGTACGACGATGTCGTGGGTCACCCGCTGCTCGGGGAAGGCCTCGTTGAGGCGGTCGTACACCTGCATGGCGGGGATCTCACGCGAGTGGGTGTCCCGGCTCATCTCGGTGATCTTCAGCCCGCCCAGTGGTGCGGCGAGCGCGAGCATGGCGAGCACCGAGACGCACAGGGTGGCCACCGGATGCCGGGTCGCGGGCCGCAGCAGCGCGGCCCACACCCGGCCGCCGCCCTCGCCGCGTATCCGCCGCGCGGGCTTGCCGTGCTCGGCACGGCGCCGCGCCTTGCGTTCGGCCCGCTTACCGAGCTTGACCAGCAGCGCGGGCAGTACGGTCAGGGAGCTGAGCACCGCCACCAGGACGACCACGATGGTGCCGGTGGCCAGCGAGGTGAAGATCACGTCGGCGGCCAGGAACAGCGTCGCCGTGGACACCACGACCGCCATCCCGGACACCACGACCGCCCGCCCCGAGGTCGCCGCGGCCAGCTCCACCAGCGCCTCGGAACTCAACCGCCCGCCGGACCGGGCCCGTTCCTCCCGCTCCCGCTTGAGATAGAAGAGCGTGTAGTCGACGCCGACCGCGAGCCCGATCATCAGGATGATGTTGGTCCCGACCCCGGTGTCGGGGGAGAGGTGCGAGACCACCATCGAAAGCCCGACGGCCGCCGCGATCGACGACAGCGCGAGCAGCAGCGGCACCCCGGCCATGGTCACCGAACCGAACACGATCAACAGCGTGATCAAGGTGACCGGCAGGGTGATCGCCTCGGAGAGCGCCAGATCCTCGCCGCGCTGCTTGTCGACTCCCTTGCTGATGGAGGGACTTCCGGTCTCCTCCAGGAGCAGCGCGGGGTTCGCCTTCTGTACGGCCTCGGTCTGCGCGACCAGCGCGTCGACCTTGTCCTTCGCGTCGCGCTCCTCGCCCTTCACGGCCACTTCGACCATGAGGATCCGGCCGTCCTTCGACAGCAGCGGATCGGCGACGCTCTCGACCTCGGGCAGCCGCTCCATCCGGGCGGTGAGATCCGCCGCGGCGGCCTTCGCGGAGGCTTCGGCGGCGCCCCCGTCGAGACCGGCGCCGGACCGGGCGGAGATCATCACCTGCTCGGTGGACCTGCGCTCCAACTGCCCCTCGGCCGCCATCGCTTCGGCCCGGCCGGCCTCACCCACCCGATAATCGGCGGTTTTCGCGCTGTTGAGCCCGACAGCACTGCCGATGCCCACGCACAACACCACGAACACCAGCCAACCGATGATCGCCCGCCATGGGTGCAAGGCACTCCAGCGAGCCATGCGCACAGTAAATGAGTTCATGCCCAAAAGCGTTGCTGAGCAGGGCAGTTGGCAGACAGAGGTACTCGGTGGAACTTGCCGTCCACCGATCGGTGGACCTCCGGGCTGGGGCAAACCCCCCGAAGAGGACGGTTGGATCCACGTTCACCACGGGTTGCAGGCGCGTACAACGAGCCGTATCCGCGACCCCCGCCGCCCAAAGAATCTTGAAGTGACAAAAACGCTGGCCAAAGCCGCTATCAGCATCAACTACGCGACTGTATACGAACTTTGGAGGCATGAGCTCCACGACATCGGATAGCGATCTGCAGAGCATGACTCCCGATGACTGAAGGAGTTCCCATCATCGTGCAACCGGCTCAAGAGTTCGGCGACAACCCTGTCGAAGTACGCGAAACCGGTCACTACACAGAGGAATACGTTCCCAGCTTTGTCGAGAAATGGGACTCGCTCATCGACTGGGAAAAACGGGCGGACAGCGAAGGAAACTTCTTCATCGACCTGCTGCGCAAGTGGGGCGTGAAGAGCGTGCTCGACGTCGCGACGGGCACCGGATTCCACTCCGTACGGCTGCTGGCGGCCGGATTCGACACCGTGAGCGCGGACGGCAGCGCGGACATGCTGGCCATGGCCTTCGAGAACGGCACCAAGCAGGGCGGACACATCCTGCGCGTCGTCCAGGCCGACTGGCGCTGGCTCAACAGAGACGTCCACGGTGAGTACGACGCCATCGTCTGCCTCGGCAACTCCTTCACGCATCTCTTCTCGGAACGCGACCGGCGCAAGGCGCTCGCCGAGTTCTACGCGATGCTCAAACACGACGGAATTCTCGTCCTCGACCAGCGCAATTACGACGCGATCCTGGACGACGGATACACCAGCAAGCACACGTACTACTACTGCGGCGAGGACGTCACCGTCGAGCCGGAGTACGTCGACGAGGGCCTGTGCCGCATGCGGTACCACTTCCCCGACGACTCCGTGTACCACCTCAACATGTTCCCGCTGCGCAAGGACTACACCCGCCGCCTGATGTCCGAGGTGGGTTTCCAGCGCGTCCAGACCTACGGCGACTTCCAGCACACCTACCGGGGCGAACAGCCGGACTTCTTCATCCATGTGGCGGAGAAGGAGTACCGGATGGACGACCCGCAGGAGAAGGAGGGCCGGTACAAGGGCGCGGTCAGCACCGCCCGCAGCTACTACAACTCACCCGACGCCGACACCTTCTACGCCACGGTGTGGGGCGGCGAGGACATCCACATCGGCCTCTACGAAAGCCCCGCGGAACCCATCGCGGACGCCAGCCGGCGCACCGTGGAGCGGATGGCGTCGAAGCTGGAACTGACCCGGGACTCCGTGGTGCTCGACCTCGGCTCGGGGTACGGCGGCTCGGCACGGTACCTGGCCGGGACGTACGACTGCCGGGTCATCGCCCTCAACCTCAGCGAGGTGGAGAACCAGCGCCACAAGGAGCTGAACGCGGCCCGCGCGCTCACCGACCGGATCGAGGTCGTGGACGGATCCTTCGAGGACATTCCGTATCCGGACGGCCAGGTCGACGTCGTCTGGTCCCAGGACGCCTTCCTGCACAGCGGCAACCGCGTCCAGGTCCTCGAGGAGATCGCCCGCGTCCTGCGCCCCGGCGGCCACCTCATCTTCACCGACCCGATGGCGACGGCGGACGGCGGCTCCGCCGACGTACTGCAGCCGATCCTCGACCGCATCCACCTGGACGACATGGGCTCGCCGGCCTTCTACATGCGTGAGCTGAACCGCCTCGGATTCACCCCGGTAGACGGCGGCTTCGAAGAACACCGCGAACAGCTGGTGAACCACTACACGCGGGTCCTGGAGGAGACTGCCCGCCAAGAGTCCGAAGGACTGGCCAGAAAGATCAGCCACGACTACCTGGCCCAGATGAAGAAGGGCCTCGGCCACTGGATCGACGGCGGCCGCGAGGAGCACCTCACCTGGGGCATCTTCCACTTCAGGCTGGACACCGACGACTGAATCACCTGATGGGGCGCACGGAAAACCCCCGCGAGTCACGTCCTCGCGGGGGCTTTCTTCTATCCGCCCGCCCGCGTGAAAGGTGAGAAGACGATCACGAGGCAGGACGCTTCAGACTGCCCTCAAGGGGCGAGCAGCAAAACATCCGTACGGGACTTCGCGGCGGCGTAACGCCGAGCCACGTCCTGCCAGTTGACGACCTGCCACATGGCCTCGATGAAGTCGACCTTCTGGTTCTTGTACTGGAGGTAGAAGGCGTGCTCCCAGGCGTCGAAGACCAGGATCGGGGTGGAGCCCTGGCCGACGTTGCCCTGGTGGTCGTAGACCTGCTCGACGACGAGGCGCCCACTGAGCGGCTCGTACGCGAGAACGCCCCAGCCGGAGCCCTGCGTGGTCGCGGCAGCCTTGGTCAGTTGGGCCTTGAACCCGGCGAAGGACCCGAACGACTCGATGATCGCGTCGGCAAGCTCGCCCACACCGTCCGCGGCGAGCGGCTCGCCACCGCCCTCACCGGTCATGTTGTGCCAGTAGATGCTGTGCAGAACATGGCCGGAGAGGTGAAAGGCCAGGTTCTTCTCCAGCCCGTTGATCGACCCCCACGACTCCTTGTCCCGCGCCTCCGCGAGCTGCTCCAGGGTGTCGTTCGCCCCCTTCACATACGCCGCGTGGTGCTTGTCGTGGTGCAACTCGATGATCTCGGGGCTGATCACGGGCGCGAGCGCGGAGTAGTCGTACGGCAGCTCAGGGAGCGTGTAGACGGGCATGGTGGGTCGTCCCCTCCGAAGTTTTATTGCAAGTATCTTGCAAGTGCAGATTAACAGCAAGAGGAGTCAAGGGGAGGGGGCGGTGAGAAGGATTGGCGAGATCCAACAGTCCGCGCCGGTCTCGTCCTTGTGGGTAAAGCCGCCGTACCTCAGTGACCAGGGTCACGCCGCTCCGGGTGTACCAATCTCTCTTTGTATGGAGCGCACCAAGCGTGCGCTCCGTGGTTTGTCGAGCGCTGCTGGTGATCGGGCCGAGGGGGCTGGGATAGCGTCGCGGTGTTCGGAACCGCCCGCTCCCTCACCGCCGGAGTCCCCATGAGCACCGCTGCCGCCAACGCCCTCCCGGGCAAGGTCCTTGCCGACCTGCTCCCCGCGTCCCGCGTCCGCGACATCGCGCTCGTGGCCGGCGGCGCCGCGCTCACCGGGTTCGCCGCCCAGCTCGCCGTGCCCGTACCAGGCTCGCCGGTGCCGGTGACCGGGCAGACCTTCGCGGCCCTCCTCGTCGGCACCGCGCTCGGCGCGGGACGCGGCTTCCTGTCACTCGCTCTGTACGCGCTGGTCGGCCTGGCCGGCGTTCCCTGGTTCGCAGACGGCAGCCACGGCCTCTCCCCGACCTTCGGTTACATCGTCGGCATGATGCTCGCGGCCGCACTCGTCGGCGCCCTGGCCCGCCGCGGCGCCGACCGCTCGGTGGTGCGCATGGCCGGCACGATGCTGCTCGGTTCGGCCGTCATCTACGCGATCGGCGTCCCCTATCTCTCCGCCGCCACGATGTTGAGCCCCACGGAGGCTGTTGCCGCCGGGTTCACGCCCTTCCTTATAGGCGACGCGTTCAAGGCGGCGCTGGCGATGGGGCTGCTGCCTACCGCTTGGAAGTTCGTGAACCGGTAGGGGTGAGGAGACAGCCCAAGCCCCCGCGTCCGTAAAGGCCGCGGGGGCTTCTTGGGTTCCGGTCTCGTGTCACACACACCCGCCCGGATTGTGCTGTCGTGACTCCGCTCCCCCTCTTGAAGGAGGGGGGCTTCCAACCCGAGGGTTGCGGTCCAGCCCGAACCGGTCCCTTGCGGGACGCAAGGAAAATATCACAACCTAGAGGGAGGTTGGGGGTGTACCTGCATGTTCTGCGTCGTGAACCGGTACCGGCTCCTCGAACCCATCGGGCAGGGCGGCATGGGCCGTGTCTGGCGCGCGGCCGACGAACTGCTCGACCGCCCGGTCGCCGTGAAGGAACTGCGGCTCGACACCGCCGGAGCGGAGGAACTCGAGGTCCGGCGGGAGCGCGCGCTGCGCGAGGCCCGCGCCAGTGCCCGTATCGACCACCCCAATGTCGTACGGGTCTATGACGTGGCCGAGGAGGACGACCGGCTCTGGATCGTCATGGAACTCGTCGAGGCCCCCTCGCTGGCCCGGACCGTCGTCGAACACGGCCCGCTCGACGTACGCGAGACGGCCAGGATCGGCCTCGCCCTCGCCGAGGCGCTGCGCCCGGTGCACGCGGCCGGAGTCTTGCACCGCGACATCAAGCCCGGCAACGTGCTGCTCGAGCCGGGCGGCAGGGTCGTCCTCACCGACTTCGGGATCGCCGCCCTCCAGGACGCGCAGGGGCTGACGCAGGCCGGAGTCATCGTCGGCTCCCCCGAGTACATCCCGCCGGAACGTATCTCCGGCCGCCCACAGGGCCCGGCCTCCGACCTGTGGTCCCTCGGCGCCACGCTCTGCACCGCCCTCACCGGGCATTCCCCGTTCGAACGTGCCGGGACGCTCGCCACATTGGCCGCGGTGATGTACGAGGAGCCTCAACTTCCGCCCGACGATGGGCCGTTGACGCCGCTGCTGCGGAGGCTGCTGGCCCGGGATCCGGCGGCTCGGCCGGATGTGGGGGAGGTGGTGCGGTTCCTGGGGCGGGTGCTTGCGGCGCCACCCGCAGAGAAGGAGAGGGAGACGGGTGAGGAGAGCGACGGGCCTGAGTGGTTGCCGCGGCTGCTCACCGTGCTCGTTCTGGTGGCCGCCGCTGCTGTGGGCGTCGTCATGATCATCACGGCGGTACGCCCTGGTGGTGAGACGAAGCTGCCCGACACCAGCCCGGCGCCCACGGTCGCGGGCACCTCGCGTCCGCCGCCCTCACCCGGGGTGAGCCAGACCCCGTCGCCCTGACGTGGGGGTGCCTTCGACCGGCCCGACCCGAGGAGGCCCGGCCGAAACACGCGTGTCACACTCGGACCATGCGCGTGTACCTCGGCTCCGATCATGCCGGTTTTGAACTCAAGAACCACCTCGTCGAGTGGCTCAAGGCGGCCGGGCATGAGCCCGTCGACTGCGGGCCTCTCATCTACGACGCCCAGGACGACTACCCGCCGTTCTGCCTCCGCGCGGCCTCGCGTACCGCGGGGGACCCCGGATCGCTCGGCATTGTGATCGGGGGGTCGGGGAACGGGGAGCAGATCGCGGCGAACAAGGTGGCGGGGGTTCGGGCGGCGCTTGCCTGGAGCGAGGAGACTGCGGCGCTGGGGCGGCAGCACAACGATGCGAATGTGGTGGCTGTGGGGGCGCGGATGCACTCGCGGGACGAGGCGACGAAGTTCGTCGAGACGTTCTTGAACACGCCGTTCTCCGGCGACGAGCGGCATGTGCGGCGCATTGACATGCTGTCGGCGTATGAGACGGCGGGGGTCATGCCGGAGATTCCGGCGCACCACCCGCAGGGGTAAGGGGTTTTCATTCCCCAAGCCCGCCCCTTCCCGAAACCAAGGGGCTCCGCCCCTGGGACCCCTCTGGGGGCTGCGCCCCTTCAGGGGCGCGGGGCTGTGTCAATATGCGGCTCCGCCGCGTGGGCGCGACCGCCCACAACGCACCCGCAGCCGCGACACGCAGTGTCCCCACCACCCCCTGGCGGGGGCCTGGGGCGCAGCCCCCCACGCGGCGGAGCCGCAAATTGTTACAGCCGGGAAGGGGCGGGGTTGGGGAAGAATCCCGCCCCGACCGCAGGACGAACACGCACAGGAGGCCCCCGTGCCCGAAGGGCACACCATCCACCGCCTGGCCAAGGACTACCTCACCCGGTTCGGCGGCCGGACGGCCCACGTCACAAGCCCCCAGGGCAAGTTCACCGACGCCGCAGCCCTCCTGGACAGGACAGCGCTCACCACCGCCGAAGCCCACGGCAAACACCTCTTCCTACGGTTCGAAACCGACGCCTGGACCCACATCCACCTCGGCCTCTTCGGCAAGGTCACCCTCGGCGAAGCCCCCACACCCCCACCCACCGAAACCATCCGCCTACGCCTCACCAACGACACCGCGTACGCAGACCTCCGCGGCCCCACCACCTGCACCCTGATCACGGACACGGAAAAGCAGGCGATCCACGCCCGCCTGGGCCCGGACCCGCTGCGCGAGGACGCCGACCCGGCACAGGCGTACGCCCGCGTCTCCCGCAGCCGTACGACGATCGCCGCCCTCCTCATGGACCAGAAGGTCATCGCGGGCGTAGGCAACGTCTACCGCGCGGAAGTCCTCTTCCGGCACGGCATCGACCCGTACCGGCCGGGCAAGGACATCACCCCGGCCGAGTGGGAGGCGATGTGGACGGACCTCGTCACCCTCATGCGCCAGGGCGTCCGCAACAACCGCATCGACACGGTCCGCCCAGAACACGAGCCGGACGCGATGGGCCGCCCGCCGCGCAAGGACGACCACGGCGGCGAGGTCTACGTGTACCGCAGGGCCGATCTGCCCTGCCACATCTGTGGCGGCGAGATCCGCACCGCCGGTCTCGCCGCCCGCAACCTCTTCTGGTGCCCCACCTGCCAAAAGGCATAGGGAACTCCAGGTCGGCTCAGAAGCCGTGGGGCAGCCAGGGTGCGACGGCGGCGGAGAAGCCGAGCGACGCCTCCGCGAGCGCTCCCTGGCGCAGTTCCCGTACCCGCCCGGCCGCGGCGAGTGAGGCCAGGGACACGCCACCGAGATAGGCCGACCCCAGCTCCCGTACGGACAGGGCGAGATCGGCCGAGTCGGTGGTCCGCTCGCAGGACGCCCCCTTGGCGTCACCGGAGAGCCGCCAACGCCCCTCGTTCCAGGGGCAGAAGGCGTCCTCGACCTCGAACACGACGTCCACGGGCGCCTGATATGTACGTGCCTCGAGCGCGGCCCCGACATCGACGAGCCGTACGTACAGCGAGTCCCGCAGGTTGAGCGCGCACCGCCGGACGTCGGAGACGAGGTGCAGCAAGGCGTCGTCGACGGGCCGGTTGTACGTCTTCACCGTCGACGTCAGGTCGATGTCGAACAGGAACCGCCACAGCGCCACGTACGCGGCCGGGTCCAGCGCCTCCAGATCGCGCAGCTCGATCGTGCCCTTGGGGCCGGCGGTGTCCCAATCCGGCTTGTTGAAGTACCGGGCGTAGCCGACCACTTCTCCCTCCCGTCGCCCACCACCACCCTCAATCGAAGGCGCTTCGCGCCCCCCAATTCGCTCGGCGAGCACGCACTGCAGCGGCGACGAGCCCTTCCGGTCGGCCGGCGGGTCGAGCAGCGGCAGCCCTTCCCAGCCGGGCAGCCGCGCCAGCATGCCGGGCCGGGTGGGCACTTGGCGTGCGTAGACGGCCTCGCACGCATCGCGTACGGCATCCGCAGCAGGTTCGGCGAGGCGGAGTCGTACGTCGTCGGTGCCGGGCGGCACCGTCAGCCGTACCCGGGATGTGTCGATCTCCGCGCGCATCTGCTGGGTCGCCGCGCCGTAGCCGAAGCGGCCGTATATCACCGGCTCGGAGGCGGTCAGTACGGCCAGCGGCTCGCCCCAGGAGCGGATGTCGTCCAGCTGCCTGCGCTTCATGGACGTCAGCAGCCCGCGGCGGCGGTGCGTCGCGGCGACGCTCACCATCGTGATGCCTGCCGCCTTCACCAGGGCGCCGCCGGGAACGGTCATACGGAAGCTGAACGCACCCGCCGTACCCACGCACTCGTCGCCGTCCCAGGCCCCGATGAAGCGGTCGAACTCCGTGAGGCCGTTCCACAGGGCGCGCTCCTCGGGAGGCTCCTCGACTCCGCCGAAGGCGAGCACCAGCTTTCCGTACCACTTGTCCCATTCTTCTGGCCGGAGTACGCGCAAGTCAGTGCTCATATGCCATGCCTACCAGGGCAATCCGGGATCAGCGAGTGGATTTCCAGCGGGTGCATTTCCGTCAGGCCGGGCGGGACGCCCTCGGCGGCATGCGATCCTCGGGGATCGGACGTTTCTGTGACTTCGGTTCTCGGACGGGGGACAAGTGGGACCTCCCGTGCCAAGTGCCTGGTCCGATGGATAGGGTCCCGAACAATGGCAGCAGGACGAGAGCGGCGCGCGGAAGCCGACACGTTCACGGCCCGGTGCAAGAAGCAACTGCACCGGGTCCGCACAGGGCTGCGCAAATCCGCTGTCGACTACTTCCGCGGGGACGGCTCGGACTGGGTCGCGCTGGCCGGTCTGCTGCTGACCATTCCCGTGATCACGTGCGCCACACTGGTCAACTCCGTCTGGTTCTCGCCGGCCGCGCTGGTCCTCCCGATCGTCGCCGGCGGGCTGGTGCTGCGGCCGGCCAGCCTGCTCGGCCTGTACGCGGCCGCCGCCACCGCCCTGATCATCGAGTCCGTGAAACTCGGCCCCTACACGGAGGGACCGTCCCGGGTGACACCGGGGACCGTGCTGGTCGTCGCCGCCTGCGGCTTCTTCGGCCTGCTCATCGCGCAGTTCCGCAGCCGGGTCGGCGTGCCGTGGCGGCGCGGCGGCACCATGCTGTTCGACCTGCGGGAACGGATCCGGGTCCAGAGCAAGTTGCCGAAGCTGCCGGTGGGTTGGCACCGTGAGATGGCCCTGCGGCCGGCCGGCGGTCAGTCCTTCTCGGGGGACTTCGTGGTGGCCGCCCGTACGAATGGCGGGCGCACGCTGGAGGTCGTCCTGACGGACGTGTCCGGCAAGGGCATGGACGCGGGGTCGCGTGCGCTGCTTCTGTCGGGGGCGTTCGGGGGCCTGCTCGGGTCCTTGCCGCCGCACGCCTTCCTCCCCGCGGCGAACGGCTACCTGCTCCGGCAGGACTGGGACGAGGGGTTCGCCACATCGATCCACCTTGTCCTGGACCTGGACTCCGGTGACTACGAACTGTTCTCGGCCGGGCATCCTCCTGGGCTGCAGCTCAGCGCGGGGAGCGGGCGCTGGGAGGAGAAGTCGGCGGAGGGGCCGCTGCTCGGGGTGTACGACGGGGCTCAGTTCGATCCCGTGAAGGGTACGTTGCGCCCTGGCGACGTTCTGATGCTGTTCACGGACGGCTTGGTCGAGACGTCAGACCGGGACATCGCGGAGGGGATCGACCGGCTCACCGGGGAGGCGGACCGGTATGTGGCCGGGGGGTTCCATGGGGCGGCGTGGCATTTGATCGAGGCGGTTGCGCGGGATGTGAACGATGACAGGGCTTTGCTGCTGATCTGCCGGGAGGCGTCCGGCGGTTGAGCGGGCGCCTCCGGCGGGTGGGCAGTTGGGTTCGTTGTCGGCTGACGGTCGGTTGTGGCTGGTCGCTCCCCCACTCTCGAATTCGCTCGAGCGGGGGGACCCCCATCGCGGCGGAGCCGCAAATTGACACCGCCCCGCGGGGTGCCTCCGGCGGTTGGGCGGAATAGGGTTCGTTGTCGGCTGCGGCGCCGTCGTGGCCGGTCGCGCCAGCCCCGCGGGGTGCCTCCGGCGGTTGGGCGGGTGCGGGTGCGTGGTGGTTGCTCGCGCAGTTCCCCGCGGGGTGCCTCCGGCGGTTGGGCGGGTGCGGGTTGTGTGTGGCTGGTCGCGCCCACGCGGCGGAGCCGCAAATTGACACAGCCCCGCGCCCCTGGGGTGCGTGGTGGGTGCGGGGCCGCGGTCCGGTGCGTCAGCCCGTCGCCAACAGGGCATACGACCCGGTGCTGATACAGGGTTCTGGTGTGCCCAGACCGAAGCTAAGCGACGGGCATACGACGCACCGGCCCACGTCCCCTCCCACCGGCGGGAAGCTGCCGGTTTCGTTGTGGCTGGCGAGCCTGGCGCCTGGTGAGTATCTCGGCTGGGGGAGCGCCCCTTAAGGGGCGCGGGGAACTGCGCGACAAGCCACAACGAACCCGCAGCCGCACACGATCCCAACACCCCACCCCAGTAGGCGCCCCACCCACCCGCGGTGGGCGCGCGCGGACCCAACGACCCGCAGTGGGCGCCCCACCCACCCCTGAACCCACCCACCCGCCGGAGGCGCTGCACCCGCCCGCCGCAGGCGACCTCCAGCGGGAGGCAGGGGGCCTGGGGGCGGAGCCCCCAGTTTCGGGAAGGGGCGGGGCTGGGGAAAGGAACCTCTCTCGCCGCCGCGGACGAAATACCCCCGGGGCCGACCTGGGGTTTCCCCCACCCCAACTCGGCGGTCGACCGCATGGTGAAGGCCGCCACCAAATCCGTAGCGTCGAGCCATCGACAGAGATCGGCGAGTCGGAAGGACGGACCCGGCATGGGCCTGCGGAAGAGGCGGTACGACGATGGGGCCGAGAAGACCCCGCAGAACGTACGGAGCGGCCCGAGCCCGGATGCCGACTGGGCCGTAGAACTGCGGAGCGTCCGGCGGCGATACGGCCGAGGCACCTCCGCCGTACACGCCCTACGCGGCATAGACCTCACCCTCCCCCGCGGCACCTACACCGCGGTGATGGGCCCTTCCGGCTCCGGAAAGTCCACCTTCCTCCAGTGCGCCGCAGGCCTCGACCGCCCCACCAGCGGAACGGTCCGCCTCGGCGGCACAGAAATCACCGGCATGAGCGAGAACAAGCTCACAGCCCTACGCCGCGAACGCCTCGGCTTCGTCTTCCAAGCCTTCAACCTGCTCCCATCCCTCACCGTCGAACAGAACGTCGTCCTACCCATGCGCCTCGCAGGCCACCGCCCCGACCGCCACCGCGCGGCCGAGGTCCTCGCCCAGGTAGGCCTGGACGGCCTGGCCCGCCGCCGCCCGGGCCAGCTCTCCGGCGGACAACAGCAGCGCGTGGCCATCGCCCGCGCCCTGGTCACCCGCCCCCACGTGGTGTTCGCGGACGAGCCCACCGGCGCCCTCGACACCCGCACCGCCACCGAGGTGCTCGCCCTCCTCCGTCAGGCCGTTGACGACCTCGGTGCAACCGTCGTCATGGTCACCCACGACCCGACGGCCGCCGCCTGGGCCGACCGCGTCCTGTTCCTCGCCGACGGCCAGATCGTCGACCACCTGGACCGCGCCCCGGCGGAGCAGATCGCCGCCCGGATGACGGCGCTGACGGCTCCCGCGACGACCGTACGAGCGGCCGCGTGATGTTCGTACCCAACGGCCTCGCCCGCGCAGCAGTCCGCTTCAAGCCAGCCGCATTCGTCGGCACGTTCGTCGCCCTGGCGATGGCCGCGCTGATCGTCTCGGCCTGCGGCATCCTCCTGGAGACGGGCCTGCGCGCCTCCGTCCCACCCGTCCGCTACCAGGACGCCCCCGTGGTCGCCGCCGCCGACCAACGCGCCCACCGCGTCACCGGCCACGGCGACAGCCGCGAGGACGACGCCGTACCGGTCCCGGACCGCGCCCGGCTGGACAACTCCCTGGTGGCGAAGGCCGGTTCGGTGCCCGGTGCGCGCCAGGCCGTCGCGGACGTCACCTTCCCCGTGCAGACGGGCGACGGCACACAGCTCACCGCCCACGGCTGGGGTTCCACCGCGTTCACCGGCGAGCGGCTGGCGGCGGGCCGGGCGCCGGAGGACGGTGAGGTCGTACTCGCGAAGGGCACGGTCGGCGAACGTGTCCGCCTCACCACCACCGACGGCCCGCGCACCTTCCGCGTCTCTGGCATTGCGAAACCCGAAGAACAGGGGGAGGGGACCGTATGGTTCGCCGACTCCGAAGCCGTACGCATCTCCGGTCACCCCGGGCGTATAGACGCGATTGCCGTCCTGCCGAAGGACGGTGTGACGGCCGAGGCACTCAAAGCCCAGGTCGCGCGTGCCCTCGGGAACCGGGCCGAGGTCCACACCGGCGACAGCCGTGGCTCCGTCGAGGACTCCTCCCTCGCCGAGGCCGAGGAACTGCTCGTCGGGATCGGCGGGTCGTTCGGCGGAGTCGCGACGATGGTGGCCGTGTTCACGGCGGCGGGGACGGTGGCGCTGTCCGTCGCCCAGCGGGCCCGGGAGTTCGCGCTGTTGCGCGCGATCGGTACGACTCCGCGCCAGATCCGCCGGTCCATCGCCACCGAGACCCTGCTGGTCGCTCCTCTCGCCGGGCTCTTGGGCTGTCTGCCGGGTATCGGGCTGGCTCGTTGGTGGTTCGGGCAGCTCAAGGACAAGGGGGCGATTCCGGCGCCGGTGGAGCTGTCGGTGTCGTACATACCGTTGCTTACGGCCGTCGGCGGTGTGCTCGGCACCGCGCTGGTCGCCGGGTATATGGCGGCGCGTCGGCCGGCGCGGATCAAGCCGGGGCAGGCGCTCGCCGAGGCGTCCGTGGAGCGGCTGCGGATCGGCTGGATCCGTACGCCGCTGGGGATCGCGGCGGCCGTCGGCGGCTTCGTCTGCGCGGGCGTGTCCGCCTCGACGACCGGCGAGGACGCGGCCAACGCTGCGCTGGGCATCGTGATGCTGTTCATGCTGGCCGTGGCGCTGCTCGGCCCGCTGATCGCGCGCCTCTGCGCCGCCTTGTTCGGTTTGCCGTTGCGTGGCGCGGGCGCCTCCGCCTCGCTGGCGGCCGCCAACGCCCGTACGAACGCCCGCCGACTGGCCTCCGCGATCACCCCGATCGTCCTGGCGATGGCCTTCTCCTCCGTGCTCGTCTTCATGCACACCAGCGAGGAGCGGGTCACACAGGAGCAGCAGCGGGCCGGCACCGTGGCCGACCACATCGTGACCTCGGAGGCGGGGCTGACACCGGGCGCGGTACGGCAGGCCGCCCGCGCGCCCGAAGTCACTGCCGCCGTCGGACTGTTGAAGACCGGCGTCCTCCTCCCGGCGAACGGGTACCTTCAGCAGGCCTCCGCCCAGGGCGTCATGGGGTCGGGGCGGGACCTGGCCCGCGTACAGGATTTGAAGGTGGAGAAGGGTGCGTTGTCGCTGGAGCGGGGGCAGGTCGCGATGGACGCCTCGCTGGCCCGTGACGCAGGCGTCGGCGTCGGCGAGCGTGTCGAGCTGCGGCTGCCCGACGGTACGAAGGTGAGGCCGACGGTCGTGGCGACGTACGGCCGCGGTATGGGGCTGTCCCAAGTGACCTTCAGCCACGCGGACTTGGCGCGGCATGTCAGCTCCGCCTTTGCCACCGAACTCTGGACGAAGGGCGGCAGCGCGGCCGGGCTGGAGAAGTTCGGCACGGTCACGGACCGCGGTGGCCACCACGCCGCCCAGTCCCTCGACAGCGAGCTGAACGCCTGGGCCAACACCGTCATGGCCGCCGTCCTCGGTGGCTTCGCGGCCGTCGCCGCCGTCAACACGCTGGTGATGACGGTCCTCGATCGCCGCCGCGAACTGGGCACCCTGCGGCTCATCGGCTCCACCCGCCGCCAGGTGCTGAACATGATCCACTGGGAGGCCCTGCTCGTCACGCTCGCGGGCCTCGTCCTCGGTACGGGCATCGCGCTCGCCACGCTCGTCCCGATGATGAAGGGGCTGACGGGGCAGTCGCCGTACATACCGCCGCTGCTGTACGGCTCGCTCGCCGCGACCGTGCTCGTGACCGGTCTGGCGGCGGCGTCGGTACCCGCCAGGTCGGCGCTGCGCGGGACACTCGACGCATGACCGAGAAAGCGCTGCTGAGCCTCACCGAAGTCGAAGCCATCGCCCGTAACGCGCACGCCGCCCAGACCGACAAGGCGGGCCGACCGTACGCCGAGCACCTCCAGGCGGTGGCCGAAGGGGTACGGGCCCGGGGCGGCGACGACGAACAGATCGCCGCCGCCTGGCTGCACGACACCATCGAGGACGAGGTCCTCTCGGAGGACTGGCTGCTGCACGAGGCCGCGCTGACCAGGCGCACCAAGGACATCGTGCTGGCCCTCACCAAGCGCCCCGGCGAGCCCCCGGAGTCGTACGCAGAACGCATCCTGGCGACCCCGGGAGCCCTCCTGGTCAAGGAATCCGACCTGGCCCACAACGCGAATCCGGCCAGGCTGGCGGCCCTGGACGAGCCCACGCGGACGCGACTGGAGGAGAAGTACGCGAGGATGCGCGAACTCTTGGGCCTGGCCTAGGACTTGGGTCTCGACTACGACTTGCCCCGGTCGCGGGCCAGCTCCGTCGCGTCCCGCTTGAACGCCCACTCCATCTTCGGCTCCATCGCGAAGCGGAAGGCGCGCTGGATGGGCGGGGTGCACAGCAGGGTGACCACGGCGGCGGCGACCAGGGTGACGAAGATCTCGCCGAGCGGCTCATGCAGCCACTCGTAGTCGAACCAGCCCCAGAAACGGCCGCCCTTGACCAGGAAACCGTGCAGCAGATAGCCGTACAGCGTCCCCGCGCCGAGCACCGTGAACCACATCTTGCGACGCGGCACCCAGGAGAAGAAGCAGGCCGTGAGGACCATCGAGCAGCCGAACAGCGCGAGCGTCATCACGACACCGGCCCACCACGGCGTGCCCAACTCCTGGGCACTGTCCCGGTGGTAGAACCACGCCGACGTCATGCGCGGAGCCGCCCAGTACGCCACGACCAGCGCCGCCGCGAACACCGGCACCGACAGGATCCGGACCTCTCGGCGCCGCATCAACTGGAAGTGCTCGGGCTTCATGAACAGGCCGATGACGAAGAACGGCAGGAACTGCAGCACACGTTGCAGATCCAGGTCGTCACCGATGTCCGGCGAGACCGAGGCGAGCACCGCGATGGCGAGCGCGAGCGGCACCGGCCAGCGCACGACCTTCCACAGGGGGGTCGTCAGCCGCCATACGAACAGCGCGACCAGGAACCAGGTGAGGTACCAGGGGTCGAGCAGGCTGACCGGATGGCCCGGATCGTCGTCCGCCACCTTCTTGAAGACGGAGTACGCGGCTTCGAAGAGGACGTACGGCACGGCGATGCCCGTCACCAGCCGCTGGAGCCGGTCGGCACGCATGTCGAAACTGCGCGAGAAGTAGCCGGAGATGAGGATGAACGCCGGCATGTGGAAGGTGTAGACGACCATGTAGAGCGCCTCGGCGCTGCGGCTGTGTTCCGTCAGCGGTTGCCAGGCGTGGCCCATCGCGACGAGCACGATGGCCAGGTACTTGGCGTTGTCGAAGAACGCGTCGCGTTGCTTGGCCGGCTTGGCCTGAGGCCCGGCAGGAGCGGTGTCCGTCTGCGGGCTGTCGCGGGTTCGAGGGCTCGGCATCGCGGACAGCGACGATTCCTCCGTCGGCGGGAGCGGTGCCCTCTGTTGGCCGTGTGGGCGGAGCGAGTTCGTCACAGACCCTCCCACCAGGAGCTGGGGGAGAGGATCCGGGACCTCACTGCGCATGCGGGGGACGAGGCAGCGGTGAACATCTGAGGCACCCTAGCGTTGCCGGTGCGTTTTCGTAAAACCCTCCTCGTCATTCCTGCTTAACCCCCGCTTATCCCGCTGAGCACGGGGGATTTGAAGAACGGAGAGGGAAGCGAGGTGAAGTCGACTTGGTGATGCGGAGATCGGCTCGGAGGTCGACTGCTGTAACACGTACGTCTGTTACGTACCCCTTCATCCCGACTAAATGGTGCATAACATCCGCAGGCGACTCTGGTGAAATGTCCGCTGATCGGCGTTTGTTGACACCCTCTCCGAGCCGCTGGCCGGCCTCCTGCTGTGCCCGCGGCAACAATTCGAATAATCTGCGAGCAGGATGGGTGGGCACGGCAATCACCCTCCTGAATTCGGCGTGCGGGACACTCCGCGAATTGCCGTACGTGGCACCGCCGTTCATGGCCGCCGGAGAGCGCCGGGCGGGTACGGATTGTGCAGGTACGGCGAGAACCATGGCCGATGATGCCCCACCTCCCGCATAGGCCGGGCCTGTTGGTGGCACGATGGTTCTGCGGGGGTGTGCGGGGTGGCACCCTCGGGCCGGGAGAGCGGACCGACCGTAGGGTGTGATCAGTTGTGGCCATTTCGCTATCAGTTGTGTTGCTGTTGGCGATCGTCCTCGTGGTGTTGATCCGGGGAGGATCCATCAAGCCGGGTCCGGCGATCGTCGCCGTACTGTTCGGCTTCTTCCTGGCCTCGACGGGCATGGCCGACGACATCCAGCGCTTCCTCAACTCGATAGCGGAGACCCTCAACGAGATCCAGTTCTGAGCGAGCTGAGCACGTACTGCTCCCGGCGCCCCTGCACGAGGCCCCGGTCCGCGAGTACGCCAGCTCCGCGAGCCATCGCGGACCGCTCCCGCACGCGCTCGACGCCGAAAACGCCTCAGGGCCAGGTCAGAGGATGTGACCTCTGACCTGGCCCTGAGCCGTATGGAGCGGGCGACGGGAATCGAACCCGCGTAGCCAGTTTGGAAGACTGGGGCTCTACCATTGAGCTACGCCCGCACGGGACGCGCCGCAGGTCAGTGGACGCGCGGCACTGGAGCATCGTAGCGGGTGGCACCCTTCATCGCACATCCCGTTCCGCGGCCCCTCAGGCGCCCGGGAAATGCGGGAGCCGTGGTGTCGGTGGGCATGTACCCTACGTGTCGCACCGAACGGGGTGTGGCGCAGCTTGGTAGCGCGTCCGCTTTGGGAGCGGAAGGCCGTGGGTTCAAATCCCGCCACCCCGACCACCAGCAGGGACCCGGTGACCACCAGCGGGGACCCGGTCCGGAACCCGACCGGGCTCCCCGGGACCCGTGGCACCGGAAGCTCGCCTTTTGGGGCGTGTACCGCCTGCGGCTACTATGCAAATTGCGCGCCCGTATGTCTGCACTGTTACGTCTCACAAGGGCCGCGAATCCGCTGAGGCACCCGCCGCATCCGGCAGAGGTCGACAGCAGAACCCCAAGAAGTCAGCCATCAAGGAGACCGAACCGTGAAGAGCGCCGTGGAGACCCTGAACCCGACCCGGGTTCGGCTCACTGTCGAGGTGCCCTTCGAGGAGCTCAAGGACAGCCTCGACGCGGCGTACAAGAAGATCAACCAGCAGGTCACGGTGAAGGGGTTCCGGAAGGGCAAGATTCCGGCGCGCGTCATCGACCAGCGGTTCGGCCGCGGTGCGGTTCTGGAGGAGGCGGTCAACGACGCGCTTCCGAAGTTCTACACCGACGCGGTCAACAACGCCGAGCTGAACGTGCTCGGCCAGCCCGAGGTCGACATCACGGAGCTGAAGGACGGCGAGACGCTGAACTTCACCGCCGAGGTCGACATCCGCCCGGCCATCGAGATCCCGGACTACTCCGGCATCGAGGTCGAGGTCGACGCCGTCGAGGTCAGCGAGGAGGACGTCGACAAGGCCGTCGAGGAGCTGCGTGAGCGCTTCGCCTCCACCACGCCGGTCGAGCGCGCCGCCGAGGACGGCGACGTCGTGACGATCGACCTGGAGGCCAAGGTCGACGGCGAGGTCCTGGAGGACGGCGTCGCGAACGGCGTCTCCTACACCATCGGCTCCGGTGAACTGCTGGACGGCATCGACGACGCCGTGAAGGGCCTGGAGGCCGGTGGCGAGGCCACCTTCACCTCCGAGCTCAAGGGCGGCTCGGCGGCCGGCAAGGAGGCCGAGGTCTCCGTCAAGGTCACCCAGGTCGCCGCGCGCGAGCTCCCCGAACTGGACGACGACTTCGCTCAGCTCGCCTCCGAGTTCGACACCCTGGAGGAGCTGCGGGCGGACAGCCGTAAGCGCCTCGAGAACATGAAGCAGTACGACCAGGCCACGCAGGCCCAGGAGCGCGTCCTGGAGAAGCTGCTCGAGCTGGTCGAGGTGCCCGTCCCGGAGAAGCTCCTCGAGGACGAGATCAACACCCGTAAGCACAACCTCGAGCACCACCAGCTCGGCCAGATGGGCCTCGACCTGCCGCAGTACCTGGAGATCCAGGGCAAGACGGCCGAGGAGTTCGACACCGAGACGCGCGAGGCCGCGGTCAAGGGCATCAAGACCCAGTTCGTCCTCGACGAGCTGGTCAACAAGGAGAAGCTGAACGTCAACCAGGAGGAGCTCACCGAGCACCTCATGCGTCGCGCGGCTTCCTCCGGCATGTCCCCCGACCAGTTCGCCCAGGCCGTCGTCGAGGGCGGCCAGGTCCCGATGCTCGTCGGCGAGGTCGCCCGCGGCAAGGCCCTCGCGGTCGTCGTAGAGGCCGCCACCGTCAAGGACACGAACGGCGAGCTCGTGGACCTGGACGACGAGGAGGACGAGGTCTCTGCCGAGGGCTCGGCCGAGGAGACCCCCGCGGAGGGCTCCACCGAGGCCACTGAGGCCCCCGAGGAGAAGCCTGAGGCCTGATCGCCTCGCTGCACCTCCAGCAGGCCCCGGACCGCACAAGCGGTCCGGGGCCTGCTGCGCCACGCCCAGGGCAGCACCCCGAAGGGGCGCGGGGCTGTGACATGTGCGGCTCCGCCGCGTGGGCGCGCTCAGCCCCCAAGACCCGCAGGCGCGTCTGCGACGGGCTGTGCATCGGCGGGTGCGGCTTGTTGTGGGCTGGTCGCGCAGTTCCCCGCGCCCCTGGCGGGGTCCGCCCCTGGCGGGGCGCACCGCGCCAAAAACCCTGCGCAACCAGCGGAGCGCATGCGCTCACAGCGAACAGTCAGCTCCTCGGGATTCCCCGAAGGGACCCGCGCGTTAGGGTCCATGAGTACGAGGGCAGGGGAGTCCCCGAAACTGCCCAGCCCCCGGCAGGGACTACGTAAGACGGCCCCGGCGCCGTCGTTTAGACGAGCAGGTGGATACGTGACGAATCTGATGCCTTCAGCCGCCGGCGAGCCCTCCATCGGTGGTGGCCTCGGCGACCAGGTCTACAACCGGCTGCTCGGTGAGCGAATCATCTTCCTCGGCCAGCCGGTCGACGACGACATCGCGAACAAGATCACCGCACAGCTGCTGCTCCTTGCCGCCGACCCGGACAAGGACATCTTCCTGTACATCAACAGCCCCGGCGGATCGATCACGGCCGGCATGGCGATCTACGACACCATGCAGTACATCCAGAACGACGTGGTGACCATTGCCATGGGCATGGCGGCCTCCATGGGCCAGTTCCTGCTGAGCGCGGGCACCCCGGGCAAGCGTTTCGCCCTGCCGAATGCCGAGATCCTGATCCACCAGCCCTCGGCCGGCCTCGCCGGTTCCGCGTCGGACATCAAGATCCACGCCGAGCGGCTGCTGCACACCAAGAAGCGGATGGCGGAGCTGACCGCCTTCCACACCGGCCAGACCGTGGAGCAGATCACTCGCGACTCGGACCGTGACCGCTGGTTCGACCCGATCGAGGCCAAGGAATACGGCCTGATCGACGACATCATGCCCACCGCTGCCGGTATGCCGGGCGGCGGAGGCACCGGAGCGGCCTAGCCCGGCACGCGCCCACGGCTGGTACGGCATGCGCCCACGGGCAGCCCGTACGCGGCCGGGGCGCAGCCGGCGTAAGCCTTCCGAGCCCCCAGCCGACCGCCTCAGCTCTTTATCAGGCTCCCAGGAGACACAGTGAACGACTTCCCCGGCAGCGGCCTCTACGCCCGCACGGAGGCCGAGTACACCGGCCCCCGCGCGGAGTCCCGCTACGTCATCCCGCGCTTTGTCGAGCGCACCTCGCAGGGCGTGCGCGAGTACGACCCGTACGCGAAGCTCTTCGAGGAGCGCGTGATCTTCCTCGGCGTGCAGATCGACGACGCCTCCGCCAACGACGTCATGGCGCAGCTGCTGTGCCTGGAGTCGATGGACCCCGACCGGGACATCTCGGTCTACATCAACAGCCCCGGCGGCTCCTTCACGGCGCTCACCGCGATCTACGACACGATGCAGTTCGTGAAGCCGGACATCCAGACGGTCTGCATGGGACAGGCGGCCTCCGCCGCCGCGATCCTGCTCGCCGCCGGTACGCCGGGCAAGCGCATGGCGCTGCCCAACGCCCGTGTGCTGATCCACCAGCCCTACAGCGAGACGGGCCGCGGCCAGGTCTCCGACCTTGAGATCGCGGCGAACGAGATCCTCAGGATGCGTGCCCAGCTGGAGGAACTGCTGGCCAAGCACTCCACGACGCCGATCGAGAAGATCCGCGAGGACATCGAGCGCGACAAGATCCTCACCGCTGAGGACGCGCTCTCGTACGGCCTGATCGACCAGATCATCTCGACCAGGAAGATGAATAGCGCCGCGGTCGCGTGACGTAGCGCTGTATCGTCAGCCGCCCCTTGGCACGGTTTGGCGCCGTACGCGTCAAAGTGAACCGCGCCAAGGGGGGCCCGAACGGGGGGCTAGGCAAGGTACCGTCGGACATAAGGCAGCACCAGGAGCCGCTGGACCTAGGCGTCTCCCAGGCGAAGGGGAAGCACACCGTGGCACGCATCGGTGACGGCGGCGATCTGCTCAAGTGCTCGTTCTGTGGCAAGAGCCAGAAGCAGGTCAAGAAGCTCATCGCAGGCCCCGGTGTGTACATCTGCGACGAGTGCATCGATCTCTGCAACGAGATCATCGAGGAAGAGCTCGCCGAAACGAGCGAGGTGAGGTGGGAGGAACTCCCCAAACCTCGCGAGATCTACGAGTTCCTCGAGGGGTACGTCGTCGGGCAGGAGTCGGCGAAGAAGGCTCTCTCCGTAGCGGTGTACAACCACTACAAGCGGGTCCAGGCCGGTGAGAACGGCGGGAGCCAGAACCGCGACGACGCCATCGAGCTGGCGAAGTCCAACATCCTGCTCCTCGGCCCCACGGGCTCCGGAAAGACCCTGCTCGCCCAGACTCTGGCGCGCATGCTGAATGTCCCCTTCGCCATCGCCGACGCGACGGCGCTGACGGAGGCGGGATATGTCGGCGAGGACGTAGAGAACATCCTGCTGAAGCTCATCCAGGCCGCGGACTACGACGTCAAGAAGGCCGAGACCGGGATCATCTACATCGACGAGATCGACAAGGTGGCCCGCAAGAGCGAGAACCCGTCGATCACGCGGGACGTGAGCGGCGAGGGCGTCCAGCAGGCGCTGCTCAAGATCCTGGAGGGCACGACGGCCTCGGTCCCGCCGCAGGGCGGCCGCAAGCATCCCCACCAGGAGTTCATCCAGATCGACACGACGAACGTCCTGTTCATCGTGGGCGGCGCCTTCGCCGGCCTGGAGAAGATCATCGAGTCCCGCGCGGGCGCGAAGGGCATCGGCTTCGGCGCGACGATCCGCTCGAAGCGCGAGCTGGAGGAGAAGGACCAGTTCGAGGACGTCATGCCCGAGGACCTGGTCAAGTTCGGCATGATCCCCGAGTTCATCGGTCGCCTCCCTGTGATCACTTCGGTCCACAACCTCGACCGCGAGGCGCTCCTCCAGATCCTGGTCGAGCCGCGCAACGCGCTGGTGAAGCAGTACCAGCGCCTCTTCGAACTCGACGGCGTAGAGCTGGACTTCGAGCGCGAGGCCCTCGAAGCCATCGCGGATCAGGCCATCTTGAGGCAGACCGGCGCCCGCGGCTTGCGCGCCATCATGGAAGAGGTCCTGCAGTCGGTGATGTACGAGGTCCCGTCCCGCAAGGACGTAGGCCGCGTCGTCATCACCGCGGACGTCGTCCTCTCGAACGTGAACCCGACGCTCATTCCGCGTGATGCGCGGGGGCGGGGCTCGGGGGAGCAGAAGACGGCGTAGCCGCTCGTACGCGTAGCGAAGGGGCCCCGGTCAACTGACCGGGGCCCCTTGCTCGTTGATGCGCGGCGTCAGGCCTTGACGCGGACTTCCTTGCGGAACTTGGCCGCCTGCTCGGCCGCCGCTGCGAGGTCGGGGCCCTTGCCCGCCAGGGCGTCGGCGATGTTCGCGTCGATGGTGACACCGAGGGTGCTGTGGTCACCCCAGATGCACACCGGCATCTTGATCTCCTTGGGTCCCGCCTCGCCGGTCTCGTCGCCCGGGACCCTGGTCTCCTGGCACTTCAGGACGGCGCCGTCGAGCCCGGCGGGCGTGAAGGCCTTCGGGCTGCCGACGAGCTCGCCCTTGTCCGTGTCGGACTCCTTCTTCAACTCGGCGAACATGGCGTCGACGACCTTCTCCGGGTCCTCGATCTCGCCGTAGACGCCCACGAACTGGAGGAGCTTCTGCGACAGCGGGTTGTCCTTGTCCCCGGCCTCGTACGCGGCGTTCACGTCCGTGGGGTTCTTCACGCCGGCTTCCTCGGCGTTCTTGATGTCTTCCTCGTTGAAGCTGCTGCTGTTCGCGCCTTCGTCGCCCTTCTTGTACTCACCGCTGAGCACCGACGCCGGCGTAGTCAGCTTGTGCGGGCCGTCGTCCGCGACGTCCGAGGAACCGCCGCCTCCGCCGATCACGAAGTACGCGCCGACCGCGATCGCGGCCACGACCGCCACGGCGCCGATGACGATCCCGGTCTTCTTCTTGCCGCCGCCGGGAGCGGGCGGCTGCGGCATGCCGTAGGGCGGGGGCTGCTGGCCGTACGGCGGCTGCTGGCCGTAGCCGGGCTGCTGGGGCGGAGCACCGGGAGGAGTCTGCTGGGGGTACCCGTAGCCCGGCTGCTGCGGAGGAGCCTGCTGCGGGTAGCCATAGCCGGGCTGCGGAGCTTGCGGCGGCTGGCCGTAGGGGCCCGGCTGACCGCCGGGCTGGCCGCCCGGCTGACCGTACGGTCCGGGCTGCTGGGGCTGCCCGCCGTACGGGCCCGGCTGGTTGTAGCTCATTTCTGGGTTCCCCTCCAGATACTTATGCGTTCCGAACATCCTGTCGTAAGGAGCACACCTGCGGAGCGCCGGGGGCCCACCGTTACCAAACAATCCGGTTTCGGGACGGGTCCGTAACACCTCTAAACTGACCCCGTGACCGACAACGCTCAGCAGCAGCCGCCAGCCAACACCCCCGAACTGCCGACCCAGTACGCGCCGGCCGAGGTAGAGGGGAAGCTGTACGAGCGCTGGGTAGAGCGGGGTTACTTCGAGGCGGACGCGAAGAGCGAGAAGCCGCCGTACACCGTTGTCATCCCGCCGCCGAATGTCACGGGCAGCCTGCACCTGGGCCACGCCTTCGAGCACACGCTCATCGACGCCCTCACGCGCCGCAAGCGCATGCAGGGGTACGAGACGCTGTGGCAGCCCGGCATGGACCACGCTGGTATCGCCACGCAGAACGTCGTCGAGCGTGAACTGGGCAAGGAGGGCAAGTCCCGCCACGACCTGGGGCGCGAGGCCTTCGTCGAGCGCGTCTGGCAGTGGAAGGCCGAGTCCGGCGGGCAGATCTCCGGGCAGATGAAGCGGCTCGGGGACGGCGTTGCCTGGTCGCGTGAGCGCTTCACCATGGATGAGGGGCTCTCGGAGGCCGTTCAGACCATCTTCAAGAGGCTGTACGACGACGAGCTGATCTACCGTGCCGAGCGCATCATCAACTGGTGTCCCCGGTGCCTCACCGCCATCTCGGACATCGAGGTCGAGTACCAGGACGACGACGGCGAGCTCGTCTCCATGAAGTACGGCGAGGGGGACGAGACGATCGTCGTCGCCACCACCCGTGCCGAGACGATGCTCGGTGACACGGCGGTTGCCGTCCACCCCGGCGACGAGCGCTACAAGCACCTTGTCGGCAAGCTCATCAAGCTGCCGCTGACCGACCGTTCCATCCCGGTCGTCGCGGACGAGCACGTCGATCCCGAGTTCGGCACGGGCGCCGTCAAGGTGACCCCGGCACACGACCCGAACGACTTCGAGATCGGCCAGCGGCACGACCTGCCCGCCATCACGATCATGGACGAGCACGCCGTCATCACGGCACACGGCCCCTTTCAGGGCCTGGACCGGCTTGAGGCCCGTTCCGCGATCGTCGCCGCCCTGCGCGCCGAGGGCCGGATCGTCGCCGAGAAGCGGCCGTACGTCCACTCCGTGGGCCACTGCTCGCGCTGCAAGACCACCATCGAGCCGCGGCTGTCCATGCAGTGGTGGGTCAAGGTCGGCCCGCTCGCCAAGGCCGCCGGTGACGCGGTCCGCGACGGCCGGGTCAAGATCCACCCGCAGGAGATGGAGAAGCGGTACTTCGACTGGGTCGACAACCTCCACGACTGGTGCATCTCGCGGCAGTTGTGGTGGGGACACCGGATTCCGGTCTGGTACGGGCCGAACGGCGAGGTCGTCTGCGTCGGCCCCGACGACGAAGCCCCGACCGGCGAGGGCTGGACGCAGGACACCGACGTCCTCGACACCTGGTTCTCCTCCGGCCTGTGGCCGTTCTCCACGCTCGGCTGGCCCGAACAGACCGAGAGCCTCGCGAAGTTCTACCCGAACTCCGTCCTGGTCACCGGCTACGACATCCTCTTCTTCTGGGTCGCCCGGATGATGATGTTCGGCCTGTACGCGATGGACGGCACCCCGCCGTTCCACACCATCGCCCTGCATGGGATGGTCCGCGACCAGTTCGGCAAGAAGATGTCGAAGTCCTTCGGCAACGCGGTCAACCCGCTGGACTGGATGGACAAATACGGCTCCGACGCCCTGCGCTTCACGCTCGCGCGCGGTGCCAACCCGGGTGTGGACGTGCCGATCGGCGAGGACTGGGTCCAGGGTTCGCGCAACTTCGCCAACAAGATCTGGAACGCCACGCGCTTCGCGCTGATGAACGGCGCCACGATCGACGGCGAACTGCCACCGGTCGAGCAGCTGTCGTCCACCGACCGCTGGATCCTGTCCCGGCTGAACGCGACGGTCGCGGAGGTCGACGCCTTCTACGAGGACTACCAGTTCGCCAAGCTGTCGGACGCCCTGTTCCACTTCGCCTGGGACGAAGTCTTCGACTGGTACGTCGAGCTGTCCAAGACGACGTTCAACGCGGGCGGTCCTGCGGCCGACGTCAGCAAGCGGGTCCTGGGTGAGGTCCTGGACGTCACGCTGCGGCTGCTGCACCCGATCGTCCCGTTCGTCACGGAGACGCTGTGGACCACGCTCACGGGCGGCGAGTCCGTGGTGATCGCGGACTGGCCTGCCGCTGTGTTTGTTCCTGGTGCTGACGCACCGGGCGGGTTCCGTGACACGGCGGCCGAGCGGGAGATCGAGACGCTTCAGCAGGTCATCACGGAGGTTCGCCGCTTCCGTGCCGATCAGGGGCTCCAGCCCGGCCAGCGCGTCCCGGCCCGGCTCACCCTCGACGGGACCGCCCTGGCCCCGCACGAGGCGGCCATCCGCCAGCTGCTGCGTCTCCAGCCGGAGGGCGAGGGCTTCGCGGCCACGGCGACGCTGCCGGTCGCGGGCGCGCAGGTCGCGCTGGATCTCTCCGGCACGATCGACGTGGCCGCGGAACGGAAGCGGCTCGCGAAGGATCTGGCCGCCGCCCAGAAGGAACGCCAGCAGGCCGAGGCGAAGCTGGGCAACGAGGCGTTCCTCGCGAAGGCCCCGGAGCAGGTCGTGGACAAGATCCGTACGCGGCTTGCCAAGGCCGGCGAGGACATCGCGCGGATTCAGGCGCAGTTGGAGCGGTTGCCGCAGGGTTAGCAGGCGGTGTTACGTGGCTGAAGGCGCCCGGAGCTGGAAGGCCCCGGGCGCCTTTTGCCGCCCAGCGGCACGACTGCCCGCAGCTACGCCTGTCAGTCCGGCTCCGTAGACTGGCCCCGTGAGTGAGCTCCCCCCAGACCCCAGCAGCGAACCCGACCCCTTCGAAGAGATCGTCGAGGCGGAGACGCAGCGCGACCCCGATCTCGCGGTGATCGAGGCCGGCAGCCGTACTCTGCGCGCCCAGGGTGCGCCGCCGGAGGCCGATGTTCCCGCGCGGCCGGCCGATCCCGAGGTCGACAAGGCGTTGCGCGAGGTCGAGGCCGAGTTGGCCACGCGGTGGGGTGAGACGAAGCTGGAGCCGTCGATCACGCGGATCGCCGCGCTGATGGACGTACTGGGGGAGCCGCAGCGCTCGTACCCCTCGATCCACATCACGGGGACGAACGGCAAGACGTCCACGGCCCGCATGATCGAGGCCCTGCTCGGCGCCTTCGAACTGCGCACCGGGCGCTACACCTCGCCGCACGTCCAGTCGATCACCGAGCGGATCAGCCTGGACGGCGCGCCGATGGACGCCGAGCGGTTCGTGGAGACGTACCGGGACATTCAGCCGTACGTCGAGATGGTGGACGGGCAGCAGGAGTTCCGGCTGTCCTTCTTCGAGGTGCTGACGGGGATGGCGTACGCGGCATTCGCGGACGCCCCGGTCGATGTGGCCGTCGTCGAAGTGGGCATGGGCGGCAGCTGGGACGCCACGAATGTGATCGACGGTGATGTCGCCGTGGTGACCCCCATCGATCTCGACCACACCGACCGACTGGGCAATACGCCCGGCGAGATCGCCGTGGAGAAGGCGGGCATCGTCAAGCAGGGCGCGACCGTGATTCTGGCGCAGCAGCCGGTCGACGCGGCGCAGGTGATGCTGAAGAAGGCCGTCGAGGTCGATGCGACGGTTGCCCGCGAAGGGCTGGAGTTCGGGGTCGTGTCGCGTCAACTGGCCGTCGGTGGGCAGCTGTTGACCCTGCGCGGGCTCGGCGGGGAGTACGAGGAAGTGTTTCTGCCGGTGCACGGCGCGTACCAGGCGCACAACGCAGCCGTCGCGCTCGCCGCGGTGGAGGCGTTCTTCGGTGTGGGTGCGGCGCGGGCGGACCGGCTCGATATCGACACCGTGCGGAAGGCGTTCGCGGCGGTGGCCGCGCCGGGGCGGATGGAGGTCGTGCGGCGGTCGCCGACCGTGGTGCTGGACGCCGCGCACAATCCGGCGGGGGCCCGGGCGACCGCCGAGGGTGTCAGTGAGGTGTTCGACTTCAGCCGGCTGATCGGCGTGGTGGGGGTGAGCGGCGACAAGAACGTACGCGGGCTGCTGGAGGCTTTTGAGCCGATCTTCGCCGAGGTGGTGATCACGCAGAACTCCAGCCATCGGGCCATGGACGCGGATGCGCTGGCCGCGCTGGCTGTTGAGGTGTTCGGGGAGGAGCGGGTTCAGGTGGAGCCGCGGCTTGATGATGCGCTGGAGGCGGCGATCACTCTGGCCGAGGAGGAGGGGGAGTTCGCGGGTGGGGGCGTGCTCGTGACCGGGTCCGTTATCACCGTGGGTGAGGCTCGGTTGTTGTTGGGGAGGAGGTGAGGGCTGTGCGTACGCTCTGTGCTTCTACGTTGATCGGTGAGGTCTTCGTTATCGGCTTTGCCGGGCTTGTGGCTATGAAGGATCCTGATCTGTCCATGGCCACGGTCTGGACGGTGAGTGGCGTCGCGATGCTGCTGTGCGTGTTGCTGTGCGGGGTGGTGACGCGGCCGGGGGGTGTTCAGCTGGGCTGGGCGCTGCAGATCGCGCTGATCGCGTCCGGGTTCGTCGTGCCGACGATGTTCCTCTTGGGGGCGATCTTTGCGGCGTTGTGGTGGGCTTCGGTTCATTACGGGCGGAAGGTTGACGAGGCGAAGGCGCGGTTTGCTGCGCAGGCTGAGGGGGAGCGGAGGGCGGCGTAGTTCGCCTGCGGCGGGCCTTTCCCCAGCCCCGCCCCTTCCCGGCTGTATCAATTTGCGGCTCCGCCGCGTGGGGTGGCTCCGCCCCCAGGCCCCCTGCCTCCGGCGTGGGGGTGGGTTCGTGGGGCGGGTGGGGGCGCCAACGGGGTGGGGGGATGACAGTCGTGTCGCGGCTGCGGGTGCGTCGTGGCTTGTCGCGCAGTTCCCCGCGCCCCTGAAAGGCCTGCGGCTGCCCGGCGCCTGAAAGGCCTGCGGCCGCCCGATGCCCTGAAAAGGCTGCGGCTGCCCGCGCCCCCTGAAAGGCCTGCGGTTGCCCGAGTCGCTGAAAAGGCTGCGGCTGCCCGCGTCCCTATCGGGGCGCCGCCCCCAAGTGCGCCCTGTAATCTCTGTGGTCCCACCCCTGTTGCTAAGGAGTTCCCACGTGAGCCAGCGCACCCTCGTCCTTCTCAAGCCCGATGCTGTTCGTCGTGGCCTGACCGGCGAGATCATCAGCCGTATTGAGCGTAAGGCCGGCTGGCAGATCACCGCGCTGGAGTTGCGGAACCTGGATCAGGAGACCCTGGAGCTGCACTACGGCGAGCACAAGGGCAAGCCTTTCTATGAGCCGCTGGTCGAGTTCATGGCCTCGGGGCCTGTGGTTGCTCTCGTTGTCGAGGGGGAGCGGGTCATCGAGGGGGTGCGGGCTCTTGCGGGGCCTACGGATCCGATCGCGGCGGCTCCTGGTTCCATTCGTGGGGACTTCGGGGTGATCGTTCGCGAGAACCTGATCCACGCTTCGGACTCCGAGGAGTCCGCCGAGCGTGAGATGAAGATCTTCTTCCCTGGGCTGGCTTGATCGCCGATATCCGGTCCTGTCCGTCCGCGACACGGCACACCCAGGCGGCGTACGCGAAGATTTTCTGACGATGCGTCAACCCTGAGCCATATCTGACCAGGCCCTGCCGCAAAAAGGCGGCGGGGCCTGGCATATGCGTGGCGATCGGGGGAACGCTTGCCTCCATTGGCTCGTCTCCACAAGCGAGGCGGCACATCATCTGCTGACAATGGCGAAGACCCTCGCGCGGTGTTCGGTGCAGGCGAGACTACGATGGAAGCCTTCACGTCACAGCGCTCACCCTCGCCGACCTAACAAGCCATCAAAAGCTCCACTTGGGAAGGCCAGACGAATCCTGATGGGGAACTCAATGTCGTTCATCGGCCGTGACATGGCTGTCGACCTCGGGACCGCCAACACGCTGGTGTACGTCAGGGGTCGAGGGATCGTACTCAACGAGCCGTCCGTCGTCGCGATCAACACCAACACCGGTGGCATCCTCGCCGTCGGTGCCGAAGCGAAGAAGATGATCGGCCGGACTCCCGGCAACATCGTCGCCGTGCGTCCGCTGAAGGACGGCGTCATCGCCGACTTCGAGATCACCGAGCGGATGCTCCGCTACTTCATTCTGAAGATCCACAAGAGGCGGTATCTCGCCCGGCCGAGGGTCGTCGTCTGTGTGCCCTCGGGGATCACCGGAGTCGAGCGGCGCGCCGTCATCGAGGCCTCCTCCCAGGCCGGTGCCCGCCAGGTGCACATCATCGAGGAGCCGATGGCCGCGGCCATCGGCTCCGGACTGCCGGTCCACGAGGCCACGGGCAACATGGTGGTGGACATCGGCGGCGGCACCACGGAGGTCGCGGTCATCTCGCTCGGTGGAATCGTCACGGCACAGTCCATCCGTGTCGCGGGCGACGAACTGGACAACGCGATCATCCAGCACATCAAGAAGGAGTACAGCCTCCTTCTCGGTGAGCGGACTGCCGAGCAGATCAAGATCACGATTGGTTCGGCGTACGACCTCGACGCTGACGAACACACCGAAATCCGCGGCAGGGACCTGGTCTCCGGCCTGCCGAAGACCGTCGTCATCTCCGCCGCCGAAGTGCGCAAGGCGATCGAGGAGCCGGTCAACGCGATCGTCGACGCGGTCAAGACCACCCTCGACAAGTGTCCTCCGGAGCTGTCCGGTGACGTCATGGACCGCGGGATCGTCCTCACCGGCGGCGGTGCGTTGCTGCGCGGGCTCGACGAGCGGCTGCGGCGCGAGACCGGGATGCCGATCCATATCGCCGAGGATCCGCTGGACAGTGTGGCGCTCGGTTCCGGCAAGTGCGTAGAGGAGTTCGAGGCGCTCCAGCAGGTGCTGGACGCCCAGCCCCGCAGATGAAGTAACTCTTCGATTCCGCCGTACGGGATGATCTCCTCTCGTACGGCGGATCGTTGATATAGAGGCATAAGCTCCCCCAAAGCGCCCCGGCCGAGGGGAGCCCCACACGAATCCGATAAGGAAGGCACGGCCGCCGCACGTGAGGGACACACGAGAGAGCCGGCTGCTCCTGGTGCTGCTGATCGCCATCGCGTTCGCTTTGATCACGGTGGACATCCGCGGCGGGGAGGACTCGCCCGTCGACGGGGCCCGATCGGCCGCCGCCACGGTCTTCGGCCCGATCGAGAACGGGGTGTCCACCGCGGTCGACCCCGTCGGCAACGCGATCGCAGCGATCCGCGACTCCGGCGACCGGCACGACCGTATCGCCCAACTGGAGCGGGACAACGCCGCGTTGAAGGCGGAGCTGGGCAGCGAGGACCGTAACCGCAGCCGGCTGAAACAGCTCGACAAGATCCTCAAGACGGCGGGCGCCGGGCAGTACGGCATCAAGGGCGCCGAAGTCATCGCGATAGGGGCGGCCCAGGGCTTCTCCTGGACCGTCACCATCGACGTCGGCGCGAACGACGGCATCCAGCGCGATATGACCGTCCTGAACGGGGACGGGCTTGTGGGGCGCGTGACGACGGTCGGGCCGAACACCGCCACCGTGCTCCTCGCCAGCGACCCGGACTTCACGGTCGGTACGCGCATGGAGTCCACCGACGAACTCGGCTTCGCCTCCGGCCAGGGCGACCGGCCGCTGCGCGTGGAGATGCTCAACGGCAAGGCCAAGATCAAGAAGGGCGACCGTCTTGTCACCTTCGGCTCCCAGGCCGACAAGCCGTTCGTGCCCGGCGTCCCCGTCGGTGTCGTCTCCCGCGTCGACCCCTCCGGCGGCGATCTGACCCGCACCATCTACGTCGAGCCGTACGTCGGCTTCAGCAAGCTCGACATCGTCGGCGTCGTCACCCAGGCCCCGCCCAGGGACCCACGCGACCAGGTGCTGCCGCCCAAACCCAAGCCGACCCCCAGGCCGACGGTGACCGTGACGGTCACCCCCTCGGCCGGAGCGTCCGCCGACGGCCTGCCCCAACAGCAGCAAGAGCAGTAGGAGCTGAACCCGCATGCGCTTCAACCGAATGCTGCTCTCCGCCACCCTGGTGATCGTCGCCCTGGTGATCCAGGTGACCATCCTCGCCCGCCTCCAACTCCCGGGCGCCGTACCGGACTTGCTGTTGCTCACCGTGCTCGGCCTCGCCCTGGTGTACGGCCACGTCGGCGGCGCCCTCGTCGGCTTCGGCGCCGGCTTGCTCGCCGACCTCGCGCCACCCGCCGACCATGCCGCCGGGCGCTACGCGCTCGTGCTGTGCCTCATCGGCTACCTCGCGGGGCTCGCCAAGCCCGACAAGGGCCAGGTCAGATCCGCGACCGGTCCGATGGTCGTGGTCGTCGCCTCGGCGATCGGGTCCACGCTCCTGTACGCGGGAGTCGGGGCCCTCGTCGGTGACACCGCCGCGCGTCATGTGGGCCTGGGCAGCCTGCTGTTCACGTCCGCCCTGTACGACCTGCTGCTCGCGCCCTTCGTGGTCCCCGGGATCATGGCGCTGGCCCGCCGCGCCGACAACGATCCGCTCGCCGAGACCACGTCCGCGAAGGCGACCGACGTCTCCTCCGGCTGGCTGTCCTCCGGCGGCACGGGGCTGCGCCTCGGTGGCCAGCGCGGCGGGCTGCGGATGAGGGCGGCGGGCGGTCTGAGGATGAAGGCCGCGAAGAACCGGGTGGCCCGGGCGGGACGTATCAAGGGGGTCAAGCGGCTGTGAAAGCCGAAGCTTTGGCGGGTTGCGCTAGCCGTCCCATCCCTGGGGGCTGCGCCCCCAGACCCCCCTCGACAGGTCGCATCTCGGCTGCAGGTGCGTCGTGGCTTGTCGCTCCCCCACTCTCGGCTCCGCTCGAGCGGGAGGGACCCCCATCGCGGCGGAGCCGCAAATGTCACAGCCCCGCGCCCCTTACGGGGCGCATCCCCGCGATCCCGGCGGGGTCCAGCGCCACCCACCGACCCGAGGCGAACCGTCCAGCCGCCGGAGGCACGTCGTGACGAACATCCCCGAGACCGGGCGGACCCCGCGCGTCCAGATTCGGCTCATCATCATCCAGATTCTCGTCTTCTCCCTCCTCGCGACCCTCGGCGGACGTCTCTGGTATCTGCAGATCCGTGAAGGCGACGCCTATGCCAAGGAGGCGTCCGGGAACCACGTTCAGCAAGTGGTGAGCCCGGCCGTGCGCGGGTCGATTCTCGATGCGCGCGGTGTGCCGATCGCCGACAACGAGACGCGGCTCGTGGTCTCCGCCTCGCGTACCGATCTGCTGAAGATGAAGGACGACGGCGAGGCGGTGCTCACCAAGCTCGCCGGTGTCCTCGGCATGAAGCCCAAGGACGTCATGGACAAGGTGCGGCTGTGCGACTCCAAGACGCCGCAGCCCTGCTGGAACGGCTCGCCCTACCAGCCGATCCCCATCACCGACGAGGCCACCGCCAAGCAGGCCCTCCAGATCCGCGAACGCTCCGAGGACTTCCCCGGCATCACCGCCGAACCCCAGGCCGTACGCCGCTACGCGAGCCCCGGCGACGCCAACACCGCCCAGGTCCTCGGTTACCTCTCACCCGTCACGGACGAGGAGATCAAGGAAGCGGAGAAGAGCGAATCCCCGTACCTGCGCTCCGACATGGTCGGCCGGTCAGGGCTTGAGCGGCAGTACGACCAGCAGTTGCGCGGCAAGGCCGGCGTCACCCGCTACGAGGTCGACAACCTCGGCCGCGTCATGGGCGAGGCCAAGAGCGACCCGGCCCAGCCCGGCGCGAACCTCGTCACCAGCATCGACGCCCGCGTCCAGCGCGTCGCCGAGTACGAGCTGCAAAAGGCGATGAAGGACGCCCGCAAGGAGTTCGACGACAACACCGGCACGAACTACAAGGCGGACTCCGGCGCCGTCGTCGTGATGGAGTCCAAGACGGGCCGCATCGTCTCGATGGCCTCAAACCCGTCGTACGACCCGAATGCCTGGGTCGGCGGCATCTCCGCCAAGGACTACGCGCGCCTCACCGGCAAGAAGTCCAACTACCCGCTGCTGAACCGCGCCATCCAGGGCCAGTCCGCCCCCGGCTCCGTCTTCAAGGTCATCCCGACGGCCGCCGCGATCAAGGCCGGCTATTCCTTCAACGGCCCGTACCAGTGCTCCAGCTCGTACTCCATCGGCAGCCAGGTCTTCAAGAACTTCGAGTCCAAGGGGTACGGCCCGATCTCGCTGGGCCGCGCGCTCGAGGTCTCCTGCGACACCGTCTTCTACCGGCTCTCCCACGAGGAGTGGAAGCGGGACGGCGGCAACAAGCCGAAGAAGAACGCCAACGACTGGTTCTACAAGACGGCCCACCAGTTCGGCCTCGGCAAGGAGACCGGCATCGACCTCCCGAACGAGGTCACCGGACGCGTCCCCGACCGCCAGTGGAAGCAGGACTACTGGAAGGCCAACAAGGACGCCTGGTGCAAGGACGGCAAGAAGGACGGCGACTACGCCGAGCGCATCGCGTACGAGAACTGCCTGGAAGGCAACCGGCTGCGCGCCGGTGACTCCGTCAACTACTCCATCGGCCAGGGCGACACCCTCGTCACCCCGATCCAGATGGCCACCATCTACTCGGCGATCTCCAACGGCGGCACCATGTACGACCCGAGCGTCGGCAAGGCGATCGTCAGCGCCGACGGCCGCAGCGTCCAGGAGATCGTCCCGAAGCCGCACGGCAAGCTGCCGATGTCGCAGCAGACGCTCGGCGAGATAGACGAAGCCCTCGAGGGAGTCGCCACCCGCGGAACGGCCGCCTGGCGCTTCGCCGATGCCGGCTGGCCGCAGGACAAGATCCCGATGCACGCCAAGACGGGTACCGCCGAGGTCTACGGCAAGCAGACCACCTCGTGGTTCACCACGTACACCGACGAGTACACGGTCGTCATGACCATCTCCCAGGGTGGTACGGGCTCCGGCGCCTCCGGCCCCGCCGTGCGCAACATCTACGACGCGCTGTACGGCGTCTCCGAGGACGGCACGATCGACAAGAAGAAGGCCCTGCTGCCCGAGCCGCAGAAGAGCCTGCCGAAGATCCAGCCGGACGGTTCGATCGACGCCCCGAAGATCGGGAAGTACGTGCCGCAGGAGGAAGCGAGCCCGGAGAGCCAGCAGGCGGCGACCGGTGACGACCCGGCCGCCACGGTGCCCTCGCCGAACACCGGCACCAACCGCGACACCCGACGGCGTGCCGATCGCTCCAAGAAGAGGCGGAGGACCACCGAATGACCGGCGCGAGCGGTTTCTCCGTCTCCGGCTACGGGCCCCAACGCTCCGTCTGGGCGCGGCTGTTCGCCCGCGACTCGCTGGCGCGCCGGCTCGACTGGCCGATACTGCTCTCGGCCATCGCGCTCTCCGTGATCGGCGCGGCCCTCGTCTACTCGGCGACCCGTAACCGCACCGAGCTCAACCAGGGCGACCCGTACTACTTCCTGGTCCGGCACCTGCTCAACACGGGCATCGGCTTCGCCCTGATGATCGGCACGGTCTGGCTCGGCCATCGCACACTGCGTGGGGCCGTGCCGATCCTGTACGGCATCTCGGTGTTCCTCATCATCCTGGTGCTGACCCCGCTGGGCGCCACGATCAACGGCTCGCATGCGTGGATCAAGCTGCCCGGCGGATTCTCGCTGCAGCCCTCGGAGTTCGTGAAGATCACGATCATCCTCGGTATGGCGATGCTGCTCGCGGCGAGAGTCGACGCCGGTGACAAGCCCTACCCCGACCACCGCACGGTCCTGCAGTCCCTGGGTCTGGCCACCGTCCCGATACTGATCGTCCTGCTCATGCCCGACCTCGGCTCGGTCATGGTCATGGTCATCATCGTGCTCGGCGTACTGCTTGCCTCCGGCGCCTCCAACCGCTGGGTGTTCGGCCTCATGGGCACGGGTGCCGCGGGCGCGATCGCGGTCTGGCAGCTCGGAATCCTCGACGAGTACCAGATCAACCGCTTCGCCGCCTTCGCCAACCCCGAGCTCGACCCGGCCGGCGTCGGCTACAACACCAACCAGGCCCGCATCGCGATCGGTTCGGGCGGACTGTTCGGCACCGGGCTCGGCAACGGCTCCCAGACCACCGGGCAGTTCG
Source organism: Streptomyces sp. NBC_00286 (assembly GCF_036173125.1). NCBI lineage: Bacteria > Bacillati > Actinomycetota > Actinomycetes > Kitasatosporales > Streptomycetaceae > Streptomyces > Streptomyces sp. NBC_00286. The sequence continues at coordinate 6,874,662 of NZ_CP108054.1, forward strand.
TCCCCGAACAGCAGACGGACTTCGTCTTCACGGTCGCGGGCGAGGAGTTGGGCTTCCTCGGCGCCGGCCTGATCATCCTGCTCCTGGGCATCATCCTCTGGCGCGCCTGCCGCATCGCCCGCGAGACGACCGAGCTGTACGGCACGATCGTCGCCGCCGGGATCATCGCCTGGTTCGCGTTCCAGTCCTTCGAGAACGTGGGCATGACGCTGGGGATCATGCCGGTGGCGGGGCTGCCGCTGCCCTTCGTGTCATACGGAGGGTCGTCGATGTTCGCGGTGTGGGTGGCTGTCGGGTTGTTGCAGTCGATCCGGGTCCAGCGCCCCATGTCGGCGTAGGAGGGGCGGCTCGGCAGGGATCGCGTCGGCGGGGCTGTTGCTGAGGCAAGCGCCAAGTAACGTCCGGAAGAACGTTAAATGTGTCTCAGATGGCGAGCGCGTGCCCTTTGAGGGCTGCCCCCGATGCCGAATCGTGACTAGATTCAGTCCATGGCGGACACAAAGCGGGAAATCGAGCGCAAGTATGAGGCGGGCGAGGGTGCGGGGCTTCCCGATCTGAGCGGTGTGAGCGGCGTCGACAGCGTCATCGACAAGGGCGTCGCCGATCTCGACGCGACCTACTACGACACGGCCGACCAGCGGCTCGCCGCGTCCTCGATCACGCTGCGCCGCCGTACCGGAGGCGATGACGCGGGCTGGCATCTGAAGCTGCCGGTCTCCGACGGCGTACGCGACGAGATCAGCGCCCCGCTGTCCGACGCACTGCCCCGGGGCCTCGCCGGACTCGTCCGCTCCCGGGTACGCGACGCCGAACTGCTCCCCGTCGTACGACTGCAGTCCGCGCGCGACGTCCGCCACCTCGTCGACTCCTCCGGCGGCCTGCTCGCCGAGGTCAGCGTCGACCGCGTACACGCCGAGCGGCTCAGCGGCGGCGACAGGACCACCGAGTGGACCGAGATCGAGGTGGAGCTGGCCGACGACGGCGACCCCGCCTTCCTCGACAAGGTCGAGAAGAAGCTCCGCAAGGCCGGGATCAGCCGCTCCAAGTCCGCCTCCAAACTGGCCAGGGCGCTGGCGGAGACCGGGACTGAGGCGAAGAACGGGAAGCAGGCGGAGACGGGAAAGGCCGGGCCGGTCAAGCTGCCCAAGCAGACCAAGGCGGCCGGTCGTAAGAAGGAGAAGGCCAAGGTCGTCGTGGTCGCGGAGCCCGAGCCGCCCACCGCTGGCGACCACGTCCTCGCGTACATACGCGCCCAGCGTGACGCGCTCGTCGAACTCGACCCCGCCGTACGGCGCGACGTATACGACTCCGTGCACCGGATGCGCGTCGCCACCCGTCGGCTGCGCAGCAGCTTCCGCTCGTACGGAAAGGTCCTGGACCGGGCCGTCACCGACCCGATCGGCGACGAACTCAAGTGGCTGGCGGGGGAGTTGGGCGTCGACCGCGACCAAGAGGTGCTGACCGAGCGGCTGACGGCGGCGCTCGACGAGCTGCCGCGCACCCTGCTCGCCGGCCCCGTCCGCACCCGGCTGCGGACCTGGGCGAACGCCCGGCGCGGCGGTTCACGCCGACGGCTGATCGCGGTGCTGGACGGGAAGCGGTACCTGGATCTGCTCGCCACTCTCGACTCCCTGGTCGCCGAACCGCCGCTGCTCAAGGCGGCCGCGGGCCCGCCCGACAGGGTGATCGGCAAGGCCGTCCGCAGCGACTTCGCGAAGCTGTCCGCCCTGGTCGTCCAGGCCATCGACGCACCGCCCGGCACGGACCGCGACCTCGCGATCCACGAGGCCCGCAAGAAGGCCAAGCGCACGCGGTACGCGGCGGAGGCAGCCACCAAGGCGCTCAGCGAACCAGCCGTCGACCTGGTCAGATCGATGAAGTCCCTCCAGGGCCTCCTCGGCGACCACCAGGACAGCGTGATGACCCGCCTCTCCCTGCGCGACCTCGCCGCCCAGGCCCACGCGGCGGGCGAGAGTTCCTTCACATACGGGGTGCTCTACGGCAGGGAGGAGCAGCGGGCGGCGGACGTCGAGCGGGCGCTGCCGGAGGCCTGGGCGTCGATCTTCGCGGCGGCCGGAGGGCTCGTAGGGACGCGTTAGTCTTGAGGGTCACCCCTGTCAGCTCACGAAGGTCCCCACCACGATGTCTGTCGAGTCGGTCTTCCCACAGCTCGAGGCCCTGCTGCCACATGTGCAGAAGCCGATCCAGTACGTAGGCGGTGAGCTCAACTCCACCGTCAAGGACTGGGACAGCTCCGACGTCCGCTGGGCGCTCATGTACCCCGACGCGTACGAAGTCGGACTGCCCAACCAAGGCGTGCAGATCCTCTACGAGGTCCTCAACGAGCGCGAGGGAGTCCTCGCCGAGCGCACGTACAGCGTGTGGCCGGACCTCGAGGAACTGATGCGGGAGCACGGCGTCCCGCAGTTCACGGTGGACAGCCACCGCCCGGTTCGCGCCTTCGACGTGCTCGGGCTCAGCTTCTCCACAGAGCTCGGCTACACCAACATGCTGACGGCCCTTGACCTCGCCGGCATCCCGCTGGAGTCGAAAGACCGAGGCCTCGACGACCCGATCGTGCTCGCCGGAGGCCACGCCGCCTTCAACCCCGAGCCGATCGCCGACTTCCTCGACGCGGCGATCATCGGTGATGGCGAACAGGCCGTGCTCGACATGACGGAGATCATCCGCGCCTGGAAGGCGGAGGGCCGGCCGGGCGGCCGCGAGGAGGTCCTGTTCCGCCTCGCGAAGACCGGCAACGTCTACATCCCGGCCTTCTACGACGTGGAGTACCTGCCGGACGGCCGCATCGGCCGAGTCGTCCCCAACAAGTCGGGTGTCCCGTGGCGCGTGTCCAAGCACACGGTCATGGACCTGGACGAGTGGCCGTACCCGAAGCAGCCCCTGGTGCCGCTCGCGGAGACCGTCCACGAGCGCATGTCGGTCGAAATCTTCCGCGGCTGCACGCGCGGCTGCCGCTTCTGCCAGGCCGGCATGATCACGCGCCCGGTGCGCGAGCGCTCCATCACGGGCATCGGCGACATGGTCGACAAGGGCCTGAAGGCGACGGGCTTCGAGGAGGTCGGCCTCCTGTCGCTGTCGTCGGCAGACCACAGCGAGATCGGCGACATCGCCAAGGGCCTGGCGGACCGGTACGAGGAAGACAAGGTCGGCCTGTCGCTGCCCTCCACCCGCGTCGACGCCTTCAACATCGACCTGGCCAACGAGCTGACGCGCAACGGCCGCAGGTCGGGCCTGACCTTCGCACCCGAAGGCGGTTCGGAACGCATCCGCAAGGTCATCAACAAGATGGTCTCGGAAGAGGACCTGATCAGGACGGTCTCGACGGCGTACGGCAACGGCTGGCGCCAGGTGAAGCTGTACTTCATGTGCGGCCTGCCGACGGAGACCGACGACGACGTCCTGCAGATCGCCGACATGGCGACGCGCGTGATCCAGAAGGGCCGCGAGGTCTCCGGCCAGAACGACATCCGCTGCACGGTGTCGATCGGCGGCTTCGTGCCGAAACCCCACACCCCCTTCCAGTGGGCCCCGCAACTGTCGGCCGAGGAGACGGACGCCCGTCTCACGAAGCTCCGCGACAAGATCCGCGGCGACAAGAAGTACGGCCGCTCCATCGGCTTCCGCTACCACGACGGCAAGCCCGGCATCGTCGAGGGCCTGCTCTCGCGTGGTGACCGCCGCATCGGCGCCGTCATCCGCGCCGTCTACGAGGACGGCGGCCGCTTCGACGGCTGGCGTGAGCACTTCTCGTACGACCGCTGGATGCAGTGCGCCGACAAAACGCTGCCCGCGTACGGCGTGGACGTCGACTGGTACACCACCCGCGAGCGTACGTACGAGGAGGTCCTCCCCTGGGACCACCTCGACTCCGGCCTCGACAAGGACTGGCTCTGGGAGGACTGGCAGGACGCCCTCGACGAGACGGAGGTCGAGGACTGCCGGTGGACGCCTTGCTTCGACTGCGGAGTGTGCCCTGCCATGGACACTTCCATCCAAGTCGGGCCGACGGGCAAGAAGCTGCTGCCGCTGACGGTGGTCAAGTAGGACGAGACGAGGGCCCGGCCGACGGCGGAAATGCCGTGGCCGGGCCCTTGCGCGTCGCGGCACAATGCGGTGATGCCGCAGCTCATCAGCCCTGATCCACGTTTCCGTGCCTCCTTCCTGGCGGCTGTCCAGGAGAACCTCGCCGAGGACGAGTACTTCGGTGACACCCTCAAGCGGGAGCTCGCCGTGTACGGCGACAGCTGGCACGAGCCGGACGGCTTCGCGCGCTATGTCGCCGCCGTCCGCGAGGAGGAGCTGGAAGACGGGCGCCGGCCCGACGGGTTCGTGCCCGGCAGCTGGTACTGGTACGTGGACGGCGAGACCTATTTCGGGCGGATCCAGGTGCGTCACCGGCTGACGCCGCACCTTCGCGACTACGGCGGTCACATCGGCTACGGAGTACGGCCGACCGCGCGGCGGAACGGCCACGCCACCGCCATGCTGCGCGACGTTCTGCCGTACGCGCGTGCCCTCGGGCTCGAGCGGGTGCTCGTCACCTGTGACACCACCAACGTCGGGTCGCGGAAGGTCATCGAGGCCAATGGTGGGGAGTTCGAGGACGAGCGGGGCGGGAAGCTGAGGTTCTGGATCCGTACGGGGCGCTGATGCGTCTTCGTCGGCATGGACCTGGAAAAGCCGTCGTCCGCGACGCCTGAGCCGCAGCCGTACGAGACGAAGTCGTACGAGACGAAGTCGTACGAGTCGAAGTCGTACGAGACGAAGCCCGCGCCCCGACAGCAGCAGGACGCGACGCCTGAGGGGTGCCTCGCGGTCGCGATCCGGATACCCGTGCGGATCGTGGTGCTCGTGCTGGTTGTGCCGGTGCGGATGGTGTGGGACGCGCTGGTGGTCGGGGGGCGGTTCCTGAGGGACACGGTGTTCCGGCCGCTGGGGCGGGCGGTCATGTGGGTGCTTGTGCCGGTCGGGCGGGCGGTGGCCACCGTTGTCGAGTGGCTGGCCAAGCTGGTGTTCGTGTGGCCCTGGGTGGGGCTGTGGCGGTATGTGGTCGTGCCGGTCGGGCGGGGGCTGGGGTGGCTCGGGCATGTGCTGTTCGTCGTGCCGGGTGTGTGGTTGTACGCGCGAGTGCTGACGCCTCTCGGGCACGGGATCATGGCGGCGCTGCGGGGGATCGGGACCGGGTGCGCCTGGTTGTGGCGGGTGCTGGTGGTCGTTCCGGCGGGCTGGCTGTACGCGCGGGTGCTCGCGCCGATCGGGCGGGGGATCGCCTGGGTGGTGCGGGGCGTCGCGGCCGGGGTGGCGTGGGTTGCGCTGAGGGTGTGGGCGGGGATCGCCGGGGCCGGCCTGGGGGTGTGGGCCGGTGTGACGTGGGTGTTCAGCGGGGTCTGGGCGGGCGTGACGTGGGTCTGCCGCGGGGTCTGGGCCGGTGTCGCTTGGGTCGGTCGTGGTGTGTGGATCGGTCTGGCCTGGGTCGGGCGTGGTGTGTGGATCGGGCTGGTGTGGGTCGGGGGAGGTCTGTGGGCCGGTCTGACATGGGTCGGGCGTGGGATCTGGGCGGGGGTGGCCTGGATCGCGATGGTCGTCGGGGCCTTGCTGCGGTGGGTCTTCGTTGTGCCGGCCGTTGCGCTGTGGCGTTGGGTGTTCGTGCCGGTCGGGCGGGCGATCGCCGTCGTCGCGCGCGAGATCGGTACGGCGATCGGGCACGCGTGGCGGGTCGCCGGGTATGTGTCGCTCGCCGTCGGACGGTTCCTGGGGCGGCTCTTCCGGTGGATCTTCGTGGAGCCGGTGCGGTGGGTGTACAAGAGCGTGCTCACGCCCGTCGGACATGTCGTACGGGACGCGATCTGGCGGCCCGTCGCCGAGGCCGCGCGCGGCGTGGGGCGAGGCGCCCGGCAGGCCCTGGCCAGCGCTCGCGAGACCGCGCGGCAGACCCGGGCCGACGTCCGGCGGATGCTGTTCGGGGCGCGGCCGGAACCCGAGCCGGTGTCTTTGTCCAAGGGACTCCGGGAACCCACGGTGGTTCCTGCGCGTACTCTGGAGGGTAGGTCCGGACGCGACGACCTGTCCCCGCAGGCGCGGGGATGATCCGGACCGGGCGACGCCGCAAGGCGTCATCTGCCGACGTCCCCGCCCACGCGGGGGCGACGAGGTCTGTACGTCCACGAGGCGGCGCACGTATGTACCGCTTCACAGCGAGGAGAAGAACCACTGGGCAAGCGACAGCCCGAAGGCCCGCCGCCCGCACCCGCGGTGCAGCGCGTTCGACTGCGCTACACCAAGCGCGGCCGCCTCCGGTTCACCAGCCACCGTGACTTCCAGCGCGCCTTCGAGCGTGCGCTGCGCCGCGCCGAGGTGCCGATGGCGTACTCGGCGGGGTTCACGCCGCATCCGAAGGTGTCGTACGCCAATGCCGCACCCACCGGCACGGGCAGCGAGGCCGAGTACCTGGAGATCGCGCTCACCGAAGCGCGCGATCCCGAGCAGCTGCGTGCGCTGCTCGACGAGTCGCTGCCCGCCGGGCTCGACATCGTCGACGCGGTCGAGGCCCGGACCTCCGGGCTCGCCGACCGGCTCACGGCCTCGGTCTGGGAGCTGCGCCTCGACGGCGTGGCACCCGCGGACGCCGAGCGCGCGGTCGACGCCTTCAAGAAGGCCGAGACCGTCGAGGTCCAGCGCAAGATGAAGAACGGCATGCGCACCTTCGACGCCCGCGCCGCGGTGGCGAGCCTGGAGGCGCACAGTGTCCGTCCCGGGACGGACAGTCCACAGCCTGATAGGCCGACCGACCAGCCCTGTGCGATACTGCGGCTGGTTGTTCGGCACGTGACGCCTGCCGTACGACCCGACGACGTCCTGTCCGGTCTCCGAGCTGTGGCCGACCTGGCGCCGCCGGTCCCCGCAGCGGTGACCAGGCTGGCGCAGGGGCTTTTCGATGAAGAGACCGGCACGGTGACCGACCCGCTCGCGCCCGACCGCGAGGCAGTGGCAGCCGCCCCACACATGGCCGCAGCCACCGCCGCCGCGAAGGCGCCGGCGTAAGGAAGGTCCCGCGTAGGACGGATGTCGTAGCGCCGCCCTCGTACTCGGGAGCCACCTGGGTCGGGCAGCGCACCGACCACAAGACTTTCGCCAGGCCGTACGCAACACGGCATACGGAACCGGCGAGACAGAACACAGAGAGCTCCCGAGCGGCGCCCGCGCCCCGGACGGCGGCACCGCGCATCGCGCGAGCCGCGGACGTCACCGGCACAGCCGGACCAGGTGCGGCGCCCGGGAGCCTGACGGGAGATCCACCCGCATGCTCGAGCCGAACGAACCCGCTGAGGGTCCCGAGAACAGCACCCCCAGCGACACCTTGCCGCCGCGCCGGCGCCGACGCGCCGCGTCCCGTCCCGCGGGCCCGCCCGCGGAGACGACCGAGTCCTCGGCTGTGGCCGAGACCACGGCACCGGCCATACCACCGGTGAGCTCCGCCGATCTCGCGGCGACCGCCGAGACGGAGGCTGCCGAAGAGACGGCCGCCGCCGAGAAGGTGGCCGCGCAGGAGACGGTTGTGGCGCCGGGGGCGGTTGCCGCCCACGAGACGGCAGTCGCAGCGGCCGCCGGCGCTCCGGGTGCGGAGGAGTCCGCGCCTGCCGAGGCCGCTGCGGCCTCCCCCACGGTGGAGGAGCCCGCCGGGCGTACGCGCCGCCGCGCCACTCGTCGCGTCTCCGCTCCCGCTGGTGTGCCCGAGGCCGCCGAGGCGTCGGAGGCTGTGGTGACCGCATCTGCCTCCGGGGCGGGTGACGGACTTGCGGCGCCCGAGTCAGACGCTGTTGCTGTCGAGGAGCCCGCTGCCGAGACGGCCGCCTCCACGGCTGCCGACGCTGAGCCTGAGGCCGCTGTCGGCTCTCCTGCGGTGGAGGAGCCCGCCGGGGGTACGCGTCGCCGCGCGACGCGTCGTGTTTCCGCTCCCGCTGGTGCGCCGGAGGCTGTGGTGACCGCATCTGCCTCCGGGGCCGGTGACGGAATTGGGGTGCCCGAGACTAGCGCTGTCGCCGCCGAGGGCCCGGCTGTCGAGGAGCCCGCTGCCGAGACGGCCGCCTCCGCGACTGCCGATGCGGCGCCTGCTGTCGACGAGGCCGCGCCTGCCGGGCGTACGCGCCGTCGCGCCACGCGTCGTGTCACCGCACCGGCCGCTGCGCCTGAGTCTGCCGAGGCCCCGGCCTCGACCCCGGCTGTTGCGGAGCCCGCCGCCGAGGTAGCGGCCTCCGCCGAGATCGCCCCCGAAGCCACCGAAACCACTGACGGGGAGCCTGTCGTCGACGAGGCCGCGCCCGCCGGGCGTACGCGCCGGCGCGCGTCGCGTCGTGCCTCCGCTCCCGCCGGTGCGCCCGAGCCCGCAGACAGCGCAGCTGACACCGCGGCCCTCACCCCCGCGCCCGCCACCGAAACCCCCCAGACCACCCCCGAGCCCGCCGCCGTAGTCGAGCCGGAGCTGACCACCGAGACCGAGGACAGTGCCCCGCGCCGTGGGCGCCGGCGTGCGACGCGTCGTGCTGTCGCGCCTGCCGGGGTGCCCGAGGGCGCCGAGGTGGAGTCCGCCGCTGAGGCCGCTGTCCGTGACGAGCGCAGGGAGGCCTCTGTGGCCGCTGCCGAGACCGACCAGACCACCCCCGAGCCGGAGGGCGACACCCCGCGTCGTACGCGGCGTCGTGCCACCCGTAAGACCGCCGCTGCCGGTTTCGCCGAGCCCGCGCCCAAGGCCGCCGAGGACGGCGAGTCCGCGCAGCCGCCCGCGCGGCCCGCGGTCGCCGTCTTCCAGGCGCCCGTGTTCACCGAGCCGATGTTCCAGACGCCGGAGCGCGCGGCGGCCGCCGCCGCTGCTGAGGCCGAGGAGGACGAAGACGAGGACGTCGCCGAGACGGCGGCGGCCCCGGAGCCCGTCGAGGAGGAGACCGGTCCGCGTCGGCGCCGTCGCCGCAGGGGCGCGGCCGAGGAGCCCGCGGAGGCCCCCGAGGCCGAGGAGTCCGCTGAGGACGAGGGCGACGAGACCGAGGAGACCGGCTCGCGTCGTCGGCGCCGTCGCGGTGGCCGCAGGCGTCGCCGGGGCGAGAACGCCGAGCCGGAGGGCGAGGCCTCGGAGAGCGAGGAGACCGCCGCCGAGCAGGCTTCCCAGGATGCCGAGGACACCGACGAGCAGGCCGAAGAGGACGCTCAGGAGCAGCGCGAGGAGCGGGAGGAGTCCGGCGGTTCGAGCAGCAGCCGTCGCCGCCGTCGCCGCAGGCGTCGCGCCGGTGACGCGCCCGTCGAGGCCGAGCCGAGCGACGGAGACCCGGAGCGTACGGTCGTCAAGGTCCGCGAGCCCCGCCCGAAGGCCGAGCCGTCCGACGAGGTGCAGTCCATCAAGGGCTCGACCCGGCTGGAGGCCAAGAAGCAGCGCCGCCGCGAAGGCCGCGAGCAGGGCCGCCGCAGGGTGCCGATCATCACCGAGGCCGAGTTCCTGGCCCGCCGCGAGGCTGTCGAGCGTGTGATGGTGGTCCGGCAGAACGGTGACCGTACGCAGATCGGCGTACTCGAGGACAACGTGCTCGTCGAGCACTACGTCAACAAGGAGCAGTCGACTTCGTACGTCGGCAACGTCTACCTCGGCAAGGTCCAGAACGTACTGCCGTCGATGGAGGCCGCGTTCATCGACATCGGTAAGGGGCGCAACGCCGTCCTGTACGCCGGTGAGGTCAACTTCGAGGCGCTGGGCATGGCCAACGGCCCGCGGCGTATCGAGACCGCCCTCAAGTCCGGCCAGTCGGTCCTCGTGCAGGTCACGAAGGACCCGATGGGGCACAAGGGCGCGCGTCTGACCAGCCAGGTGTCGCTGCCGGGCCGCTATCTGGTCTACGTCCCCGAGGGGTCGATGACCGGTATCAGCCGCAAGCTGCCCGACACCGAGCGGGCCCGCCTGAAGACCATCCTCAAGAAGATCGTCCCCGAGGACGCGGGCGTCATCGTGCGCACCGCCGCCGAGGGCGCGAGCGAGGATGAGCTGCGCCGAGACGTCGAGCGGCTGCAGGCGCAGTGGGAGGACATCCAGAAGAAGGCGAAGGGTGGTGGCAACGCCCCGAGCCTGCTGTACGGCGAGCCGGACATGACCGTCCGCGTCGTACGCGACATCTTCAACGAGGACTTCACCAAGGTCATCGTCAGCGGCGGCGAGGCCTGGGAGACCATCCACGGATACGTCTCCCATGTCGCCCCCGACCTGGCCGAACGTCTGCAGAAGTGGACGAGCGAGGTCGACGTCTTCGCGTCGTACCGGATCGACGAGCAGCTTGCCAAGGCGCTGGACCGCAAGGTCTGGCTGCCGAGCGGCGGTTCGCTGGTGATCGACAAGACCGAAGCGATGATCGTGATCGACGTCAACACCGGCAAGTTCACCGGTCAGGGCGGCAACCTCGAAGAGACCGTGACCAGGAACAACCTGGAGGCGGCCGAGGAGATCGTGCGCCAGCTGCGGCTGCGCGACCTGGGCGGCATCGTCGTCATCGACTTCATCGACATGGTCCTGGAGTCCAACCGGGATCTGGTGCTGCGGCGCCTCCTCGAGTGCCTGGGACGCGACCGTACGAAGCACCAGGTCGCCGAGGTGACCTCGCTGGGCCTTGTCCAGATGACGCGGAAGCGCGTGGGCCAGGGTCTGCTCGAGTCGTTCTCCGAGACCTGCGTCCACTGCAACGGTCGTGGCGTCATCGTGCACATGGAGCAGCCGACCGCCGCTGGAGGCGGCGGCAAGCGCAAGAAGCGTGCGCGGGCCGGTGCCGAGCCGCTCCCCGCTCCGGCTCTGGAGGCTGTCGAGACCGCCGAGGAGGAGGCCGAGACCGAGGCCGAGATCGCCGCCGAGGTTGCCGAGCCGGTCGCGTTGGCCGAGCCCGCCTTCGTACCGGACGAGGACCTGTACAGCAGCGCGGCCGAGGCGGAGGCCGCGGCCACCCGCGGTGGCCGTTCGCGGCGGCGGGCCAGCCGGCGCGCGTCGGCTCCGGCGGGCGCCCCGCGCCCCGAGTCCCGTAGGCCCGAGCGCAGGGCCCAGCCCGAGGTGCCGACGGCGCAGTCCGTGACCGCCGAGGACGAGGCCGACCGTCCCGTACAGCCGGAGCCGGCCGCCGTCGCACACGCGGAGCCGATGGCCGCCGAGGACCCGGTCGTCGAGGCCTCGACCGCCGAGGAGGCCGCGCCCAAGGGGCGTACGCGTCGACGGGCGACCCGCAAGGTCTCCGCGCCGGCCGGCTCGCCGAAGGCGGCCGAGGAGGTCGTGGTGACGGTCACCGAGTCGGCCGCCGCACCCGCCGCCGAGCCCGAGCCGGTCGCCGAGCCGCAGCCCGAGCCCGCCGCCGAGAGCGCGGCTCCGGCCCGCCCGCGCCGCCGGGCGGTCCGGATGGCGACCGCGCCCACCGCGTCGGAGGAGACGGCCGTCGTGGTCGTCCCGTCGGCCTCGGCGGACGAGCCTGCAGAGGCTTCGGTCGCGGAAGCCGAGGACGCCGACGAGGCACCGGCCAAGAGGGCGGCCCGTAAGACGGCCAAGAAGGCGACCGCGAAGAAGGCCGCTACCAAGAAGACGGCGGTCAAGAAGACGGCCGCCAAGAAGGCCACGGCCAAAAAGGCGACCGCGAAGAAGGCGACCACCAAGAAGGCCGCGACGAAGAAGACCGCGGCGGCGGAGCAGACGCCGTCGTCGTCCACCGTCACGGCCGCCACCGACGAGGACTGAGAACCGTCTGGATCGTCGCCCGACGCCCTCTGACCGGCGGAGAACCCGCCGGTCAGAGGGCGTCGGCGTACCCGAAGCCGGTCAACCGACCGAGTGCGCCATGGGCGGCCCAGGACCCGGTTTGACCCCGCTGGTCAGGGCCCCGTAACCTTGACCCTCGGCGTGTCCACAGACCCGCCGCATTCCCGTAAACCTCTTTCCTCCCGGTGGCTCGCGCCCCGGGAGAGGCCGTCTGCTTCTGTCGGCGGCTGGACTGCGGGGATTCCGAATCGAGCGAGAGAGAGATCCGCGTGTACGCCATCGTGCGCAGCGGTGGTCGCCAGCACAAGGTTGCTGTCGGCGACATCGTTGAGGTTGACAAGATTTCCACTGCCCAGGTCGGCGACACGGTCGAGCTCTCGACTCTGCTCGTTGTCGACGGTGACGCCGTCACCAGCGACCCGTGGGTGCTCGCCGGCATCAAGGTCCAGGCCGAGGTCGTGGACCACCACAAGGGCGCGAAGATCGACATCCTTCGCTACAAGAACAAGACCGGCTACCGCCGTCGTCAGGGCCACCGCCAGCAGTACACGGCGATCAAGGTCACTGAGATCCCCGCGGCTGCGAAGTAAGGGACTGAGGAGAGATGGCACACAAGAAGGGCGCATCGTCCACCCGGAACGGTCGCGACTCCAACGCTCAGCGGCTCGGCGTGAAGCGCTTCGGCGGTCAGGTCGTCAACGCCGGTGAGATCCTGGTCCGCCAGCGCGGCACCCACTTCCACCCCGGCAGCGGCGTCGGCCGCGGCAAGGACGACACGCTGTTCGCCCTTGACGCCGGTGCGGTCGAGTTCGGTACGCGCCGCGGCCGCAAGGTCGTGAACATCGTTCCGGTCGCCTGACCGGATCTTTCGCGAGGCGGACCTCACTTCCCGTACGGGAAGCGGGTCCGCCTTTCGCGTGTTTCACCTGAGCGCAGACTTCTCAGCGGAGATTTCTGTGCCAGAGAACGCAGAGATTTCCGTACGTAACTGGAGGCACATCCCATGACCACCTTCGTGGACCGCGTCGAGCTGCATGTCGCCGCGGGTAGCGGAGGCCACGGCTGTGCCTCCGTCCATCGCGAGAAGTTCAAGCCGCTGGGCGGGCCCGACGGCGGCAACGGCGGCCGCGGCGGCGATGTGATCCTGGTCGTCGACCAGTCCGTCACGACGCTCCTCGACTACCACCACTCCCCGCACCGCAAGGCCACCAACGGCAAGCCCGGTGAGGGCGGCAACCGTTCCGGCAAGGACGGCCAGGACCTGATCCTGCCGGTGCCGAACGGCACGGTCGTGCTGGACAAGGCGGGCAACGTGCTCGCGGACCTGGTCGGGCACGGCACGGCGTACGTGGCCGCGCAGGGCGGTCGCGGCGGTCTCGGGAACGCGGCGCTGGCCTCGGCCCGGCGCAAGGCGCCCGGGTTCGCGCTCCTTGGCGTGCCCGGTGACATGCAGGACATCGTCCTGGAGCTGAAGACGGTCGCGGACGTGGCGCTCGTCGGCTACCCCAGTGCGGGCAAGTCCTCCCTGATCTCCGCCCTGTCCGCCGCCAAGCCGAAGATCGCGGACTATCCGTTCACGACGCTCGTCCCCAACCTTGGGGTGGTGACGGCGGGCGCCACGGTCTACACGATCGCGGACGTGCCCGGCCTGATTCCCGGGGCGAGCCAGGGCAAGGGGCTGGGCCTGGAGTTCCTGCGCCATGTCGAGCGGTGCTCGGTCATGGTCCACGTACTCGACACGGCCACGCTCGAATCTGACCGTGACCCCGTCTCCGACCTCGACCTGATCGAGGAGGAGCTGAAGCAGTACGGCGGCCTCGACGACCGTCCGCGCATCGTCCTCCTCAACAAGATCGACGTCCCCGACGGCAAGGATCTCGCCGAGATGGTCCGCCCTGATCTCGAGGCGCGGGGCTACCGGGTCTTCGAGGCGTCGGCGGTCGCGCACATCGGCCTCAAGGAGCTGTCGTACGCCCTTGCCGACCTGGTGGCGAAGGCCCGTGCGGCGAAGCCGCAGGAGGAGGCGACTCGGATCGTCATCCGTCCGAAGGCGGTGGATGACGCGGGCTTCACGGTTGTGCGCGAGGAGGACGGGCTGTTCCGCGTACGCGGCGAGAAGCCCGAACGCTGGGTCCGCCAGACCGACTTCAGCAACGACGAGGCCGTCGGCTACCTCGCCGACCGCCTCAACCGTCTCGGCGTCGAGGACGAGCTGATGAAGGCGGGCGCCCGCACGGGCGACGGCGTCGCCATCGGCCCCGAGGAGAACGCCGTCGTCTTCGACTGGGAGCCCACGGTCATGGCCGGCGCGGAGATGCTCGGCCGCCGTGGCGAGGACCATCGCTTCGAGGCGCCCCGCCCGGCGGTTACGCGTCGCCGCGAGAAGCAGGCTGAGCGGGACGAGGCGGAGCGCGAGTACGACGACTTCGAGCCGTTCTAGGCTTTCCTTTCCCCAGCCCCGCCCCTTCCCGGCTGAAACAATTTGCGGCTCCGCCGCGTGGGGGGGGGGTCCGCTCCCAGGCCCCCTGCCTCCGGCGGGGTGGGTGGGGCGCCTTCGGCGGGTGGATGGGTGGGTTCTTGGGGTGGGCGGGGAGCCTGCCGCGGGTGGGTGGGGTGCCTACCGGGGTGGGGGGTGACATGTCGTGTCGCGGGTGCGGGTGCGTTGTGGCTGGTCGCGCAGTTCCCCGCGCCCCTGAAAAACCTGCGACTGCCCGCACCCCGACGAGCAAGCGAACCGAAAAGCCCGCTCCCGGAAGAGCAAGCGAACCGAAATGGCCCGCGCCCCGGAAGGGGCCCGCGCCCCGAACCCGCCCGCGCGGAAAGCCCGGACCCCCAACTACCCGCAGGCTTCCCTCCGGCGGGAGGGGACGTGGGCCGGTGCGTCGTATGCCCGTCGCTTAGCTTCGGTCTGGGCACAGCAGAACCCTGTGGAAGCACGGGGTCGTATGCCCTGTTGGCGACGGGCTGACGCACCGGACCGCGGCCCCGCACCCACCGACCACCTCAGGGGCGCGGGGAACTGCGCGACCAGCCACACTCAACCCGCACCCGCCCTACCGCCGGAGGCATCCCGCGGGGAACTGCGCGACCAGCCACACTCAACCCGCAGCCGCCCAACCGCCGGAGGCACCCCGCGGGGAATTGCGCGACCAGCCACACTCAACCCGCACCCGCCCAACCGCCGGAGGCACCCCGCGAGCAACCACAACGCACCCGCAGTCGAAAACGAACCCAACCTGCCTAGCCGACCGCCGTCTCCTCGGCCTCATGCGGATCCTGCGCCGTCTCCTCGGCCGCCTCCTCCCGCGGCGACGGAAGCTCCGACGACAGCCGCGTCTCCATGCGGACGCGGCGCTCATCAGCCGCCGCGCACAGCGCGGAGATCGCGGCGTTGAAGCGCGCCAACGACGGCGGGTCCGACGGCCCCAGCAGGTGCACCTTCAACTCGGCGCGGGCCGCCGTAAAGAGGTCCTTCTCGGGATGGCGTACCGACTCCAACAGCGCCGGGACGCCGTCCGCCGCGGGCGTCAGGATGACGCCCGCGGACACCGTGGGGAAGCCCGTGCGGAAGTCCGCCTCGGGCATCCCGGACGTGTTGGCCACCGCGTACGGCTTCTCGCTCGAGAGCCAGTCGGAGACAACCGACGACACATCACTGATCAACAGGTCCGCCTGGTTGAAGCAGGCGAAGATCGCGGGCCGCGCGTCCGTGATGATCTGGTGCTCCCACTCCGGGAAGGAGGCCCAGTACGCCTTCTCCCAGGCCAGCGTGGCCTCGGCGATCGCCGCCTCGCGGTCACCGCGCGGCGTCCCCTGGAGCAGCATGCGCTCCATCTCGTCCGCACCGGCACGGAAGGACGTCTTCGTCAGCTGGTCCAACTCGGCCGTACGGCGCACCAGTTCGGCCGCGGCTTCCGCATCCGGCCGGGGACCCGACCGCTTGGTGTCGGCCTCGCGGATCATCGCCATGATGCGCTCGTTGGCCGCGCTCGCACGCGGATCGACGGAACCCGTCAGCGGGTGCGGCTTGTAGAGGAGCCGTACGCCCTCGTCCGCGAGCAGATGCCGCACGATGTTCTCGCCGGCCAGCACCACCGAGGTGTTGCCGGGGTTCCCGTCCCAGCCCTCCCAGGTGGGCGCGTACAGCACGGTCGTGTACGGGCCGGTCGGCGGGCCCGCGTACGGGCGGATCGGCGCGAGCTGCGGGCGGCCCACCTCCACGATGTCCTTGTCCTCGACGCCGACCTCGGCCAGCGCGTACCGCTCGCGGGCCGCGGGCCCGGCCACCCACACCTCGTCGTACGCCTTCGCGTACGGGTTGCAGGAGGACAGCTTGTCGCTCTCGCCGTGGTTGATGAACGCGTGCTTGATGGTGGGGATGCGCAGCACCTGCGAGGTCTTCGCGGCGTTGGCCGGGTGCAGCATCATCTTCAGCGTCGAGTTCTCCAGCGAGAACATCGTCGACACCTTCGGGAAGCAGATGATCGGCACGTCCGTCGCGTCGATCTTCTGCACCATGAACCGCTCGCGCAGCACGATCAGCGGCCTGGCGTCGATCGAGGAGAGCGTCGAGAGCCACATGTTCGCCTGGTACGCGGAGGTCGCGCCGCCGGAGAAGTACATGCCGACCGTCGGCTGGTAGTCGGCCAGCCACTTGTCAAGCCAGTTCATGACCTGCTGCTCGCTCTTGGCGCGCTTCTTGGGGAGCAGCCAGGTGGCGAGGTACGCCGTGCCGCCGCCGATCAGTGCGAGGGAGGCGACGACACCGATGGCGCCCCAGTACCCGTCCGTGGTCGCCGCCGTGAGCAGCAGGCCGGCCGTCGTCGGAATGGAGAAGGTGAGCAGCCGGTGGCCCTGACGGCGGGCCAGGATGCGCGGCGGTGCGGCGGTCAGATGCAGGGCGGACGCGTCGATGTTGCGGGTGACGATCGGCAGCGTACGGGTGCGGCGGACCAGGACCGCGGCGGCCTGGCAGGCGAAGTGCAGGGCGTAGAAGGCGCACACGGCGACCAGGAGCGGTGCCTGCTCGCTGCCCGCGTCGATGCCGTCGATCCGCAGGAGCCCCACCAGGACCAGCATGTCGCGCAGCAACTGACGGACCGTCGCGTCGAAGCGGACCTTGCCCAGCAGCGCGAGCAGCCCGGGGTCGCGGTACTGCAGATAGACGTCGAGCGCGAGGCCCGCGGCGCTCACGGCGATGAACACCGGGACGTTCGGCAGCAGCGCGGAGACGATCTGGGCCGCGAAGAGCGCGAACATCGACAGCAGCGCGGCGAGCTGCGTGACGCGGCGGGGGAAGAGGCCTGCGGAAGGCACGGGCTGGGCTCCTGCGGAGGGTACGGCGGATGAGGGCAAGCAACGGGTTCGGTCGGCCGAACACTACGAGGCCGATCCCTGACCGTATGACTTGGGCGGCCCGCCAAGCAATCTTCCCAAGGAGCTATCGCTGGATATCGGATGAAACCACGGTGAACTTCTGGGGCGTACGTCACGCACGCGGCGCCGGCCGCTGTGCACCGGCCGCACGTCCGCCCCTCGGAACGCGGCGGCGCCCCCTGCCCGTAATCGCGTAGATTGCACGGACGGGGCTGGTCAGAACATTGGGGAAAGCGTGTCAGCGGCAAGGCAGGCGACGGCAGGACAGGCACACACCAGACACGGCATCGCGGACGCCCGCAGGATCGTCGTCAAGGTGGGTTCCTCGTCCCTGACCACCGCGTCGGGAGGCCTCGACGCGGACCGGGTGGACGCCCTGGTGGACGTACTGGCCAAGGGGCGCAGCGGAGGCGAGAAGGAGATCGTCCTCGTATCCTCGGGTGCCATCGCCGCCGGCCTTGCCCCGCTGGGCCTGCGCCGCCGTCCCAAGGACCTGGCCCGCCAGCAGGCCGCCGCCAGTGTCGGGCAGGGGCTGCTCGTCGCCCGCTACACCGCCTCTTTCGCGCGCTACGGCGTCCGCGTCGGCCAAGTCCTGCTCACCAGCGACGACATGAGTCGCCGCGCCCACCACCGCAACGCCCAGCGCACCTTCGACAAGCTCCTCGCCATGGGCGCCCTGCCGATCGTCAACGAGAACGACACGGTCGCCACGGACGAGATCCGCTTCGGCGACAACGACCGGCTCGCCGCCCTCGTCGCCCATCTCGTACGCGCCGACCTGCTGGTCCTCCTCTCCGACGTGGACGGCGTCTACGACGGCGACCCCACCAGGCCGGGTACGACGCGGATCGCGGAGGTACGCACTCCTGCGGACCTCGCGCACGTCGAGATCGGCAGCGCGGGCCGGGCCGGCGTCGGTACCGGCGGCATGGTCACCAAGGTCGAGGCGGCCAGGATCGCGGCGGCGGCGGGCATCTCGGTCGTCCTCACCGCCGCCGTGCACGCCGCCGACGCCCTCGCGGGGCGGGACACCGGTACGCACTTCCACGCCACAGGCCGCCGCTCCGCCGACCGGCTGTTGTGGCTCCAGCACGCGTCCACCCCGCAGGGCGCGCTCACGCTCGACGACGGGGCCGTGCGCGCGGTCGTCGAGCGCCGTAAGTCGCTGCTGCCCGCGGGCATCGCGGCGGTCGAGGGCGAGTTCACCGCCGGCGATCCCGTCGAGCTGCGCGACAGCACGGGCCGGGCGGTGGCGCGCGGGCTCGTCAACTTCGACGCCAAGGAGATACCGCAGCTGCTCGGCCGCTCCACCCGAGAGCTGGCCAGTGAGCTGGGTCCCGCGTACGAACGGGAGGTCGTACACAGGGACGATCTGGTCCTGCTGCACGCGTAAACGGCCGAAAGGGACAGCCCCCGCAGGGCTACGTTCGGTAAAACCGCCCCACGAAGCCGCCCCGCCTGCTCAACTTTGATTCAAGGAGCCCTCGAGATTCCGTGCTGCAGTAATCCATAACCCATTGCGAACCCACTGCGTAAAGGAGGCCGTCGTGAGACGAGTACGCCCCGGGGCGGCGTCCCGCGGTGGTGGCAGCTCCCGCGCGGCCGGTGAGGAGCGGACCCTCACCAGCGTCGCGGCCGGAGACACGTACCAGGGTGAGGAACCGAAGGATCTGCCGCGGCTGTGGCACGTCACTCTGAGCGTCTCGGGCGACGAGGCCCCGCTGAACGACGTCCGGCGCTCGCTCGAGCAGCTCGCCCACGACCACCCCTTTCTGCTGACCAGCCGGTACGCCGGCGACCACGCGGAGATCCGCTACTGGGAAGAGGCCCGCGACCTGCACGACGCCGCGGCCGTCGCGCTGCGCCTGTGGGGCGAGCACCGCCAGACCGCGAAACTCCCGCCCTGGGAGATCGTCGGCCTCGAGGTCATCGACCGCGAGACCTACCACCAGCGCATCGCCGAGGGCTACGGCCCGCAGCCTGCGACCCCCGTAGGCGTCCACCCGTTCTGAGCGGACTTATCGAAGTCCGCTGCGTCACCGCGCCCCGTCA
Organism: Streptomyces sp. NBC_00286; assembly: GCF_036173125.1. Taxonomy (NCBI): domain Bacteria; kingdom Bacillati; phylum Actinomycetota; class Actinomycetes; order Kitasatosporales; family Streptomycetaceae; genus Streptomyces; species Streptomyces sp. NBC_00286. The sequence continues at coordinate 6,893,878 of NZ_CP108054.1, forward strand.
GGGGCGCGGGGCTGTATCAATTTGCGGCTCCGCCGCGATGGCGGTCCCCCCGCTCATGGGGGTCCCCCCGCTCGAGCGAAGCCGAGAGTGGGGGAGCAGCCGAGAGTGGGGGAGCGACCAGCCACGACGGACCCGCAGTTTGCGGACCAGCCTTCCAGGAGCGCCTTGTCTCGGGTTCTGGAACAAGCCCTGGACGCCCCTGCGGCGAGCATTACGCTTCCCTCATGACCACGCTCTCGCCGTACGACTCGATGTCCCCGGTCACCCAGGCCGCCTACCGCGCCAAGGCTGCCGCCGCCGACCTCGCTCCGCTGCCGCGGGCCGAGAAGGACGACGCGCTGCTCGCGATCGCGGACGCCCTGGAGGTCCGTGCGAGCGAAATCGTCGAGGCCAACGCCAAGGACGTCGAGCGCGCCCGCGAGGCCGGCACCAGCGAGTCCATCATCGACCGGCTCACGCTCACGCCCGAGCGGATCCGCGCCATCGCCTCCGACGTACGCGACGTGGTGGCGCTGCCCGACCCGGTCGGCGAGGTCGTCCGCGGCTCGACCCTCCCGAACGGCATCGACCTGCGGCAGGTCCGCGTTCCGCTCGGCGTCGTCGGGATCATCTACGAAGCCCGCCCGAACGTCACGGTCGACGCCGCCGCGCTCTGCCTGAAGTCCGGCAACGCGGTCCTGCTGCGCGGCTCGTCCTCCGCGTTCGAGTCCAACACCGCCCTGGTCCGCGTGCTGCGCGACGCGGTCGGCGGCTCGGGACTGCCCGCCGACGCCGTCCAGCTCGTACCGGGCGAAAGCCGCGAATCCGTACGGGAGTTGATGCGCGCCCGTGGCCTCGTCGACGTACTCATCCCGCGCGGCGGCGCCTCCCTGATCCGTACCGTCGTGCAGGAATCGACCGTCCCGGTCATCGAGACCGGCACCGGAAACTGCCATGTGTACGTGGACGCCAACGCCGACCTCGACATGGCGATCGAGATCCTGATCAATTCCAAGGCTCAGCGGCCCAGCGTGTGCAACGCCGCCGAGACGCTCCTCGTGCACCAGGACATCGCCGCCGAGTTCCTGCCGCGCGCCCTGGACGCCCTCGCCGAGGCCGGGGTCACCGTGCACGCCGACGAGCGGGTGCTGGCGTACGCGAAGGGCTCGAAGGCCACCGTCGTCGAGGCCACGACCGACGACTGGGACACCGAGTACCTCTCGTACGACATCGCCGCCGCCGTCGTGGACTCGCTCGACAAGGCCGTGGCGCACATCCGGCTGTGGAGTTCCGGCCACACCGAGGCCATCGTCACCAGCTCCCAGCCGGCCGCCCGCCGCTTCACCCAACTGGTCGATTCCACGACGGTCGCCGTGAACGCGTCGACGCGCTTCACGGACGGCGGCCAGTTCGGCTTCGGCGCCGAGATCGGCATCTCGACCCAGAAGCTGCACGCGCGGGGCCCGATGGGCCTGCCGGAGCTGACGAGCACGAAGTACATCGTCACGGGCGACGGGCACATCCGGCGCTGAGCAGGCCCCCGAAGAAGCTGTCTCGCCAGGTGGATGAATCTCCATACCGTCTGCCCAAATTGAACCCCCAGGTCTACTCTGGTTCCGTGCCGGAGGACGTGGGGGGCACGCCGTTTCCTGACGGCTGGGAGCCCGACGACGACCGCGACCGCGGAGGCTCGGACGAAGAGTTCGCCTCCGTGGTCTTCGACGAGGCCTTCGTGCGGGCGGCCAGGGTCCATGAGCCGACGGCCGTCGAACGCCTCCTCGCCGCCGCGCAGGCCCGCGCAGAGGCCTCCGAGGCCGAGGCGCGCCGGGGGCGCAGCCGGGGCCCACGCGGTGACGACGAGCGGTACGACGACTTCGGACCCGACGGCCGCCATGATTTCGGCCACGATCCGGACCTGGACGATCTCGACGACCGCGACTACTACGACGGTCGCTACGGTCACTCCGGGTCGTACGGAAAACAGACCCGCTGGCACCGCCCCGTCGCCTGGATCCTCGCCGTGGTGATGGGCGTCGGCATGGTCGCGCTCGCCTTCACGGCGGTCTACCGCGGCGGCTCCTCGGGCCGCCAGCCCCAGGTGCCGCCGCCCGCCTCCACCGGCGTCGAACAGAGCAGCGGAACGCGCCCTTCGGCCTCCGCCGACTACTCCCAGCCACCCGTCCCCGCGGAACCGCGTACGCCGTGAACTTGTCGCGTACGGCGGCGTTTACGTGAGGTTCCAGAGACCTACTCTGAATGTATGGGCGGGCTAGGAGACCCACCGGAGGGACCACCCGACGGGGCTTCCGGTGGCGGTGAGGAAGAGTACCGATCCGTCGTCTTCGACGAGTCGTTCGTGCGAGCTGCCCGTCTCCAGGAGTTCTCCGCGCAGGAACGGATCGCCGACCATGCCCCGGCCGTGCGCCGCCGCCCGCCGATGCGCCGTGGTCTGTCCCGGCAGGCGCTGATCCTGGTTCTGCTGATCGCCGTCGCCTTCGGCACGGCGATCTACATGGGCGTACGGCACCCGTATCAGGCGCCCGCCGCGAAGCCGCCCGAGCCGCTGCGGATGACGGTCATCCCCCTCGCGCCGCAGGGCGCGGTGCCCGGTACCGCGGACACCGGGCTGCTGTACGCGCGCAGTCCGGCCGATCAGTTCCGTATCGGCGCCGACGGGATCACGATGCCCGCCACCCGGCGCACCGCCCACTTCTCGGACAGCCAGGTCGTCACCGCGCTCACCACGGCCAAGGACTACCTCGTCGAGTCGGCGCTCGACCCGGACGTGCTCACCGGCGGCGCCACCAGGCCCGTACGGATTCTGCTCGATCCGCAGCAGCTCGACCAGTTCGACCAGAGCTTCGACCATCCGACCGCGGACGGGCGGCACGCGCCCACCGGCTGGCTGGTCCGCTTCGACCCTTCCCACGCCCAGCTGGCCGACCCCCAGATCCGGGTGCAGGGCACGCTGCAGGCGGCCGAGACCGATGCCGACACCCTTGAGGTGACGGCCGACCACACCTTCGTCTACGCGCTGCGGCCGACGGGCTCGGAGGACGGTGCGAAGGCCTCGCTGTTCACCGTGCGGCGCGAGCTGCATTTCCGGTTCGACCGCGATGATCTGCGGATGCGCCAGGCGGAGCTGGTGGGCTCGTACGTCCAGGCCGGGCCGCTCACCTGCACTGAGGATGCGACGAGCCATCTGCGACCGCTGCTCGCGGGGCAGACGGCCAAGGCGGGCGGACCGGCCGGCACCGACCCGTTCGCGACGGGCGGTGCCACGGCGCTGTGCGGGTCGCTGTCGGCCAGCGCCCAGCCCAGGGTGTAGTCGTCGGCCTTCTTCGTGCTGCTGTTCAGCTGGCGCTGCCGTTGGGGCTCTCGTCGTCGGGGCGGTCGTCCTGCGGCCGTTCCTTGGTTGAGCTCGTGCTCGTGCTCGAGCCGCTCGCGAAGCCCCCGAAACCGCGCCGGACCCGGCCGCCGATGTCGCCCGCCCCGCCTGCGATGTCCGTGACCAGCTTCATCAGCGGGTCCTTGGAGCTGCGTACGTGGGTGGCGTAGGCGGAGGCGGACTCGCGGAAGGAGTCCGTGACCTTGGTGTCGCCGTCCTCGTCGCGGCGCGGGTAGTGGCCGTCCATGATCCGCTGGTAGTCGCGGGACTCGGCCCACTTCTTCAGCTCGGCGGCGCGCACCGTGGTGAAGGGGTGGGAGCGGGGCAGGACGTTCAGGATCTTGAGTACGGAGTCGCGGAGGTCGCCCCCGGCCTCGTACTCCTCGGCCTGGGCGAGGAACGCGTCCACGTTCATCTCGTGCAGGTGGTTGCCGCCCGCGATCTTCATCAGGCCGCGCATCGAGGCCTTCAGGTCCTGGCCGACCAGCAGCCCGGCGCGGTCCGCGGACAGCTCGGACTTGCGGAACCACTCGCGCAGGGCGGTCACGATCGCCATGATCGCGATGTTGCCCAGCGGGATCCACGCGACGCGGAGCGCGAGGCTGGTGAGGAAGAGCAGGATCGTGCGGTAGACGGAGTGGCCGGACAGGGCGTGGCCGACCTCGTGGCCGACGACCGCCCGCATCTCCTCCTCGTCGAGCAGTTCGACGAGTCCGGTGGTGACGACGATGATCGGCTCGTCCAGGCCGATGCACATCGCGTTCGGCTGCGGGTCCTGGTTGACGTACATCGGCGGGACCTTCTCCAGGTCCAGGATGTAACAGGCGTCCCGCAGCATGTCGTTCAGGTGGGCGAACTGGGCGTCCGAGACCCGTACGGAATCGGACAGGAACAGCAGCCTCAGGCTGCGCTCGGGGAGCAGTCCGCTGAGCGCCTTGAACACCGTGTCGAAGCCGCTGAGCTTGCGCAGGGCGACCAGGGCCGAGCGGTCCGCGGGGTGCTCGTACGCCCGGGAGGAGATCCCCTCGAAGCGCCTGCGCTGCCTGCTCGGTACGTTCTCGTGGCTTTCTTCTGGCATGTGGTCCCCCATGCGTCTGGTTGCCTCCTGTGCCCCCGAGGCGGGGTACAGCCTAGGCGGATATACCGTGGACGTGCAGTACAGCGAAGGAGTCGCACGTCATGGAGCACCACCCCCAAGCCTGGCTCGCCGAAGCAGCGAGCGCCGCCGAGCAGCAGGGACCGGGAATTCTGCTCCGTGTCGTGTTGATAGTGATGGTCGTCGGCTGCGTTTTGGTTGCCTGGTTCCTGCTGCGTGGCTACAAGCGGGACGACTGAGCCCCGCCCGAAGTTCCCGGCGGCGCCTGAAAGCGGCATTCCCGGCTATGGCTGAGCGGCGCGATGCACACGGCGGAGAGCGTGCGTGACGGAGTCGGCGTGATCCGCGCGACGGCGCCCGCTTACGATGGCCCTACGTCTGTACGTCTGTATCCCGCCCTCACCGGATAGGTCCTGCCGAAGATGAGCTTCCACAGCACCGCTGCCCAGTTGGCCACCCTCGCCTCCGAGGGCGGAGAGCACAGCGGCAACCACGAGAGCCTCAACCCCTACCTGACCGGCGGCGGCGCGCTCTTCGTCCTCCTTCTGCTGCTGTGGATCACCACCCGCTTCAACCGGGACCGCTGACGCCCGCCGGGCGGGGCTCAGGGACCGGGCCGGTAGGGTCTGCACGCATGGGAGAGCAGGACATGCCAAGCGGTCCGTCGGTGGGCCGGGAGAACAGCCCGGCCCCCGGCCCGTCGAACCCGGGCAAGCGCCGCCTCGGCGTCATGGGCGGAACGTTCGACCCGATCCACCACGGCCACCTCGTCGCGGCCAGTGAGGTCGCCGCGCAGTTCCACCTCGACGAGGTGGTGTTCGTGCCGACTGGGCAACCGTGGCAGAAGACCGACCGCAAGGTCTCCCCGGCCGAGGACCGCTATCTGATGACGGTCATCGCGACCGCCGAGAACCCGCAGTTCTCGGTGAGCCGTATCGACATCGACCGCGGCGGCCCGACCTACACCACGGACACGCTGCGCGATCTGCGGGCGCTCAATCCCGATACGGACCTCTTCTTCATCACCGGCGCCGACGCGCTCTCCCAGATCCTCACCTGGCGCGATGCCGAAGAGCTGTTCTCCCTCGCGCACTTCATCGGGGTCACCCGGCCCGGTCATGCGCTGACCGACCCGGGCCTCCCGGAGGGCGGTGTCTCGCTCGTCGAGGTCCCCGCGCTCGCCATCTCGTCCACGGACTGCCGAGCGAGGGTCGCCAAGGGTGACCCGGTCTGGTATCTGGTGCCGGACGGTGTGGTGCGTTACATCGACAAGCGTGAGCTGTACCGCGGCGAGTGAGGCGAGTGAACCGAGAGGGGCGCCGGTGAACGACCGATACGACGCTGGGTACGGGGGCGACCAGAGTTACCAAGGTGATCAGAGTTACGAACTCGTCGGCTACGACGAGTTCGGGCAGCCTGTGTACCGGCAGGTGCCATCGCCTTCCCAGACGCCGTATGGGTACGACGCCTACGGTGCGCAACAACAGGGGCAGCAGGGCTACGGGTACGACCCGTACGCGCACGGTCAGCAGCAGACGCCGTCCTACGACACCGGCAACGGCCATCAGCAGCCGGGCGCCTCGTACGGGACATACGGCGCGCAGGGCTCGTACGACCCCTACGGCACGACTGCTCAGGAGACCGCTCCGGCAGCCCCAAACTCGTACGACCCCTACGGGCAGCCCGCGGCCAGCGGTCAGCAGCCGCGCGTCGCCGAGCAGACCGCCTACATCCCCCAGCAGGCAGGGCCCGCCGAGCGGGCGGAGGCCGAGGAGTCGGCGGACGGGCAGCGGGACGACCGTGACTACCGCACCGAGCAGTTCACCTTCGTCGAGGAGCCGACCGACGACTCCGAAGACGTCATCGACTGGCTGAAGTTCACCGAGAACCGCACCGAACGGCGCGAGGAGGCCCGCCGCCGGGCCCGTGGCCGCGTCGTCGCCCTGGTCGTGGTGTTCGCCCTGGTCGCGGTCGGCGGTGTCGGCTACCTCTGGTACGCGGGGAAGCTGCCCGGCACGTCGTCGGACGCGAAGACCGGCACCGCGACGGCAGCGGGGGCCCAGAACCGCGATGTGATCGTCGTCCACCTGCACAACACCAAGGGCGGCGGCACCGCGACGGCGCTGCTCGTCAACAACACCACCACCAAGCAGGGCACCACCGTCCTGGTCCCCAACTCCCTTGCCGTGGCGGACGACAACGGCACCACGACCACGCTCGCCAAGTCCGTGGACGACGACGGCACCTCCGGGACGCGTGACGCGATCGACACCGTGCTCGGCACGAAGATCGAGGGCACCTGGCGCCTGGACACCCCCTACCTCAGCAACCTCGTCGACCTCGTCGGCAACATCGACATCGACACCAACGCGAACGTGCCTGACCCGGATGCCAAGCGGAAGGGCGAGGCACCCCTCGTCAACAAGGGCGAGGACCAGACGCTCAGCGGCAAGATGGCCGTCGCGTACGCCACCTACCGTGGCTCCGGGGAGGCGCAGAACGCGCAGCTCGAGCGGTTCGGGCAGGTCATGCAGGGCGTGCTGCGCAAGGTGTCGTCGGATCCGCAGGCCGCGACGACCACCGTGCAGACGCTCGCGCAGATCATCGAGCCCCCCTTGACCGACAAGGACCTGGGCACCTTCCTCGCCAAGCTCGCGGACCACGCCAAGGGCGGCGACTACAAGTCCGTGCTGCTGCCGGTCCAGTCGGACGGCAGGCTGAGCACGAAGGCGAGCGACAGCGTGGTCAAGGACGTACTCGGCGGGGCCGCGAAGAGCCCGGAGCAGGGCGCGGCCGTCCAGGTCGGCATCAGGAACGCCACCGGCAAGAAGGACGCCACCGAGCAGGCCCGCGTCGTCCTGCTCAACGGCGGCTACGCCTTCGTGGACGCGGGCAGGACCGATACCGCCCAGACGGCATCCCAGATCACGTACGCCGACGCCGCGAAGAAGGCGGACGCGGTGGAGGTCGCCAAAACGCTGGGCCTGCCGACCAGCTCCGTGAAGAAGGCCAAGGGCGCCTCGAACGCGGATGTGTCGGTGGTGCTCGGACAGGACTACGAGGTGGGCGCCTCGGCGGGCTGAGGAAGTGGGCGCCTCGGCGGCCAATGCCATGGGCGGGCTAATCGTGGGGCGGTGTCGGCGGTCCGTGAGACCCTTGGGGTAACCCCTTGGGGACAACTGACCGCCGACGGAAAGCCTTGGTAGTGACCGCCACTGACCGCTCTCTCGAGCTCATCAACACCGCCGCGCAGGCGGCCGCCGACAAGCTCGCGCACGACATCATCGCGTACGACGTCAGCGACGTGCTGTCGATCACGGACGCCTTCCTGCTGGCCTCCGCTCCCAACGACCGCCAGGTCAAGTCGATCGTCGACGAGATCGAGGAGCGGCTGAACAAGGAACTCGACGCCAAGCCGGTGCGCCGTGAGGGCGACCGCGAGGCCCGCTGGGTGCTGCTCGACTACGTCGACATCGTGGTGCACGTCCAGCACAGCGAGGAGCGCGTCTTCTACGCCCTGGAGCGGCTCTGGAAGGACTGCCCGGAGCTTGAGCTGCCCGCCGACGCCAAGGCCACCCGCGGCAAGGCCGCCGAGCACGCCAAGCTCCAGGAAGCCGAGGACGCCGGACTGGGCGGTGAGCTGCGTTGAGCGCGGGAACGGGGGCCGCGGACGGCAGGCCGCTGTCCGAGTCCGGCAAGGCCGGCCGGGGCCGCCGCGTCATCCTGTGGCGCCACGGACAGACCTCGTGGAACGTGGAGCGCCGCTTCCAAGGCACGACCGACGTCGAGCTCACCGAGGCCGGCCTCGAGCAGGCCCGCCGCGCTGCCCGGCTGCTCGCCTCCCTCAAGCCGGACGCGATCGTCGCCTCGGACCTGAAGCGAGCCGCCGACACGGCCGCCGAGCTGGCCGCCCTCACCACCCTCGACGTCACCCACGACGAGGGCCTGCGCGAGACGTACGCGGGCGTCTGGCAGGGCCTGACGCACGAGGAGATAATCGCGCGTTACGGCGACGAGTACGCGGCGTGGAAGCGCGGTCAGCCGGTCCGCCGTGGCGGTGGCGAACTGGAGACCGAGGTCGCCGACCGCGCCGCCCCCGTGGTGCTCCGGCACGCCGAGAAGCTCCCCGACGAAGGCACGCTCGTGGTGGTCAGCCACGGCGGCACCATCCGCACCACCATCGGCCGCCTCCTCGGCCTCGACTCGCACCACTGGGAAAGCCTCGGCGGCCTCTCCAACTGCTGCTGGTCCGTCCTCGGCGAGGGCGCCCGCGGCTGGCGCCTGCTGGAACACAACGCGGGCACGCTGCCCGAGCCGGTCCTGGGAGACGACGACTGACCCCGTCAGACGGCGACCGACGCGGAGACCGGCGGCGGTGGGCCTCGGCTCCAGGGGCTCGTAGACCCGTGCCCGCGGACGCGTGGACCCGGATTTCACTTTCCGGCAGGCCACAAGCTAAAGTTCCTCTTGTTCAGCCCGCCCGGCGGGTGAACGCGAGGGGCTATAGCTCAGTTGGTAGAGCACCTGCATGGCATGCAGGGGGTCAGGAGTTCAAATCTCCTTAGCTCCACACAGAACACAGGCGCTACGGCGTGAGGATCCCGTTCCCCACAGGGGGAGCGGGATTTTTCGTGCCGATCGGCACACTCTTCTTGAATCGCTTGAGTCACTTGGGCCTGGGAGGCGTATACCTCTTGGGAGGCGCCCCTCGTTGTACGTTCGCGCTGGCCGTGACGGGTATCGCGGCCGCCGTGTCCGGACTGGTACGCAGGCGTCGCTGACCGTATTGGTCCGGCCGTGGCAGAATCAAACGGCCGGAAGGGGGCGCGGCCCGACGGGAGGGAGTTGGCGATGCCTGCGAGCATCCTCGGGGAGGTCGACGACCATCCCGACGCTGAGGTGACACGCGACCGGATCACCCGCCTCGACTGCCCTTCCTGCGGATCGGCCCACGTCGCCCAAGTTCTCGGCGACAACGGCGGGATCTCCTACGTGTGCACGGCCTGCGGCCACATTTGGAGCTGAGCGATGGGTGCACACAGGCGGAAGTGCGATTGGTGCGGCAGTGGTACGCCCATCGTCCGCGACATGGAACCGCTCAACCACGACTACCAGTACTGGTGCGAGGAATGCGCGCGGGCGCTGATCATAAAAGGCGACCCGATCGAGACGTACCGAGAGCTGGAGGGTGAGCCGATCTACGGTCGCCTCCTCGACGAGCACTGCACACTCAAACGGTTCTATTCGTTCGCCACGTCCTGACCCGGGGCACCCGTAAACGATTTGGTGGTGCACCGGGAGGACCGTGTAATGTTGGCGTCGCCGCCGGGTCAACCAGCGGACACGCAAGGGGCTATAGCTCAGTTGGTAGAGCACCTGCATGGCATGCAGGGGGTCAGGAGTTCAAATCTCCTTAGCTCCACAGCAGATGAAGAGAGTCATACAGAGGGCGGGCCATCCGATCGGATGGCCCGCCCTCTGTATGTACTGCCTCGTGCGTCGTTACGTCGCGTTCAGCGGCCGCTGCCGAGCGCGCGGCGGCCGCGGCCCTGGCCGCGCTGCGACAGGACGGGCAGGTTGTTGCGGGCGGGGCCGCCGGAGTTGTCCTCCTCGATGCGCAGCGCGAGCGCCGGGCAGCGGCGTACGGCGCGCATGGCCTTCTGCTCGGCGTAGCGCGGCACCTGGGCCTGGGCGACGGTCGGGAACCCGTCGGCGCCCAGCTCGAAGACCTCCGGGAGGATGTCGGCGCACAGGCCGTGCCCCCGGCACAGCGTCCAGTCGACGTAGATCTTCTGCCGGCTGGGACCCGACTCCAACTGCCCCTGGCCGCCCGGGATACCGGTCGGGGCCCCGCCGCCCTCGAAGAGCGGCAGCACGCCCTCCACGGGCCTGCCGCAGCCGTTGCCGAGGACGTGCGCGGCCAGGTCGTCGGTGAACGCCTTGAGCGTCGACTCGAGGAACATCGCGGAGCCGTCCGGGTGCGAGCACGCACCGCGTCGCTTCACGGCGTGGGCGACCTGCTTGACCGCTTCCAGGGCGGCTGGGCCGCCGCCGTTGAGGATGTCCTCCATGCCGCGTGCCGCGGCCGGCAGACCGAGATAGCAGGGACCGCACTGTCCCGCGCTCTCCTCGGCCAGCCACTGCGCCACGCGCAGCGACTCGCCCAGAGGGCACGTCTCCTGGCTGATCGGGAGGATCGCGCCCGCGCCGAGCGAACCGCCCACCGCCGCGAGGGAGTCACGCGAGACGATCGCCTCGTTGACCGTGGCCGCGTCGATCCACTTGCCGTGGTAGCCGCCGGTCAGCACGCCCTGCGGGACCGGCGGGGCGCCGGCGAGCTGGAGGACGTACCGCAGCGGCACCCCGGTCGGCATCTCGATCACCATGGGGCGGGCGACGGCGCCGGAGACGGTGACCATGACGGTGCCGGGCTCGTCGTACAGGCCGGTGTTGCCGTAGCGCTCGGAGCCGATGCGTGCGGCGATCGCCAGCTGCGCGAACGTCTCGGCGTTGGACAGCAGCGTGGGAGCACCGCCGACGCCGCTCTGCGAGGCGCTGATCTTGCGGCCCGGCGGGATCGCGGGGCCGCCGTCGATGGAGCGGATCAGCGAGGCGGCGGCGCCGGTCACCATCCGTACCGGGTTGCGCTGCACTCGGGCCCGGAGGACCGAGCCGCGCCGGTTGTTCAGGCCCCGCTCGGCGAGCGCGGACTCCATGGAGCGCTGGGTGGACTCCCGGGTGACACCGACCACGAGGGTGCGGGCACCGAGTGCCTCCGCGACCAGCAGGGCGCCGTCCAGGATGAGGTGCGGAGCACGGTTGATCAGCACCGTGTCCTTGCGGCAGGCCGGCTCGTCCTCACTGCCGTTGACGACGACCACGGGCCTCACGCCGCGCTTGATCGCCGACTCGGCGACCGAACGCAGCTTCTTGTGGAAGGGGAAGCCCGCGCCGCCGCGGCCCTTCAGGGATATCCGCTCGGCGAGTTGTGCGAGCTGTTCTCCGCCCATCGGCTCGAGCGGACCGTGCACCTTGAGGTGCATGTCCAGGTCGAGTCTTTCGACCAGGTCGAAACCCGAGGTGAGCTGGGGAAGTCCAACCACACGGACCTCGGGGACATCAGGCAGAGCGGCGTTCACCAAGAGCCTCCGGAAGGCGCGTTCCAGGGTTCGCCGGAGCTGGGTGCGTCGAACGCACCGGGCAGCGTTTCAGTGGCGGGACCGCTGTCGTACGTGTCATTCGTGTTGTACGTGCCAAGGGGGTCGTTCGACTCACCGGTGTCGTAGAAATCATTGGATCCGTACGGCGAGGGGGTGTCGGGAGTCACGTAGGGCATGTTGCCCGTGTCGTAGAGCGGGCTGTTGTACGGGGCCGGCACCTCCGAGGGCGGCGGCGGGGCCTCGTACAGCTGCGGGGACGGAGCCGGCCAGCGGGGGGCGTTGTCGTCGACGGGCGGGATCACCTCCGTGGGCTGCATGTCCGTCGGGAGGCCCTGCATGCGCTGGGTCGGGTCGGGCTGGGCGATGGGGGCCTGGATGCGCGGGATGCTGCCGGTGTTGGACACGGCCCGGTAGGCGGCGGAGAAGCCGCCGGTGTCGGTGAGCGGGTTGGACCCGGTGTCTGTGAGCGCTGCGCGCTGACCGGTGTCGTACAGCGAGGCGCCTGCCCCGGTGTCCGTGAGGGCGGCGCGCTGGCCGGTGTCGTACAGCGAGGCGCCCGACGGGGAACCCGTCCGCTGCCGCGGGACCTTCCCCTCCGGGAAGCCCGGACGGGAACCGGCGCCCTGCAGCCGGGACTCGGCGGCGGTACGGCGCCCGGGGGGCTCCGCGCGTAGCGTGCCGCTGTTGTTGCCGATCACTTCCCGGATGCGCTGGGCGACCCGGCGCCTGAACGGCGGCGGAGAGGCCCGCAGAGCCAGCGCCGCGCCGACCGCCGCCAGGCTCAGGCAGTACAGGATCACGAAGACCGGCTTGGCCTCGCGGCCGGTGAACAGGCCGTGGATCAGCGCGAAGCACCAGGCCGGGTAGGCCAGGCTGTGCATCATGCGCCAGCGGGACGCGACGGGTGCCGAGGTCGCGAAGCGATTGCGCAGGATGCCGGTGATGGCCACGAAGATCATCATCAGGCTGGCCAGGGTGCCCAGGCCGATGAAGAGGGCCCTGCCCAGCATCTCGTCGTCCGAGCCGACGAGTCCGAACGGGATGATCGCGGCGATCCACGAGGTGTGGCTCAGCGCGAGCTTGGTCCCGATGTGCACCAACATGAACACGACCGCGGAGACCGCGGTGATCCGGTGCACCGCCTGCGCCAGCATCCGCTGGCGGGCGTCAAGGAAGATCCTGTCCTGGGCGACGAGTCCCCAGATCACCGAGGCGCTGAGGCAGACGAGGGACAGGACGCCCGTACCGAAGTTGAGGAACTCCGCGAACGCGTCATCCATCGTGCTGTTCAACTCGCACCCGGGGCAGTCCGCCGCCAAGGGTTGGCTGTCTGAGATCACGACATACCTCCCAACATCGCGACGAAGGATATGAGCGACAACGCACCCGCGGTGAATCCACCGCGGGTTGAGCAGCCCGGTCGGGGAACCGGGCTGTTGCTGCGTCGAGTGTTCATGGGGGGTGTCTCCCAAACAGTTCGGGGAAGCGGTCCCGCTGCCGCACTCTAGGCCGAGTACATACCGAGGGGTACGAGGTTTGAGTTATTGCGCCGTTATCTAAGGGTCCTGAGGGGGCTGTGATGTCCCTTAGATTCCCTTACGCGGAGTAACCCTTGACCTTTGTTCAGCTTTTGGTGCCGCAACAAGAGTGTGGCACGCCGTGTCATGTGCCCCTGAAATCTCCGTCGCGGCCCACTCGACGGCTGCGGTACCCTGACGCCATGCGTGCCGTACGCCTTCTGCTTAGCGAGCCGCGCTGACCAGTCCCGGCCACCGACGATTCCGTGGCCGGAATCAGCGCGGCGTCCCCTCCTGTGCGAGGGGCTTTTTCATTTCCGCACGCTGGCAGAGACGATCGATGGAGCTTTGAGGATCATGAGCGAGACGAACCCCGCCGCTGCCTCCGAGGTGGTGGCGCCGCACCGCTACACGGCCGCCATGGCCAACGAGATCGAGGCACGCTGGCAGGACTTCTGGGAGGCGAACGCCACTTACGCGGCGCCCAACCCCACCGGCGACCTGGCCACTGACCCCGCCCTGGTGGCCAGGCCCAAGAAGTTCATCATGGACATGTTCCCGTACCCCTCCGGTGCCGGCCTGCACGTCGGCCACCCCCTGGGCTACATCGCCACCGATGTGTTCGCCCGGTACCAGCGCATGAGCGGCCACAACGTCCTGCACACCCTGGGCTTCGACGCCTTCGGCCTGCCCGCCGAGCAGTACGCCGTGCAGACCGGCACACACCCGCGCGTGTCCACCGAAGCCAACATGAAGAACATGCAGGTGCAGCTGCGCCGGCTGGGCCTGGGCCACGACAACCGCCGCTCGTTCGCGACGATCGACCCGGACTACTACAAGTGGACCCAGTGGATCTTCCTGCAGATCTTCAACTCCTGGTACGACGACGAGGCGAAGAAGGCCCGCCCGATCACCGAGCTGGTCGCCCAGTTCGACAGCGGTGAGCGGGCGGTACCCGGTGGGCGTTCCTGGAATGAGCTGGCGGCCGCCGAGCGCGCCGACGTCCTGAGCGGCTTCCGCCTGGCGTACGCCTCCGACGCGCCCGTCAACTGGTGCCCCGGCCTGGGCACAGTGCTGGCGAACGAGGAGGTGACCGCGGACGGCCGCTCCGAGCGCGGCAACTTCCCCGTGTTCAAGGCCAAGCTGCGCCAGTGGAACATGCGCATCACCGCGTACGCCGACCGGCTGCTGGACGACCTGGAGCAGCTGGACTGGCCCGAGGCCATCAAGCTGCAGCAGCGCAACTGGATCGGCCGCTCCGAGGGCGCCCGCGTCGACTTCCCGATCGACGGCGAGAACATCACTGTCTTCACCACGCGCCAGGACACCCTGTTCGGCGCGACCTACATGGTGCTGGCGCCCGAGCATCCGCTGGTCGAGAAGTTCACACCCCAGGAATGGCCCGAGGGCACGCATGAGGTGTGGACGGGCGGCCACGCGACCCCCGCCGAGGCCGTCGCCGCCTACCGCGCGCAGGCCGCCTCGAAGTCGGATGTCGAGCGTCAGGCCGAGGCCAAGGACAAAACCGGCGTCTTCATGGGCGCGTACGCGACCAACCCGGTCAACGGCGAGCAGATCCCGGTCTTCATCGCCGACTACGTGCTGATGGGCTACGGCACCGGCGCGATCATGGCCGTCCCGGCGCACGACACACGGGACTTCGCGTTCGCGCGCGCCTTCGAGCTGCCGATCCGCTGCGTCGTCGAACCAACTGATGACCGGGGCACCGACACCTCGACCTGGGACGACGCCTTCGTGTCGTACGACGCGAAGATCGTCAACTCCTCCGGTGCCGACATCTCCCTGGACGGCCTGGGCGTCGCCGACGCCAAGGCCCGTATCACCGAGTGGCTGGAGCGCGAGGGTATCGGCGAGGGCACCGTCAACTTCCGGCTGCGCGACTGGCTGTTCAGCCGCCAGCGCTACTGGGGCGAGCCCTTCCCGATCGTCTACGACGAGGAAGGCATCGCCCACCCGCTGCCCGAGTCGATGCTGCCCCTGGAGCTGCCGGAGGTCGAGGACTACTCGCCGCGCACCTTCGACCCGGACGACGCGAACACCGAGCCGGAGACCCCGCTGTCCCGCAACCAGGACTGGGTGAACGTCACCCTGGACCTGGGCGACGGCCGCGGCCCGCGCACGTACCGCCGTGAGACCAACACCATGCCCAACTGGGCCGGTTCCTGCTGGTACGAGCTGCGCTACTTGGACCCGCACAACTCCGAGAAGCTGGTCGACCCGGAGAACGAGCGCTACTGGATGGGCCCGCGCCAGGGCATGCCGCACGGCGGCGTCGACCTGTACGTGGGCGGCCAGGAGCATGCCGTTCTGCACCTGCTGTACGCGCGCTTCTGGTCCAAGGTCCTGTACGACCTGGGGCACGTCTCGTCGGCCGAGCCGTTCCACAAGCTGTACAACCAGGGCATGATCCAGGCCTTCGTCTACCGCGACAGCCGAGGCATCGCGGTGCCCGCCGCCGAGGTGGAGGAGCGCGACGGCGCGTTCTACTACCAGGGCGAGAAGGTCACCAAGCTGCTGGGCAAGATGGGCAAGTCCCTGAAGAACGCGGTCACTCCGGACGAGATCTGCGACGAGTACGGGGCGGATACGCTGCGCCTGTACGAGATGGCGATGGGCCCCCTGGATGTGTCGCGGCCGTGGGACACGCGCGCGGTGGTGGGCCAGTTCCGGCTGCTGCAGCGGCTGTGGCGCAACGTCGTGGATGAGGCGAGCGGTGATGTGACGGTGGTGGACGCGGAGCCCGACGAGGACACGCTGCGTGCCCTGCACAAGGCCATCGACGGCGTACGCCAGGACCTGGAGGGCCTGCGCTTCAACACCGCCATCGCCAAGGTCACCGAGCTGAACAACCACCTGACCAAGGCGGGAGGCCCGGTGTCGCGGTCCGTCGCCGAGCCCCTGGTGCTGCTGGTCGCGCCGCTGGCCCCGCACATCGCGGAGGAGTTGTGGCGCAAGCTGGGGCACACCGACTCGGTCGTCCACCAGGACTTCCCCGTCGCCGACCCGGCGTACGTCGTGGACGAGACCGTGACCTGCGTCGTGCAGGTCAAGGGCAAGGTCAAGGCGCGCCTGGAGGTGTCCCCGTCGATCTCCGAGGAGGAACTGGAGAAGGCGGCGCTGGGTGACGACAAGGTCGTGGCGGCGCTGGACGGCGCGGGGATCCGCAAGGTGATCGTGCGGGCGCCGAAGCTGGTGAACATCGTTCCCGCGTAACAGGCGTCGGGGTAGTCCCCTACGGGCAGGTTGGGGGTTCCGCTGGAACCTCCGGCCTGCCTTTTCCGTTTACCGTGGAAGAGCCGGCGGGCACTGGAACAGGACTGAGCAGATCTAGAAGACCGCGAAGGCCGAGCAGATCTAGAAGACCGAGTAGACCGAGAAGACCGAGAAGCAGGACCCGAGAGGAACGACGTCGTGGAAGCCGTGGCAGCAATCGTGGCGCTGATCTTCGTGTTGTTCGTGGTCCTCGGGGTGTATGCGACGGTCAAGGCGGTCGGTGCCGCCAAGCGCGGAGTGGACCGCACCGTCGCGCAGGCCCGCCGCACGGTCGAGGACTCCACACTCAAGGCGAAGACCCTCGCGCAGCCGGGAGCGTTCGGCGAGCTGGCCCAACTGCGGCTCTCCTTGCGCACGTCGATGCGCGCGACCCAGGACGCCCTGCACGCGGGCGTGGCCGAGGACGAGTCGCTGAAGGAGTCCCTGGCCCTCTTCCAGCGACTCAGCGCGCACGGCCATGAACTGGACGCCGACATGAAGCGACTGGAGCGCGAGCCGAACAGAGCCCGCCTCGTCGAGCAGCTGCCTCAGCTGCGGGAGCGTACGGAGCAGATCACGAAGTCGGCCGACGCCCTGCGGTGGGCGGCGCGTGACCGGGCCCGGCGGTTCGCGGGCGATGACCTGGACTCACTGAGCCAGCAGATCGACATGGAGGCGGGCGCGCTGCGGCACTGGACGAAGGAGCCGACGCCGGCTCAGCCGCCGCCCCCGTGGCCGGAGGCACCGGCCGCCCCGGGCGACCAGCAGACCTGGCCGGACACGGCTCCGTCGCGCACCGCCGAGGAGGAGCCCACGCCCACCGCCGCGAAGGAACCCACCGCCGAGAAGGAGCCCACGCCCACCCAGCCCGCCATCGCACCGCCGGCAGCGCGGCCCACGTACCCCTGGGAGAAGAAGCCCCGCCCGGAGAGCACGACTTGATCCGGGAACGCGACGCGATTCGGCCGAATCGGCAGCGGCAGGCGCGATCTGCCGGGCTGCCGCCCGGGCGTTCCTGCGGGTAATCTCCAGCTCATGTCCCGCCATGTCGCTATCGTCACCGATTCAACGGCCTACCTGCCGCCGCGGACGATGGAGCGCCACGGCATCACAGCGGTGCCCCTGACCGTGGTTCTCGGCGACCAGGCACTCGAAGAGGGCACCGAGATCTCGGCCCGCTCACTCGCCCAGGCACTCCAGAAGCGACGCCCCGTCACCACGTCCCGGCCCAGCCCCGCGGTCTTCGCCGAGACCTACCGCAAGGTGGCCGAGTCGGGCGCCACCGGCATCATCTCGCTGCATCTGTCCGCCGAGCTCTCGGGTACGTACGACGCGGCGGTCCTCGCCTCGCGCGAAGCCCCGGTGCCCGTACGGGTCGTGGACACGGGCATGGTCGCCATGGCCCTCGGCTTCTGTGCCCTGGCCGCGGCCGAGTCCGCGGAGGCGGACGGCACGATCGACGAGGCGGTGACCGCGGCGGAGAAGCGGGCCGCCGGCACGTCCGCGTACTTCTACGTCGACACCCTCGACTATCTGCGCCGGGGCGGCCGGATCGGGGCGGCACAGGCCCTGTTCGGGTCCGCGCTGGCCGTGAAACCGCTGCTGGAGCTCAACGGCGGCCGTATCGAACTGCTGGAGAAGGTCCGCACCGCGTCGAAGGCGATCGCCCGCCTCGAGGAGATCGCGGCTGACCGGGCCGGAAGCGCACAGGTCGACATCGCGGTCCATCATCTCGCCGCGCACGAACGGGCGTCGGCGCTCGCGGAGCGGCTGCGGGCCCGGGTGCCGGGCCTGGCAGATCTGCATGTGAGCGAGGTCGGGGCGGCCATCGGGGCGCATACGGGGCCCGGGTTGTTGGGGGCTGTGGTCTCGCCTCGGTGAGCTTTCACGGGGGTTGGTGAGGTATCCCACTGTGATGTATCTCGCAAAATGTGTGGGTTATGTGGGGAAGCCGTGTGCTGCGTGCGTGGGTGCCCCGGCGGGCGCTCCGTCAGAGGCTGTGTGGGGAGTCCTGTCGGGCGCCCTGTCGGACGCCCGTCAGGCTCCTCGTGTGGGTGACGGAGTTATCCACAACTGGGTGGTAATCCACGGGAATTGAGCAAGATCATCGCGAGAGTGCCGGTGTGCTCGATTCTCATCGCATGGCACTTCGATCACCTTCACGGACAACGACCGCTACCAGTGGCCCGGGCCGCGGCCCCGTTTCCGACGGCCGCGTCCGGCACCGCCGCCGCCCTTACCGAGGCAGGGCGCGCCGACATCAGGCCTCGGCGGAGGCGCTTCGCCTGCGCGCGGAGGCGATCTTCGCTGAACGGGCAGCAGAACGGCGGGGGTTGGGGCATTGGCCGCCTGACGCCGGTCCGAGGACGCGTGTGCCCCCTCGCGAACGGGCAGTTGGCGGCGATGCGGTGGGGGCAGGCGGCGCCGAGATGGTCGGCAACGAGGCCGGGGTGGAAGCCGCGGCCAGGTCTGAAGCCGTGTGGCGGGAGCGGGTTGGGCTTGCCGTGCGGGAGCGGATGCCGCTGTGGCTCCAGTCGAGGTGCGGCCTGGAGCGGAAGAGTGTGATCGCGCTCTCGGTGTTGCTGGTGGTGGCCGCCGTCTTCGCCGTTCAGCACTTCTGGTCGGGCCGTACCCAGCCGGTGCGTCCGCCAGAGGTGGTACGGGAGGCACCCTCGGCTCCGTACGAGGAAGCGGCGGTGGCACCCGGGTCCTCAACAGCCGCGCGGGACCCCGTCGGTGCGCCGGGCACGGCGGTCGTGGTGGACGTCATCGGCAAGGTGCGCGAACCGGGTATCCACCGGCTGCCGGCCGGCTCCCGGGTCGCCGACGCGCTGCGGGCCGCAGGAGGAGTGCGCCCGGGCGCGGACACCGTGGGGCTGAACCGCGCGCGGCTTCTTGTGGACGGCGAGCAGGTGGTAGTTGGGGCTCCACCCGGCGGGATGGCAGCGGGCGCGACCGGCGGCACAGGCGGTGCCGGTGCCGCCGGCTCCGCTGGTGCCGCGGGCGCTGTCGGTCCCGGAGGAGCCGCAGCTCCGGCCGCTCCGGTCGCCCTCAACACGGCCACTCTGGAGCAGCTCGACACCTTGCCGGGCGTCGGCCCTGTGCTGGCCCAGCACATCATCGATTACCGCACACAGCACGGAGGTTTCCGCTCGGTCGACGAACTCCGGGAAGTGAACGGAATCGGTGATCGTCGTTTCGCCGATTTGCAGAATCTCGTACGGCCATGAATGCGCCGGAGGTTTATCCGCTCGGCTTCGCTGTGGAGGGCCCCGCCGTTCGCGGCCCCGGGGCGCCCGGCCCCAGGGCGGCCGGCTCCGGTGTGCCCAGCGCTGGTGTGCCCGGCTCTGCCGAGCCCGGTCCCGGTGCGCCCAACTCTGGCGGGCGCGACCGCCCGGCCGTGCACGCCGCCTCTGGGAACCCGCTTGGTTCCTCGCGTCCTCGCCAAGAAGGGCCCACTGACCTGCGGTTGGTGCCGCCCGCATTGGCGGCGTGGGCGACGGCGGCACTGACGCTGGGCGCGTCACCGGGCTGGACCATCGGGGTGGTGGCCGTCTGTCTGATCGTGGCGGGAGGGTTGCTGGTCACCGGCCGAAATCGTGAGCGCGTCGTGTCGCACCGCGACCGTAGCGAGGCGGACCGCATGCGCGGCGAACCGGACCGTAGCCACAGCGGATCGGGCCGCATGCGTGCCGGGCCGGAACGCAGCCACGGTGAACTAGGCCGCGGGAGCGGTGGCTCGGACGGCGGCAGGGGCGAGCGGGACTGGGACCGCGTCGATCCGGAACGCGGGTACGCCGAGCCGCACCGCAGCCACGGTGAACCAGGCCGCTGGAGAGGTGAATCGGACCGCGGCAGGGGTGACCTGGACCGGGGCAGGGGCGACTCGGACCGCCGCCGCGCCCAGCCGGGCCGCAACCGCGCCGCTCCGGAGCGCGGCCACGGCGAATCGGACTGCAGCCGGGCCAAGCCGGAGCGCAGTCACAGTGAGCCGGTACGCAACCGCGCCGAGCAGGACCGTAACCGCGCCGCTCCGGAGGCCCATCGCGCGCGCCGCCTCCTCCTGTGGCGTACCTGGCCGAAGGCCTCCGTAGCCGCTGTGCTGCTCTGTGTGGCGGCAGCGGCTGCCTCCGGTGGGCTGCATGGGGCGGACCTGCGCCGTGGCCCCGTCCCGGAGTTGGCACGCCAGTACACCGAGGTCACCGCCGACGTCGAGGTCACCTCGGACCCTCGGCTCACCCGGCCTCGGATCAGGGGAGCCCACGCCGCCCCGACCGCCGTACTGCTCAACGCCGAGGTCCGCCGCATCGAGCAGCCGGACGGGACGGTGACGGCGACACGGACACCGGTTCTGGTGATCGTGACGGTGGGGTCGGGCTCCGGCGACGGCGCCGTGGCGGGGCCGGACTCCGGGAAGGCGCAACGCTCGCCCTGGCTCTCCCTTCTGCCCTCCACGGAGGTGCGCGTGGCGGCGCGGGTTGTGCCCGAGTTGGGGGACGGTGGTCGGGTCGCGGCCGTGTTGCGGGTGCAGGGGAGTGGGCCGCCGCGGGTGGTGGGGGAGCCGTCGGGGGCGCAGCGGTTCGCGGGGGAGTTGCGCGCCGGGTTGCGTGCGGCGACCGAGGGGCTGGAGCCCGATGCACGGGCCCTGTTGCCGGGACTGGTGGTGGGGGACACCTCGCGGATCCCGCCGGAGCTGGACGAGGCGTTCAAGGCGACTGATCTCACTCACCTGCTGGCCGTCAGCGGCGCCAACTTCACGATCCTGCTCGCCCTGCTCATCGGACCACCGGGCCTTGCGCAGCGCGCCGAACGCCGAGGCCTCGCCCCCAGACTCGGCATCCCGCTGCGGGCGACCGCCGTACTCGGTGGCGCGCTCTCACTCGGCTTCGTCATCGTGTGCCGGCCGGACCCGAGTGTGTTGCGGGCCGCGGCCTGCGGATCGATCGCATTGCTGGCCATCGCCACCGGCCGCCGCAGGTCCCTGATTCCGGCGCTGGCCACGGCGGTCCTGCTCCTGGTGCTGTACGACCCCTGGCTGTCCAGGAGTTACGGCTTCCTGCTCTCCGTACTCGCGACCGGTGCCCTGCTCACCCTGGCCCCGAGGTGGAGTGCAGCGCTCCAGAGGCGGCGGGTTCCGCCGCGGCTCGCCGAGGCGCTGGCCGCGGCGGGCGCGGCGCAGGCCGTGTGCGCGCCCGTTGTCGTCGTCCTCTCGGCTCGGGTGAGCCTGGTGGCGGTGCCATGCAATCTGCTCGCGGAGTTCGCGGTCGCGCCCGCCACGGTGCTGGGCTTCATGACGCTGGCCACGGCCTTGTGGGCGATGCCGGTCGCCAAGGCGCTGGCGTGGTGCGCGAGTTGGCCCGCGGGCTGGATCGCGGACATCGCCCGCACCGGAGCCGCCGTGCCCGGCGCGGGCGTGGACTGGCCGGACAGCTGGGCAGGCGCGCTGCTGCTCGCCTGCGTAACCGTGGTGCTCGTACTCGTCGGCCGGAGACTCTTGTGGCACCCCTGGCTGAGCGCTGCCTGCGGTCTGCTACTCCTGCTGGTACTGGTGCAGCCGGCGCCCCTCACACGGGTGATCACGGGGTGGCCGCCACCTGGCTGGCGGTTCGCGATGTGCGACGTGGGACAGGGCGATGCGATGGTGCTCGCGGCAGGAGACGGCGCCGGTGTGGTGGTCGACGCGGGACCCGATCCGGTGCTCGTCGACCGGTGCCTGCGCACGCTCGGCATCACCCGGATCCCCCTCGTCGTGCTCACTCACTTCCACGCGGACCATGTCGCGGGGCTGGCGGGCGTGCTGCGTGGTCGTTCGGTGGGCGCGATCGAAACGACGGACTTCGAAGAGCCGCTGGACCAGGCGGAGTTCGTGCACCGGCAGGCGGCGGCCCGGCGTATCCCGGTCACCCGCGCGGTAGCGGGCGAGCGGCGGCGTACGGGCGCGCTCGACTGGCGGGTGCTGTGGCCGCCGCCCCGCCCGGCCCCGACTCCCGAGGGCCCGAACGACTCGAGTGTGGCCCTGTTCGTACGGTCGGCCGGGCTGACCCTGCTCCTGCTCGGCGACCTCGAACCCCCCGCCCAGCAGGCGCTGTTGAGATCCCCGGCCGGAGCCGCGCTGGGTGGCGTGGACGTACTCAAGGTCGCCCATCACGGCTCGGCCTACCAGGACCCCGAGCTCATACGCCGGGCAGCGCCACGCCTCGCACTCATCTCAGCCGGCGCGGACAACCCGTACGGCCACCCGGCCCCGAGCACGGTGGCGGCACTGCGTGCCGGGGGCGCCACGGTACTGAGCACGGACGAGCACGGGGCGATGGCTGTCGCGGGAGAGAGGGACCGCCTGTGGGTGGCGGGAGCCTGAAGCTCCTGGAGCCGGAGGTCCACGAGCCACGAGCCACGAGCAGGGAGCAGGGAGCCAGGAGCCGAGGGCCGGAGACCGGAGGCCGGAAGGCCAGGTCCCGGAGACCGGCTCCCGGAGACCGGCTCCCGGAGACCGGCTCCCGGAGACCGGCTCCCGGAGACCGGCTCCCGGAGACCGGCTCCCGGAGACCGGCTCCCGGAGACCGGCTCCCGGAGACCGGTTCCCGGAGTGCGGCTCCCGGACACCGGGCGGCCAGATCCCGGAGCGTGACGTCCGCGAAACTGGAGCCATGGAATCCGTACAGGCAGACGCATATCTCCAGCGGATCGGGGCTGACCGACCGGCGCTGCCCACCGCTGACGCTCTCCGGGAACTGCACCTGCGGCATCTGCTGGCCGTGCCGTTCGAGAATCTGTCGATCCATCTGGGAGAGGAGATCGTGCTGGAGGAGAAACGGCTCTTGGACAAGCTGGTGGGGGCCCGGCGGGGCGGCTTCTGTTACGAGCTGAACGGGGCGTTCGGGGCGCTGCTCGCGGAACTGGGCTTCGAGGTGACGCTCCTCGCGGCACGGGTGTACGGGGAGGAGGGGCGGCTGGGCATTCCCTTCGACCATCTCGCGCTGCGGGTGCGGACGTCGGACGGGGGTGACTGGCTGGTCGATGTCGGCTTCGGGGCGAACAGCCACTATCCGCTGGCCTTCCGGGAGCGGGGCGAACAGGCGGATCCGGGCGGCACGTTCCAGTTGGTGGAGGCCGGGGCGGATCCGGCCGGAGTGCGAGGAGGCGCCGTGGGCTCCGCGGGCGCCAGGGACCTGGACCTGGACCTGGATCTGGCCTTGGAGCTGGACCTGGACGTCCTGCGGGACGGTACACCTCAGTACCGACTGGAGCTGCGGCCACGGGCGCTCGAGGACTGCGTGAGCGGTGCCTGGTGGCACAGCACCTCGCCGGTGTCGCACTTCACGCGATCCCTCGTCTGTTCGCGGCTCACCGACGACGGTGGCCGAATCACGCTCAGCGGACGGAAGCTCACGATCACTGCCGCCGATGGGACGAAGGAGGTATCGGATCTGGCCACGGACGAGGAGGTGTTGGAGGCGTACCGGGAGCGATTCGGAATCGTGCTGGAGCGCGTTCCGACGCTAGGGGGAGCGTATTCCTGACGGAAGAAACATAAGCGGAACGGCCAACTCGGGCTGATCATGCCAATAACCAGCACACTTGCTGGATTCCCGTGATGTGGTCGAGTCTTGCCTCGAAAGCCGCACCAGTGGTCGAATGCATCGCCAACAAACCTGTCTTATTTCATATTGCGCGAGGTGTGTCGTAGATGGTCGGCCGGTGGCTGGGAAGCCGTAAGAACCGAGTGCAAGGAACGGGTGCGGGCCTCCGCGCTGCCCTGCCGATGCCGACGGGTGCCGGGATGCTCAGCTGCCGGGTGCTGGATCCCGTCAACCAGCCGGTGTCGCATGCCGAGTTCACGGTCAGCGACGTCAGGGGGCGCAGAGTGGTCGGCGGGGGCGTGGATCCCTTCGGGTCGTTCATGGCGACGGTTCCCGCGGGGGAGTACCGGCTCGGGGTGTCGGCGGAGGGGTTCACGCCGATCCGGGAGAGCGCCACGGTGCGGGAGAACTCGGTGACCTCGCTCGGCGACATGGCGCTTCGCATCGCCCAGCCTCCCCAGCTGCCCGAGCCGGGGGACTGGGAGATCGAGCCGACGCATTCCTCGATCGGGTTCACCGCGCGGCACATCGGGCTGGCGCGGGTTCATGGCCGGTTCAACACCTTCGCCGGGGTGATACGGGTCGCCGACCCGGTGGAGCACACGGCGATGCACGTGGTGATCGACGCCTCCTCCATCGACACCAATGTGAAGATGCGCGACGACCATCTGCGCTCGGCGGACTTCCTCGACGTCGACCGCTTCCCCACGCTGGAGTTCTACAGCGACCGCTTTGTGCACAAGGGCGGCAACCGCTGGGCGGTCACCGGGGCGCTGTCGCTGCACGGCGTGACGCGTACGGTCACGCTCGACACCGAGTACCTCGGGATCGGCAACGGCATGGAGGGCGAGGTGCGGGCGGCGTGCCGGGCCACCACCGAGCTGCGGCGCGACGACTTCACGGTGAGCTGGCAGACGATGCTCGCCCGTGGCATCGCCGTGGTCGGGCCCAGCATCCAGATCGCCCTGGACGTACAGGTCGTCCCCAAGAGCTGAGGTGCTCGGCCCGTACCGGAAAATGTCCGGGTGAGCGATGTGAGACATGTGCTGGTGCTGCCCGATCGCGATGCCGCCGAGGAGGCGTTGGAGGCGCTCGGGGAGCGGTTCGGGATAGACGACGAGGAGCCGCAGCTCGTACGGGATGCCCTGGCCGGTGAGGACGATGCCGAAGACGCGCAGTGGCTGCTGGTCCTGCGCGATGCCGATGCACGGCTGGACGCCGGGGAGCTGGACGAGTTCGCGGGCGAGTGGGACGGCTGGCGGGAGGAGCCGTAGCCGCGTGGCAGAGATGCCGGGCTCTCGGCCGAGGGTCGTTGTCAGTGGTGCGTGGGATGCTTGAGCGCGATGGCCAGGAAGACTGAATCCGCAGACCCGGCAGAGGTACTCGTCCCCGTCACGATCGCCGTGGGGCAGGAGGATCTGCTGCTCGACCGTGCCGTGCGCGAGGTGGTGACCGCCGCCCGGGCCACCGATCCGGACACGGATGTACGGGACCTCACGTCGGACCAGTTGCAGCCGGGGACGTTGGCTGAGCTGACGAGTCCCTCGCTCTTCGCCGAGCGGAAAGTCGTGGTCGTGCGCGGTGCGCAGGATCTGTCGGCGGACACGATCAAGGACGTGAAGGCGTATTTCGGGGCGCCAGCCGAAGAGATCACGCTGGTGCTGCTGCATGCCGGCGGGGCGAAGGGCAAGGGGCTGCTCGATGCCGCGCGGAAAGCGGGAGCGCGGGAGGTCGCCTGCCCCAAGATGACCAAGCCGGCGGACCGGCTGGCCTTCGTGCGCGGCGAGTTCCGTACGCTCGGGCGGTCGGCCACGCCCGAGGCCTGCCAGGCCCTGGTCGACGCGATCGGCAGTGATCTGCGGGAGTTGGCGTCCGCCGTGACGCAGCTGGTCGCGGATGTCGAGGGGACGATCGACGACGCGGTCGTCGGGCGGTACTACACCGGGCGGGCCGAGGCCTCCAGCTTCACCGTCGCCGACCGGGCCGTGGAGGGGCGGGCGGCGGAGGCCTTGGAGGCGCTGCGGTGGTCCTTGTCGACGGGGGTCGCGCCGGTGCTGATCACCAGCGCGCTGGCGCAGGGAGTACGGGCCATCGGCAAGTTGTCCTCCGCACGCGGGGGGCGTCCGGCCGACCTGGCCCGAGAGCTCGGCATGCCGCCGTGGAAGATCGACCGGGTGCGGCAGCAGATGCGCGGCTGGACGCCGGACGGCGTCGCGACTGCCCTCCGGGCGGTGGCGGAAGCAGACGCGGGCGTCAAGGGTGGGGGCGATGACCCCGAGTACGCCCTCGAGAAGGCGGTTGTTGCGATCGCCCGGGCGGCGCGGTCCCGACGGGGTTAGAGGCGGGCGCGCGCCCGTTCAGGGGCGCGGGGCTGTGCCAAATTGCGGCTCCGCCGCGATGGGGGTCCCCCCGCTCGAGCGCAGCCGAGAGTGGGGAGCGACCAGCCACATCGAACCCGCACTCGCCAATGAACCCCAAACCCACCACCCCGTGAGGCGCCATGCCGAAAGCCCCGCTCCCACCCTGGGGAAGGGCGGAAAACGGGGCCTTCGGTTCAAGCTGAGGACTCGTACCCGCGTGGCGAACGCAGGCCGCGTACGAGTCGGGGTGCCGGTCGGGAGCGGAAGAGAGAGGGCCCGCTCGGGTCCTACCGGCGATCAAATCAAGTGATCGTTACAGGTTCAGCCCTTGAGGGAAGCGACCTGGGAAGCAAGCGCCGACTTCTTGTTGGCGGCCTGGTTCTTGTGGATGACGCCCTTCGAGGCGGCCTTGTCGAGCTGACGCGCGGCAGCGCGCTGCAGCTCGGTGGCCTTCTCGACGTCACCCGCGGCAGCGGCCTCACGGGCCTTGCGGATCGCGGTCTTCAGCGAGGACTTCACGGCCTTGTTGCGCAGCCGCGCCTTCTCGTTGGTCTTGATCCGCTTCATCTGGGACTTGATGTTCGCCACGAATGAGCCTTTTCAGGTTCAGGCGCACGAGGGCCAGCCTCACACGCCGGTGATTGATCTTCGAGTGGCCCACCGGTGACCCGGCAGAGCCGTCTGTGTCTCCCGAGAGGGCTCCGCAGAGAGCCCTTCAAGGGGCACCCCAAAGTGCATGAGACACAGCTGCTCAGACTAGCAGCCGTAGTCCTACCGGCCCAAACCCGTGGCCGGTCCCCGCCCGTGGGACCATGGAACCTACGTATCGATCCGAACCCGAGCCGCTGACCCCTGCGGATATCTCAAGAATCAGGACCCTGCGTGCCCGCGACCCCTAACAATGTGCCGAAGCCGAGCCGTACCGACCCGGCTCTGATCCGCAATTTCTGCATCATCGCGCACATCGACCACGGCAAGTCCACGCTCGCCGACCGGATGCTCCAGCTGACCGGTGTGGTCGAGCAGCGGCAGATGCGCGCTCAGTACCTCGACCGTATGGACATCGAGCGCGAGCGCGGCATCACGATCAAGTCCCAGGCGGTCCGGCTGCCCTGGGCTCCGACCGAGGACCCGGGGAACACCCACATCCTCAACATGATCGACACTCCGGGGCACGTGGACTTCACGTACGAGGTGTCCCGGTCGCTCGCCGCGTGCGAGGGGACGATCCTGCTCGTCGACGCCGCTCAGGGCATCGAGGCCCAGACCCTCGCCAATCTCTACCTGGCGATGGAGAACGACCTCACGATCATCCCCGTACTGAACAAGATCGATCTGCCCGCCGCGCAGCCCGAGAAGTTCGCCGAGGAGCTCGCCCACCTCATCGGTTGCGACCCCGGCGACGTCCTCAAGGTCTCCGCCAAGACCGGACTCGGCGTCGAGGCGCTGCTCGACAAGGTCGTCGCGCAGGTCCCCGCGCCCGTCGGCGTGAAGGACGCCCCGGCGCGCGCCATGATCTTCGACTCGGTGTACGACTCCTACCGCGGCGTTGTGACGTACGTACGAGTCATCGACGGGCAGCTCAACAAGCGCGAGCGGATCCGGATGATGTCCACCGGCGCCACGCACGAACTGCTGGAGATCGGCACCAACTCGCCCGAGATGCTCTCCGCCGACGGCCTCGGAGTCGGTGAGGTCGGCTACCTCATCACCGGTGTGAAGGACGTCCGCCAGTCCAAGGTCGGCGACACCATCACCACCCTGAGCAAGGGGGCGACCGAGGCGCTCGGCGGCTACAAGGACCCGAAGCCGATGGTCTTCTCGGGCCTGTATCCGCTGGACGGCTCCGACTACCCCGAGCTGCGCGACGCACTCGACAAGCTTCAGCTCAACGATGCCGCGCTGGTCTACGAGCCGGAGACCTCCGCCGCCCTCGGCTTCGGTTTCCGCGTCGGCTTCCTCGGGCTGCTGCACCTGGATGTGATCCGGGAGCGGCTGGAGCGCGAGTTCGGGCTCGACCTGATCGCCACCGCGCCGAACGTGGTCTACCGCGTGATCATGGAGGACGGCACCGAGCACACGGTGACGAACCCGAGCGAGTTCCCCGAGGGGAAGATCAGTGAGGTGTACGAGCCGGTCGTACGCGCCACGATTCTCGCCCCGAGCGAGTTCATCGGCTCGATCATGGAGCTGTGCCAGACCCGCCGCGGCACCATGCTCGGCATGGACTACCTCTCCGAGGACCGCGTCGAGATCCGCTACACGCTGCCGCTCGCGGAGATCGTCTTCGACTTCTTCGACCAGCTGAAGTCCAAGACCCGCGGCTACGCCTCCCTCGACTACGAGCCCACCGGCGAGCAGAGCAGCTCACTCGTCAAGGTCGACATCCTGCTGCACGGCGACAAGGTGGACGCCTTCTCCGCGATCACCCACAAGGACCAGGCGTACGCATATGGCGTGCGGCTCGTCGCCAAGCTGCGCGAGCTCATCCCGCGGCAGGCCTTCGAGGTGCCCGTCCAGGCGGCCGTCGGCTCCCGGGTCATCGCCCGCGAGACCATCCGCGCCATCCGCAAGGACGTCCTCGCCAAGTGCTACGGCGGTGACATCTCGCGTAAGCGGAAGCTGCTGGAGAAGCAGAAGGAAGGCAAGAAGCGGATGAAGATGGTGGGCTCTGTGGAGGTTCCGCAAGAGGCCTTCATCGCGGTGCTGGCCAGCGACGAGAGCGCGACCTCCGGCAGGGGCAAGAAGTAGGAGGCGTCGTTCCGGGTAAGGCGACCACTGTTACCCCAGGAAACTGGGGAAGAATGCGGGCTCGTCGCGTTTCGGCGTGACGGGCCCGTACGCGTGCGTAGGTTCGCTCAGCGTAGGAGTCTCGTAGGAAGTGACAGCTCGCCGCCCCTTACGCACTGGCGAGTCCCGCTCTACTCTGATCACCACTCGATGGTTACTCGCGAGTTAAACAGCGGCCGCGAGTGACACAACAGCCGCAAAGAGCCAGCCGCACACTGTCGCGGGCCCGGAGGATGTCGTGAGCGACACACAAACCCTTATCGAGAACCGTCCGCCGTCCGTGGCGGCCCTCTTCCTGGAGCGCGTGGCGGCCACACCGGACGCCGAGGCCTACCGTTACCCCGTACCCCCCGCATCGGGCGAAGGCCCGGACGACTGGAAGTCGCTGACCTGGGCGCAGGCCGCCGAGCGGGTCTTCGCCATCGCCGCGGGCCTGATCGAACTGGGCGTTCAGCCCGAGCAGCGCGTCGCGCTGTCCTCCGCCACCCGGGTCGAGTGGATCCTCGCCGACCTCGGCATCATGTGCGCGGGCGCGGCGACGACGACCGTCTACCCGCAGACCAACGCCGAGGAGTCGGCGTTCATCCTCTCCGACTCCGAGAGCAAGGTCCTGATCGCGGAGGACGCCGCACAGCTCGCCAAGGCGCGCGAGAAGCGGGCCGAACTCCCCGAACTGACCCATGTCATCGTCATCGACGGCACCGGCGTGGACTCCTCCCAGGACGAGGGCGACTGGGTACTCACCCTCGCCGAACTGGAGAAGCGCGGCGCCGCCGTCCTGGAGAAGAACCCCGACCTCGTCAAGGAGAAGGTCGGGGCGATCACCTCCGACCAGCTCGCCACGCTGATCTACACCTCCGGCACCACCGGCCGCCCCAAGGGCGTACGGCTGCCGCACGACAACTGGTCGTACATGGCGAAGGCGACCTCCGCGACCGGGCTGATCAGTGCCGATGACGTGCAGTACCTGTGGCTGCCGCTCGCGCACGTCTTCGGCAAGGTGCTGACGTCCGGGCAGATCGACGTCGGGCATGTCACCGCCGTCGACGGCCGGGTGGACAAGATCATCGAGAATCTGCCGGTGGTGAAGCCGACGTACATGGCGGCCGTGCCGCGCATCTTCGAGAAGGTCTACAACGGCGTCGCGGCCAAGGCCCGCGCCGGTGGCGGCGCCAAGTACAAGATCTTCCAGTGGGCGGCGGGGGTCGCGCGCGAGTACGCGAAGGTCAGCCAGGACAACTTCCGCAGGACCGGTACGGCCTCCGTGCCCTTCGGCCTCGGCGCCAAGCACAAGATCGCGGACGCGCTCGTCTACTCCAAGCTCCGCGAGGCCTTCGGCGGCAACCTGCGCGCCTGCGTCTCCGGATCGGCCGCGCTCGCGCCCGACATCGGCTACTTCTTCGCCGGCGCCGGCGTGCACATCCTGGAGGGGTACGGACTGACCGAGTCGTCCGCCGCGTCCTTCGTGAACCCGGGGGAGGCGTACCGCACGGGCACCGTGGGCAAGCCGCTGCCCGGCTGCGAGGTGCGGATCGCGGACGACGGCGAGATCCTGCTGCGCGGGCCCGGGATCATGGAGGGCTACCACAAGCTGCCCGACAAGACCGCCGAAGTCCTGGAGCCGGACGGCTGGTTCCACACCGGTGACATCGGGGAGCTGTCGCCCGACGGCTATCTGAAGATCACCGACCGCAAGAAGGACCTCATCAAGACGTCCGGCGGCAAGTACATCGCGCCGGCCGAGGTCGAGGGCCAGTTCAAGGCGGTGTGCCCGTACGTCTCCAACATCCTCGTGCACGGCGCCGACCGGAACTTCTGCACCGCGCTCATCGCGCTCGACGAGCCGTCCATCCTCGGCTGGGCCAAGGAGAACGGCATGGAGGGCAAGTCGTACGCCGAGGTCGTCGCCGACCCCGCGACGGTCGAGCTCATCGACGGGTACGTCAAGCAGCTGAACGAAGGGCTTCAGCGGTGGCAGACCATCAAGAAGTTCCGGCTTCTGCCGCGGGATCTCGACATTGAGCATGGCGAACTGACGCCGAGTCTGAAATTGAAGCGGCCGGTTGTTGAGCGGGAGTACAAGGGGCTGATCGAGGAGATGTACGCGGGCTCTCGCGAGGCCTAGCCGTTCCACTCGGGTTGAGCAGGGGGAACTGCGTTCGGCTGTTGGCTGCGGGTTCGTCGTGGCTTGTCGCGCAGTTCCCCGCGCCCCTGAAGGGGCCGCTGGTCGCTCCCCCACTCTCGGCTTCGCTCGAGCGGGGGGACCCCCATGAGCGGGGGGACCCCCATCGCGGCGGAGCCGCACATTGATACAGCCCCGCGCCCCTAAGAGGCCTCCGGCCTCTCAAGGGGCGCGTTTACTCCGCGCCCCTACGTCACACGGCGCCGTTGCCCTTCACCAACGCCCGTAGGTCTCTGACCTGCCTGCGCACTCCAGCCAAGTCCGGGGAAGCCTCCGTCAGTTGCTTCTCCAGGGCGTCCAAGCTGGCGTTCACCTGTGCGCCGTGTGCCCGTTGCTGCGCCAGCATTCGTTCCAGTTGGCGGTTCTTTCGGTGGAGGTCCAGGAAGACTGTGACCTTGGCTCTTAGGACCCAGGGGTCGAAGGGCTTGGTCAGGTAGTCGGCGGCGCCGGTGGCGTAGCCGCGGAAGGCGTAGCCCGAGTCGGCGTCTGTGCCCGTCAGGAAGATGATCGGGACGTCCTTGGTCTGGTCCAGGCGCTTGATGTTCGCGGCGGTCTCGAAGCCGTCCATGCCCGGCATGCGGATGTCGAGTAGTACTACGGCGAACCGTTGCCGAAGCAGTGCCTTCATCGCCTCCTCGCCCGAACGGGCCCGTATCAGCGGCTCGTTGAGGGAGCCCAGGACCGCCTCCAGCGCTATCAGGTTGTCCTCCATGTCGTCCACGAGGAGGATGTTGGCGCGTTCGCCGGTCGATGCCTCAGTACTCATGGTGTTGGTCTGCCTGTCTCAGTCGTTCGGCGACGGTATGGGGGCGGGGCCGACGGTTTCCGGCTCCTCGCCGTGTCCCTCCGCCTCCGCATCGTCGCCTTCTCCGTCGTCATGTCCGTCGTCTTCTCCGGCCGGGTCCAGGAGGGCGCAGACGACGGTCAGCAGTTGATCGACGTCCACCGGCTTGGGTACGTAGTCGTTGGCGCCGCGGGCGATGGACTTCTCGCGGTCGCCGGGCATCGCCTTGGCGGTGAGGGCGACGATGGGGAGACCGGCCCAGCGTGAGGTGCGGCGGATGGCGGCGATGGTCTCGTAACCGTCCATCTCCGGCATCATGATGTCCATCAGCACCAGTTCGACGTCGGGGTTGCGCTCCAGCGTCTCGATGCCCTCGCGGCCGTTCTCCGCGTACAGCACGGGCATCCCGACCCGGCCCAGTACATGCGTGAGCGCGAAGACGTTGCGGATGTCGTCGTCCACGATCAACACCCGGCGTCCCGGCAGGAGTTGACCCGCCCGGCCCGCCTTCCACTCCTCCAGCTTGGTGAGCGTGGGCCAGGTGTCGTCCGTGTCGTGGGCGGTGTACGACCCGATGGAGTCGGCGGATTCGGTGGACTCGGCGGTGGACTCGGTGGACAGCTGCTCGGGTACGGGCGACTGGCGCTCCTCGGGTACGGGACCGGTCGCCGCGTGGCCGGGGCTGGCGACAGGGACGTACAGCGTGAAGGTGGAACCCTTTCCCGGCTGGCTCTCGGCGATGATGCGGCCGCCGAGCAGTCCGGCGATCTCGCGGCTGATGGACAGACCGAGGCCCGTGCCGCCGTACTTGCGGTTCGTGGTGCCGTCGGCCTGCTGGAACGCCTCGAAGATCACCGGGAGTTTCTCCGGCGCGATACCGATGCCGGTGTCCGTCACCTCGAAGGCGATCACGTCGTCGTGCTCGCCGCGCGTGTAGCGGTGCTCGGGGTCCTTGACGCGGTTGACGCGCAGTTCGACCCGGCCGTTCGCGGTGAACTTGATCGCGTTGGACAGCAGATTGCGCAGGATCTGCTGGAGGCGCTGCTCGTCCGAGTACATCTCGCGCGGTACGCCCTCACCGACCGCCACCTCGAAGGCGAGCCCCCGGTCCAGCGTGAGCGGCCGGAACGTGGCGTGGACGTAGTCGAGCAGCTTGATCAGCGGCAGCTTCTTCGGGCGTACGTCCATCCGGCCGGCCTCGATCTTCGACAGGTCGAGGATGTCGTTGATCAGCTGGAGCAGGTCCGAGCCCGAGCGGTGGATCGTGGACGCGAACTGCACTTCCTGGTCGGAGAGATGGCCGTCCGGGTTGTCGGAGAGCAGCCGGGCGAGGATCAGCAGCGAGTTCAGCGGGGTGCGCAGCTCGTGCGACATGTTCGCCAGGAACTCCGACTTGTACTGGGATGACGTCGCCAGGAGGGCTGCCTTCTCCTCCAGTTCGGCGTTCGAGCGCTGCAACTCGGCCTGCTGCCGCTGGAGTTCGTCGGAGCGCTCCTGGAGCTGGGTGGCAAGGCGCTGGGACTGGCCGAGCAGGGACTCCGTACGGGAGTTGGCGATGATGGTGTTGATCGCGACGGCGATGGTGTTCACGAACTGGTCGAAGAACGCCAGGTGGACGTCGGAGAAGCGGGAGAAGGACGCCAGCTCGATCACGCCGAGGAGCTTGTCCTCGAAGAGGATCGGGATGATGACGACACTCGACGGGGACGCCTCGCCCAGACCGCTGTTGATCTTGATGTAGTCCGGTGGAGCCTCCTCGACGAGGATCCGCTTCTTCTCGCGGGCCGCCTGCGCCACCAGGCCGTGCACCGGGAGCCCGCCGGTCTCCACGGTCGCGCCCTGCGCCGCGCCGTACCCGGCGATGAAGGCAAGTCCCTTGCCGGGCACGGCCGTTCGCAGTGCCGTGCTGTCCTCGTCGGGGTCGGCCAGATAGAACGCGCCGTACTGCGCATTCACCAGCGGCGTCAGCTCGCGCAGCAGCAGGTCGGCGACCTCCATCAGGTCGCGGTGGCCCTGCATCAGCGCGGCGAGGCGGGCGAGGTTCGACTCCAGCCAGTCCTTCGCGCGGGTCGTCTCGCGCAGGTTGGCCACCATCAGGTTGATGTTGTCCTTCAGCTCGGCGACCTCGCCGCGGGTCTCCACCGAGATGGAGCGGGACATGTCGCCCTGGGCGACCGCGGAGGCGACCTCGGCGATCGCGCGGACCTGGGTGGTGAGGTTGGAGGCGAGTTCGTTCACGTTCGTCGTCAGGCGCTTCCAGGTGCCGTACACGCCCTCGACCCTTGCCTGGCCGCCGAGTTGGCCCTCGGAACCCACCTCGCGGGCCACCCGCGTCACCTCGGACGAGAACGACGACAGGGTGTCCACCATCGTGTTGATCGTGGTCTTCAGCTCCAGGATCTCGCCGCGCGCGTCCACGTCGATCTTCTTGGAGAGGTCGCCCTGGGCCACGGCGGTGGCGACCTGCGCGATGTTCCGCACCTGCGAAGTGAGGTTGTCCGCCATGTAGTTGACGTTGTCGGTCAGATCCCGCCACACACCCGAGACGCCGAGCACTTGGGCACGTCCGCCGAGCCGCCCGTCCGTGCCGACCTCGCGGGCCACCCTGGTCACCTCGTCGGCGAAGGCGCGCAGTTGCTCCACCATCGTGTTGACGGTGTCCTTGAGTTCGAGGATCTCGCCGCGGGCGTCGACGGTGATTTTCTTGGACAGGTCGCCGTTCGCGACGGCGGTGGTCACCTGAGCGATGTTCCGCACCTGTGACGTCAGGTTGAGCGCCATGAAGTTGACGTTGTCGGTGAGGTCTTTCCAGACCCCTGATACGCCGCGGACCTGGGCCTGACCTCCCAGGTTGCCCTCGGTGCCGACCTCGCGGGCCACGCGGGTGACCTCGTCGGCGAAGGCGGAGAGCTGGTCCACCATTGTGTTGATCGTCGACTTCAGCTCCAGGATCTCGCCCTTCGCCTCCACCGTGATCTTCTTGCCGAGGTCGCCCTGGGCGACGGCGGTCGAGACGAGGGCGATGTTCCGTACCTGCGACGTCAGGTTGTCCGCCATGAAGTTGACGTTGTCGGTGAGGTCTTTCCAGACGCCCGATACGCCACGGACCTGGGCGCGACCTCCGAGGTTGCCCTCGGTGCCGACCTCGCGGGCCACGCGGGTGACCTCGTCGGCGAAGGCGGAGAGCTGGTCGACCATCGTGTTGATGGTCGACTTGAGTTCGAGGATCTCGCCCTGGGCGTCGACCGTGATCTTCTGGCTGAGGTCGCCGTTGGCCACGGCCGTGGTGACTTGGGCGATATTTCGGACTTGGCTGGTCAGGTTGGACGCCATGAAGTTGACGTTGTCGGTGAGGTCCTTCCAGACCCCGGACACGCCGCGCACCTGCGCCCGACCGCCCAACTGGCCCTCCGTGCCCACCTCGCGGGCCACGCGGGTGACCTCGTCGGCGAAGGCGGAGAGCTGGTCGACCATCGTGTTCACGGTCAGCTTCAGTTCGAGCAGCTCGCCCGTCGCCTCGACCGTCACCGAGCGGGTCAGATCGCCCCGCGCCACCGCCGTCGTCACCAGGGCGATGTCCCGCACCTGCGCGGTCAGCCGGGACGCCATCGTGTTGACGGCCTCGGTCACATCCCGCCAACTCCCGGAAAGACCCGTCACCTTGGCGCGACCGCCCAGCCGCCCCTCGGTGCCGACCTCGCGTGCGACCCGGGTCACCTCTCCGGTGAACAGGGACAGCTGGTCGACCATCTTGTTGACGGCTCGCCCCAACCGGCGGAGATCGCCACGGAGTTGACGGTTCCCGTCGTGCAGGTCGACCCGCTGGGTCAGATCGCCGCCGGCGACCGCGTCCAGTACGCGTGTCGCGTTCGCGGCGGGTGCCACCAGCGCGTCGAGCAGCTGGTTGACGTCGTCGACCCTGGTCGTCCACTGGCCCTGGCCGGGGCTCGCGGAGAGCCGCTCGTCGAGGCGGCCGTGGCGCACCAGCTCCCGACGGACGCGCTGCACCTCGGAGTTGAAGTGCGCGTCACGCCCCATGATCTGGTTGAACACGGCGTTGAGCTCGGCGACCAGCCCCTGCCCCGACTCCGGCACCTTCGTGAAGTCACCGTCGCGGGCAGCGGTCATGGCAGCGAGCAGAGGACGCAGATCGGATGCTCGAATCTGTCCGTCTTCGAGCACTTGCGTAGCACTGTTCTCACTCATGCGGGCCCACTTCGGTAACTCGGCGCTTATGGGCGGGGTCAGTCTGTCACTCTGTCGATGCCGCCTGAGGTCTAATCGTCCAACTGCTCAGGGAGCCGCACAGTGGGGCCCATACCAACGCGACGGGGGAGCATGTCCCGTGCTCCTGATGCACCTGAGCGCCCGCGCCCGGCCGCGCGTACGTCGCTGCCGGGCAACCCTCTCGCGCCGGGAGCCGCCCGCCGCTTCGTCCGCACCGCGCTCGCCGAGTGGACCGAACTCGCCCTGCCCGGCGTCGAGTTCATCACCGACCAGCTCGTCGACGAGGCCGTGGTCGTGGTCAGCGAACTCGTCACCAACGCGGTGGTGCACGCGGGCACGGACGTAGAACTCCGGACGCGGCTTGAGCCCGCCGAGCCCGCCGAGCCCGCCGAGGACGGCGAGTTCGCGGAGAACGCCGGGCTCGCCGTGTTCGCCGAGCCCGCGAAGCTCGCCGAAAGCGCCGAAAGCGCCGAGTTCGCCGAAGAGGCCGAAAGCGATGCCGAAGCCGCCGGTGTTCTCGTCATCGAGGTCGCCGACCACCACCCCGCGCGCGTGGTGCGCGGCGACGGCGTCGAGCGGCCGCACGACAGCGCCGAGTACGGGCGCGGTCTGCGGCTCGTCTCCGCGCTCGCCGAGTCCTGGGGCATCACCTACCGCACCGGCACCAAGATCGTGTGGGCCCGGCTGCCCGTTGCCGGAGTCGCGCCCGTCGAGGAGACGGCCGAGCCAGAGGCGTACGCCGGTGAACGCGCTCTCCTGCGCGGGGTGCGGGCCGCCGAGATCCTCACCCCCGCACCCCGGCGCGGCGTACCGCTGCACGACAAGGAATGGCTCAATCGCGGCGCCCTCTGCTTCCTCGCCGAAGCCTCCGACCTGCTGGCCGGGCAGCTCGACGAGGACCTGGTCGCCGCGCTCACCGCGCAGCTGCTCGTGCCCCGCCTCGCCGACTGGTGCGCGGTGTGGCTCGAGGACGAGACCCCGGGCCGGCCCGACGGTGGCCTGGCCGGCGGGCCACGCCTCGCCCGCGTCTGGCACGGCAGCGAGAACCGCATCGAGGAACTGCGCCTCTTCCTGGAGAAGGACCCGCTGCGCGTACCCGACTCGGCGGGCTCCAGCCCCGTCCCCGTCCCCTGGCCCGGACAGGCGCTCGGCGCGGGCGCGGACAGCGGTACGGCACTCGCGTACCGGCTGATCGCGGGCGGCCGGCCGCTCGGCACGCTCGTCATCGGACGGACGGGGCTCGTCCGCTTCCCCGACGAGATCACAGGGCTCGTCGAGGACCTCAGCCGCCGGGTCTCGCTCGCCATCGGGGCGGCCCGGCAGTACGCGCGACAGGCCACCATCAGCCGCGTACTGCAGCGTGGCCTGCTGCCCGGCGCGGTCGCCGAGATACCGGGCGTACGCAGCGCGCTCGTCTACGAGCCGTGCGACAAGGGCGGACCGAGCGGTGACTTCTACGACCTCTTCCCGGCCGGAGACGGACGCTGGTGCTTCGCGCTCGGCGACGTCCAGGGCAAGGGGCCCGAGGCCGCCGTCGTCATCGGCCTCGCGCGGCCCTGGCTGCGGCTGCTCGCCCGCGAGGGGTACGAGGTCCCCGACGTACTCGACCGCCTCAACCAGCTGCTCCTCGACGACGCGACCGAGGCCGCGGACGCCGCCGCCCGCTCCCTGGTGGCGGCCGGCGCTCCCGGCCTCGCCGACGAAGGTCCGCAGAACCGGTTCCTCTCCCTGCTGTACGGCGAGCTGGTCCCCCACGACGGCGGTGTGCACTGCACCATCGCCTCCGCCGGGCATCCGCTGCCGCTGGTCCTGGAACCCTGCGGCAAGGTGCTCACCGAGGTGGCTCAGCCGCAGACGCTGCTCGGCGTCTTCGAGGACGCCACGTACACGTACGGAAGCTTCGAGCTGCGCCCCGGCGACAGCCTCCTGTGCGTCACGGACGGGGTGACGGAGCGGCGCAGCGGCGCCCGGCAGTTCGACGACTCCGAGGGGCTCGCCACCGTCCTCAGCGGCTGCGCGGGGCTGAGTGCCGAGCTGATCGCCGAGCGGATCCGGCGACTGGTGCACGAATTCGGGCCGAAGCCGCCGGAGGACGATCTGGCGCTGCTGGTGCTGCAGGCGGAGTAGACGGCGTAGTCGGTGCCAGGGGTGCTGGACAATGGAAGGCATGCCTTCCGCACTTCCCGACGGTGAGCCCGTCCCCGACGACGGGACGCTGCCCGCGCACGCCCTGGCGGGCGCCGCCGCGCGCCCCCTCGGGTTCTACCTCCACGTGCCGTACTGCGCGACGCGCTGCGGCTACTGCGACTTCAACACGTACACCGCGACCGAGCTGCGCGGCAGCGGGGGCGTGCTCGCCTCCCGCGACAACTACGCCTCGACCCTGATCGACGAGGTGCGGCTGGCCCGCAAGGTCCTGGGCGACGACCCCCGTCCCGTCCGCACGGTCTTCGTCGGGGGCGGTACGCCGACTCTGCTGGCCGCCGGTGATCTCGTACGGATGCTGGGGGCTATCCGGGATGAGTTCGGGCTCGCGGAGGATGCGGAGATCACGACGGAGGCGAATCCGGAGTCGGTGGATCCTGCGTATCTGGCCGCGCTGCGGGCCGGGGGTTTCAACCGGATCTCGTTCGGGATGCAGAGTGCGCGGCAGCATGTGCTGAAGGTGCTGGACCGTACGCATACGCCGGGGCGACCCGAGGCGTGTGTCGCGGAGGCGCGGGCGGCTGGCTTCGAGCACGTGAACCTGGATCTGATCTACGGCACGCCCGGGGAGTCGGATGACGACTGGCGGGCGTCGTTGGAGGCGGCTCTGGGGGCCGGGCCGGATCATGTGTCGGCGTACGCGTTGATCGTCGAGGAAGGGACGCAGTTGGCGCGGCGGATTCGGCGCGGTGAGGTTCCGATGACGGATGACGACGTCCACGCGGACCGGTATCTGATCGCGGACGAGGTGCTGGCGGGGGCCGGGTTCGAGTGGTACGAGGTGTCGAACTGGGCCACGTCGCGGGCCGGGCGGTGCCTGCACAACGAGTTGTACTGGCGGGGGGCCGACTGGTGGGGGGCCGGGCCCGGGGCTCACAGTCACGTCGGCGGGGTGCGGTGGTGGAACGTCAAGCATCCCGGTGCGTACGCCGGGCGCCTTGCGGAGGGCCGCTCACCGGGAGCCGGACGGGAACTGCTGTCCGAGGAGGACCGCCGCGTGGAGCGCATCCTCCTGGAGCTGCGGCTCCGGGAGGGCGCGCCGCTTTCCCTGCTGCACCCCGAGGGCCTCGCGGCTTCACGCCGCGCGCTGTCCGAGGGGCTTCTGGCGGAGGGGCCGTACGACGAGGGGCGGGCTGTTCTTACGTTGCGGGGGCGGTTGCTGGCGGATGCGGTGGTGAGGGATCTGGTCGACTGACCGGCCACCCCCGCGTAGGCGGGGACCACGAACTCCTGGGCCGGGTGGAAGAGCTGATCGACGGAACACCTCCGCGTCGGCGGAGAACCAGTCGACCAGTCCCGTCCTACTAAACGCAGAGATGGCAGTCAGGTCACGGTGACGTGGTCGATCAGGCGCTCCACCGAGCCCAGGAGTTCCGGTTCCAGGTCCCTGTACGAGCGCACCGAGTCAAGGATCCGCCCCCACGCCGCCCCCGTGTTCTCCGGCCACCCCAGCGCCTGGCACACCCCCGTCTTCCAGTCCTGCCCGCGCGGGACCCGGGGCCACCCCTCAATCCCCACCGACGACGGCTTCACCGCCTCCCAGACGTCGATGTACGGATGGCCCACCACCAACGCGTACTCACTCGTCACCGCCTCCGCGATACGCGACTCCTTGCTGCCCGGCACCAGGTGGTCCACCAGGACGCCCAGGCGGGCATCGGCGCCAGGGTCGAAATCAGCCACGATCGACGGGAGGTCGTCGATGCCCTCCAGGTACTCCACGACTACGCCCTCGATGCGCAGATCGTCGCCCCACACCTTCTCGACCAGTTCCGCGTCGTGGCGCCCCTCCACGTAGATCCGCCCGGCACGGGCCACGCGGGCGCGGGCGCCGGGGACGGCCACCGAGCCGGAGGCGGTACGCGTGGGACGTACCGGCGCCGACGACGGACGTACGAGCGTCACCACCCGCCCCTCCAGCAGAAAGCCACGCGGCTCCAGCGGGAACACCCGGTGCTTGCCGAAGCGGTCCTCCAGCGTGACCGTTGCCGCCTCGCAGCGGATCACGGCGCCGCAGAAGCCGGTGCCGGGCTCCTCGACGACGAGGCCGGGCTCGGCCGGGACCTCCGGTACAGGCCCACGCTTCTTCCAGGGAGGAGTCAGATCCGGTGAGTACTGGCGCATTCGGCAGACGATACCGATACGACCTTCATCACACCCCGAAACGCCTTGCCAACGCGTCCCGTTGGGCCCGGACGAAGCCCGCGTCCACCGCGGCGCCGTGCCCGGGGACGTACACCGCGTCCTCGCCGCCCAGGGCCAGCAGCCGGTCCAGGGCCGCGGGCCAGTGGGACGGTACGGCGTCGGGGCCGGCCTGCGGTTCGCCGGACTCCTCGACCAGGTCGCCGCAGAAGACGACCTCGCGGGCCTCGAGAGCTTCAGGGGAGGGGACCGCACCAGGTCCGCCGGGGCTGCCGGGCCCGGCGGGAACCAGCACCGCCAGATCGTGCGGCGTATGCCCAGGCCCCACATTCGCCAGCAGCACCTGCCGCCCGCCGCCCAGGTCCAGCGTCCACTCGCCGGACACCAGATGCCGCGGCCGGACGAGGAGATCCGTCGCCTCGGCCGCCTCGCGCGGGTCCGCGCCGTTGCGCACCGCATCCGCGCGCAGCTCATCGCGGTCGTCAGCCAGCACCTTGTCCACGCCCACCGCCCCGAAGACCTCGACCCCCGCGAACGCCGCCGCCCCGAGGACGTGGTCGAAGTGTGCGTGCGTGAGCGCGAGATGGGTCACCCTGCCACCTCCGAGGAGCGCTTGCGCCTCCGTACGCAGCCGTACGCCCTCCCGCACGCTCGACCCCGCGTCGATCATGAGCGCCGCCCCCTCGCCGACGACCAGCCCGACCGTGCAGTCCCACCCGGGAAGACGGCACCGCCCGACCCCGGGGGCCAGCTCCTCCCACCCCGCCTCCGCCCAGACCGTGTTCAGCATCGCGCGGACTCTTCCCAAGTCACCGTCATGCAACGACGCTAGCTGTATGTCCCCGACAGAGCAGGACATGCCCGTACACCTCGGATCGGCGGCTCACGCCCGCCCTTGCCGGGGCGCTACCCCACGGCCGTACACTTGAGCCGGGATGCTGGCACTCTTGCGCGCTGAGTGCCAAGCGAAGAACACGGGAGACCAGCTGGAGGTGTGCGCGATGCTCAGTGAACGCAGGCTCGAAGTGCTCCGCGCCATCGTCCAGGACTATGTGGGCACGGAGGAGCCGGTGGGTTCCAAGGCGCTCACCGAGCGACACAGCCTCGGGGTCTCCCCGGCGACGGTGCGCAACGACATGGCGGCGCTGGAGGACGAGGGCTACATCGCGCAGCCGCACACCAGCGCCGGACGCATCCCCACGGACAAGGGCTACCGCCTGTTCGTCGACAAGCTCGCGGGCGTCAAGCCGATGACGGCGCCCGAGCGACGGGCGATCCAGAACTTCCTGGACGGCGCCGTCGATCTGGACGACGTGGTGGGCCGGACCGTACGGCTGCTGGCGCAGCTCACCCGGCAGGTGGCGGTTGTGCAGTATCCGTCGCTGACGCGCTCGACGGTGCGGCACGTGGAGCTGCTGTCGCTGGCTCCGGCCCGCGTCATGCTTGTACTGATCACGGACACGGGACGGGTCGAGCAGCGCATGATCGACTGCCCGGCGCCGTTCGGGGAGACGTCGCTGGCGGATCTACGCGCGCGGCTCAACAGCCGGGTCGCGGGCCGCCGTTTCACGGACGTCCCGAACCTGGTGCAGGACCTGCCGGAGGCCTTCGAGGCCGAGGACCGCGGCACGGTCTCGACGGTGCTCTCCACCCTTCTGGAGACGCTCGTCGAGGAGACCGAGGAGCGGCTGATGATCGGCGGCACCGCCAATCTCACCCGCTTCGGACATGACTTTCCCCTCACGATCCGGCCCGTTCTGGAAGCATTGGAGGAGCAGGTCGTCCTCCTCAGACTCCTTGGCGAGGCAAGCGATTCGGGCATGACGGTGCGCATCGGTCATGAGAACGCCTATGAGGGACTCAACTCCACTTCGGTCGTCTCTGTCGGTTACGGTTCGGGCGGCGAGGCAGTAGCCAAACTCGGCGTGGTCGGACCGACCCGCATGGATTACCCGGGAACGATGGGAGCGGTACGAGCGGTGGCACGGTACGTCGGACAGATCCTGGCGGAGTCGTAAGTGGCCACGGACTACTACGCCGTACTCGGCGTGCGCCGCGATGCGTCACAGGACGAGATCAAGAAGGCCTTCCGGAGGCTCGCCCGCGAGCTCCATCCGGACGTCAATCCCGATCCGA
Organism: Streptomyces sp. NBC_00286; assembly: GCF_036173125.1. Classification (NCBI taxonomy): domain Bacteria; kingdom Bacillati; phylum Actinomycetota; class Actinomycetes; order Kitasatosporales; family Streptomycetaceae; genus Streptomyces; species Streptomyces sp. NBC_00286. Next base: position 6,936,697 of record NZ_CP108054.1, read on the forward strand.
AGACGCAGGAGCGGTTCAAGGAGATCAACGCCGCGTACGAGGTGTTGTCGGACCCGCAGAAGAAGCAGGTCTACGACCTCGGCGGCGACCCGCTGTCCCAGGCGGCCGGCGGTGGCGCGGGCGGCTTCGGCGCGGGCGGTTTCGGGAACTTCTCGGACATCATGGACGCGTTCTTCGGTACGGCGTCCCAGCGCGGCCCGCGCTCGCGCACCCGGCGCGGCCAGGACGCGATGATCCGTCTGGAGATCGAGCTCGACGAGGCGGCCTTCGGGACGACGAAGGACATCCAGGTCGACACGGCCATCGTCTGCACCACCTGCAGCGGCGAGGGCGCGGCTCCGGGGACCTCGGCGCAGACGTGTGACATGTGCCGCGGCCGCGGTGAGGTCTCCCAGGTCACGCGGTCCTTCCTCGGCCAGGTCATGACGTCCCGGCCCTGCCCGCAGTGCCAGGGCTTCGGCACGGTCGTACCGAACCCGTGCCCGGAGTGCGCGGGCGACGGGCGCGTACGCTCCCGCCGGACCCTGACCGTGAAGATCCCCGCCGGTGTCGACAACGGCACGCGGATCCAGCTCGCCGGAGAGGGCGAGGTCGGCCCCGGTGGCGGGCCCGCCGGTGACCTCTACGTCGAGATCCACGAGGTCCCGCACCCCGCCTTCCAGCGTCGCGGCGACGATCTGCACTGCACGGTCACCCTCCCGATGACCGCGGCGGCGCTCGGCACGAAGGTCCCGCTGGAGACGCTCGACGGCATGGAGGAGGTCGACATCCGCCCGGGCACGCAGTCCGGCCAGTCGATCCCGCTGCACGGTCGAGGCATCACGCATTTGCGCGGCGGCGGTCGCGGTGACCTCATCGTCCACGTCGAGGTCATGACCCCGAGCAAGCTCGACGTGGAGCAGGAACGGCTGCTGCGCGAGCTGGCCAAGCTGCGGGGGGAGGAGCGGCCTACGGGGCAGTTCCAGCCGGGGCAGCAGGGGTTGTTCTCGCGCCTCAAGGATGCGTTCAACGGGCGCTGACGGCAGGTCCTTCTCGCACGCCTCCGGAGGCCTCTGAGCACGGCTTGATCTCGTGCCCGGAGGCCTCCGCCGTATGTGCTGACCGGCGCCCATTCCTCTGGCGTATGCCGGGCGGAAGGCCGGATTCGGTCCTCTTGGAGTGACGTGACAACATGCCGTCATGTCCTCCGCGCTGACCGATCTTTTCCCCCTTCCGATCGTGCAGGCCCCGATGGCGGGCGGCGTCTCCGTGCCGCAGCTCGCCGCGGCCGTGTCCGAGGCAGGGGGGCTCGGTTTTCTCGCCGCCGGCTACAAAACGGCCGACGGCATGTACCAGGAGATCAAGCAACTCCGCGGGGCGACGAACCGGCCCTTCGGCGTAAACCTCTTCATGCCGCAGCCCGAGTACGCCGACCCCGCCGCCGTCGAGGTCTACGCCAACCAGCTGGCCGGCGAGTCCGCCTGGTACGAGACCAAGCTGGGCGACCCAGACAGCGGACGCGACGACGGCTACGACGCCAAACTCGCCGTACTCCTCGACAACCCGGTGCCGATCGTCTCCTTCCACTTCGGCTGCCCCACGCGCGAGGTCCTGGACTCCCTCGCCCGCGCCGGCACGTTCACCATGGTCACCGCGACCACCGTCGAGGAGGCGCAGGCCGTGCAGCGGGCGGGCGCCGACGCGGTGATCGTGCAGGGCGTCGAGGCGGGCGGCCACCAGGGCACCCACCGCGACAACCCCGAGACGGACGGCGCCGGCATCGGACTGCTCTCCCTGATCGCACAGGTCCGCGAGGCTGTGCAGATCCCGATCGTCGCGGCCGGCGGCATGATGCGCGGCGGCCAGATCGCCGGCGCACTCGCCGCGGGCGCCACCGCCGCCCAGCTCGGCACGGCCTTCCTCGCCACCCACGAGTCCGGCGCGAACGCCCTGCACAAGCAGGCGCTCACCAACCCCCTCTTCGTCCGTACGGAGCTGACCCGCGCCTTCTCCGGCCGCCCGGCCCGCGGCCTCGTGAACCGCTTCATGCGCGAGCACGGCCCGTACGCCCCCGCCGCGTACCCCCAGATCCACCACCTCACCTCCGGTCTGCGCAAGGCGGCGGCCAAGGCGGGGGACGCGCAGGGGATGGCGCTGTGGGCGGGGCAGGGGCACCGGCTGGCCCGTGATCTGCCGGCGCAGCAGCTGGTCGAGGTGCTCGCGGACGAAATCGCCGAGGCCAAGGCGGCCCTGGCGGCGCTCCCCGGCGGGAGCGCCGGCTGATGACCGCGCCCGTGTTCGTGGTGGACGCGGTGCCGACCGGCCCGGAGTTCGTCCTCGACGGCCCCGAGGGACGGCACGCCGTGTCCGTGAAACGACTCCGCCCGGGCGAGGACGTGGTCCTGACGGACGGCCTCGGCCGGTGGACGGAGGGCGTGGTGAAGGCCGCCGAGGGCAAGGACCGGCTGGTGGTCGCCGAACTCCACGAGGTCCACGAAGAGCCGGAGCCGACGCCCCGTATCACCGTCGTCCAGGCCCTTCCGAAGGGCGACCGGGGCGAACTCGCCGTCGAGACGATGACGGAGACGGGCGTAGACGAGATCGTCCCCTGGTCCGCCGCCCGCTGCATCACGCAGTGGAAGGGCGAGCGGGGCCTCAAATCCCTCGCCAAGTGGCGGGCGACGGCGAGGGAGGCGGGCAAACAGTCACGCCGGGTCCGCTTCCCCCACATCACGGACCCGATGACGACGAAGCAGGTCGCCGCACTCCTCACCACAGCAGACTTCGCGGCGGTCTTGCACGAGGACCGCTCCCACCCGAGCGAACCCCTCGCCACCGCCGAACTCCCCACCTCCGGCTCGATCGTGCTCGTGGTGGGACCCGAAGGGGGCGTGTCTCCGGAGGAGTTGGCGGCTTTCGCGGATGCGGGGGCGGGGGCGTACCGGCTGGGACGCAGCGTGTTGCGCACGTCGACGGCGGGCACGGCGGCTACGGCGTTGTTGCTGGGGCGTACGGGCCGCTGGTCCTGAGGGCGAGGGCTCTCGCCCCCGCCGCACCTGCCTCGGGCCCCTGCACTGATTACTCAACAGCCTGGCCTGCCGATGACCAGATCGGTCCGCTCCCGGACCCGATGCGGTCTGTCACCGCCATGCCCCCGCGGCCCAGACTCGGGGACATGACCCGAGCACTGATCGTCATCGATGTCCAGGAATCCTTCCGTGCCCGTCCGCTGTGGGCGACCATCTCCGAGCCGAAGATCGCCGACCAGGTGAACCGACTGGTCCGGCTCGCCCGGCAGGCCGGGGACCTGGTGGTGTGGGTGCTGCACACCGCGCCCGGTTCCGGCGATGTCTTCGACCCGGCCCTCGGCCATGTCCGGCTGATGGAGGAACTGGAGCGAGCCGACGGGGAGCCGCTGATCCACAAGACCTCCCACAACGCCTTCACCACCACCAACCTGCAGCAACTCCTCACCGAGCGCGGCATCAACGAGCTCACCGTCTGCGGCATCCGCACCGAGCAGTGCGTGGAGACCACCACCCGTCTCGCCTCCGACCTCGGCTACCAGGTCACCTTCGTCACCGACGCGACCGCGACCAACCCCATCCCGCACCGCGATGCTCCCGCCGGCCAGAGCGTCGCCGAGCTGCTGGCCGACCCGCGCACGCTGTCTGCCGAAGAGATCATCCGGCGCACCGAGTACGCCCTCTCCGGACGCTTCGCCACCATCGCGACGGTCGAGCAGCTGGAGGCAGCGGCAGAACCTCGGGCATGATGACCGAATCGTGAGCCACGTCGTCTTCTTCCTGGTGCCCGGAGTCCACTTGCTGGACCTGGCCGGTCCCGCGCAGGTCTTCTCCACGGCCGCCGGCTTCGGGCACCCCTACACGCTCACCTACGTCGCCGAGCAGCCCCAGGTCCCCACCGCCCAGGGGCTGCCGCTGGTGGCGGCGCTCGACTGGCCCGAACTCGGTCCCGAGGATCTGATCGTGGTGCCCGGCTGGCGGTGCGTCACCCTGGCCGACGCCCCCGCCATTGGCGCCGCCTCCCTTCAAGTCCTCCGGGACCACCACGCCAGGGGCGGGGCGGTGGCCAGCGTCTGCGCCGGAGCGGATGCACTCGGCCGGGCCGGCCTGCTCGACGGCCGCCACTGCACCACCCACCACGACGTGCAGGATGAGCTGACCCTGCGCCACCCCAAGGCCGTGGTCGCCCGCGACGTCCTGTTCACCGCCGACGACCGGGTGATCACCTCGGCCGGCATCGCCAGCGGCATCGATCTCGCCCTGCACCTGGTCGCGACCCGGCACGGCCCGGCCGTCGCCGCCCAAGTGGCCCGGAACATGGTCGTCTACGCCCGCCGCAACGGCCACGAGCCGCAGTCCAGCGCGATGCTCCGCCACCGCTCCCACCTCGACGACACCGTCCACCGCGCCCAGAACCTCATCGACGCCCACTTCGACCAGCCACTCCCGCTGTCCACCCTGGCGTCGGCGGCAGGCGTGAGCGAACGCACCCTCACCCGCCTCTTCACCCGCGCCACCGGCCTCACCCCCCTCCGCTACCAACAAACCCTCCGCCTCGAACGCGCCCAACACCTCATCAGCCACGGCACGACGATCGACGCCGCCGCCCGCTCGGTCGGTTTCGAGGACGCACGCATGCTGCGGCGGCTGCGCGCCCGCCCGGCTTGAGTACGCGCTCAGCGTGGCCGCATGCGGTCTACCGCAGCCCCCGCCGTAGTGGCACCCTGCCGCCTATGGGGGCATTGATGCGTATACGGCATGGCTTACAGGGGCGGCGGCGAGGTCCGGTCGTGGCCGGGTTCGCGGTGGTCGCCGTTGTCGGGGTGGCCGCGTGTGAGCCGGGGGACGGGTTGAGTTCCGCGGCCGTGGCCGTCACCACCGATCAGGTTGGGACGCGGGAGCTCGAGCGGCAGGGTGTCGATGTGCGGTGGGTCAGCTGTACGGCCTCGTACGGGGAGAAGGCGACCGCCGGGAGTTCGCCGAGTGCGCGGAGTGTGGCGACCGTCGACTGTGTGGGCGAGGACAAGGACGGGCGGGACATCACGATCAAGGGCAAGGTGACGCAGGAGGTCGACGGGAAGTGTGTACGGGGGGATCTGACCGCCAAGGTCGGCGGCAAGGAGTGGTTCCGGGCGGATGTGCTCGGGAACTGCGATGCGGCCGACCCGACCACCACCGCTCCGACCCCTACCGCTCCCGCTCCGACCACCACCGCTCCGACCACCACCGGCCCCACCTCGACGCCACCCGACGACGACCACGAGACCACCCCGGCGCACGACCAGCCCGGTCCCACCGTCACCGTCACCAAAACCGTCACCGTGCACCCCAGCCCCACCTGTTCCTGCCAACCGGCGAAGTGATCCAAAGCTCTGGCCGGAGGAAGGACCGCTGCATAGGGTGATCGGGTGACACAGACCGCATCCGCTGCATCCCATGCCTCCGCTGCGTCCTCGGAGTCCGCCCCGTCCGCCCCGTCCGCCACATCCTCAGCGTCCTCGGCGTCCGCGACGTATCTCCGGTATCCGCATCTCCACGGCGAGTTGATCACCTTCACCGCCGAGGACGACGTCTGGGTCGCGCCCCTCGACGGCGGTCGCGCCTGGCGGGTCAGCGCGGACAACGTCCCGGTGAACCATCCGCGCATCTCCCCGGACGGTGCGACCCTCGCCTGGACGTCCACCCGCGACGGCGCCCCCGAGGTGCACATCGCCCCCATCGACGGCGGCCCCGCCAAACGCCTTACGCACTGGGGCAGTTGGCGGACCCAGGTACGCGGCTGGACCCCGGAAGGCCAGGTCCTCGCGCTCAGCACCTACGGACAGGCCAGCCTGCGGCGCAGCTGGGCGCGGTCCGTACCTCTCGACGGCGGTCCCGCAACCACCCTCCCGTACGGGCCTGTCGGCGGCGTCGCCTACGGTCCCGGCGACGGCGTCGTCCTGCTGTCCGCGCCCATGGGCCGCGAGGCCGCCTGGTGGAAGCGATACCGGGGCGGCACGGCCGGCAAGCTGTGGATCGACAGCGAGGGCGGGGGCGAGTTCGTACGGCTGCATGCCGACCTGGACGGGAACATCGAGTACCCGTCGTGGGTCGGGGACCGGGTCGTCTTTCTCTCCGATCATGAGGGTGTGGGGGCCGTGTACTCCTCCCTCGCCGACGGGTCGGATCTGCGGCGGCATACGGCAGTTGACGGTTTCTATGCCCGGCATGCGGCGACCGACGGTACGCGCGTCGTGTACTCGTCCGCCGGTGAGCTGTGGGTCCTCGACGACCTGGACGGGGCCGAGCCGCGGCGGCTGGACATCCGGCTCGGCGGGCAGCGCGTCGATCTGCAGCCGCACCCCGTGAACGCGGCCCGCTGGTTCGGCGCGGGCGCCCCCGATCACACCGGACGCGGCAGCGCGATCGCCGTGCGCGGCGCCGTCCACTGGGTCACCCACCGTTCGGGGCCGGCCCGGGCGCTGGCCGCCGAGCAGGGCGTACGGGCCCGGCTGCCGCGTACGTTCCGCGTGGACGGCGAGGAGCATGTGGTGTGGGTGACGGACGCGGAGGGTGAGGACGCGCTGGAGTTCGCGCCCGCCACCGGGGCCGCACCCGGCGCGACACCGCGCCGGCTCGCCGCCGGACAACTCGGCAGGGTGGTCGGGCTCTCGATGGCGCCCGACGGCAGCCGCGCCGCCGTGGCCTCGCACGACGGACGCCTGCTGCTCGTCGAGCGGGAGACGGGAGAGGTACGGGAGGTCGACCGCAGCGATGACGGCGACGTCTCCGGGCTCGTGTTCTCGCCCGACTCGGCCTGGCTCGCCTGGTCGCATCCCGGCCCGCGCCCGCTGCGCCAGCTCAAGCTCGCCAACACCGCCGACCTGTCGGTGACGGAGGCGACCCCGCTCCGTTTCCGGGACTACGCGCCCGCGTTCACGCTGGACGGCAAGCACCTGGCGTTCCTGTCGGCCCGCTCCTTCGACCCGGTCTACGACGAGCACGTCTTCGACCTGGCCTTCGTGGGCGGTTCGCGGCCACACCTGATCACGCTCGCCGCCACCACGCCCTCGCCCTTCGGGCCGCAGCGGCACGGTCGTCCCTTCGATGCCCCCGACAAGGAGGAGACGCCGGACAGCGAGGGCGCCCCCACGACCCGTATCGACCTGGACGGACTCGCCGACCGCATCGTGCCGTTCCCGGTCGAGGCCGCCCGTTACTCGCAGCTGCGCGCCGCCAAGGACGGTGTGCTGTGGCTGCGCCACCCGGTGCGCGGCGTACTCGGCGCCTCCCGCGCCACCCCGGACGACCCGGACCCGAAGACGGACCTCGAGCGCTACGACCTCGTCCAGCAGCGCATCGAGCATCTCGCCTCGGACGCCGACCACTTCGCGGTCACGGGCGACGGCAAGCGGATCCTGCTGTGGACCGACAGCAAGCTCAAGGTCGTACCGAGCGACCGGCGCGCCTCGAACGACGACGAGAGCGACACCAACATCACCGTCGACCTGTCGCGGGTCCGGCAGAGCGTCGACCCGGCCGCCGAGTGGCGGCAGATGTACGACGAGGCCGGCCGCCTCATGCGCGACAACTTCTGGCGGCCGGACCTCGGCGGAGCCGACTGGAACGGCGTACTCGACCGCTACCGGCCGGTGCTCGACCGGGTCGCCACCCACGACGACCTGGTGGACCTGCTGTGGGAGGTGCAGGGCGAGCTCGGCACCTCGCATGCGTACGTCACTCCGCGCGGCGGCTTCGGCGGCGGGGAGCGGCAGGGGCTGCTCGGCGCGGACATCTCCCGTCACGAGGACGGCCCTCAGGGATCGGCACAGTGGCGTATCGACCGGATCCTGCCGTCGGAGACCTCCGATCCGGACGCGCAGGCGCCGCTCGCCGCGCCCGGCGTCGCGGTGCGCGCCGGTGACGCGATCGTCGCCGTCTCCGGGCGGCCGGTCGACCCGGTGACCGGGCCCGGACCGCTGCTCGTCGGTACGGCCGGAAAGCCCGTCGAACTGACCATCTCGCCCTCGGGTGGTGGCGATCCGCGGCACGCCGTGGTCGTCCCCATCTCCGACGAGGAGCCGCTGCGCTACCACGCGTGGGTCGCCGACCGGCGCGCGTACGTCCACGAGAAGTCCGAGGGACGGCTCGGCTACCTCCACGTTCCCGACATGGTCGGCTCCGGCTGGGCGCAGCTCCACCGCGACCTGCGCATCGAGGTCGCCAAGGAGGGCCTGGTCGTCGACCTCCGCGAGAACCGCGGCGGCCATACGTCCCAGCTCGTCGTCGAAAAGCTCGCGAGGCGCATCGTCGGCTGGGACCTGCCGCGCGGAATGCGCCCGTACAGCTATCCCGAGGACGCGCCGCGCGGCCCGGTCGTCGCTGTCGCCAACGAGTTCTCCGGCTCGGACGGCGACATCGTCAACGCGGCGATCAAGGCGCTCGGGATTGGCCCGGTGGTCGGTACGCGTACCTGGGGTGGCGTCGTCGGCATCGACAGCCGCTACCGGCTCGTCGACGGCACGCTCGTCACCCAGCCCAAGTACGCGTTCTGGCTGGAGGGTTACGAGTGGGGTGTCGAGAACCACGGCGTCGATCCGGACGTCGAGGTCGTTCAGGCGCCGCACGACTACGCGGCGGACCGCGATACCCAACTGGATGAGGCGATCCGCATCGCGCTGGCCGCGCTCTCGGAGAACCCGGCGAAGACGGCTCCGGCTTTGCCGGGGGTTGAGTGACGGCGGGGTGCCGGGGTCCTTGTTTCGCCCCCGCCGCCCCTACCCGTCCCATCCCTGGGGCTCTGCCCCCAGACCTCGGCGGGGCGGAGCCCCAGAGGGCGGGGGATGAGTGACGAGGGGCTTACGGCGAGCCGCAGCCCCGCTGCCCGTCCCCACCGGTCGCTACGATGCCGACGTAACGATCATCCAGCGTGAGGAGGCCGCGCATGGCACAGGAGCCAGAGGGGCGCCAAGAGGGCGGCGCACCGCAAGAGGACTGCCTGTTCTGCAAGATCGTCGCAGGGAAGGTGCCGGCGACCGTCGTGCGGGAGACCGAGACGACCGTTGCCTTCCGGGACATCAACCCGCAGGCGCCCACGCATGTCCTGGTGATCCCGAAGGCCCACTACCGGGACGCCGCCTCGCTCGCCGCCGGCGACCCCGCGGCCCTCGCCGACGTGGTGCGCGAGGCCGGGGTGGTCGCGGCCGACGAGAAGCTGGAGAGTTACCGCCTCGTCTTCAACACCGGAAGCGGTGCGGGCCAGACCGTCTGGCACGTGCACGCGCACGTTCTGGGCGGCCGCGGCATGCAGTGGCCGCCGGGATAAGCCGGGACGACAACTCACCATGTCCGTACGTGAATTGGTGGTCCTCGGCACCGCCAGCCAGGTCCCCACCCGGCACCGCAACCACAACGGCTATCTGCTGCGCTGGGACGGGGAGGGACTGCTCTTCGACCCCGGCGAGGGCACGCAGCGGCAGATGCTGCGTGCCGGGGTCGCGGCCCATGACCTGCACCGGATCTGCGTCACGCACTTCCACGGCGACCACTCCCTCGGCCTCGCCGGAGTGATCCAGCGCATCAACCTCGACCGGGTGCCGCACGAAATCACCGCCCACTATCCGCGCTCAGGGCGGCACTTCTTCGAACGGCTGCGGTACGCCACCGCCTACCGCGAGACCGTCCAGCTCACCGAAGCACCGGTCGCCGCCGACGGCGTACTCGCGGCCTCGAAGGCGTACACCCTGGAGGCCCGCAAACTCGCCCACCCCGTCGAGTCGTACGGCTACCGGCTCGTCGAACCCGACGGGCGGCGCATGCTGCCCGAGCGGCTCGCCTCGTACGGGATCAAAGGGCCGGACGTGGGGCGCATCCAGCGGGAGGGGGCGCTGGGTGATGTCGCGCTGGAGGATGTGAGCGAGGTGCGGCGGGGGCAGCGGTTCGCGTTCGTCATGGACACCCGGCTGTGTGAGGGGGTGTACGCGCTCGCGGAGAAGGCCGACATGCTCGTCATCGAGTCGACCTTCCTCGATGCTGATATTGAACTCGCCGTTGAATACGGCCACTTGACGGCCGGGCAGGCGGGTGGCGTGGCCCGGGACACGGGCGTACGGCACCTTGTGCTGACGCACTTCAGCCAGCGTTACTCCGAACCCGATGAATTCGAGCGGGAGGCGCGGGCCGCCGGGTTCGAGGGGGAGCTGACGGTGGCCCACGATCTGCTGCGGGTACCGCTTCCGAAACGCCGGTGATCCGGTCGTACGATGCCTTGATGCCTCTCCCCAAAGCCGAACTCCACGTGCACATCGAAGGCACCCTCGAACCCGAGCAGGCCGTGGCGTTCGCGGCGCGCAACGGCGTCGAGCTGCCGTACGCCGATACGGAGGAGCTCCGCAAGGCCTACCAGTTCAGCGACCTGCAGTCCTTCCTGGGGCTCTACTACGAGCTGATGGCCGGGCTCCGGACCGAGCGGGATTTCGAGGAACTGGCCGACGCCTATCTCGCGCGGGCCGCGGCGCAGGGAGTGCGGCACGCGGAGATCTTCTTCGATCCGCAGGCGCACCTCGCGCGCGGCGTCGAGATGGGAACGGTGGTGGAAGGGCTCTGGCGGGCGTTTCGCAGGAGCGAGGCCGTGCACGGCGTCTCCACCCAGTTGATCATGTGCTTCCTGCGGGACGAGTCCGCCGAGTCCGCGATGGAGACTCTGGACGCCGCCAGGCCGTATCTCGACCGGATCGTCGGCGTCGGCCTCGACTCCGCCGAGGTCGGGCATCCGCCGGGGAGGTTCCGCGAGGTGTACGAGGCCGCCGGCGCCCTCGGGCTGCGACGGGTGGCCCACGCGGGGGAGGAAGGGCCGCCCGCGTACATCACCGAGGCGCTCGACGTACTCGGCGCCGAGCGGATCGACCACGGGCTGAGCTGCATGGAGGACCCGGAGCTGGTCGAACGGCTCGTACGGGAGCGGGTGCCGCTGACGGTCTGCCCCCTGTCGAACGTACGGCTGCGGGCCGTCGACACCCTGGCGGAGCACCCGCTGCCCGCGATGCTCGACGCCGGGCTGCTGTGCACCGTCAACTCCGACGATCCCGCGTATTTCGGCGGCTACGTCGGTGACAACTTCGACGCCGTGCACGAGACGCTGGGACTCCAGCACGAGCGGCTGCGGGAACTGGCGCGGAACTCGTTCCTCGCCGCGTTCCTGGAACACGACGAGGAGCGGCGGGCACGGTACCTCGCCGAGGTGGAGGCGTACGCCTTCGAGTAGGGGCGGGCCCGCTCACCTGGCCGCAGGGCGGCTGTCAGTGGTGTGGTGCACACTGGCTGGAAATCGCACCACCCAGGGGAGCGCACCGTGACCACGCCCCACGGAGAGGGCCCGTACCACTGCCACGCCCACGTCGATCCGCTCGCCGGGCTGCGCACACCCGGCGACCCGCCCTGGGACGTCTACCTCACCGGCACCGTCTTCCTGGACATCATCTTCACCGGGCTCGACTCCGCCCCCGTACGCGGCACCGAGTCCTGGGCACGCGGCATGGGCTCGAGCCCCGGGGGCGTCGCCAACATGGCGACCGCGCTGGCCCGCCTCGGCCTGAAGACCTCCCTGGCGGCGGCCTTCGGGGACGACCACTACGGGGAGTACTGCTGGGACGCCCTGGAACACGGCGAGCACATCGACCTGTCCTCGTCCCGCACGGTGCCCCACTGGCACTCCCCGGTCACCGTCTCCATGGCGTACGAGGGCGAACGGACCATGGTCAGCCACGGCCACGAACCGCCCCCGGAGGAGCCGGCGCCCGACTGCCCGCCACGCGCGCGTGCCGCCATCGCCTCGCTGACGCCGGGCACGCGCGCGCCCTGGATCGCGCAGGCCGCGCGCAAGGGCGCCAGGATCTTCGCCGACGTCGGCTGGGACGACACCGGCCGCTGGGACCTCGCCGCCCTCCCCGACCTGGAGCACTGCGAGGCCTTCCTGCCGAACGCCGAGGAGGCCATGCGCTACACCCGCACCCGCTGCCCCCGTGAAGCCGCCCGCGCCCTCACCGACCACGTACCGCTCGCCGTCGTCACCCTCGGCGCGGAAGGCGCGTACGCCGTCGACGGACGCACCGGAGAGACCGCCGACGTCCCCGCCATCGCCGTCGAGGCCCTCGACCCCACCGGCGCCGGCGACGTCTTCGTGGCCGGCTTCGTCACCGGCACCCTGGCCGGCTGGCCCCTCGCCGACCGCCTCGCCTTCGCCGGCCTGACGGCCGCCCTCTCCGTCCAGGAGTTCGGCGGCTCCCTCTCCGCCCCCGGCTGGACCGAGATCGCCGCCTGGTGGCGCCGCGTCCAGTCGTACGACGACCAGGACCCGACCGCGCTCAGACGGTACGCCTTCCTGGAGGAACTGCTCCCGGCGGACGCCAGGCCGTGGCCACTGCGGCGGGCGGTACCGACGATCGGGTTCCGGACGTCGGCGTAGGCCGATGGGTGTCTGGGCGTCGCAGCCACCTCCCGGAGCCACTGGGCTCTGGGAAGTGCGCGGGATTGGGGAGCACCCTCACCCAGCCGTCGCGGACACCCGCACCACCCCGTCCACCCCCGCCAGCAACACCGGCGTAGAGGCCCCGCCAAGGTCCCGCACGGCCGCCAGGTCGCCGTCCGCCAAGGACTCCGCCTCGCTCACCACCGCCGCCGCCTCCAGCGACTTCGCGCCCGACGCCACGGCCATCGCCACCGCGGTCTGCAGGGCGCTGAGCCGCAGGGAGTCCAGGGCGACGGTGCCCGCGACATACGTACGGCCGGTTTCGTCGCGTACGGCCGCCCCCTCGGGCACACCGTTGCGGGCCCGCGCGGAACGGGCCAGGGTGACGATCTTGCGGTCCTCGGGATCAAGCGTGTCGGTCATGCCCTGAGCATACGAAGCCCGAGCCCGGCCACATCAGGCGCGGTGTCCCTGGCCCTGTCCCTGGCCTTGGACGACGCGGTGTCCCTGGCCTTGGGCGACGGCGGGGAGAGACCTTGCCCAGGTCGCCCATGCCTCGCCGGGCGGTCCGTGCTCGATGATCGCCTTTTCGAGCCGCGGCACGGCCCGTTGCCCGAGCACCGCGAGTGCTATCGCCGTGGCGACTCCGCCCCAGGCGACCGGGCCCAGGGGTGTGCAGCCGAAGAACTGGCTGGGGCCCGGCGTCTGGATCAGGGCCACGAGCGCGACGGCGGAGCCGAGGGACGTGATGCGGACCAGCGGACTGTCGCGGCGGTCGGTGAGGGTCTGGGCGAGCTGGGTACCGACCACGCCGCACAGGGCCATCGTCGTGGAGCGGCGCGCCGTACCAGGCGTGAAGCGGCCGATGAGCCAGGCCGTGGTCGCGCCCAGGCACGTGGTCAGAGCGCGGTGCCGGATCTGGCGGATCAGCGGCGCGCCGAGGAGCGAGGTACCGAGCGGCTCGGTGCCCGGATCGGCCACGCCTGCCGCCTCCGCTGCCTCCCCCTTTGTCGTGCCTGCCGCCTCACGCGACGCCTTGCCGTCCGCCTCCCGCGACGTCGTGCCGCCGTCCTCCGCTCCCGTGGCCTTCTGTGGAGTCACCGCCACCGCCATCGCCGGGAACAGGTCCGTGAACAGGTTCACCAGCAGCATCTGGCGGGTGGAGAGAGGCGCGGCTCCCGAGAGGACCGAGCCGAGGATGCCGAACCCGACCTCCCCCGCGTTGCCGCCGATCAGGATCGCGATGGCGTCGGCGACGCCGTGCCACAGCGCACGGCCTTCGGTGACCGCCTCGATGAGGACCGTGAGGTCGTCGTCGGTGAGGACGATGTCGGCCGCGTTGCGTGCGGCCGCCGAGCCGCGGGCGCTGATGCCCACGCCGACGTCGGCGGCGCGGATGGCCGCGGCGTCGTTGGCGCCGTCGCCGACCATCCCGACCACCCGCCCCGCGTCCCGCAACGCCTCCACGACCTGGAGCTTCTGTTCGGGCGCGACGCGGGCCACCACGCTCGCGTCGCGCAACATCCGGGACCGTGCCGACCGGTCCGCGGCGGCGAGTTCGTCGCCGGTGACGACGGTGGTGTCGTCCGGCCAGCCCAGGTCGGCGGCGATCGCCCGGGCGGTCTGCGGGTGGTCGCCGGTCAGCATGACGGGTCGTACGCCCGCCTGCCGCAGACCGTGCACGAGCGCGGTGGACGTGTCGCGCGCCACGTCCGCCAGCGCGAGCAGGCCGGTGAACTCCAGCTCGTTCAGGGGCTCTTCGAGTACGTCCGTCGCCTCCTCGCCCTCCGCCAGCGGGCGTCCGGCCACCGCCAGCACCCGCAGCCCGTCGCGGGCCAGCGACTGCGCCGCGTCGGAGGCGTGGCCGGGGAGGTCGCGGCAGGCGGGCAGGACGGTCTCCGGGGCGCCCTTGACCACGAGCAGCGGTGTGCCGTCCGCGGTCCGGCCGACAGAGGCGGCGTAGCCGCGGGCGGCCTCGAACGGGCGGCCCTCGGTCTGTGTCCAGTGCGGGTCCGGGCCGGCCGCGTCCAGGACCGCCTCGTCGGTGGCGTGCGCCGGCCTGGTCGAGTCGCCGTTCAGGCGGGGGCAGGCGCGCGCCGCGTCGCGCAGCGTACGGCCGGACTTCGCCTCGTCCGGGGTGTGGGCCGTGCCGTCGGCGTCGGTGACCCGCACCAGCCGTAGCCGGTTCTCGGTCAGGGTGCCGGTCTTGTCGAAGCAGATCGTGTCCATGCGGCCCAGCGCCTCCAGCGTGCGCGGGGTGCGGACGAGGACGCCGCGGCGGCTCAGCCGTCGGGCGGCGGCGAGTTGCGCCACCGTGGCCACCAGCGGAAGGCCTTCGGGGACGGCGGCCACGGCCACCGCCACACCGCCGCTCACGGCCTGCCGTATCGGCGTGCCGCGCAGCAGCGACAGACCGGTCACCGCGGCGCCGCCCGCCAGCGTCAACGGCAGCGCCTTGCGGGTGAGTTCCTGCAGCCTGGCCTGCACGCCGCCGGCCGGCGGGGTCCGGGCGGCGAGGGAGACGGCCCGGGCGGCCTCGGTGCGGTCGCCGGTGTCCACCACGACGGCCCGGGCATGTCCGGCGACCACGGTCGTGCCCTCGAACACCATGCAGCAGCGTTCGGGCACAGGGGCTCGCGGAGTCGCGTCGGTCCGCTTGTCCGCCGGCAGCGACTCGCCGGTCAGCGCGGACTCGTCCACCTCCAGGCCGTCCTCCCACAGGAGGCGGGCGTCGGCAGGCACGACATCGTCCGCCTGGAGCTCGATCACATCGCCGGGAGCGAGCTGAGCGGCGTCGACGACATGCGTCTCGCCGAACGTGTCCTGCGCCTCGGTGGACGTTACGGGTACTTCGGCGGCCGCGCCGCGTGCTTCGGCCGCTGTGCTGCGTGCTTCGGTCGCCGTGCCGCGTGCTTCGGCGGACGTGTCGTCGTAGAGGACGCCCGCCGCCCGGTCCGTCACGCGCGCCTTCTGCTTCTGCCCCGCGAGCAGCCCGGACAGCGCCCGCTCGGCCCGCAGCCGCTGTACGCCTCCGACCAGCGCGTTCAGGTCGAGCGCGCCCACGACCAGCAGGGCGTCCACGACGGAGCCGAGGATCGCCGAGGCGGCCGAACCGACCGCCAGGACCGGGGTGAGCGGATCGTCCAGCTCGCCGCGTACGGCCCGGGCGAGCCGCAGCGACCACCGGGCCGGGGCCATTACGGGATGACGGCCGACGGTGGCGACCGCCTCACGCACCTGGTGGGTCGCCTGCTCGGCGGCACTCGTCTCGGTGTCCGGCTCGTGCTCCAGCCGGGAGAGGACGTCCGCCGGTTCCAGCGCATGCCAGGCCACCCGCGGACGCGGGTGCGGAGCCCGGGTCGCCGCAACGCCGAGGGCGGCTCGCGCCCCGGACAGCAGGGCCACCGCCGCGGCGGCGTCCACCGGCGCGTGCCGCAGGCCGGGCAGCAACGGCGAACGGCGTCCCCGCCCGGACTCGCCGACCGCCACCAGCAGACCCGACAGCGCCGCGCCGGACCGGGCCAGCGTCTGCGACCTGTGCCCGGTCACGCGGGCCGCCCGCACGGCGGTCAGCAGCCGCCACGTGTCGGCCAGCCCGTGCAGGGCCACGACGTCCGCTCCCCACACGACCGCGCCCTCCTGGTCCGCGAGGGCGACGGCCACGTCACCGGCGAGCAGCCCGGACAGTACGTCGCTGTCGTCGGCCGACAGCAGCCGGGCGACCGTGACGACGGTGCCCTCCCCGTCCTCGTGCCCGTCGCGCAGCCCGTGCACCACCTCGCTCAACGGCCGGTCACCGCCCACGACTTGGTCGGCAAGGCTCGTGAACTCGCTCAGCGCGGGATCCGCGGGATCATCCACCACCACGACCCGCAGCCCGGCACGCCGGGCTGCGTCCAGTACGGTCTCGACCCATGGATCCGGCCCCGCGCCCGGCCTGCGCAGCGCGCTCGGATGCAGGACGACCGTGTCGGCCATCTCCAGTTGCCGCAGCCGCTCCGGGTCGCGCACCAGCACGCCCGTGCGGGACAGCGCGCCGCTCAGCACGGCGTGGAAGGCGGCGGGCCCGTAACGCGCGGCCTTGGGCGAGCCGGCGAGGACCGCTTCCGCTGCCTCCGCACCGTCGTGCTTGACGAGCAGCGTCGCCGCGGCGCCCGCCACGCTGCCTGCGGAGGCATGGGCGGCATACTCCTGCGCCGGCGAAGTCCGCAACGGCGGGCGTGGGAAGTGGTCCGCCGCCGCACTGATCCGCTCCGGCGCGCACACCTGGTCGTGCACCGAGTCGAAGGCGGCCAGACGCGCCACCGTCTCCGCCAACTGGCAGGCGCGCAGCACCCCGTCGAGCAGCAGCGACGTCGGCGACTGACCCGCGCCGTGCGCGGCCGCGTTCGCCGCAGCCAGCACCAGGTCCATCCGCGAGCGGCCGAGCCGGGCCCGCAGCAGGCCACGGAAGCGCGGGTTCTCGCGCAGCAGCGTCACCACCGCGGTCACCAGCCGCGGTGAGGGCGGCAGACGCAGGGCACTCGCGACCAGAGCGGCTCCGGTGCCCACGGCGTCGATGGCGATCGCCGCCGCTGCGGCTCGTACTCCGGCCGGGTCGCCCGGATGCGCGAACTCCTCCACCGACGCATCCGACGGCGAGAGTCCGTGCCGGGCCGCCAGAGCGGTCGCCTTCTCCACCACCCGGTCGGTGAGCGCGTCCTCGGTGGCCGTCACCACCAACCGCGCCAGCCCGCCGTCCCAGTACGCGAACGCCACATCCGGGTGCTCCGCCAGCGCGGCGGCCACCCGTCGCGCCCGGTGCTCCGTCCCGTCCTCCCGCCGCACCCCTTCCGGCCGTTCCGGCCGTTCCGGCCCTTCCGCCAGTTCCGCCAGTTCCGGCCCTTCCGGCCCTTCCGGTGCGGACGGCCGCAACGCGAGATGCGCCCGCGTACCGGACCGCCAGTGCGGCGAACTACCGGGCAGCGCGTTACGGGCGACCCGCCCGACCCGCACCGCGGAGTCCACGCTCCGCACCCCGGCCCGCGCCGTCCCCGCCACCGCCGCCGCGGCCACACCCACCGCGGGCGCGACCGCCCGCGCGAGCAGCCGCGGCCCCGCCAGCGATAGACCGCCGGCCGAAGGAGACGTCGTCAACAGCAGTCCCAGACCCATCGCACGGCTCCACCTCTCGTGACGGCGCCTCCCGTAACAGCGCCTTACTGCGCCGTCCGAGTGCCCGCAACACGAGTGGTCATCCAGGCGAGGTCTTCAGGAGATCTTCAGGACCGGTCCAGCCGAAGCCGCTCGGCGCGCGGCAGACCGGCCACCACCAGGTCGTACGAGTCCTCGATCAGCTCCCGTACAAGCCGGTCCGGCAGCTTCCCGTCCACCGTGACGGTGTTCCAGTGCCGCTTGTTCATGTGCCAGCCGGGGATGATCAGCCCGGGGTACTCGTCCCGCAGCCGCACCGCGTCCTCCGGGTCGCACTTGAGGTTCACGGTGAGAGGGCTGGAGTCCAGGTGCGTCAGCGCGAAGAGCTTGCCCAGCACCTTGAAGACGGAAATCTCCGGGCTGAACGGGAAGTCCTCCACCGCCGCGTTGAAGGACAGGCAGAACGCGCGCAGTTCCTGCGGGGTCACTCCGGCTTCTTCTCCTCCTCCGGCGGATCCGCCGGACCCATCGGCTCCACCAGCACGGTCACGATCTTGTTCCGCCGGCCCGCCGCGGTCTCCGCCGTGAGCCGCAGCTCGCGCTCGTCCGGCAGCGCCACCACCGACGAAGCACCCGCGATCGGCACCCGCCCCAGCGCCTTGGCCAGCAGCCCGCCCACCGTCTCCACATCCTCGTCGTCGTACGCCTCGAAGCCGTACAGCTCCCCGAGGTCGCCGATGTCCAGGCGGGCCGTCACGCGGTAGCGGTCGTCGCCGAGGTCCTCGACGGGCGGCAGTTCACGGTCGTACTCGTCCGTGATCTCGCCGACGATCTCCTCCAGGATGTCCTCGATGGTGACGATGCCGGCCGTGCCGCCGTACTCGTCGATGACGACCGCGACGTGATTGCGGTGCTGCTGCATCTCACGCAGCAGATCACCCGCGTTCTTCGTGTCCGGTACGAAAGCCGCGGGCCGCATCGCCGTCGACACCAGCTCGCTCTCCGCGTCCCGGTTGATGTGCGTCTTACGGGCCAGGTCCTTCAGATACACGATCCCCACGATGTCGTCGTCGCTCTCCCCGGTGACGGGAATCCGCGAGAAACCCGACCGCAGCGCCAGGGTCAGCGCCTGCCGGATCGTCTTGTAGCGCTCGATGACGATCAGGTCCGTACGTGGCACCATCACCTCGCGTACCAGCGTGTCGCCCAACTCGAAAACCGAGTGCACCATCCGGCGCTCCTCGTCCTCGATCAGCGACTCCTTCTCGGCGAGGTCCACCAACGCCCGCAACTCGGCCTCGGAGGCGAACGGACCGCGGCGGAAGCCCTTGCCGGGAGTCAGCGCGTTGCCGATGAGGATCAGCAGGGGCGGGATCGGCCCCATGATGCGGGCGAGGGGCAGCAGGACGTACGCCGCCGCCGTCGCCGTGTTCAGCGGATGCTGGCGGCCGATCGTGCGCGGCGAGACACCCACCGCGACATACGAGACGAGAACCATCACCCCGATCGCGATCGACAGCGCCTCCCACGTCTCGTCGAACTCCATCAGGCAGGCGTACGTGACGAGCGTGGCGGACGCCATCTCACAGGCGACCCGCACCAGCAGCGCGACATTCAGATAACGGGTCGGGTCCGCGGCGACCTGGGCCAGCTTGGCGCTGCCGCGGCGACCGGAGCGTACGGCCTCCTCCGCGCGAAAGCTGGAGACGCGCGCCAGGCCCGCCTCCGCGCAGGCGGCGAGCCAGGCCACGACGACCAGCGCTATCGCGCCGAGAACGATCTGAGGGTTCATGACACGGTCGGGGCCGGGGAGGGACCGGTCAGGCCCTTCTCCGTACGCCAGCCGTCCACGATGGCGGCCTGCAGACCGAACATCTCGGTCTTCTCGTTCGGCTGCTCATGGTCGTAGCCGAGCAGATGCAGCACCCCGTGAACCGTGAGCAGCTGAAGCTCCTCGTCCATGGAGTGCTGCGTCGCCGCCTCCTTGCCCTGCCGCTCGGCGACTTCCGGGCACAGCACGATGTCACCGAGCAGCCCCTGCGGCGGCTCATCGTCGTCCTTCGACGGCGGACGCAACTCGTCCATCGGGAACGACATCACATCCGTCGGTCCCGGCAGCTCCATCCACTGGATATGGAGCTGCTCCATGGCATCGGCGTCCACGACGATCACCGAGAGCTCGGAGAGCGGGTGGATACGCATCCGCGCGAGCGCGTAACGGGCGATGTCGAGGATCGCCTGCTCGTCGACCTCGGTTCCGGACTCGTTGTTGACGTCGATCGACATGATCGGGCTTGGTCTACTTCCGTTTGTTACGGCCCTTGTGGGAGCCGTTCTGCGTGCCGTTCTCGCTGTCGTACTTCTCGTACGCGTCGACGATACGGCCGACCAGCTTGTGCCGTACGACATCCTGCGACGACAGCCGCGAGAAGTGGACGTCCTGGACACCATCCAGGATCTCCTGGACCTGCCGCAGCCCGGACTTCGTGCCCTCCGGGAGGTCGACCTGGGTGACGTCACCCGTGACCACGATCTTCGAGTCGAACCCGAGCCGGGTGAGGAACATCTTCATCTGCTCGGCGCTCGTGTTCTGAGCCTCGTCCAGGATGATGAAAGCATCATTAAGGGTTCTACCCCTCATGTATGCCAGGGGCGCGACCTCTATCGTCCCCGCCGCCATCAGTCGCGGAATCGAGTCCGGGTCGAGCATGTCGTGCAGCGCGTCGTACAGCGGGCGCAGGTACGGGTCGATCTTCTCGTACAGCGTGCCGGGCAGGAAGCCCAGGCGTTCGCCGGCCTCTACCGCGGGGCGGGTCAGGATGATGCGGTTGACCTGCTTGGACTGGAGGGCCTGGACTGCCTTGGCCATGGCGAGGTAGGTCTTGCCGGTGCCCGCCGGGCCGATGCCGAAGACGATGGTGTGCTTGTCGATGGCGTCGACGTACCGCTTCTGGTTGAGGGTCTTGGGGCGGATCGTGCGGCCTCGGGAGGACAGGATGTTCTGGGTGAGGACCTCGGCCGGGGTCTCCTCCGGGCCGTTCCCGTCTTCACTGGCCCTCAGCATGGCGATCGAGCGTTCCACCGCGTCCTCCGTCATCGGCTGTCCGGTGCGGAGCACCAGCATCATCTCGTCGAACAGGCGCTGGACGAGGGCCACCTCGCGGGCGTCGCCGACCGCGCTGATCTCGTTGCCCCGGACGTGGATGTCGGCCTCCGGGAAGGCCTTCTCGATCACGCGCAGGAGGGCGTCTCCGGAGCCCAGCACGGTCACCATGGGGTGCTTGGGCGGAACGGTGAACTGCGCTTTCGCGTTTCCCTGAACAGGGCCTTGCGCTGTGGGTGTCTCAGTCATGGGCCGGCTCGTAGGCCTTGCTCGTCCTCCTCGACAGGGTCCGCAGCCAGATGACTGCCTTTGCACTGCCCAGGGTACGTCGGAGCACTGACAACGCCGTAGGCGTTTTCAGTGGCCGTTACCGGAGGGGTATGGGATGGAGGAACGAGGGGGTTCGGAGCCGCGCCCTCAGAACCCCAGCTTCCGCAGCTGCCTCGGATCCCGCTGCCAGTCCTTCGCGACCTTCACATGGAGGTCGAGGAAGACCGGCGTGCCCAGCAGCGCCTCGATCTGCTTGCGGGACTTGATGCCGACTTCCTTCAGGCGCTTGCCCTGCGGGCCGATGATGATGCCCTTCTGGCTGGGGCGCTCGATGTAGACGAAGGCGTGGATGTCGAGGAGGGGGCGGTCGGCGGGGCGGTCCTCCCGGGGGAGCATCTCCTCGACCACGACCGCGATGGAGTGGGGCAGCTCGTCGCGTACGCCCTCCAGGGCGGCCTCGCGGATCAGCTCGGCCACCATGACCTGCTCGGGCTCGTCCGTGAGGTCGCCCTCGGGGTAGAGGGCCGGGCCCTCCGGGAGGAGCGGGACGAGGAGGTCGGCGAGCAGGTCCACCTGCTTGCCGGAGACCGCCGACACCGGCACGATCTCCGCCCATTCGAAGCCGAGTTCCTTGCCGAGCTGGTCGATGGCGATGAGCTGCTCGGCGAGCGCCTTGCCCTCCACCAGGTCGGTCTTCGTGACGATCGCGATCTTCGGCGTCTTCTTGATGGACGCCAGTTCCTTGGCGATGAAACGGTCGCCCGGCCCCAGCTTCTCGTTCGCCGGCAGACAGAAGCCGATCACGTCGACCTCGGCCCAGGTGGTCCGTACGACGTCGTTGAGCCGCTCGCCGAGCAGCGTGCGCGGCTTGTGCAGACCGGGGGTGTCCACCAGGATCAGCTGTGCGTCCGGCCGGTGCACGATGCCCCGTACCGTGTGTCGCGTGGTCTGCGGCTGGTTCGCGGTGATCGCCACCTTCTGGCCGACCAGAGCGTTCGTGAGGGTGGACTTGCCCGCGTTCGGGCGGCCCACGAAGCAGGCGAAGCCCGCGCGATGGATGGCCCCGGAAGACTCCGGCGGCTCGGATGACTGGGTACGAACGCTCATGGCGCCCATTGTCCCTGATCATCGGAGTCCCGCCGCACGTGTTCACGTCCGTACGTCCGCACCTTCACGTACGGGCCTTACGGTGCACGCCGCGCCCCCTTACGATCACGGGTTCATGAAGCTCATCATCGCGATCATCAAGCCGTACCGCCTCGACGAGGTCAAGAACGCGCTCCAGGAGGCGGGCGTCCACGGCCTGACCGTCACGGAGGCCAGCGGTTACGGGCGTCAGCGCGGGCACACCGAGGTGTACCGCGGGGCTGAGTACCAGGTCGACCTCGTCCCCAAGGTCCGTATCGAGGTCGTCGTCGACGACGCGGACGCCGACGCCGTCACCGACGCGATCGTCCAGGCGGCGCGGACGGGGAAGATCGGCGACGGCAAGGTGTGGGCGTTGCCGGTGGAGACGGTGGTGCGGGTACGGACGGGGGAGCGCGGCCCGGACGCGCTCTGAGCCGTCGCGCCGGCTGATCGGTGCCGTCTGCGCGCCGACGGCACCGATCACCACGTACGGAGTTGTACGGGGGTTACGACGCTTGCAGTGGAGCTACGGCCTACTCGAACACGAACGGGCCCGGTGACTGCGGTGCCTGGGCGGTGCACGTGATGTTGATCCCGATGACCGTCAGGTTCAGGGAGCCGCCGAACGTCTCAAGGCTGTCCCCGGCGGCGACCGTGCCGGTCAAGGGCCCGACGGTGACCCCCTCACCGGCGGCTATCGCGGGGTTCTCGGTGCCGGAGAACGTGGTGGTGCCGCCGCTCGCCTTCACCATGGTGAGCGAGGCCTGGATGGAGTCCTCGCCGAGGGCGATCGGCGAGGTGATGTCGGTGGAGCTGACGGTGATGGTGGCGGAGGTGCCGTCCTGCGTGGCGGTGAGGGTGGCCTCGCCGCCGCCGAGGAGGCTGCATTCCGCGTTGATGGTCGCCGACTGCGGGACCACCGCGGCGGCGCTGGGGGCCAGGACGAAGCCGGTCATTGCGAGGGTGCCGGCCGCGACGGCCGCTCCGATTCCGATCCGCTTGCGTCTCATGAATTCCCTTTCCTTGGTGGGGAGTTGCCATGTGGGAACGGTTGACGGACCGCCCACGGGTGGGGGCGCGAAAGTGCTGCGCAGGGTTAGATCTGACGGCCCGTCAAAAGAGAGAGTCGAGGTCTATTGAGGCCTGAGTGGCGCCTGTTGGCAAGAGATGCGGAAGTGATTCTTCTAATGGTTGGAGGAAGTGGCCGAAGGCGGCTGACGGTTGCCCGAAAACCGGCTCCGTCTCAGGGGTGTTGGGCGCGCAGTACGTCCCGCAGCCAGCCGTACGACGCCTTCGGTGTCCGCTTGAGCGTCTCGTAGTCGACGTGAACCAGGCCGAAGCGCCTGGCGTAGCCCTCCGCCCACTCGAAGTTGTCCAGCAGCGACCACACGAAGTACCCGCGTACGTCGACGCCCGCCTCCAACGCCCTGTGCAGCGCCCGGAGATGGCCGTCCAGGAACGCGATCCGCTCCTGGTCGTCGATGCCTTCGTACGAGCAGCCGTTCTCGGTGATGACGATCGGCGGGAGGCGGTCGCCGTAGCGGTCGCGGAAGCTCGTCAGCAGCTCGGTGAGGGCTTCCGGGATCACGGGCCAGCCGAAGTCGGTGACCGGGTGTCCTTCGATCTCCCTTACGGAGAAGGGGAGTTCGGCAGGAAGCGTGAAGCCGCCGAACTCGATGTCGGCGCCCTGGGGTGCGCCCACGCTGGTCGGTGCGTAGTAGTTGATCCCGTACCAGTCCAGCGGCTCGGCGATCACCTTCAGGTCGGCTTCGACGTCCCCGGGCATCAACTCGCCCAGTCCTTCCGGGTATTGGCCCAGCAGGATCGGGTCGGCGAACAGCCGGTTCAGCAGTACGTCGTAGAAGCCGGCCGCCTCTACGTCGGCTTCCTCGTCGGACGCGGGCCAGGTAGGGCCGTGCGAGTTGGCGATCCCGATGTCCGTGACTCCGGCCGCGCGCAGGGCTCGTACGGCCAGACCGTGGGCCAACAGCTGGTGGTGCGCGACGGGGAGGGCGTCGAACATCAGCTGCTTGCCGGGGGCGTGGGTGCCGAGGGCGTGGCCCAACAGGGTGTGTTCGGCGGGCTCGTTGAGGGTGATCCACTTGCTGACCCGGTCGCCGAGGCGTTCGGCGACGAGGGCCGCGTACTCGGCGAAACGCTCGGCGGTCTCGCGTCGCAGCCAGCCGCCCTCCGTTTCCACGGAGAGCGGTAGGTCCCAGTGGAAGAGGGTCGGAACGGGACGTACGCCCGCTGCCGACAGCTCGTCCACCAGGCGGTCGTAGAAGTCGAGGCCGCCGGGAGACTGGACGCGGGGCCAGGAGATGGAGAAGCGGTACGCTCCGACGCCCAGGTCGCGCAGGAGGGCCACGTCTTCGGGGTAGCGGTGGTAGTGGTCGCAGGCCACGGCGGCCGTCGAGCCGTCCTTTATCCGGCCCGGCTCGGCCGTGAAGGCGTCCCAGACGGAGGGCTCGCGCTGGTCCGCGGCGCCTTCGATCTGGTGGGCCGAGGTGGATACGCCCCAGAGGAAGCCAGCCGGGAACTGAGGTATGGGGTTCGTTCCGCCGCGCGCGTCAGTCGCCATGCACGGATCATCCTTACCGGCGGTAACGGAAGTCAACAGTCCAGTGAGAACTGGCCGTTACGTCCCCTCTTTCAGCACCCTTGAGATCAGCTTTCGTTGCTCCTCCGTCAAGCGCGGATCCGAGCAGTACACCGTCTTTTCGTCGACGGTGATCTGGTAGCTGAAGCCGTCGGGGACGCCGATCGGGGGTGTCTGACGGGCTGCCGCGACCGCCTGTTCGGCCAGGTCGTGCCACTCCTGGGCATCGGCCCGTCCCGCCGTCTCCACCGAGGCGTGACGGTCGATGCCCGCGAATCCGCCCGTGCGCTTCACCTGGATACGCATGGTTCCTGTCTAGTACGAAAGCGTCCGGCAGGCCACTCCTGGGCCGCGGCCGCATACGCCGCGCTCAGGCCGTGGGCACCCCGACCTGCTCCCACGCCTTCGTGACGGCCTGGAGCTCCTCGCCCTCGCCGTACGTGGCACGGGCCTGCGCCAGGGTCAGGTTCGCGAAGTCGGAGAAGTTCGCCTCGGAGTCCAGCTCGCCGCCGGTCAGCACATCGTACCAGATCTGTCCCGCGCGCTCCCAGGCGTTGCCGCCGAGTGCGGTCGCGGTGAGGTAGAAGGCGCGGTTGGGGATGCCGGAGTTGATGTGGACGCCGCCGTTGTCGCGGCCCGTCTGGACGTAGTCGTCCATCGTCGCCGGCTGCGGGTCCTTGCCGAGCACATCGTCGTCGTACGCCGTGCCCGGCTCCTTCATCGAGCGCAGCGCCTTGCCGGTGACGCGCGGCGCGAGCAGGCCTGCGCCGATCAGCCAGTCGGCCTCGGCGGCGGTCTGGCCGAGCGTGTACTGCTTGATCAGCGCGCCGAAGACGTCCGACATCGACTCGTTCAGGGCGCCCGGCTGGCCGAAGTAGGTGAGGTTCGCGGTGTACTGCGTGACGCCGTGGGCGAGTTCATGGCCGATGACGTCGACGGGAATCGTGAAGTCGAGGAAGATCTCGCCGTCACCGTCGCCGAAGACCATCTGCTCGCCGTCCCAGAAGGCGTTGTTGTACTCCTCGCCGAAGTGCACCGTCGCGTTGAGCGGCAGGCCCTCGCCGTTGATCGAGTTCCGCTCGTACGCCTTCAGGAACAGGTCGAAGGTCGCGCCCAGGCCGGCGTACGCGCGGTTGACCGTGGCGTCCTTGCCGGGCTTGTCGCCCTCGCCGCGCACCTTTTTGCCGGGGAGGTCCTGCTTGTGTTTGGCGTCGTAGATGGTGCGGGTCGGCTGGTCGGCGAGGGCCTCCGGCGGGGCAAGGGCGGGGGCGCCGATGACCGTGGTCAGGCGGCGGTGGGTGCGCTCCAGGGCGTCGCGCTCCAAGGTGCGGCGGGCGGGGCCCGCGAGCGCGGGGTCCTCGGACCGGGCGAGGGTGTCGAGGACGTGGGGCGGCACGATGGTGCAGAAGGTGGGCTCGAAGCCACGGTTCGCGGTCATGACCGCACCTTTGCACTGAGTGCTTTTGGTGTCACCAGGCGCAACCATGATTGGTGAAACGTGGGGATATGGGCGCCGTGGGGGTTACCCGTTGTGTTATGGCTGCGGGTTCGTTGTGGCTGGTCGCTCCCCCACTCTCGACTTCTCCCCCACTCTCGGCTTCGCTCGAGCGGGGGCCCCATCGCGGCGGAGCCGCAAATTGATGCGGCCCTGCGCCCCTGAAACGGGGCGCTTTAGTGGGCCTGTGTGACCTTGTGCACCTTTTGTGTGGTACGTCTTCCCGGTCCCGCATACTGATACGAACCCTCGCTCGGAGCCAGGCTCCGCTAGCATTCTTCGCATCATGCGTTTCGGGCTGCTTCTCCTTAGCTGCCGCGGCGAGGGCCTGTAGTCGAGGCCGACCCCCTCCCCGCGGAGTCTGGCGTTGCGCCGTCGGCCGTCCTTCCGGACACCACGAGGAGCCCACGCATCATGGCGAACCGCCAGCAGCCCACGTCCATGCCGATCCACAAGTACCGCCCGTACGACCAGGTCGACATCCCCGACCGCACGTGGCCGGACAACCGGATCACCGTCGCCCCCCGCTGGCTCTCCACGGACCTGCGCGACGGCAACCAGGCCCTGATCGACCCCATGTCGCCCGCTCGTAAGCGCGAGATGTTCGATCTGCTGGTGAGGATGGGCTACAAGGAGATCGAGGTCGGGTTTCCCGCTTCCGGGCAGACCGACTTCGACTTCGTACGGTCGATCATCGAGGAAGAGGGCGCGATCCCCGATGACGTCACGATCTCCGTACTGACCCAGGCCCGCGAGGACCTGATCGAGCGGACCGTCGAGTCGCTGAAGGGCGCCAAGCGCGCCACCGTCCACCTCTACAACGCCACCGCGCCCGTCTTCCGCCGGGTCGTCTTCCGCGGTTCCAAGGACGACATCAAGCAGATCGCCGTCGACGGCACCCGGCTGGTCGTGGAGTACGCCGAGAAGCTGCTGGACGAGCGGACGACCTTCGGCTACCAGTACAGCCCCGAGATCTTCACCGACACCGAGCTGGACTTCGCCCTGGAGGTCTGCGAGGCCGTCATGGACGTCTGGCAGCCCGGCCCGGACCGCGAGATCATCCTCAACCTGCCCGCCACCGTGGAGCGTTCGACCCCCTCTACGCACGCGGACCGCTTCGAGTGGATGAGCCGCAACCTGTCGCGGCGCGAGTACGTCTGCCTGTCCGTGCACCCGCACAACGACCGCGGTACGGCGGTCGCGGCGGCCGAGCTGGCGCTGATGGCCGGCGCCGACCGCATCGAGGGCTGCCTGTTCGGGCAGGGCGAGCGCACCGGCAACGTCGACCTGGTGACCCTGGGCATGAACCTGTTCTCGCAGGGCGTCGACCCGCAGATCGACTTCTCGAACATCGACGAGGTCCGGCGGACCGCCGAGTACTGCAACCAGATGGAGGTCCACGCCCGCCACCCGTACGTCGGCGACCTCGTCTACACCTCCTTCTCCGGCTCCCACCAGGACGCCATCAAGAAGGGCTTCGACGCCATGGAGGCGTCCGCGAAGGAGCAGGGCAAGACGGTCGACGACATCGAGTGGGCGGTCCCGTATCTGCCCATCGACCCGAAGGACGTCGGCCGCTCGTACGAGGCGGTCATCCGGGTCAACTCGCAGTCCGGCAAGGGCGGTATCGCGTACGTCCTGAAGAACGACCACAAGCTGGACCTGCCGCGCCGGATGCAGATCGAGTTCTCGAAGATCATCCAGGCGAAGACGGACGCCGAGGGCGGCGAGGTCACGCCGAAGGCCATCGGGGAGATCTTCCGGGACGAGTACCTGCCCAACGCCGAGAACGCCTGGGGCCGTATCCAGCTCAAGAACGGCCAGTCCACCACCGACAAGGACGGCGTGGACACGCTGACCGTCGAGGCCGAGGTGGACGGCGTCGAGACCACCCTGGTCGGCACCGGCAACGGCCCGATCTCCGCGTTCTTCCACGCACTGCAGGGCATCGGCGTCGACGCCCGGCTCCTGGACTACCAGGAGCACACGATGAGCGAGGGCGCCTCCGCGCAGGCCGCCTCGTACATCGAGGTCGCGATCGGCGACAAGGTGCTGTGGGGGATCGGTATCGACGCGAATACGACACGCGCCTCGCTGAAGGCGGTCGTCTCCGCGGTCAACCGCGCGACGCGATGAGCCCGACCGGCACTTGGAGGGTGGGAGAAGGAGCGGGGGCGATGGGGGTCCCCCCGCGCGAGCGAAGCCGAGCGTGGGGGAGCGTGCAGCTGCAAGGCGGAGGAGGGAGTGATGGCGGAGCCATCGCGACCGACGACAACGCGGCAGATGTGCGTGCCAGACCCCGCGACGCCGCCCTCCAAGTGCCGGTCGGGCTAAGCCCGTTCACCTGCTTTTCTCCGGCCCCGTCCGCCCCTTCGGCGGGCGGGGCCGCGGTGCGATAACCGGCCATGTCGCCGAGTGGCCTCGTACGGGGTACTGACTCCGAGTCGACGATGTGGCTAACATCACGCCAGCGCGGCGATGGTGCCGCGGGGTCAGGGAGGTGCCACGTGCTGCCAGGATGGGGACGAAACGGCCGGTTTGTCCGCGCTCGCGCGCTCGGCGTTTCCCGCGTCCTGGGAACCCGTACCGCGTGGACCACCGTCGGCGACGGCGAGTTCTTCTGCCCCGGCTGCGGAGGCGACCGCAACTACCAGCGCCTCGCGGGCCGCCGCCGCTTCACCCTGCTCGGCATGCCCGTCCTGCCGCGCGGCGCCACCGGACCCGTCGTGGAGTGCGCCGCCTGCCGCCACCACTTCGGCGCGGACGTCCTCGACCACCCCACCACCACCCGCTTCTCCGCGATGCTGCGCGACGCCGTCCACACCGTCGCGCTCGCGATCCTGGCCGCGGGCGGCACCTGCTCCCGTACGTCCCTGGAGACGGCCGCCGACGCCGTACGCGCGGCCGGCTTCGAGGACTGCACCGAGGACCAGCTCGCCGCGCTCGTCGAAGCCCTCGCCGCCGACACCGGCCGCGTCCACGGCGGACCCTGCGGACCGGGCCTGGCCATAGAGCTCCACGAGGCACTGGACCCGCTGGCCCCGCACCTCGCCCCCACCGGCCGCGAGTCGATCCTCCTCCAGGGCGCTCGCATCGCCCTCGCCGACGGCCCGTACACCCCCGCCGAACGCGACACCCTCGCGACGGTGGGCGCGGCGCTGACGATCTGCGCCGACGAGGTGACGCGGCTGCTGGCTGCGGCGCGTACGCCGTCCTAGGGCGGATCGACTGCCATACCGGCGAGGGAGCGGATTGATTTCGGGGACACTCGGCTCATGAACCCGGCGCAGGGGGAGCCGTCAGCCGCTCGGGCGCTGCTGGTCGCGGTCGAGACGTACGAGGCCGGGACCGCCTGGAACCTGGACGGCCCGGTGCGGGACGCGTTGGCCCACCGCAGCTGGCTGCTCGGACAGGGCTTCGCTCCGGAAGCGATCACCCTGCTGGTGTCGCCGCTGCCGGAGAACTGTGTCCTGCTCCAGGAGGCGGGCGTGGAAGAGCAGCCGGCCGACCGGGAGAGCGTGCACCGGGCCCTGTTCCGGGAGCTGGCGGAGACGGCCAGCGACTGGCTGTTCGTCGCCTGGTCCGGGCACGGACTGGTCGACCTGGACGGCCACCGGCGACTGGTGTACGCGGACGCGGTCGGCCGCGATCTGCGGAGTCTCGACGTGGAAGCCGCCCTTGCGGCGTTCCGCTCCGACATCGCACCGGCGCACCCGCGGCAACTGTGGCTCCTGGACGCCTGCCAGACTTTCACCGACGCGGCCTCCGCGGCCAACGCACTGCGGCCCGACCCCGTGCCCCGCGGCCGTCTGCGCGCGGTACGGGAGCAGCAGGTGCTGTTCGCCTGCGGGCCCGGCGAGGCTACGGGCAACCGAGTTCCGGGTGCCGGGGCGGGGGACGGCGTACCCCGTGCTTCAGGTGCCTTCAGTTCGGCGGCCCTGGCTCTGTTGCGCGCCCACCCCGAGTGGCGGCACGACGCGGCCCAGCTGGCCGCCGCGCTGCGGGAGGAGTTCAGCGCGGCAGCGGCGGGCGGTGAGGCCGCCGTTATGCCGACGTCGCTCTGGTTCGAGGGCGCGGGCCACACGACCCGAGCGGAAGTGAGCCGGGCCGCTCCCCGGCGGCGGCTCGGCCCGGCGGACCACCGGCGGATGTACGACGCGCTGGCCGACCTTCCGGTCATGCAGGACCCGGGCCTACGGGCCGCGGTCATCGGACATCTGCCGCTCGAGATCTGCGCCAGTGTCCCTCGCTCCCCGGTGATGCGGATCGAAATCCTCGCGCTGATCAGGACCTGTCTGGTGTTTGAGAACGGGTTGCTCCACCTGTGGGACGCGGTGTCACTGCTGGATGCCGGAACGCTTGCGCTCTCCGAGCTGGAAACCGTTCTGCGTGACTATCCGGAGTGGTTCACGCCGTTGTGAGCCTTCTGGTACCGCAAGCCGGACGGCTGACAGACCTGTCGGGGGTAACCGGCCAACGGGCCCACCAGGCTGGCTGGTTGACGATGTTTCCGCCGACGGAGGCTTGGGACATGATGTAAGGGCGGACTGAACAGGGCTCGATTCCCGGGGGAGGTCTACCGCAGGATGGAGAAGCCGGAAAGTGCTGTCAGGTCGGACCTGCCCGACTTGACGGGCACCTCTCTCGAGGAGCTGCGCGAGCACAGCAGCGACCACCGGGAGAGAGCGAAACAGCGGCTGCTCAAGACCATCGGCAGGCCGACACGAAGCGCCTCTCCAGGGACCGGCAACAGCTGGGTCGTGTGATGACGCAGGCTTCGGGGGCGGCGCCGGACACAGAACCGCTGCACCGGTTCACCTCTCGGCAGTTCGAGAGTCTGATACGCGGAGAGGGGGACGCGGACGCGCTGACCGCCTTGGTCCTGGCCGAGCGCAGTCACCGCCTGCTGGTCCTCGACCTCGTCATGGACTCCCTCACGACCATGGCGGGTGTCGGCAGGCCGTTGCCTGCCCCTCAACGAGCCTGGAACCTGCTGGCCGACACGCAGCGCATCGCTCCGGCGGTCGTCCAAGAACTGCTGGATCTGCCCGAAACGGGCCTGTGGGCAGGGCAGTTGCTGCAGCGGCTGCGGGCACCTCGGCCCACTGAGCTGCCCCTCTGGGCCGACGTGGGGCACCTGCACTGCATCGCTGCGGCGGCCGCGGTCCGCGCCGGCCTGAGTTTCTCCTTCCCCGTGCCGTCCGTTGAGGGCAGGGTCGATCTCCCTACTCTCGGCCAGGCCCGGCTGCCTTACCAGGCGCCGTGGGAGACCGCCGTGCTGACCTCCCACAAGGGCGGTGTCGTGCTGACCTCCGCGACCGGCACCCTGCAGTTGCCCGGCCCGCTGGGCCGCCGGGCGCCAGGATGGCTGCCCCTGTACCGCGACGAGGTCCGGCCACCGGGAGCCCCGGCTGTCCGCGTCACCCTCGACGACTTGGGGCGACACCGGATCGTCCCGCCTCCGATGGGGGCTGCCCGGCGTCTGCCGGCTGGCGCGGCAGCAAGGCTGACCAAGCTGATACAGGAGGGTTGCGACCTGCTGGTGGAGGCCGATCCACCGTCGGCCGTGACCGTGGGGGCGCTGCTGCGCACCGTCCAGCCCATGCCGGCTCACGAGGCGTTCCGGGTCCGCAGCGCGAGCAGTTCCCACGCGGTGGGTGGCCTGGCCCTGTCCTGGCCCGACTCCGAGCTGGCTTGTGCGGCGGCCATCGTCCATGAACTCCAGCACAGCAAGCTCAACGCGCTCTCCCATCTTGTCCCGCTGTTCGAGGAGGGCCCGTTACCTGGGCGGCTCTACTACGCCCCCTGGCGGGACGACCCGAGGCCGTTACCGGGCATGCTCCAGGGGATCTACGCGTTCACCGGGGTCACCCGCTTCTGGCGTGGCCGGACTCGGCTGCCCGCTGAGCGGTACGAGCCGCTCGACTGGTTCGAATTCGCCTTGTGGCGAGGTCAGTTGGCGAGTGTTCTGCCGCGGGTCACGGCCGATCCGGAGCTGACGGCGGCGGGTCGGCGTCTGCTTGTCGCGGTGCGGTCCACGGTGGCGGGCTGGGCGGCCGAGTGCCCGGTGACGACAGCGGCCCGGGAGGCTGTAGGCCTCGCGCAACGGCTGGCCGCCGACCACCGTGCCCTGTGGCGCCTGCATCATGTGCGCCCGTACCCCGTGGACACGGACCGACTGGCCGCAGCCTGGTTGCGGGGGGACGAGCCCGTGCTGCCACGCCGCCGGCAACAGGTCCGAGCGGAGCGCAGGCAGCGGCATCTGGACGCGCGTGCCGTGCTGGCCCGTATTCGGCTCGTCGACCCTGTTGCGCTGGTCAAACTCCGGGACGTCGCGGAGGAGGCCGACGTGCCGGGGGTGACGGGCGCGGGTCGGGCCGATCTGCTCTGGGCGACCGGCGACCCGTCCGCCGCCGCGGAACACTTCACCCGGACTGTCGTTGACGGCACAGCTCCGCCAGCCGCCTGGGCGGGCCTGCGGCTGACGTTGGAAGAGACCGGTCGCTCCCCGGAGGCGGTACGTGCCCTGGGGGCCGTTCCGGAGGTAGTCGGCGCTGTGGCCCGTGCCGTCCGTCGGCGCACCAGGACGCGAGTGGATCCGGTCGGACTCGCTCACTGGGTGGGGCGAGGCCTCGGCGAGGAGGTCTGACGAAGTCTCCTTCCAAGGCCGCCGGGTCGTGCCCGGCTGCCTTGGCGGCTCCCGAATGTGTTGTGCCGGGCTTCCGGCACAGGCCCTACAGGTGCATGGGATCGATATCGCAGTTCGCCCGTCGCCAAGCCAGCGCGTCCTGGTAAGCGGGATGAGCGCTGCCCAGCTTTTCCTTGATCGCCTCAACCGCTTCCCTGTGCAGAGACGCCGCCTCCTCGGACTGCCCCAGGGCCCGCAGATCGGCCGCGAGGTTCGCCTGCAGCACGAGTGCGGTGGGATGCGTGTCGCCCAGGTAATCCCGCACTTGGTCGAGCGTACGTTCGTCCAGGTCACGCGCCCGGGCGGCCTCGGCTTGCGCGAACAGGTCGTTGGCCAGGTTGATCGCGGTGATCAGGGTGCAGGGATGGGTGTCGCCCAGAGATTCCTTGAACCGGATCAGAGCGGACTCGTTGAGCTTGCGGGCGGCGTCCACCTGGTCCAGGAGCCTCAGCGTCACGGCCAGGTCGACGTCGGCCGAGACGGTGTGCGGGTGATCGGCGCCCAGTGTCTCCGCGAACAGCTTGCGGGTGCGCTCGCCGAGCTTCAAGGCTTCCTGGAGGTCCCCGTTCTGGCGCAGGTCGATGGAGAAGTTCAGCGAGATCTGTAGCACGTCCGGCGCCCGGTCGCCGTACCGCTCGGCCAGCGCCGCCAGTGCGATCCGCGTGTTCTCGGCTGCCTCCGCGTGCATGCCGGCCTTGCGCTGCGCGACGCCGAGCCGGGCGATGGCCCGGTATGTCATGGGGTGGGAGTCGCCGTACACCTCCTTGGACTTCTCCACACCTTCTTCGCACATTCCCAAGGCCTGGGTGTACTCGCCGAGTTCCTGGCGGTCCAGGGCGACCGAGGCTTCGGAGCTCAGGGTGATGGGGCTGTCGGCGCCGAACATCTGCACCCGGTGGCGCCAGACCGCCTGGTCCAGTTCCAGCGCCCGCCGGAAGTCCCCGTTGACGCGCAGGCACACCGACAGGTTGAAGGCATGCAGCAGGGTGTCGGGGTCGTCGTCCCCGAAGGCGCGCACCGCCCGGTTGTAGACGTCCTCGTCGAATTCCAGGGCGCCGCGGAAGTCGCCGCGCACCCGGCGGTCGCTGGAGACCTGGCCCTTGACCCGGAGGTACTCCTCCTCCAGTTCGGACCCGGCCGCCTCCAGCGTGGCCAGCATCCGCTCGCCGAGTTCCGCGGCCGCGCTGTACCGCCCCATGCGCCACATCACGAACCGCAGGTGTCGGCCCAGGACCAGCGTCTGTGGATCGCCTTCACCGAATCGCTCGCGCCAGATCGAGTAGACCTGGCTCGCGAAGTCCAGGGCAGCCGCGTGATCTCCCCAGTAGAAGAGGTATTCGGCCACGTTGTAGACCAGTTGCCGCACATAGCGGTGGGGCGACTCCAGGGCTTCGGAGACGATCACGTGCGAGTACAGCTCACCGAAGCGCACCCAGGCCCGCGGGTCCTGGGGGTCGCTCGGCGCGTTGGCGGCGAGCAGCAGATGCGCCCCGTGCTGGAAGCGCTCGCGCTGCTCCTCCGTCATCCGCGCCTTCAGCACGGCCTGGACCAGCCGGTGCATCTGGATCGAATTGGTCCGGTGATCGATCTTGGCGAGGGAATAGCGATTGATCTCGCGGATGGCCCGGCTCAGTCGAATGGGATCCGTGAAGATGACATCAAGTTCCGGCGCGATGGGATCGGCCACTGCGTTGGAGAAGAACTGTCGGGAAATCGGCTCCGGCGCGAAATAGGAGCACAACTGGAGAAGTTGCAGGGCGCCAGGGTTCTTGGTCTCCACGTGATCGAGAGATACGTTCCACGCTGTGGCGACCGTCTCTTCGTACTGTGTGGGCGGAGAGACCGCCATGAGTTCTGCGCGCTTTTCTTCAAACACCCTCAAGTATTCGGCAGGGGGCATGCCCGTCTCGGCGCGCCACGCCGAGGCCTGCTCGACGGCCAGCGGAAGGTCGCCGAGGACTTCGGCGAGCATGTCGGCCTCTTGGTCGGTCAGATCGGGATTACGCCGCCGCAGCAGCTGGATGCTCTCGGAGCGGTCGAACACGTCGACCTCCAAGGGGTGAGCGAGGGTGTTCCACTGGGGATTGCGTGAGGTCACGATCACGGAACCGGTCGGCCCGCCCTCGAGAGCGCTGGGAAAATATTCCTGCACCGCGTTCGGGCTTTCCGCGTTGTCGAAGACCAGAAGCCAGTTCCCGTACGGAACTCCGGTGCGCAGGGCTTCCAGGACCGCGGGTACCGCGGTGATGGCCTCGGAACTGACCGGGAGATGCATTCTGCGGGCGAGTTCGACGAATGCCTGCTGAATCTGGGTCGGGCGCTCTGCTGGAATCCACCAGACGAGATCGTATTGAGCGGCATGCCGGTAGACGAATTCCAACGCCAGTTGTGATTTGCCGACACCGCCCATGCCGTGGAGGGCGTGGGGCAGGACGGCCGTGGGACCCGATCGCAGCCCCTGCTCCAGGGCGACCAGGAGCTCGTCGCGACCGGTGAACACCAGGTTCCGTGGTGGCATGTTCCCCCAGACAGTGGGCCTGGACGGACGGGGACCACCTGCGGTCAGATGCTGATCGTGCCCACGTTCGGACGCGGCGGGGACCGTGCTCACTGATGATTCTCCTTCTCCTGGATCGGCGTCTGCCGTGCCGTCCAACGCCTGGGTGCCGAGCGGGAAGCTGTCGCGCGATGACTGCGGCATACCCGAGAACGACGGGTCTGCCGGTTCAGCAACGCGAGGTTGGGCCGAATCGACCACAGCGGCCGACACTTTGGGGCCCTCAGGGCGCCCTCCGAAGGGGCCGCGCACGTCCTCCAGCGCGTCCAGTTCTCTCGCGCGGGGGCGGTGTGGTCCGCTCAACGCGTGCAGGACGGCCCGCTCGACCTCCCTGAACTCGCGGTCCTGGCCGCGCGCGGGGGTCGCGCTCGCCTCCTGTCCTCGGAGGTAGGACAGCAGGTCCTGCGCGGCGGCGCTGCGGGGGGCCAGGAGTTCGGCGGCCTGTTCGATCACGTGCTCCGTGGCGTTCCGTGAGCCGTAGGCCAGTAGTTCCTCGCGCACTCCGGGGGCGAAGACGAAGGACAGCTGGTCGTCGTCGTACCACAGGAGTGGTGAGACCAGGCGGCTGAGAAGGAACTCCGCCATGTGCTCGGTGCCCAAGTGGGGCATGGTGCGCCGCTGGACCTCGGACATCGTGGGCAGGTCCAGCTGGATCGCCGCCATGTGCGTAGCCAGCTGGAACGCTTCGGGGGACGCCCAGCCGCGGAACATCGCGACCTGCTCGGCGGGGTCGGACGACGACGTCGGCGCCGGTGGCGCCGGCCGCGCGTGCACGGTGGTCAGGACGGCCGCCAGCTCGACGTCGCGCGGCTCGTCCGCTCCCACGAACCGGGCCCATGGCTCCAGCCAGTCCGGGTCAAGTTCGAGTACCGGTACGGGCACGGTCGTTCCCCGGCCGGAGCGGGACCGTAACACCCCGGAGAGTGCCTCCGCCGGCTCCCAGGAGGGTCGCCGGTCCCCGGCCCACGGGCCGGACGCCCGCAGTCTGATCCAGGACGGATTCAGGCCGGTACGGTGCCACAGCCGCTGGGGCAGCATGTGCAGTACGGCCACCGGCTGCCGCTTGCCCCACAGCGCGAGTAGCCGTTGGGCGGCGCCCGACCGCCAGGCGGGGGCGGCCCCGTCGGTCAGCACGAAGATGACGGACCGCCCCGTCGGGTCGACCAGACTGCGCGGAGAGGCGGTCCGGGCTTCGAGGGCCGGGCCGGGCAGTGACACGGTGGCGCGCTCGGCCGAACTTGCGTCCAGCGACAGCTCCATGACGTCACGGAACCCGCCGAAGCGGCGGGCGATCTTCGCGAATTGTTCCGTGGCGTCGCGCCACACCGCCATGTGCGGCGCGCCGTCCACCAGCAGCACCGCCCGCCAACGGCGCTCCGCCGTGGGACGGAGGACCGGTGGCAGGGGCAGGGCCAGCGCGATGCGTTCCGCGGTGGCCTCCTCGTTCAGTTCGCTCGCGTACGCGGAGGCGACGGCGGTACGGAACGCACGCAGCGCCCGCCCCACGGCCCGGGCGTTCGAGCGCCACGTGGTCCGGGAGGCGGACCCCTGCGTGGACACTGGTTCTGGCACGCGGGACAGCCGACGGCGGTGCTCGGCGGCGGGCACGGACGGCTGGGCGTCCACCCGCGCCACTACGCTATTGAGCGTGGGGTCTTCGTCCGGGGCGTCGCCTGGTGTTCCCGGGTGCTCGTCGGGCCTGCCGCTACCGTCGGGCCCGGACGGGGCTTCCGGCTGGGCGGGTGCGGATACGGCGGGGTCCGGCACCGGGCCCGCCGGGTGGCCAGCCTGCTCGCCCTCGTCGGCGGACCGATCCGGCACCCCGGTCAGCCACGCGTGTTCGCTCGCCACCCACACCGCATCGGCCACTTCCCAGGGGTGGAGGCGGGTGAGGGGCTGTTGTTGTTCCTCGGCCAACGGCGCACGTGGCCCGTCCCGCCCGCGCACGGTCCGCCCGTCCTGCGCGGGGGAGGGATCGTGAGTCACGCCGGTTCCGCCCCTTCACCGCCGAGCGGGTGCCAGATGGCCTCCAGCAGGTCTGTCCACTCATCTGCCCCGCCTTCTTGCGCGGGCTGGTGCGCATAGTGGCCGGAGGTCACCAGGTGCGCCGCGTTCAGCAACTGGTCGGCGGCGAGCCCGCCCACCCGCTCGCTGCGCCGGAGGAAGTCACGGATCAACTCCTCCTGACGGGTACCCAGCCGGTCCCCGAAGTGCGCGGCCACCAGCTCGCCCAACGCCGCCGCGTCGGGATCGGGCATGTCCAGCCTCAGACACCGGCGCATGAACGCCTCCGGGAACTCCCGCTCGCCGTTGGACGTCATCACGATGACGGGGAAGGCGTGGCAGCGCACCACACCCGCCGTGATCTCCGCCGTCCCGCCCGGATCCGCCGTGTGGACGGTCGTGGTGGGCTCCTGCGGTTTCACCCGGGCCAGGGGAGGCACCTCGTAATATCCGTCCTCGAAGAGCGTGAGGAGGTCGTTGGGCAGATCGATGTCGCACTTGTCGATCTCGTCGATGAGCAGGACTCGAGGCAGCCTGTAGGGCAGCAGCGCGGTCCCCAGCGGGCCCAGCTGGACGAAGGCGCCGGTCCCCGCCGACGTTTCCGCCGCTCCCGGCGGGCCCTGTAGGGCCTGCGCGCGCCCAATGGCGTCGTACTCGAAGATCCCCGAGGTGAGCGCGGTGCGGCTGGTCACCGCCCAGTGAAGAACCCGCCCCAGGCGTAACTCCCGTGCGATGCGGTAGGCGAGGCCCGATTTTCCGACGCCTGGGCGCCCCGTCACCAGCAGCGGCCTGCGCAGGAGCAAGGCCGCGTTGACCAGTCGTACCTCCTCCGGCCGCGGACGGCGCTCCACTCCCGGCCGGCCGAGCCTGCGGTCGGCCTCCTCGTCCTCGGGTGGTGCCGGCATCACGGGCGGAGGGCTGAACATGCGCCACGGTGGCCCGGTCGGCCAAGTCCGCTCCTCGTACGGGATGTCTGGCACCGGGGCGCCGGTGCCCTTGTAGAGAGGCCCTCCGTTTTCCAGCGGCGCGTTCAATCGGTCCCCCCTACAAACGTGGCGGGAGCGCTCGGTCCCCCGTCGAGAAGATGCTCAGGGTCGTCCCAGATCATGCCCATTGAGCGGATCGCCTTGGGGTCATGCGCGGAAGGCCGGCCGGCGGCGGCATCGGTCTTCCACTGTTGCGCGAGCCGAGGAAGAGCGGCCAGCCCATCTTCGGCCAAGGCTTCCCGCACCGCGGCCCGACAGGCGGACGCCGCTTCGTCCTCACGGTGGTACATCAGTAAGGGCACTCCCAGGTCCAGGGCCAGGCTCACCTCCTGTATGCCCAACTTGCTGTGATCCCAAGGCGGTTGGCACAAGAGCATGCCGACCACATCATCGTCGCTGCCGACTACCGCGTCCAGTCGTGCCAGATGCTCGGAGTCGGTGAGCGTCGGCTCCGGGGCACACTCGTGCACAACGCGCCGGGTGTGCTCCAGGTTGCTCCCGTTTTCCCTCCAGTGTGTCCAGCGCGCCCGCCATGCGCGGTGGAATTCGCGCCGCTGCACGCGATCCAGACTGTGGACGGACACCCGGTACGTACTGAGCAGCGGATTGGCGTAACCGCGGGCCGGATCGCGGTCCC
This sequence comes from Streptomyces sp. NBC_00286, assembly GCF_036173125.1. Taxonomy (NCBI): domain Bacteria; kingdom Bacillati; phylum Actinomycetota; class Actinomycetes; order Kitasatosporales; family Streptomycetaceae; genus Streptomyces; species Streptomyces sp. NBC_00286. Next base: position 6,975,747 of record NZ_CP108054.1, read on the forward strand.
ACCATTCGACCGGCTCGTTCAGCAGTTCCAGAGGCAGGAAGAATTCAAGGGCCACGAGTTCCGAGCGGTTATGCCAGAGCGCTGACATCCTGGTGAGTAACTCGGCGACACAGGAGCCGAGTTGCTCACGGGTGGCAGGCGCCTGGGGCTCCGCTCCGGGTTCCCGGTGGAGCGTGGGGGAGTTCGCGTACTTCACGCACGCCGACACCTGGTAGCGCGGGATCCGTGCGGCCCGGCGGCGCCCGGTACTGGGCTGGGGCGTGCGGTCGGTGGCCACTCTGATGTACAAGCGGATGAGGGGGCGTCCGTCCGGCGCGGTGTGGTCCTCCCGTCCAGCCTCCGCACCGTCGTCCTGGGGCCTGTCGGCCGCGCCGCCCGCCGGGTCGGCCGCGCTGATGCCGACTCCCTCGTGCCGGCGGGCCGAGTCCAGCCGTCGGCGCAGCCCCCGTAAGCCGTCGGACCCGTCCAGCAATCCCCATTCCCGTGCGAAGTGGTCGTTCCAGGTCCGTATCTCACCCACCGCCGCGGCCAGTTCGGGGCAGTGCGCCAGGTGCTCGAGGAACACCATGCCCGGCGGCAGTCCGCCGACTGGTGAGTTGAGGTCGGCAAGGTGGACGAACGCCTGCCACGGCGTCCCGCAGTGTGCGGGCAGGGTGCGGCGCCCACCGGTCGACAGGGAGACCAGGGAGGCCAGTTCGGGCAGCCGGGGCTGGAGTGCCTGGCGCAGGGAGGACCAGTTCCGCCCTCCGTATACGTGATGTGCCCACCACTCCTCCAGTAGGGGCTGCAGTTGCCGGCCCACCGCCGGGGCCACCAGCTCGGTGGCGCGGACCAGCTCCTCCAGCGCACCTTCCTGCCGGGCGCAGGCCCGCACCACGCTCAGGAACTCCTGGTGCGGAACGGAGTAGGTCTCCTGCGGCAGCCCGTCCACCGCTTCGTGGACGAACTGCCGCCACAGCAGGCGCCCGCCGTCCTGCATCAGACCTCCGGCGGGTTCCTCGAGTATCGCGACGATCGCCGCGATGAGATCGAGCTGGATGTCATCGAACCTCTGTCTCGCCACGCGCGTTCCCTCTCGCACCGTGGTAGGGATGCCAGGCTGGGCACTTGGTTGAATACCGGCGGAAACGCCTCAGGAAACGGGCCGCACCACAGCGGCCGCGAAGAACGGGGCTCCGCCGGACTCAAGGAGGAGAGACCTGGTCCAGCACGTCGTGGAGCACCGAGTGGAAGCGGTCGTTCGTCCAGTAGGCGCTGTGCGCGGCGGAGACCGGCTGCCGGTTGTCGACCTCCACATCGGTCACCTCGCTGCCGAACACCTCCGAGGCCGTGTAGGACAGCAGGTCACGACGGTCGTACACGTTGACCCAGCGCGGGAAACCGCTGGGCAGACCGCTGCCGTACGGCCGTGAGGGCAGGGCGTCCAGCTCGTACAGGAGCGGCGCCTGCGAGCCCACGGTGATCAGCGCTTCCACCTGGGGGAGACTCCCGGCCCGCTGTTCGCCGGCGCCGTCGAGCAGCACTCCCGAGGCCAGCAGGTCGAACGCGGCGATCCCGCCCAGGCTGTGCCCGAGCAGCACCACAGGACCGGGCTGCGCACGCACTGCCTCCGCGACGAAGGCGCGCACGGCCTCTCCCCGGACCAGGTACCTCACGATGTCGCCGAAGAAGCCCACCGACCGGCCGCTCCACGGTGTCCTGCGGGCCACCACGAGACGGGATCCCAGGACGTTCTCGAAGAGGCGGGCGGAGAACCTGAAGGCGGCCGTCAGGGCCTCGGGGACGACGCGGAGGTCACCGCCGAGTGCGTCGGTGACGCAGTCCACCAGCTCGTCGCGCGCCTTCGCGGACACCTCCCCGGCGTCGCGGTCCGTACGGCTCAGCGCGTACGCCACCAGGGCGCGAGCCGTCAGCCTGGGCAGCGCACCCGCCGGGTCACCGTCCACCACGATCGCCCGCCGGAAGGCCGGCGCCCCGCGGACCGCGGTCGCCGCCTCCGTCAGAAGCTCTCCGAGACCGGCGTCCGCCCAGGCCCCGCGCACCGTGTCCCGGGCATCGAGACCGCTCACCCCGTCCAGCAGCAGATCCCCGCGTGCTCGCGGACCCGGCACGAAGCCGCTCGACGGGACGGCCCCGGCTCCGGTGAGGGCGAACAACTCCAATTCGGCGAAGGGGTCCGCGTACAGGAGGGCCCACCGCGCGACCGCCTCGTCGCGCGGGTCGGGAGCGGGGGGTCCCTGACCGCCCTGCGCGGCGAAACCCGGGATCGACGCGCCCTCCGCCCGTAGGTACGAGCCCAGGGCCGATCCCCAGTCGCACGGTTCCACCCGCACGTCCGGACGTACCGCGGCCACTCCCTCGCGTACGCGCGCCAGCGCGTTGCTGTAGGAGGGCTCCCGCACGCCCGTGCCGTGCACAAACAGAACTGTCACCATAAGCGCACTCCCCCGTTGGACACCCCGTGGGCCCGTCGGCGCGGAAATCCATGACATTCCGGCGTCCAGGCACTCGTACCACTACCGGGCATTGCTACCGGCACGGCCGGACAGGGACAAGGCCGCACCGGAAAACGGCGGAAAAGTGGAAGCAACAAAGGGAAAATCCGCTGCGGAAACGGACATCAACGACCCATTGCACGTCAGGTACTCGGTCACAGCGCGCTCCCGCTGCTGGAGGGGACTACTCCCCGGGGAGTAATCCGCCCCCTGAGTCACCCCCGGCAGTACCCCCGAAGTCGCCCTGACGCGCGACGATTCCGGCCCTTCCCGCCGGGAGTCTGGTGGAGTCCAGACACCGTCCAAGGGAAGGGGGACCCCGCCATGGGGCCCGGAAAGACAACCACGCGTACGCGGCGACGAGCCGTGCCCTGGGTGCTGCTCGGGCTCTGGGCGGCCGTGCTCGTCCTGACCTTGCCGTTCGCGTCCAAGCTGTCCGATGTGCAGCAGGACCGAGCCGTCGACAATCTGCCGGCGAGCGCGGACTCCACCCAAGTAGCCAAGATCGAGGAACAGTTGCCCGGCGGCGAGACCACCGAGCTGGTGCTCGTCTACCACCGGGACGGCGGGCTGACCACCACCGACCGCGAGACGGCGGCCCAGCAGGTCGAGGAGATCGCGGGCGCGGGCCGGCTGACCGCGACGCCCAAGGTGGTGCCGTCCGAGGACGGGACCACCTTGATGTATCCGGTCGCCAGCAACGAACCGGGCATCGACGAGAAACTCCGGGAAGAGTTCGTCAAAGATGTACGCGATGTCGCTCAGGGGGACGGCGGGCTGAGCGTCGAGGTGGGCGGCCCGGGGGCGCTGGACACTGACGCGAACGAGGTGTACGACTCGCTCGACGGGCCACTGCTCTACACCACCGTCGGCGTGGTCGCGATCCTGCTGATCCTCATCTACCGCAGCCCGCTGCTGTGGCTCGTTCCGCTCGCCGTCGCGGGCGTCGCCGACTACCTCTCGATGGGCGTCGCGTACGGCCTCAACTCGGCGTTCGGAACGACCGTCTCCGGCCAGAGCGTGGGCATCATGACGATCCTCGTGTTCGGCGTGGGCACCGACTACGCGCTGCTGCTGATCGCCCGCTACCGGGAGGAACTGCGGCGCATCGAGCGGCCGTACGACGCCATGCGGGCCGCCCTGCGCGGCTGCGGCCCTGCCGTCCTCGCCTCGTCCGGCACGGTCGCCGCCGGACTGCTGTGCCTGCTCGCCGCCGACCTCAACAGCAGTCGCGGTATGGGGCCGCTGGGCACCGTCGGTGTACTGTGCGCGCTCCTCGCCATGCTGACGCTGCTGCCCGCGCTCCTCGTACTGCTGGGCCGCCGGGTGTTCTGGCCGATGGTGCCCGCGTTCGGCAGCCGGCCGAAGGAGCGCAGGTCGCTGTTCACCGCGATGGGCAGTTCCGCGAGGCGTCGGCCGCTGGCCGTGCTCGCGGGCGGTGTGGTCCTGCTCGGCGCGCTCGCCACTGGCATGCTGAACCTGCCCGGAGCGGTCAAGCAGGGGGACTCCTTCGTCAACAAGCCGGAAGCAGTCGTCGCAATGGAGACGCTCGCCGCGGCCTACCCCGAGCAGAGCACCCAGCCGCTCGATGTGATCACTCCCAGCGGGCAGGTCGACGAGACCTTGGCGGTGGTGCGTGACCATGACGGAGTCGCAAGCGCCGAGCGGGGACGCAGCGGATGGGGGTCCCCCCGCTCGAGCGAAGCCGAGAGTGGGGGAGGCTGGACGGAGATCTCCGTGATCGCCAAGGGCGCGCCCGAGTCGGCGGCCGAGACCGCCACGATCAAGTCTCTGCGCTCGCAGCTCGACGGGTCGTACATCGGCGGTCCCAGCGCCGAGCAGCTCGACCTCAAGGACACCAACGCCAGCGACACCAAGGTCGTCGTGCCGCTCGTCCTCGCCTCCGTACTGCTGATCCTGATCGCGTTGCTGCGCAGCCTGGTCGCCCCGCTGCTGCTGGTGGCCGCCGTGGTCGCCGTGTGGGGTGCGGCGCTCGGCATCGGCGGACTGGTCTTCGGCCCGGTCTTCGGCTTCGAGGGAACCGATCCCGGACTCGGACTGCTCTCGTTCGTGTTCCTGGTCGCCCTCGGCGTCGACTACGGCATCTTCCTCATGCACCGGATGCGCGAGGAGTCCCTGTCCGGCAAGGAACCCGTGGACGCCGCGCTCACCGCGTTGCGGACGACGGGGGGCGTCATCGCCTCCGCGGGCCTCGTCCTCGCCGCGACCTTCGCCGTGCTGGTGAACATGGGCCTGGTGCAGTTGGTCGAGCTGGGCTTCGTGATCTCGGTCGGAGTGCTGCTGGACACCTTCCTCGTACGGACGTACCTGGTGACCAGCGCAAGCGTCGCCCTGCGGCGGAAGATGTGGTGGCCGGGTCGCCTGTCGCGGGAACCGGAGCCGGATCCTGACGCACAGGAGCCGCCGCGACAGCAGGAACCTGTCGCAGTTCCGTAGACACCGCGGGCGTCCCTCCCCTTGCCGGAGGGACGCCCGCCTGACGGAAGATGGAGCAGTGTCGCGCCCCCAATCCCTCATCGAGCGGGCCCTGACCGCCGTAAACCACCCTCCGGCGGTCCCTTCCCTGCGCAACGACGCGCACCTCGCCGCCGCGGTGGCCGCCCTCACCACGGTCATGGCCCTCTTCCTCAAGGACGGGCGCCAGCCGGACCCCCTCGCGTGGCTGCTGCTGCTGGGCGCGAACGTCTCGCTGATCTGGCGCCGGCGCCACCCCATGGCCGTGATGCTGGCCATGGTGGCCTGCGTCGTCCCGTACCACGCGCTCGACTACACCCACAGCGCCCCCATCCCGGCGACCCTGCTCGCGCTCTACACCGCCGCCGTCGCCGGCAGCGCCCGCCGCACCCTGCTCATCGGGACCGTTCTCATCGGCACGACCCTCACCGTCAACGCGGTCACCAATCCGGACGGACTCGCCGAGATGCTCCGCATCACCGGCTGGCTGATCTCCGTGCTCCTCCTCGGCGGCTACATCCGCGTCCACCGCCAGTACCTCGCCTCCACCCTGGAACGCGCCGAACGCGCCGAACGCACCCGCGAGGAGGAGGCCCGCCGTCGGGTCGCCGAGGAGCGGCTGCGTATCGCCCGCGACCTGCACGACCTGCTCGCGCACAGCATCACGCTCATCGGCGTGCAGACCTCCGTCGCCGCCCACGTCCTGACCGCCGACCCGGACCGCCTCAACCGCGAGGCCGTCGCGAAGGCGCTCGACGACATCGCCGACACCTGCCGCACCGCCCGCGGCGAACTCCGCACCACCCTCGAGGTGTTGCGCGCCGCCGAGCACGGCGACGGCCGCGGACCGCTGCCCGGCCTCGACGGCATCCCCCACCTCACGGAGACCGCCCGCACCTCCGGGGCACGGGTCGATGCGACCGTACGGGCCGACCACGCGCCGCCCGCCGTGGGCGCCGCCGCGTACCGCATCGTGCAGGAGGCGCTGACCAACTCGGTACGGCACGGGGGGCCGGGGCTTTCTATCCGGGTGGACGTGTACGAGGAGGGCGGCGCGTTGTGTGTCTCGGTGACCGATGACGGCACCGGGCCGACCGCCGGGGGCACCCCCGGGTTCGGGCTCGTGGGGATGCGGGAGCGGGCGCGGAGTGTGGGCGGCACACTGGACGCCGGGGCGGGGGTCGGTGGGGGGTTCGAGGTGAGGGCCGTACTGCCTGTGGTGTCTGTACCTCCGGCACCGCCCGAGCCGTCCACGCAGTCCGTGCATCGAGAAGGGGCCCGGTGACCATGAGCGTCATCCGTGTTCTGCTCGCCGACGATCAGACCCTGGTTCGGTCCGCCTTCGCGATGCTCGTCGAGTCGGCCGGGGACATGGAGGTCGTCGCCGAGGCGGGTACCGGGCGGGAGGCCGTGGAGCTGGCCCGTTCGGAACGGGCGGATCTCGTGGTGATGGACATCCGCATGCCCGACCTCGACGGGATCGAGGCGACCCGGCTCATCGCCGCCGACGAGGATCTCGCGGGGGTCAAGGTCCTCGTCCTGACGACGTACGACACCGACGAGCACATCGTCGAGGCGCTGCGGGCCGGGGCGTCGGGGTTCCTGGTGAAGGACACGAAGCCCGCCGAACTCCTCGACGCCATCCGTACGGTGGCCGCGGGCGAGTCGCTTCTGTCGCCCGGGCCGACGTCGCGGCTGATCGCCCGCTTTCTGCGGGCGCCGCATGCCGTGGCTCCGGCGGCGGGTGGGCCCGAGGAGCTCTCCGAGCGGGAGCGGCAGGTGCTGGCCCTGGTCGCGCGCGGGCTCAACAACACCGAGATCGCGGAGGCGTTGGGGCTGAGCCCGCTCACGGCGAAGACGCATGTCAGCCGGATCATGGGGAAGTTGGGGGCGCGGGATCGAGCGCAGTTGGTGATGGTGGCGTATGAGTCGGGGCTGGTGGTACCGGGGGAGGGGTGACGTTTTGAACCGCCGCCGCGACGAGCATGGGCATCTTGCCGAGCGGCAGGCCGCCTGGCTGTACTGGTATCTGGTAGCGCTCACCCAGCTGTCCCGTGCGTGGTGACAACACGCTGGCGCCCCCACCTGCGGGGGAGCCGGTTCCTCGCCGAATCCGGTCGGCCCCAGGCCACGCTGCATGCGACGGGGCTGTCAAAAACCGGTTGGAGTGCGTCACTGCCGCAGTAAGACTGTCGTCCGCCGGATTCGAGGTGACACGCGGGAAGGATCGACTGGATGAGGACGAACCGACTCGGGCGCAGCGCGGTGGAGGTCACGGAGCTGGGCTTCGGCGGCGGGCCACTCGGCGGCCTCTTCGCGCCGCTCGACGACGGCACCGCGGCGGCGACGCTGTCCGCGGCCTGGGACTGCGGCATCCGCTACTTCGACACCTCCCCGCACTACGGCATCGGCCACTCCGAGCGCCGGACCGGTGACTTCCTCCGCGGCATGCCGCGAGGAGCGTTCACGCTCTCCACCAAGGTCGGCAGGCTCCTCGTCGCGCAGGACTCGCGGGGCGGCAGGGACGAGAGTTTCCATGTGCCCGCGAATCACCGACGGGTGTGGGATTTCTCCCGCGACGGTGTGCTGCGCAGCGTCGAGGACTCCCTCACCCGCATGGGCGTCGACCGCATCGATCTGCTGTTCCTCCACGACGCGGAGGAACACTTCGACACCGCCCTGCGCGACGGCTTTCCCGCCCTGGCGGAGCTGCGCTCCCAGGGCATGGTGGGCGCCATCGGAGCGGGCATGTACCACACAGGCATGCTGACCAGGCTGGTGAAGGAGACCGACGCCGACGTGGTGATGCTCTCCGGCCGCTACACACTCCTGGACCACAGCGCCCTCGACGACCTGCTGCCCGCGTGCACCCAACGCGGCGTCTCCGTTCTCGCCGCCTCCGTCTTCAACTCCGGGCTGCTCGCCACGCCGCGGCCCACCGATGGAGCGTCTTTCGACTACGCACCTGCCTCACCGGACGTCCTGCGGCGAGCGCATGGGATCGCCGACATCTGCGAAGCACACGGCACGACCCTTCCGCAGGCGGCGATGGCGTTCCCACTGTGTCACCCCACGGTCGCGGGCATCGTGCTCGGCATGCGCTCTCCCGAGGAAGTACGGCACAACGTCGCGTCGTTCCAAGCCGACATCCCTGAGCGGCTCTGGGCCGATCTGCGCGAGGCAGGACTCCTCGACGAGCGTGCACCGGTCGGTGCATGAGGCCGGCGCAGAGAACGGCCCGATCCTCTCTGCATCGGAGCACCCGGATGGGCTTGGCCGAACAGGGCTGGTACCAGGCCGAATCGAACTGCTGTCCCGGCGGCCGACGGCTAATGTGTCCTGCGCCCGAGGAACTGCGCGTATCGGAGAAGGTGTTGACGGAACGGTCGAACGGAAAACGTCCCACACTCGAGGACGTAGCGCGCCGGGCAGAGGTGTCGAAGTCCACGGTGTCCCGTGTGATCAACGGCGAGCCCAGAGTGCGGGCCGCGGTCGCCGAACGCATCCGACAGGCCGTGGACGAACTCGGCTACGTACCCAACCAAGCCGCCCGAAGCCTGGTCACCCGCCGCAACAACGCCGTCGCCGTCGTGGTCACCGAACCGCAGAACCGGCTTTTCGTGGACCCCTACTTCGACTGCCACCTGCGCGGCATCCGGCAGGAACTCGTCCAACAAGGGGCGCAGCCGGTGCTGCTGTTCATCGAGGAGCCGGACGACTATCCGCGCGTCGGAAACTTCCTGGGCGGCGGCCACGTCGATGGCGCCCTGCTGTTCTCGTTGCGCACCGACGACCCGTTGCCCGCCATGGTCGAGCACATGGGCCTGCCCGCCATCTTCGGCGGTCGCTCGGCCGTCGGCTCCGGCCACCGCAGCCACGGCTTCACGTACGTCGACGCCGACAACCGCGGCGGAGCCAGGGAAGCCGTCCGGCATCTCGTATCACTGGGACGTCGACGCATCGGGACCATCACCGGGCCGCTCAACCAGGCTTCCGCGATCGACCGCCTCGACGGCTACCGGGACGTACTCCTGGACACGCCATCCCGGTTGATCGCCGAGGGCGACTTCACGCTGCAGGGCGGCGCCGACGCCATGGCCGAGCTCCTCGACCGGTGTCCCGATCTGGACGCGGTCTTCGTCGCCTCGGACCTGATGGCATCCGGTGCCCTGCGCGTACTGCGGGAACGCGGGCGCAGAGTACCCGAGGATGTGTCGGTTGTCGGCTTCGACGACCTGGCGCCCATCGCCGAGGCGACGGAGCCACCGCTGACCACCGTGCACCAGGACATCGAGGACATGGGACGCCTGATGGCCCGGTTGCTGTTCAAGCGGACATCGGGCGAGCTCGCGTCGCGAGACGGCAGTCATCCGCTGTCCTCTGTGGTCACCCCGACACGCTTGGTCGTGCGGAAGTCCGCTTAAGTGGGCGCTGCGGGGGGTGGTCGCCTGCGGCGGGCTTGGGGAAAGAAGCCCCTATAGCAACCCCGCCCCCGCCAAATACTTCGCCACCCGCTCAACCTCCCCCGCCGACAAGGCGATCTGCGGCTCCGCCGTAACTGGACACTCAATAACCCCCCGCAGATACAACGCTGCCTTGAACGCCCCCAGCCCTGCCGACGAACCCCCCATCCGCGCGGAATTCCCCACCTGCACCATCCCGAACAACGCGCACAACCGCTCCTGTTCGGCCCGGGCCCGCTCCCAGTCGCCCTCGCGGCAGAGGCGGTGGAGACGGACGTACCCGTGCGGATCCACGTTCGCGAGCCCAGGCACCGCCCCATCCGCCCCCATCGCCAGAGCCGTGTCGACGACCAGCTCAGACCCGGTCAGCACACTGAACCCGGCCACAGCGGGATCCATACGCGCCCCCATCACGACGGCCCGAAACCCACCCTCGTCCCCGCTGGAATCCTTCACCCCGACCAACACCCCGTCCGCGGCCAGCTCCAGCACCAACTCCGCACTCAGCTTCGTATGGACGGACACCGGAAGGTCGTACGCGAAGACCGGCACCGAAGACCGCGAGGCGATGAGGCGGTAGTGGCGGGAGATCTCCGCCGGATGCGTCCGCGTATAGAACGGCGCCGTGACGACCACCGCATCGGCGCCCGCATCCGTGACGTACCGGACATGATCGAGAACCCGAGGAGTCGTCATGTCGATGGCCCCGGCGAGAACGGGCAGTCGACCACCCACGTGAGAGACGACCGTCTCGACGACAAGACGCCGATGACGGTCGGTCAAGTACGCCGCTTCGGACGAGGAGCCGAGGACGAAGAGCCCGTGCACCCCGCCTTCCACCAGGTGATCGACGAGCCTGAGCAGCGAGGGTACGTCCACCTCGCGGTCCGGTGTCAGGGGCGTGCAGACGGGTGGAACAACACCGGTCAGCGGGGCGGGAAGGGTCATCAAGGGCTCCCTGGTGCTATTGCTTCGACTTCTCTACGGGGATGTCGGCCATGGCGGTGGCCTCCGGAACCGCGGTGACGGCCTGCGCCACCAGCTCACGTGTCGACTGCTCCTCCTCCACAGGATGATGGCAACGAAAGCGATGCCCGGGACTCGACGCGTCCGCGAAGCCGGGCATCACTTCGGCGCACCGGGAGTCGGCCTTCCAGCAGCGCGTACGGAAGGGGCAGCCGCTGGGGGGACGGGTCGCCGACGGGACGGGGCCCACCAGCGGAATCGGGTCGATCGGGTCCAGGAGCCCGGGAGTCGCGGAGAACAGTGCGCGGGTGTACGGATGGCGGGCCCGGTCCGTCACTTCGTCGGCCGGGGACTCCTCGACGATCCGCCCGAGGTACATCGTGATGACGCGGTCGCTCATTCGCCGCACGGTCTGGATGTCGTGCGAGACGAAGACGAGGGCGAGTCCTAGGCGTTCCTTCAGGTCCAGGAGCAGGTTCAGGATCTGCGCGCGGACCGATACGTCGAGCGCGCTTGTCGGTTCGTCCGCCACGACCAGGTCCGGTTCCAGAGCCAACGCCCTTGCGATCGCCACGCGTTGACGCTGGCCGCCGGAGAGCTGCCCGGGGAGCCCTTCGGCCAGCACGCGCGGCAGTCCGACGAGGGACATCAACTCCCGTACTCGATCCTCCCGTTGCTGGACCGTGCCGCGCCTGTGCACATCGAGTGGGTCCCGCAGGATCTGCCGTACCGTCAGCCGGCGGTTCAGCGCGGTCGACGGGTCCTGGAAGATCATGCCGGTGTGGGCGCCGACCGTGGCCCGCCGTTCGGGCGGCTTCATCGTCCACAGGTCCCGGCCGCGGAAGGACACCGTCCCGGACGTCGGCTTCTGTACGCCTACCAGCACCTTGGCGAGCGTCGACTTCCCGCAGCCGGACTCGCCGACGACGCCCACCGTCTCGCCGGGCGCGATCGCGAGATCGGCGCCGGTGAGGGCGTACACGCGATCGCGCGAGAACAGGCCACCGGTGCGCGCCTTGTGGACGACGTGCGTGTCGGAGAGCGTGATGACGGGGCCCGCCCCACTGCCCTGTGCCGCCCCATCGTCCCTACCGTGCCGCGTCGCCCCACCCTCCTGCTTCATGGCCCCGCTCAATTCACGGCCTCGCTTTCCGTCGTGCTTCCCGTCGGCTCGGTCGTGCTCGTGGCCGTGCCCGTGCTCGCGGGCAGGGCAATGGCCGGATGGTGGCAGGCGACCTCGTGGTGCCGGTGCGGGCCCACCAGCCGGGGCGCCGTCGTACGGCACACCTCCGTCGCCATCGGGCAGCGGTCGGCGAACCGGCAGCCCGCCGGGAAGTCGGCGGGGGAGGGGACGACGCCCTTGATCTGCGTCATCCGTTCCGCCGCGCCCTCCAGGGAGAGGACGCTGCCGAGCAGCCCGCGCGTGTAGTGGTGGGCGGGCGACTCCACCAGGTCCGCCGTCACCCCCGACTCCACGATCTGGCCGCCGTACATCACCACGACTCGATCCGTCACGTCCGCGACCAGCGCCAGGTCGTGGGAGACGAGGATCAGCGCGAAGTCCAGTTCCTCGCGCAGCCGTAGCAGCAGCTCGATGATCTGCGCCTGGACCGTGACGTCGAGGGCCGTGGTCGGCTCGTCGGCGACGATCAGCTTTGGCTGGCGGGAGAGGGCCATGGCGATGAGGACGCGTTGGCGCTGGCCGCCGGACAGTTCGTGGGGGTAGCTGCGCAGGGTGCGTTCCGGGTCTAGGCCGACGAGTTCGAGGAGTTCGGCGCCCGTGCGCTTGCCGCCGCGTCGTATCACCTGCTTGAGCTGGGCGCGGATCGTCATCGCGGGGTTCAGGGACGACAGGGCGTCCTGGTAGATCATCGCCATGTCGTGGCCGAGGAGTTTGCGGCGTACGCGCATCGGCTCGCCGACCAACTGCCGCTGGTTGAAGCGCACATGGCCGCGTACTCGGGCCCCCTTCGGCTCAAGGCCCATCACCGCGAGCGCGGTCAGCGACTTGCCGCAGCCCGACTCGCCGACCAGGCCGAGGACTTCACCGGGCTGTACGTCGAAACTGATGCCGTCGACGATGTCCACACCCCCGTGGCGGGCATCGAAACCGATGGCCAGGTTCTCGACGGCGAGCACCGGCTGCCCCTCGCGCAGGGGCCGGGCCCGGGCACGTAGCCGCTGGGCCGCTTCCGTGAGGCCTGGCAGTTCGAGGACCTTTCCGCTGCCGGGCTCGGGGGCCTCGAGGCGGTCCTTCTCCACCGACGTACGCGCTGCCTCGACGTCCCGCGCGGTGGGCGCCGCCCACGCGTCCGACACCCCTTCCGACAGGATGTTCAGCGCCAGCACCGTGATCAGCATCAGCAGCCCGGGGAACACGGTCGCCCACCAGCCGCCGGTCAGCACCATGTTCTTGCCGTCCGCGATGACGCTTCCCCAGGACGGGTCCGGGGGTCGTACGCCTGCGCCGATGAACGACAGCGACGCCTCGAAGACGATGGCCTCGGCGACCTGCACGGTGCAGAACACCAGCACGGGGGCGGCGCAGTTGATGGCGACGTGCTTCAGCACGATGTGCGAGGTGCGCGCTCCTATGACGCGTTCCGCGGTCACGTAGTCCTCGCCGTACTGGTCCATCACATTGGCCCGTACGACCCGTGCGATGGGCGGTGTGTAGAGGAACGCGATCGCCCCGATGAGGACCGGGATGCTGCCGCCGAACACCGCGATGAGTACGGCCGCGAGCGCGATGCCCGGGAACGCCATGATGACGTCCAGACAGCGCATCACCGTCTCGTCGACCGCCTTGCGCGAGGTCGCCGCGATCGCGCCGAGGACCGCGCCCACGACGAGCGCGAGCCCGGTCGCGCCGAGACCGATCGCGAGGGACCAACGGGCCCCGTACATCAGCCTGCTGAGGATGTCGCGGCCCAGGCTGTCCTGGCCCATCCAGTGCTCGCCGGAGGGCGCGCCCTCGCCGTTCCCGTTGTCGATCATGGTGGCCTGGTCGAGCGGGTCGTGCGGGGCGATCAGCGGGGCCAGCAGGGCCGTCAGGACGACGATCCCGATGACGACGACCGCGACCCGCGACATCACGGGGAGGCGCCTGAATCCCCTCAGCCGGATGCCGGGCCGGGAGAGGGCCTCGGTCATCCGCTTTCGAGACAGCGGCATCATGCTTCGGCACCCCTCAGACGCGGGTTGACCAGCAGATAGAGGATGTCGATGACGAGGTTCACGATCACGAAGCCGAAGGCGGTCGTCAGGACGACGCCCTGTACGACGGCCGGGTCACCGTTCTTCACGGCGTCGATCATCAACTTCCCCATCCCGGGCAGCGAGAAGATCGTCTCGATGACGACCGCGCCGCCGAGCAGATAGCCGACCTGGAGTCCGAGCACGGTCATCGGGTTGATCAGCGCGTTGCGCAGCACGTTCCGGCCGACCACGACCACCGGTGGCAGACCGCTGCCGACGGCCGTGCGTACGTAGTCCTTGTCCAGCTCCTCGACCACGGCGGTCCGTACGATCCGGGTGAGCTTCGCGGCGACCGGCAGCGACAGCGCGAACGCCGGCAGCGTCATCGTCTTCAGCCAGCCGCTGAACGAGTCGGCCGGGTTGACGTATCCGCTGGTCGGGAACCAGCCGAAGTCCACCGCCAGGTACTGGATCATCAGCAGCGCCAGCCAGAAGCCGGGCGCCGCGACACCGGTCAGCGAGACCACGCGGATCAGCTGGTCGGGCAGCCGGTCCCGGTAGATCGCGGCCGTGACCCCGCCGAGCAGGGACAGCACCACCGCGATACCGAGCCCCATGAACGTCAGCTGCATGGTCAGCGGCAGCGCGGTGGTGACCTGCTCGACGACCGGCGCCCTGGTCAGCGCACTGACGCCCATGTCCCCTCGAGCCAGGTCCGCGACGAAGGCGACGTATCGCACCGGAAGCGGATCGAGCAGCCCGTTCCGCTCCCGGAACTCGTGCAACTGCTCCTCGGTGGGGTTGGCCCCCTGGAAGTACGCGGACGCCGGATCACTGTCCGAGAACCGCATCACGAGAAACACGAACAGCACGATGCCGAGTACGAGCGGAACGAGCAGCGCAATACGGCGGGCCAGAATCCTGACGATCGCGACCACGTAGGGCTCTCCTTGTTGTTCCGGTTACGCCCACTTGGCCTGGAGCAGGTTTATCCCCGGGTACGGCTGTGGTCGAATACCCGTCAATTCCTTCGCGTTCCAGGCGGTCATCAGCTCGTTGTGAACCACCGGATAGATCACGGCGTTCTCCGCGACGATGTCGATGTACTCCTGCGTCATCTGCTTCTTCGTCTCGGCGTCGGGTTCCCGCGTGGCCTCGTCCATGCGCTTGAAGAGGTCCTTGGCCACGGAGTTGTCCGTCCAACGGGCGTACCGCATCCAGGTGTTCTCGGGCCCGTAGTTGTAATGCATGATCAGGTCGGCGTCGAGGCCGAACTGGTTCGGATTCGAGGCGGCGGCGACGACCTGGAAATCCTGCTTCTGGTCGAGCTTGGTGAACAGCGCGGCGGTTTCCTGCGGCTGGAGGGTCGTCTTGACGCCGATGGCGTCCCACGAGGCCTTGATGGTCGGCAGACAGTCGACGATCCAACTCACGTTGACCGCCATGAGGTTGACCGTCAGCCCGCTGACTCCGGCCTCCCGCAGGAGTTCCCGGGCCTTGTCCTGGTCGTACGTGTATACCGTCTTGGCCTTCCGATAGCTCGGATTGCCCTCGTTGAGGAATGAGATCGCCGGCTTTCCGTGACCGCGCAGCGCGGCCTGGATCATCTTCTCCGTGTCGATCGCGTAGTGCAGCGCCTGGCGCACCCGTACGTCGTCGAACGGCTTGTGAGCGGTGTTGAAGAGCAGGAACAGGTGGTTCATTCCGGCCCCGCCCTCGACCTTCAGGCCGCCTTTCTCCAGCTGGGAGATATTGGCGTACGGAATGTTGTCGGAGATCTGCGCGCCCGCACTCGAACCGGAGATCTTGGCGACGCGCGGCGCGGCGTCCACGATCGACAGCCAGTTCATCTTCTTGAACGTGGCTTTTCGCGGCCCGTTGTAATCGGCGAAGGCCTCGAACGACGTGTTGGACTTCGGATTGTGCGCGGTCTGCCGGTACGGCCCCGAACCGACCGCCTTCCCCGCCGTCGCCTCGTCCAGCGCACCCGCCTTGGAGAAGACATGCTTCGGCATGATCTTCGCGAGCGTGAGCCGCTGCGCCCCGTCGGGGAACGGGAACCTGAGCACCAGATCCACCGTCTTCTCGTCGACCTTCTTCACCTCCTTCAGCCAGGGCGCGAAGAAGCTCTTGGCGAGCGTCGTCGTTTTGGGGTCCAGCACACGCCCGTACGTGAAGACCACGTCGTCGGCGGTGACGGGCTGCCCGTCGTGCCACTTCGCGCCCTCCCGCAGCGTGAACCTCCACGTGGTCGCCTGGAGATCGGCCGGGATCTCGGTCGCGAGGGCCGCGTACGGCTCACGGCTGATCGGATCGGTGTCCAGCAGCCCCTCGTAGATGTGGTGGTTGGCGGCCACCGAGAACGCCGACGCCGTGAGCAGCGGGTCCCAGCTCTGGTCGTTGCCGTAGCCGATCACCGCCGTGAGCGTCCGGTTGGCGCCCTCGCCCCCGCCGCCCGTCTCGTTCGTGGACTCCGGCCCCGAGGAGCAGGCGGACAGCGTCGAGCTGATCGCGGCGGCCGCGCCCAGCGCGCCGGAGTACTTCAGGAACGACCGGCGGTGCAGCGCCGGTGCGTGGGTCGCGTCGCGCACGGTTCCTCCAGCATGCAGTGGGGAGATACGACGTCCTACGTCATAGGTGCAGCGTGACCATAGGAGGGGTCGTGGGGGCGGTCAAGGGATCGCGCACGAATGCCGTTTCTTCCAGAGGTGCGACCAATGTCGGTACCACGGAACGGGAGTTGAGCCCTGTATCCGACGGGTCGTGGCGAGAAGTTTAGTCAGGAGGTGGGACGTGGGATGTCTGCCACGCGTACGATGCGGCGCATGTCTCAGGAGCCGATGTCGCAGGAG
Source organism: Streptomyces sp. NBC_00286 (assembly GCF_036173125.1). Classification (NCBI taxonomy): domain Bacteria; kingdom Bacillati; phylum Actinomycetota; class Actinomycetes; order Kitasatosporales; family Streptomycetaceae; genus Streptomyces; species Streptomyces sp. NBC_00286. The sequence goes on from NZ_CP108054.1 coordinate 6,992,196, forward strand.
TCCGTGCCGCAGGAGCCCATCCCCCACGCGGCCGGAAACGCCTCCCTGAACTCCCTCTCCCGGGGGCAGGCGTCCGCTGGTCCGCGGCGGGTCAGCAGCCAGATCCAGCGCGAGGTCATGCAACTGATCCTCGACCGCAAGCTCCGCGCCGGCGCACCCCTGCCCACCGAGGCCGAACTGATGGGCGCCCTCGGCGTCAGCCGCAACTCCGTCCGCGAGGCCCTCAAGGCGCTCCAGGCCCTCGACATCGTGGAGATCAGACACGGTTACGGGACGTATGTCGGCCAGGCGTCACTGACTCCCCTCGTCGACGGCCTGACCTTCCGCACGCTGGCAGCCCAGCAGGCCGACGACGGCGGAGCCTTGGCGCTCGGGGACATCCTCCAGGTCCGCGAAGTGCTGGAGGAAGGGCTGATACGACGGGTCGCGGGCGTGCTGTCGGACGCGGAGCTGGACCGGCTGGAGGGCGTGGTCACGCGGATGGAGGAGGCGGGGCGGGCGGGCCTTCCCTTCCCCGAACTCGACCGCGAATTTCATGAGTTGATGTACGCGTCCCTCGGTAACGCGCTTGTTCCCCAACTCCTCGGCGCCTTCTGGACCGTGTACCGGCGGGTCGCCGGAGTCCAGGGCTGGACGGACGATCCGACCCCCGACGTCACGGTGCGGCGACACCGGGACATAGTCGTCGCCCTCAGGGCGAGGGACATCGCGGGAGCGCAGCGGGCGATGGCGGTACATTTCCGGGGAATCGAGGCGCGTGCGGCGCAGGAGTCGAGAGGTGTTGGGTGAGCGGGTTCGGAGATACGGCTCGGGACGGAGGCTGGCCGGACGAGACGGCCGGCGTACTTCGATTGCCGTCAGGCCGGCTCGTACGGGGCCGGGGGCTCCGGCACCCGCTCCCGTCGACGGCGCCGACACCCACGTACGCCGTCTATCTGCTGGGCAAAAACTCACCCCAAGTCTCCTGGGAAACCCGCTGGATCCGCTGGCCGGACTTCTGGCTTCCGAAGGACCGCGCGTACGCCCGCGAGGTGCTGACGGAGGCGTGGAACCGGGCGGCGTCTCCGGACGAGCGGGTCGAGGTCGCCTGTGGGGGTGGCCGCGGACGTACGGGTACGGCCCTTGCCTGCCTGGCGGTCCTGGACGGTGTACCGCCTGAGGATGCGGTGGACTTCGTACGCCGGAACTACGACCGGCATGCGGTGGAGACGCCGTGGCAGCGACGGTATGTACGGGGTTTCGCGGAGCCGTCGCGGGTCAGGTGAGGCGTTGGTCAGGCGAGGCGCAGGGTGATCCAGGGAACGGGGTCGCCCGGCAGCACGTACCGCTTGACCTCGACGAACCCGTGCTTCTGCGCGAACCGCAACCCGTCCTCGTTGGACGCGAGAACGACCGTCTCGATCACCTCGGCGCCGAACTCCCGCGCCCGCTCCAGCCCGCGCGCGTAAATCTCCTCGCCGAAGCCCTGCCTCCGGTGGGTGGGCAGCACGCGGGCGATGACGGTGACCTCCGGCGCGTCATCGGCGGGCGGCCGCACGGTCGAGCACCCCACGAGGACGTCTCCGAGATACGCGACCTCGAGGTGATACCGCTCGGCCCGCTCCCGCGCTTCTTCGATCGACATCGCCGCCGGAGGAACGATCACGTTGTGAACGTGCTGCCAGTCCTGAAGCGCGGTGTCGCTGTCCACGTCTACTTGCTCAACACGAAGCTTGGTCACCGGGGGAGCCAATCGTGCGGGTGGAGGACCGTCAAATCAGTTTCCATCTCGCCGAATTGGAGCGGCTCAGGGGACGGTCTCGCCCCGCACGAGGGGATGGCAGATCGGCTGGAGGTCGGCGGGGAGTTCGTCGGGGCGGCACCAGCGGGCTTCCAGGATTTCGAAGGGGTCGATGCGTAGTTCGCCGCCCAGCAGGCGGGCTTCGTAGGCCACTTCGAGGCGGGTGCGGAAGCCGCTGTTCAGGAGGACGAGGCGGCCTGCCTCGACGTCGAGGTTGGTCTCCTCCTTGATTTCGCGGACCAGGGTGCGCCGGAAGTCCTCGCCCTTGTGCGCGAAGCCACTCGGCAGGCCCCACTGGCGTCCCGGCGGCCACATCCGGTGCCGTAGCAGCAGCACGCGGCCTTCGTCGTCGCGCACGACACCGGTCACGCCGACCACGAACTTCGCGTTCAGGAGCCACATCACGCGGCTTTGCACCGGGCGCAGGGCGCGCCAAAGGCGGACGAGGAGTCGCCTCACGGGGCCTCCGGGGGTATACGGGGGTACGGGGTTGTCGCTCCCCGCGAACGGGTGGCGGTCGGGCGAGGCCTTCGCCCCTACGGACGGTACCTCGTCGGGAGTTCATACCTTGGTTGCGCTCCCATCGACCATCGGCGGAGAGCCAAGTTCCCTTCGGCTCAAGAGACTTGCGGCATGGAGAAGACCAAGGGGAGTCAGGGGGAACACGGGCAACAAAAGGAACACGCAGAACACGCAGAACACGCAGAACACGGAGAACACGGAGAACGGGGGATCAGTCGTGCGCGGTTCATGGCGGGAGCGGCTGCTGTCGGGGGGTGCGGTCGCCCGTCATTACGACCGGGCACGCTGTTGAGAGCGGGCGAACGAGGTCAGGGACGCCGGCCGCTCTCCGGCGCGGGACTGAGGGACTGCCCGTCCCGCTGGCTGCGGCGGTGGGCTGCGACGCGTTCGCGGGTTGCGCAGCGGCGGGAGCAGTAGCGGCGGGTCGGGCCGGGGCCCTGGGTGATGTAGACGTTCCGGCAGGTGGGGGAGGCGCAGAGGCCGCCGGGTGGGCGTTGGCGGTCCCAGAGGAGGACGGTCAGGGCCAGGCAGGACGAGGCCAGGAACCATTCTTCCCAGGGCCCGTCGTCGTCGCGGTCGAGATGGGGGTGCCAGGGGCCGCTGCCGCCGTGCGAGGTGAGGCGTAGTGGGCCCGTGTGTTCCAGCAGCAGGCGGTTGAGGGCTGCGGCGGCGGGGTCGATGTGCTCGGCGGCGAACACCTCTCGGAGGAGGACGGCGGTTGCGCGCATGCGGGTGATGTCGGCGGGGGTGATCTCGATGGGGTCCAACTCGCCGTATTCGCGCAGTACTTCGACTACGGCGTTGGGGTGGGGTGGGGGCTGGTCTTCGGTACCCGTACCGGTGCCGTTGCCGGCGAGGACGTTGATCAGGGCCGCGGTGCGGCGAGCGTTGGTCAGCACGGAGTGCCGTGTGGACCAGTCGTCGGTGGGGGCCGTCATGGGCCCGAATGTAACGCATATTGCGAAGGTTTGAGTTACATCCTTAACGTCTTCCCGATGGGGAAGCGTTACTCGAAGTGGTCGTATCTCTCCGGGGCGGCAGCGGCGCGGATGGGCGACGAGATGTCCGGCCCGGCGTTGCTGTTGGCTGGCTTCGCGGTCGGAGGTTCGGTTGCGGAGGCGTCGTCGCTGCTGGCGGGCATCACGGTGGCGGCGGCGGTCGGTGGGCCGGTGCTCGGTGCGCTTCTCGACAGGTCCGCGCGGCCGGGTCGGCTGCTGGCCCGGGCGCTTGCCCTCTACGGGGCGGGCTTGGCGGCGATCCTTCTGAGCCTCGGTCGTCTTCCGTTCGCTTTGACGGTCCTGATCGCCGTGTTCACCGGCCTGCTCGGGCCTGCTCTGTCGGGCGGCTGGACCGCCCAACTGCCCAGGGTCGTGCCCCGCGAGCAGATGCCACGCGCGAACGCACTCGACGCGATGACGTTCAGCCTGGCGAGTCTGGCCGGCCCGGCGCTCGCCGGAGCCCTGGCGAAGCTGTTCGGGGCACCGGCTGCTGTGGTGGCGTCCGTCGCGTTGATCGCGCTCGCGCTTCCTGTGGCGTGGGGGCTGCCTGTGGAGGGCGGTTCGGGGCGGGGGCGATTGGCTGTGGGGCGCGGTCAGGTGCGGGGTCGATTGCCTGTGGGGCGCGGTCCGGTGCGGGACCGACTGCCCGCGGACGACGATCTAGGGTGCGGCCGGTTGCCTGCGGATCATGGTCCGACGCGGGTTCGACCGGCCGCGGACCATGGTCCGGAGCAGGACCGGACGACGGTGTCCGTGGCCGGGGACGTGGCCGCCGGCTTTCGTTGCATCACCCGCACCCGGCCCCTGGCCCGGGCGACCCTCACCTCGGTCATCTCTTGTGCCGGTCTGGGCATGCTGATCACCTGCACCCCGTCCCTCGGCGAACGGGCCTTCGGTTCGGCCGCCGACGGCACGACGTTGCTGTCCTGCACCGCCGTCTCGGCCCTCGCCGCCAACGCCGTACTCGCCCGCCGTCCCCACGCGATCTCCCCGGACACGATCATCTGGTCCAGCACCCTGCTCCTGGCCGCCGCGCTCCTGCTGGCCGCGACCGGTCATCCGGCTCTGGTCATCGCGGCCGCCGTGGTGGCGGGCATCGGCGAAGGCCCCCAACTCGTCGCCCTGTTCACGATCCGGCACCGAGAGGCACCCGAACGCCTACGCAGCCAGGTCTTCACCACAGGCGCCAGCCTCAAGATCACCGCCTTCGCCATCGGCGCGGCGGCTGCCGGCTCGCTCGCGACGCGGTCGGTGTCTGCCGCGCTCCTGACGGCGGCCGGAGTGCAGCTTGCCGCGGGGCTGAGCTACGGGGCGGCTAAGTTCAGTACGCGAGTACGTGGTTGAGCGGACGAAGGAGTCGGGAAGAGAGCGGATACGTCAGGTGGTCGCGCAGTGGGCACCGGGAGAGGGCCGAGGAGTTGGCCAGTGGCCGGGCTGCGTTTCTCGAGGGTGCCCGGCGGATGCTCACCCAGGCCACCCAGGTGCAGGTGGCCGAGCGCATGGGTGTGCGCAAGGAGCAGGGCGACGGGCTTGGTGACGGTGGGCCGGGGCTCGTGACGTGAACGTTTGGGCTGCCCGCTTCTTGCCAGTGTCGTGCTTCCACGGCCCGAGTAAAGGGCGCTCCCTCCGGTCGCGTCGCCTTCGGCGATTCCGCTTCGCTCCACCCTTGACTCGACCCGCTCCAGCACGGGCAAGAAGCGAGCGGGCAGCCCAAACGTTCACTTGAGAGCTTGCGATGCGAGTTACTCGGCTACGGCGCCGATGAACTCCGTCCAGGCCGCCGCACCGATCACCAGCACGGGCCCGTCCATGACCTTGCTGTCCCGGACGGGGACGATGCCGGGGACTCCGTCGGCTACCTCGACGCAGTCCTCCCCGCCAGCGCCGCCGCTGTAGCTGCTCTTACGCCAGCTGGCGGCGCCTGCGAAGTCGTACGCGACCTCGACACACGACTCCCCGCCGTCGCCGCCGCTGTAGGTGCTCTTACGCCACCGTGCAGTGCTCAGGTCGTACTCGCGCATCGTCTGTAGTCCTCAGTCCTCCGCCACCGATTCGATCAGGGCCAGGGACGCCTCCGGCGACAGCGCGGCGGCCCTGAGGAGATCGTAATGCGCCTGCGAACGCTTCACTACTGCCGGATCGTCCAGCAGATTCCCCGAAAGCACCGCCTCTGTATAGACGGTTGGCGGGGCGTCGTCGAACTCCATGAGCGTCATCATCTTGCCCATCGCCGGGTGAGCCCCGGCTGAGAACGGGAGCACCTGAACCATCACCTTGCGCTCACGCATCATCGCCGCGATGTGATCCAGTTGCCGGGCCATCGCAGCGGGACCACCCACTGGGATGCGCAGCGCAGCCTCGTGCAGAACCGCCCAATACACGGGCCGTGTAGCGTCCTTGAGGAGCTGGGTGCGGTCCATGCGCAGCCTGACCATCTCCTCGATGTACTCGTCTGCGGCGAGCGGGTTGCTCGCCAGGTAGATGGCGCGTGCGTACTCGGCGGTCTGAAGCAGTCCCGGGACGACCGCTGGCGCGTACTCGCAGATCTCCGTCGCGAGCCGTTCAAGCTCCGCCACATGCGCGAAGTAGTCCGCGTACGCCTGCTCTTTGATGAGCTTTCGCCAAAGCCTCTCGAAAAAGCCTCCGGTTTGTAGGACCTCATCGATCCGCTGCGCCACATCCAACTGCGGCTTCCGAATAGCCTGTTCGAATTGCCCGATGTAGCCGCCCGACACAAAAACGCGAGAACCCAAGTCGGACTGCGTGAATCCGGCTTCCTCCCGCCGCCGTTTCAGCTCTGTGCCGAAGAACTCCCAGGCCGCCTGACGCGAACCATTGGCCATGGCCAACCCCCTTGTACTGCACCGTCGTTGCTGAGCGTAGAGGTCTTCCAAAGTCTAAGCGGCCAGATCCACCGTGGAGATGAAAAGCGTGAAACTCAAAAGCGAGGGGAGCACCACGATGGCTGACTATGAGGGTCGCGGCGTACGGCACTCGACGGGATGCGTCGAAGAGGCGGAGGAAACGGTGAAAGAGTTGCGGGAAGCACTCGTGAACGCAGGAATTAAGTTGCCGACGCTCCGGATCGACCCGGCAAGTTTGGCGCGGGAGACGCCTTGCCCGCTCATCGAATTGGGGCGGTGTTCCGTCGAGACGGCGGCACGGCTGGCGGCGGTGATCCGGTGAGGCTGCCGATCGGGGCGTACGCCTTCGACACGAAGACGGGGAAGGTGGGCGTGGTGATGGGACACGAGGGGCCGTACGTACAGCTCAGACCGATCGGCGGCGGCCGGGAGTGGGACTGCGAACCGGGCTCGGTCCGCAAGGCCACCCAGGCGGAACGGCTCCGCGCGGCCACGGCGTACGCGAACGCACGCAGCCGCGGGGAGGTCCCTTGAAGGGGGGAGAAGTGGAGTGTGAGAGGCGTGACCGTGACCGGGGGTAACCCCTGAGGTCGGTGTGACATAAAGTGCGGGCGCATGGCGATCTGGAACCCGATACGGAACCTTCGCAAGCCGAAGACGGCTCGCAGGTACCCCGTGCCGCTCACCATGCACCAGCTGTGGATGGTGTCGCTGAGCGCGCCCGTGAACCGCGACGGGGACGCCTCGCGGACGACGCTGTACCCCTTCACCCGCATCGACGACGAGAAGGCCCGGCGGTGGCTGGCCGACCAGTGGGAGATCACCTCGCGTGAGGCGCTGGCCGGCCGGCTCGACGGGCTCGCGCGGAGTGGTTACCGGGCGCGGGCGCGGCTGCGGCTCGGTGTCGAACCGCTGGCGTGGGACGCCGGGCTGTACGTGGACATCTCCCGGCGGGGCTTCGCGTGCGGGCTGCTGAGCGAAGCTGAGGCGTGGACCGCGCTCAAGAACATCGTCCCGGCGGTGGCGCGCACGTACGGCTCCTGGAAGGAGTACGCCGAGCACTATCTGCTGGGGCGGAAGGTGTGGCTCGAGGGCCTCCAGGGTCGAGGGGATGCCGACCTCCCGGCCCCCCAGGAGGCTTCCGACGCCCACCTGCAGGCCCTGCTGGACCCGATGAACAAGGCCAGCCCCTGGAACATGGCGCCTTGGGAGGCGATCAGCCATCCCGACCGCGCCCGCTGACGGGGCGCGGTCCGGGAGTCTCAGCTGGGTGTCAGCGCAGGGGTAGGACCCTGGCCTGCTTGCCGAGCGGGCCCAGGTGGTCCAGAAGATGCTGGATGTCGTCTGGGTCCGAGGTGAACACCCTGGCTCCGAGCCTCGCGGCGATCACTGCGACGGCACCCTCCACCGGGTCCGAGACACCAGCCTGGCCCAGGAGTTCACCGACGCTCCGAGCGAGGGCGTGATCCAGCGGTGGGACGTCGCAACCGTTGACAAGGCGTGCCATCTGCACCTGACGGGCTCCGTCCCGCCAGGCCTGGGCCAGAACGGGCGCGGGCACGAGCGGTACGCCACCAGCGATCAGGTAGGAGCGGTGGGCTCGCCAGAAGGCGACTTGGTTTCGCTCGGCGGCGATCAGTGCCCCGGCGTCGTACACGAAGGGTTTCAAGGCACTCACGCAGCACCTCGTACCTGCTCGTCCGAGTGTGCGGTGCAGGTGACGTCCTCCATGATGGCGTCGACCCACGCCTGCTCCTCTGGCGTCGGCGGATCGAGGTCGGCCATGGCTTCTTCCGCTGCCGCGAGGCCTGCCTCGATCTTCGCCGCACGCTCGGCCGCGCGCGACAGCCAGGCGGAGACACTCAGGCCTTCGCGCTCGGCGGCCGCTTTGGCCGCGTCGAGCGTTTCGCTCGGGATGGTGATAGTGACGCGTTCTAGGCTCATATCGAGAGTCTTACTGGCCTGAGCGGTGCCACGCCAGGCATATCGTCCGAGTTCACCCGTGAGAGTGCCGGGTTCACCGGTGAGAGTGGAGACGGCTCCCTGCGGTTGCCGTCTCCACGTAAGCGAGAATGGGCCCATGAGTCTCTTCCGGGACGACGGCATCGTCCTGCGGACGCAGAAGCTCGGTGAAGCCGACCGCATCATCACCCTGCTCACGCGCGGGCATGGGCGTGTGCGGGCCGTGGCCCGTGGAGTACGGCGTACGAAGTCGAAGTTCGGGGCGCGGCTCGAACCGTTCTCCCATGTGGACGTGCAGTTCTTCGCGCGCGGGAGCGAGTTGGTGGGGCGCGGGCTGCCACTGTGCACGCAGAGCGAGACGATCGCTCCGTACGGCGGCGGGATCGTCGCCGACTACGCCCGCTACACCGCCGGGACGGCCATGCTGGAGACGGCGGAACGGTTCACGGACCACGAGGGCGAACCGGCCGTGCAGCAGTACCTGCTGCTCGTCGGCGGGCTGCGGACACTGGCCCGAGGCGAACACGAGCCGCGTCTCGTCCTCGACGCCTTTCTGCTGCGCTCCCTCGCCGTGAACGGGTACGCACCCAGTTTCAGCGACTGCGCGAAGTGCGGGATGGCCGGACCGAACCGGTTCTTCTCGGTCTCCGCGGGAGGTTCCGTCTGCGTGGACTGCCGGGTGCCCGGCAGCGTCGTACCCTCGGCGCAGGCCCTCGAACTGCTCGGTGCGCTGCTGACGGGGGACTGGGCGACGGCCGACGCGTGCGAGTCGCGGTACGTCCGGGAGGGCAGTGGGCTGGTGTCGGCCTATCTGCACTGGCATCTGGAGCGTGGGCTGCGGTCGCTGCGTTACGTCGAGAAGTAGCCACGTAGAACCACTACAGAAGTACGAGAACTAGGAGACGAGAAGCACATGGTGGTACGCGGGATCCTGGGGCGCCAGCGCCGCGAGTACAAGACGCCGGAGCCGCATCCGTCCGGCGCCCGCGCACCGAAGCTTCCCGGTGAGCTGATCCCGAACCATGTGGCGGTCGTCATGGACGGGAACGGGCGGTGGGCCAAGCAGCGGGGGCTGCCGCGGACCGAGGGGCACCGGGTCGGTGAGGGCGTCGTTCTGGACGTTCTCAGGGGCTGCATCGAGATGGGGATCAAGAACCTCTCCCTGTACGCCTTCTCGACCGAGAACTGGAAGCGGTCGCCGGACGAGGTCCGCTTCCTGATGAACTTCAACCGGGATGTCATCCGGCGCCGGCGGGACGAGATGGACGAGATGGGGATCCGGATCCGCTGGGTCGGGCGGATGCCCAAGCTGTGGAAGTCCGTCGTTCAGGAGCTTCAGGTCGCGCAGGAGCAGACGAAGCGGAACGATGCGATGACGTTGTACTTCTGCGTCAACTATGGCGGACGGGCTGAACTCGCTGACGCGGCGAAGGCGTTGGCCGCGGACGTTGCCGCCGGGAAGCTTGATCCGGAGAAGGTCACCGAGAAGACCGTGCAGAAGTATCTGTACTACCCGGACATGCCGGATGTCGATCTCTTTCTTCGGCCCAGCGGGGAGCAGCGCATCTCCAACTACCTGATCTGGCAGTCGAGTTACGCCGAGATGGTCTTCCAGGATGTGCTGTGGCCGGACTTCGATCGGCGGGATCTCTGGCGGGCGTGCGTCGAGTACGCCCAGCGGGACCGCCGCTTCGGCGGGGCGGTCCCTAATGAGCAGTTGCTGGCGATGGAGGCCGCGATGAAGGGGCGTCCCGAAGGGGGTTGATCGCCCCCGCCGCCCCTACCCGTCCCATCCCTGGGGCTGCGCCCCAGACCCCCCGCAAGGGGTGGGGGGTGACAGGCCGTGTCGCGGCTTGGGAGCCTCGGGGCGTTGCGGCTCCTGGGGTGCGCCCTTCAGGGGCGCGGGGCTGTATCGATTTGCGGCTCCGCCGCGCGGGCGCGACAAGCCACGACGGATCCGCGCCCGACGACGAACACTCCCGTTCAACTGCCGGAGGCAACCCGCGCCGCCGCGCACTCCGCGCAAGTCCCGAAGATCTCTACCGTGTGTGCCACGTTCACGTACCCGTGCTCCGTGGCGATCGCTTCCGCCCACTTCTCTACTGCCGGGCCCTCGACCTCCACAGCCTTGCCGCACATACGGCAGACCAGGTGGTGGTGGTGTTCGCCCGTCGAGCAGCGGCGGTATACCGACTCGCCGTCCGACGTGCGCAGGACGTCTACCTCGCCCGCGTCGGCCAGGGACTGGAGTGTGCGGTACACCGTGGTGAGACCTACGGAGTCGCCCTTGTGCTTGAGCATGTCGTGGAGTTCCTGCGCGCTGCGGAACTCCTCGACCTCGTCCAGTGCCGCGGCCACGGCAGCGCGCTGCCGGGTCGAACGGCCCCGTACGGGCGGTCCAGCGGTCGTCACCGTTGCCTCCTTCTATCTGCGGGTCGCCGGGCCATTGTGCCAGCCCGGTCTTTGCGCAGTCAGACGCCGACCTTTCCCGAGGAGTCCCGGGTGGCCGGAATCGGGCACTCCGCGGGGTCTCCGGCGGACTGTGCCATGGCCCGGGCCCGGCGCCGGTTCAGCGGCGTGGCCAGTGCGGTCAGGGCGATGAACGCCCCGATGGTCAGCAGGACGATGGTCGCGCCGGGGGGCACGTCCTGATAGTACGAGGTGACCGTGCCGCCGATCGTCACGCTGATCCCGATCGCCACGGCGATCGCGAAGGTGGCCGCGAAACTGCGGCTGAGCTGCTGCGCGGCCGCGACCGGCACCACCATCAGGGCGGAGACCAGAAGCAGGCCGACGACCCGCATCGCGACCGTCACCGTGACGGCCGCCGTCACCGCCGTCAACAGATTGAGCGCGCGGACCGGCAGGCCCGTAACCCGCGCGAACTCCTCGTCCTGGCTCACCGCGAACAGCTGCCGGCGCAGTCCCAGAGTGACAAGGACCACGAAAGCCGCCAGCAGGCAGATCGCCGTGACGTCGCTCTCGCTCACCGTCGACAGCGAGCCGAAGAGATACGAGGTCAGGTTGGCGTTGGAGCCGCCCGGCGCGAGGTTGATGAACATCACGCCGCCCGCCATACCGCCGTAGAAGAGCATGGCGAGCGCGATGTCGCCGCGCGTTCTGCCGTACCAGCGGATGAGTTCCATGAGGACCGCGCCCACCACGGACACCAGCGTCGCCATCCAGATCGGGGACCAGGACAGCAGGAAGCCGAGGCCCACGCCCGTCATCGCGACATGGCCGATTCCGTCGCCCATCAGGGCCTGGCGGCGCTGTACGAGATAGATGCCGACGGCGGGCGCGGTGATGCCGACGAGCACGGCGGCGAGCAGGGCCCGCTGCATGAAGGCGTAATCGAGGATGTCCATGGCCGGTCCTTCAGCTTCCTCAGCTCAGCAGGCCCGAACGGACCGGTTCGGCGCCGTGCGCCGCGTGCGGGTGTACGTGGTCGTGGCCGGGCAGGGCATGCTGGCCGACCGCGGGCGGGGGCGGACCGTCGTGCGCCACACAGCCGTCCCGCAGGACGACCGCGCGCTTGATCAACGGCTCCAGCGGGCCCAGCTCGTGCAGTACGAGGAGTACGGACGCGCCCTGGCCGACCTGTTCGCGCAGGGTCTCGGCGAGCATCTCCTGGCTGGCGTGATCGACGCCCGCCATCGGCTCGTCCATGATCAGCAGGTCGGGCTGGGAGGCGAGAGCACGGGCGATGAGTACGCGCTGATGCTGGCCGCCCGACAACGCGTCGACGGAGTGCTTGGCGTGGTCCGCCATGCCGACCAGTTCGAGGGCCTGGTGGACGGCCTCGCGGTCCGCCTTGCGCAGGAAACCGAAGCGGGTCCGGGACAGCCGCCCCGACGACACGACCTCGGTCACCGTCGCGGGCACCCCGCCCGCGGCCGTCGTGCGCTGCGGTACGTACCCCACACGCGCCCAGTCGCTGAAACGGCGCCGCGGTGTGCCGAACAGCTCGATCTCGCCCCGGGTGACCGGGACTTGACCGATGACCGTGCGGACGGCCGTGGACTTACCGGAGCCGTTGGCGCCGAGCAGTGCGACGACCTCGCCGTGGTGCACGGTGAGGTCGATGCCGCGCAGGACGGGGCGCGAGCCGAGTTCGGCCGTCACTCCGCGCAGGGAGATGACGGGTTCCCCGGGCCGGTCAGCCTTCATGGCTCGCGCCTTCCGTTCGCTGCTTCATATCGCGTGCACTCCCGCGTGCACTGAACGCGATCACTTCTGGCCGAGGGCCTTCTCCAGCGCCGTCAGGTTCGCCTGCATGACCTGGAAGTAGTCGTCGCCCTTGGACTTGTCGGTGATGCCCTCGAGAGGGTCGAGTACATCAGTCTTGAGACCGGCGTCCGCGGCCAGGGTCTTCGCGGTCTTGTCGGATACCAGTGTCTCGTAGAAGACGGTGGTGACGCCGTCCGCCTTCGCCTCCTCCTGGAGTTCCTTGACCCGCGCCGCGCTGGGCTCGCTGTCGGGCTCCAGTCCTGAGATGGCCTCCATGGTCAGGCCGTAGCGCTGGGCGAGGTAGCCGAAGGCCGCGTGGTTGGTGAAGAAGACCTTCGTCTTGGTGTTCTTGAGGCCGCCCTCGAACTCCGTGTTGAGGTCGTCCAGCTTCTTCACGAGGTCCGCGGTGTTCTTCTTGTAGTCCGCCGCGTTGTCCGGGTCCTGCTTCTCGAGGGCCTTGCCGACGCCCTCGGCGATCTCGGCGTACTTCACCGGGTCCAGCCAGACGTGCGGATCGAGGGCGTGCCCCTCTTCCTCGCCCGCGTGCTCCTCCTCGCCGGCGTGCTCCTCTTCGCCGGCGTGTTCTTCTTCGCCTTCGCCGTGCCCGTGGCTGTCCTCGGTGCCGAGGTCCTCGAGCTTCGTCAGCGTGGCCGCGTCGACCTTCGTCTTGACCTCGGACTGCCCCACCGCCTCGTCGACGGAGGGCTGCAGACCCTTCAGATAGAGAATCGCGTCCGCTTCCTGGAGCTTCGCGGTCTGCTGGGCGCTGATCTCCAGGTCGTGCGGCTCCTGGCCGGGCTCCGTCAGGGAGGTCACACTGACGTGGTCCCCGCCGATCTGCTCCGCGAGGAACTGCATCGGATAGAACGACGCCACGACGTCGAGCTTGCCGCCTTCGCCCTCACCCTCCGCGGCGTTGGAGTCGGAGGAGCAGCCGGACAGGGTGCCGATCGCGAGGGCGGTGGCCGCCAGTGCCGCGGTCCCGGCGGTGTTTATTCGAGAGCGGGCAAGGCGTCGTCGTACGTTCATGACACCCATTTTCAGTGAAAGTGGAAACGATTGTCAACAAGCGCCTGGTAAGAGGCCGGTAAGGCCGGAAAACCCCTGCTCGGGCCCTGCTCACGCCCTGCTCAGGTCCTCTGGCCGTCCGTGACTCCGAACCGATTTGATCCGGGGGGCGGGACCGCCGGTAATCTGAAGCATTCGCTCCTGAAGCAATCGCTCCTCAAGCAATGCTTCTCCCGCCCGTCTCCCGACCACCACCCCTCATCGAGGCGCTACGCGCCGCACCTGTCCGTAATCGTCGTAATGAAGAGAGCACCGTGGCCGCCGACAAGATCGACACCATCGTCAGCCTGAGCAAGCGCCGTGGCTTCGTCTACCCGTGCAGTGAGATCTACGGCGGCCAGCGCGCCGCCTGGGACTACGGGCCGCTGGGTGTCGAGCTCAAGGAGAACCTCAAGCGCCAGTGGTGGCGCTACATGGTGACGTCGCGCGAGGACGTCGTGGGTATCGACTCCTCGGTGATCCTGGCGACCGAGGTCTGGGTGGCCTCCGGTCACGTCGCGACCTTCACCGACCCGCTCACCGAGTGCACCTCCTGTCACAAGCGGTTCCGCGCGGACCACCTGGAGGAGGCGTACGAGGCCAAGCACGGCCGCGCGCCCGAGAACGGCCTCGCCGACGTCAACTGCCCGCACTGCGGCAACAAGGGCCAGTTCACCGAGCCCAAGCAGTTCTCCGGCCTGCTCTCCACGCACCTCGGCCCCACCCAGGACAGCGGCTCCGTCGCCTACCTGCGGCCCGAGACCGCGCAGGGCATCTTCACCAACTTCGCCCAGGTGCAGCAGACTTCGCGCCGCAAGCCGCCGTTCGGCATCGCGCAGATGGGCAAGTCCTTCCGGAACGAGATCACTCCGGGCAACTTCATCTTCCGTACGCGCGAGTTCGAGCAGATGGAGATGGAGTTCTTCGTCAAGCCGGGCGAGGACGAGAAGTGGCAGGAGTACTGGATGGAGCAGCGCTGGAACTGGTACACGGGCCTGGGTCTGCGCGAGGAGAACATGCGGTGGTACGAGCACCCGCAGGAGAAGCTCTCCCACTACTCGAAGCGCACGGCGGACATCGAGTACCGCTTCCAGTTCGGCGGCAACGAGTGGGGTGAGCTGGAGGGTGTCGCGAACCGGACCGACTTCGACCTCTCCGCGCACTCGAAGGCTTCCGGGCAGGATCTCTCGTACTTCGACCAGGAGGCGAGCGAGCGCTGGACTCCGTACGTCATCGAGCCCGCGGCCGGTGTCGGCCGCGCGATGCTGGCCTTCCTCCTCGACGCCTACATCGAGGACGAGGCGCCCAACGCCAAGGGCAAGATGGAGAAGCGGACCGTGCTGCGGCTGGACCACCGCCTCGCTCCGGTGAAGGTCGCGGTGCTGCCGCTTTCGCGTAACCCGGAGCTTTCCCCTAAGGCCAAGGGGCTGGCTTCTGCGCTGCGGCAGAACTGGAACATCGAGTTCGATGACGCCGGCGCCATCGGCCGCCGCTACCGGCGGCAGGATGAGATCGGTACGCCGTTCTGCGTGACGGTGGACTTCGACACGCTCGACGACAATGCGGTGACTGTGCGGGAGCGGGACTCGATGAAGCAGGAGCGGGTGTCTCTCGACCAGATCGAGGGGTACCTCGCCAGCCGGCTGGTCGGCTGCTAGGGGGGCGCCCCCCTAGCAGCCGACCCCCCTGGGGCGGCTTCGCCCCAGAACCCCACCATGGGCGCTGCCCCTGGACCCCGCTGGGGCTGCCGCCCCAGACCCCGCATCGGCCTGAACGGCCTCGTCCTCAAACGCCGGACGGGCTGGTTGTGCCTGGGGCGGTCTGCAGAGTGCGAGTGGGCGGGTGTCGGGGTGGGTGGGTGACGGTTTGGCGGCCTCGCCTTGAGCGCCGGACGAGCTGAAAATCAGCCCGTCCGGCGTTTGAGGAGCGGGGGTCGAGGGCTGGCCCCCGAAGGGGTCCGGTGCGGAGCCCCGAGCGGGTGCAGGGGTGCAACCCATGGCCGGGGTCCGGTGCGGAGCCCCGAGCGGGTGCAGGGGTGCAACCCATGGCCGGGGTCCGGTGCGGAGCCCGTGGGGGGTCAGGGGCGCAGCCCCGAGGGGGGGGTTCTGGGGCGCAGCCCCGAGGGGGGTTCTGGGGGCGTAGTCCCCAGCGGGGGTCCAGGGGGCGGAGCCCCTGGCTTCGGGAAGGGGCGGGCTTGGGGAAATGAACCCTCTGCAGCAACCCCGCCGCGGCCCCGTAGAAATGCCCCGGTTCTGTCACGTCCGTAACGGACGTAACGAACCGGGGCTTTCGCAATCCGCGGGGCAAATCGCTCCGAAGAGAGGGCATGCGCGGCCCGCAGGGGGTGGGCCGCCGGACCTCTCACGGGGGCATCAATGCGTAAGCAGGCAATCATCGCCGTCGCGGCCATGGCACTGGCCATCGGAACCGTCGGCTGCGGCGCGGGGAGTGACGGGGAGCAGGGGGCGGCCCCGGGGGCGGCGTCCCCTGCCGCGATAGAGGCCAAGGGCGGGGCGGGGTCGCTGCCCGCGGGCTCCGGTGGGCGGCTCAGCGCCATCGGGCTCACCGACAACCAGCGACTCGTCAAGTTCCGCGTCGACCAGCCGAACCGCACCCTCCCGCTCGGCAAGGTGAACGGCCTCAAGGGCGACAGCAAGCTCATCGGCATCGACTACCGCGTACAGAACGGCAAGCTGTACGGCGTCGGCGACCGCGGCGGCATCTACACGATCCGCGAGATCGGCGCCAAGGCCACCAAGGTCTCGCAGCTGAGCGTCGCCCTGCAGGGCAACTCCTTCGGCGTCGACTTCAACCCGGCCGCGAACCGGCTGCGGGTCATCAGCGACACCGGCCAGAACCTCCGCCACAACATCGACGACCCGGCCGGCGCCCCGCCAGCCGGCACCACCGCGGTCGACGGCACGCTCACCAACCCGCCGGTCCCGCCCGCCACGACGGGCGCCACGGCGCAGGGGGTGACGGGAGCCGCGTACACGAACAACGATCTCGCCGCGAACACCGCCACCACCCTCTTCGACCTCGACACGGCCCTCGACCAGGTCTCCATCCAGTCCCCGGCCAACGCGGGCAACCTCGCGCCCACCGGCAAACTCGGCGTGGACGCCGGCCCGAGTGCGGGCTTCGACATCTACACCTCGACCCGTTCCGGCTCGAACACCGCGTACGCCGTCCTGCGCGTCGACGGCAAGCAGCGGCTGTACCGGGCGGACCTGCTGAACGGCTCGGTGGCTCGTACGGGGACCTTCGACGGCGGCCGGGCGGTCGTGGACCTGGCGCTGCCTCTCCGGCAGGGCTGAGCCGTGCCTGGATAGCAATCGCTGACACATGACAGCTGACGGATAACAGATATTGAAATCTGTCAGTTGTCATGTCAGGGTGGGTGGTGGATGTACGACACCCCATCCGGCGGGGCCTTCCGTCCCCGCCGGGACCCCAAGGAGCTCGTATGCAAACCCGCCCTCTCGGAACGACCGGCCCTCAGGTCTCCGCGCTCGGCCTCGGCTGCATGGGCATGTCGGCGTTGTACGGCGAGGCCGACCGCGCCGAGTCCATCGCGACCGTCCATGCCGCCCTCGAAGCGGGCGTGACCCTGCTCGACACCGGCGACTTCTACGGCATGGGCCACAACGAGATGCTGATCGGCGAGGCGCTCAGGACCGCGCCCGCCTCGCGGCGCGAACAGGCGCTCACCAGCGTGAAGTTCGGGGCGTTGCGCGACCCGGACGGCGGCTGGGTCGGTTACGACGGCCGGCCGGCCGCGGTCAAGAACTTCGCCGCGTACTCGCTTCAGCGCCTCGGCGTCGAGCACATCGACGTCTACCGCATCGCCCGCCTCGACCCGGACGTACCGATCGAGGAGACGGTCGGCGCGATCGCGGAACTGGTCGAGAAGGGGTACGTCCGGCACATCGGCCTCAGCGAGGTCGGCGCCGAGACGATCCGCCGGGCCGCCGCGACCGCGCCGATCGCGGACCTGCAGATCGAGTACTCGCTCATCTCGCGCGGCATCGAGGACAAGGTGCTGCCGGTCACCCGTGAGCTGGGGATCGGCGTCACGGCGTACGGCGTGCTCTCCCGTGGGCTGATCTCCGGGCACTTCACCGCGGACCGGCAGCTGGCGCCGAACGACTTCCGCGCGTTCTCGCCCCGTTTCCAGGGCGAGAACCTCCAGCACAACCTGGGTCTCGTCGAGGCGTTGCGGAAGATCGCCGAGCAGAAGGGTGTCTCGGTCGCGCAGATCGCCATCGCCTGGGTGCTGTCCCGCGGCGAGGACATCGTGCCGTTGATCGGCGCCCGGCGCCGGGACCGGCTGACCGAGGCGCTCGGCGCGCTGGACGTCACCCTCGACGCCGCCGACCTCGCCGCGATCGAGGACGCGGTGCCGGCCGACGCCGTCGCGGGCGAGCGCTACCCCGAGCAGCAGATGGCACACCTCGACAGCGAACGCTGACCCCGCCGCCAGGTACGGTCATCGACATGGCGACCACCGGGACTCTGACCGCCGAGCGCATCCTCGAAGCGACCGAGGAGGTGCTGCGCCGCCATGGCCCGGCCAAGGCCACCGTGGTGGACGTGGCCCGTGCGCTGGGCGTCAGCCATGGCAGCGTCTACCGGCACTTCCGTACGAAGGCGGCGCTGCGGGAGGCGGTGACGATGCGATGGCTGGACCGTACGACGGAAGCCCTGTCCGGCATCGTCGCCGAGGGCGAACGGGACCCGGAGGCCCGGGTGCGCGACTGGCTCGGGGCCCTCTTCGCCGCCAAGCGCCGCAAGGCGGGAGACGATCCCGAGCTGTTCGCCACGTACAGCGTGCTGGCCCACGAGAACGGCGAGGCGGTCGGCCGGCATCTCGACGACCTGACCGGCCAGCTGACGGAGATCGTCCGGGCCGGTGTCGACGCCGGTGTCTTCACCACCGCCGACCCGGCGGCCACCGCCCGCGCCCTCTTCCAGGCCACGGGCCGCTTCCACGACCCGGTCTACGCCCCGGAATGGGAACGGCCGGGGATCGACGCGGAGTTCGAGGCGGTCATGGACCTGGTGCTACGAGGCCTGCGCGCCTGAGATCCATCAGCAGCCCCCGGGCCTTACCAGGGCCCCCGGGCCTCACCATGACGGCATGATCGCCTCCGGGTAGCGGGATCCCGCCGCGCCCCGCGGCAGGATCTCCTGGACGCGGGCCAAGTCCTGCGGTGTGAGCGTGACCTGCGCCGCCGCGACGTTCTCGGCGAGGCGCCGCGGGCTGCGGGTGCCGGGGATGGGCACGATGTCGTCGGCTTGGGCGAGCAGCCAGGCCAGCGCCAACTGCGTGACCGTGATGCCCTTCGCGTCGGCCAGTGCGGTCAGCTCGCGGATGGCGGCCAGGTTCTTCTCGTAGTTGCCGGGCTGCCAGCGGTCGTCCCAGCTGCGCATGTCGTCCGCCGGGTATTCGGCGGCGGGCCTCACCTCGCCGGTGAGGAAGCCGCGGCCCAGCGGTGAGTACGGTACGAAGCCGATGCCCAACTCGCGTACCACGGGCAGTACTTCGGCCTCGACGGCCCGCTCGAACACCGAGTACTCGGTCTGCAGCACGGACACCGGGTGGACGGCGTGGGCGCGCCGCAGGATGTCCGGGCCGGCCTCGCTGAGTCCGAGATACCGCACCTTGCCTTCGGCGATCAGTTCGCCGACGGTGCCCGCCACGTCCTCGATGGGTACGTCCGGGTCGACCCGGTGCTGGTAGAGGACGTCGATGTACTCCGTGCCGAGGTGGCGCAGGCTGTTCTCGGTGACCTCGCGGATGTGGTCGGGGCGGCTGTTCAGCGTCATGCCCGCGCCGGTCTGCGGGGCGCTCATGTCGAAGCCGAACTTGGTGGCGATGACCACGTCGTCGCGGAAGTCCTTCACGGCCCGGCCGAGCAACTGCTCGTTGCTGCCGGTGCCCATGCCGTACAGCTCGGCGGTGTCGAAGAGGGTGACGCCGAGCTCGTACGCCCTGCGGATGGTGGCGATGCCGCCGGGCTCGTCACCGGCGCCGTACGCCATGGTCATGCCCATCGTGCCGAGACCGATCGCCCCGGCCTCAAGGCCCTGCGTGCCGAGCTTGCGGGTCGGCAACTTCCGGCTCTGGTCTGTGCCCTGCTGGTCTGTGTCCTGCTGTGTCATGCCGTCGACGCTACGAGCGCGGGCACCCAGCGGTCATGGGGCAAGGACCGCATAGGATTGCCTGATCCTCTCAGGATGCCCGCTCGGGACCCCACTCAGGACCCGCTACTCAGGGAGCGCTTCATGCTGGACGAGCTCGCGTCGGCCATCGCCCGGCACGGCGACGACTGGTGGTCCGACTCCGCGGTGCCACGCCTCCGGCTGGTGCGGCTGGACGAGCCCATCACCCCCATCGACCTGCTGTACGAGCCCATGATCTGCTTCATCGTCGACGGCTCCAAGAGCAGTGTCGCGGGCGAGAGGAGCTGGACGACCGGGAGCGGGGAGATGCTCTTCAACTCGCTCGTGCTGCCGGTCACCTCTACGTTCGAGCGGCTGCCGTACCGCTCGGCGGTGCTGCGCCTCGACGGCACGATGCTCGCCGACCTCCTGCTGGAACTGGACGGAACGGACCCCGTCACGCCCACCGGTCCGGAGCCCGAGCCCGGCGGGCAGATCACCGCACCGATGACCCCCGAGATCGTCGACGCGGTCACCCGATGGGTACGGCTGCTCGACACTCCGGAGGACATCCGCCCCCTGGCGAACCGTATCGAGGGCGAGATCCTCTACCGCCTGCTCGGCAGTCCCCTCGGCCCGACCCTGCGTCACTTCACGCTGGGGGACACCGCCGCCGCCCGGGTCCGCACGGCGGCCAGGTGGATCTGCGAGCACTACACCGAGCCGCTCAGCATCGAGAAGATCGCGGCAGTGGCCCATATGAGCCCCGCCACTCTGCACCGCCACTTCAAGTCCGCGACCGGCATGAGCCCGTTGCGCTTCCAGAAGCATCTGCGGCTTCAGGAGGCCCGCCGCCGTCTCCTCGCCGGCGACACCACGGCTGCCGTGGTCGCCGAAGGGGTCGGCTATATGAGCGCGACGCAGTTCAACCGCGAGTACCGACGGGCGTACGGACTGCCGCCGGCCCAGGACGCGGCCCGGCTGCGGAGCCAGCTGGTGGGCACCGGGCGGGCACGGTAGGGACCGGCTCCGCTATCCCTCCGACGGATCCACCGTCGCCTGATGCGCCTCCGCCAGGTGTTCCTCCGCCTTCAGCCACGGCAGGAACTGGGCGCCCTTCCGCCAGCCGCACGTATCGCATCTGATCGTGCGCTGCACGCCAGAGCGTTGAACCCGTACGACGTGCTCGCGGCCGTGCTGGTCCCAGCGGCTCACCTTGCTTGTGTTGATCTGCAGCATGACGAACTCCTCTTGTGGGGTGGCTCGCAGAGCGAGTGTGCAGCAAGACCAACATCAACAGGGGGTACTTATGAGGAGAGTTGGCACACGAACGGCGTCGAGGCCAGGGGCTCTAGCTGATCTTGCGCGGTAGACGCAGACTCAGCAGGATCGTCAGGACGATGCCCGCCAACTGCACCAACAGCGTGGTGACCAGGGCATCTCGCATGCCCATGCTCGGGACCAGGCCGAGGAAGAGGGTGCCGAGGGAGGCGACGCCCAGGGCGAGGGCCGACTGCTGGACCGTGATCATCACGCCGCTGCCGACTCCGGCCCGGGCGGGCGGGACCTCGGAGAGGATCACACGGAAAAGGATGGGGAGTTGGAGGGCCTGGCCCGCGCCCGCCACGGCCGCGCCCGGCAGCAGTTCCACCACGCCGAGGTCCGGCCAGGAGCGCCAGGCGGCGAGGGCGATGAGCGCCACGCCGAGACCCTGGATCAGTCCGCCGACGGTCACGATGCGGGTTCCGTATCGGGTGACGAGCCGCGGGCCCCAGAGCGAGACGACGAGGAACACCACCGCCATGGGCGCCAGCGCGAGTCCGGCCGGGACCGGGCCGAGCCCGGCACCCTGCTGCAGCGCCACCGCGATCACGAACATGAAGCCGCTGAAGCCGATCGAGAACGGCACCACCATGGCCAGGCCCCGGCGCAGCGACGCCAGCGCGAACAGGCTCGGCGGCACCAGGGGCGTACGGCCCTGACGGTCCTCCCGGCGCTCGACGAGATAGAACGCCGTCGCCGCGAAGGGGAACGCCGCCAGTGCCAGCCAGGTCCACAGCGGCCAGCCCGCCGCCCGGCCCTCGGTCAGCGGCGCCAGCAGGGTCAGCAGGGAGACGGCCAGCAGCAGTGTGCCGGGGACGTCCACCGGCTCGGGGTGCTGCGACCGGGTCTCGGGAACGGTGCGTGCGGCCAGGACCAGGCCGAGCAGGACGACCGGGACGTTCACGAGAAATACCGAACGCCATTCCGTGCCCGCGATGTTCGCGGCGACCAGGACGCCGCCGAGGATCTGGCCCGCGACCATGGAGAGCCCGGCGGTCGCTCCGTACAGGCTCATGGCCTTGGCGCGGCGCGGTCCTTGAGTCGCCGACTGGATGGTGGCGAGGACCTGCGGCAGCATCGCCGCGGCTGCCGCGCCCTGTGCGACGCGTGCCGCGACCAGGGTCCAGGCGGTGGGCGCCAGGCCGCAGGCCAGCGAGGTCAGCCCGAAAGCGGCCATACCGGCGAGGAAGAGTCGACGCCGGCCGAACATGTCGCCGAGCCGTCCGCCGAGGACGAGGAGCACGGCGTACGAGACTCCGTATCCGGCGACGACGAGCTCCAGGACCGCCTCGCCGGCGGACAGGTCGCGGCCGATCGTCGGCAGGGCGACGTTGACGATGAAGAAGTCGATGAGGGGGAGCGCCGCGCCGAGGAGCACGGTGAAGAGTCCGAGTCCGCCGAGTACGGGCGGGGCGGCGGGGGAGCGGGCGGCACTGCGGTCGAGAGTCGTCGTTTCAGTCACGTCCCTCAGCTTTGGCCGACTCTCAGCCTGGTACCAGAGTCTTCTTATCCTGGTAGCAGCAGTACCTGGCAACAGGCTTGGCGTGGCGGCAGGCTGGAGGCATGACGAGCATGGCCCAGGAGACGGCTGCACGGAAGACGGCGGTACGGGACGCCGTGCCGCCCGGCGCCCAGCAGGCCGACGAGGCTCGCGGGGCGAAGGAGTCGGAGATCCGGCGGCATGAACTCGCCGCCTTCTTGCGCCATCGCCGCGAGCACGTCACCCCCGAGCAGGTGGGCCTGCCGCGAGGCCGCCGACGGCGCACCCCGGGCCTGCGCCGCGAGGAGGTCGCGCAGCTCTCCGCGGTCGGCGTCACCTGGTACACGTGGCTCGAGCAGGCCAGGGACATCCAGGTCTCCGTCCAGGTCCTCGACGCCCTCGCCCGCACGCTGATGCTCGACGGGAGCGAGCGTGCGCACCTGTTCAACCTGGCGGGGGCCGTCGACCCCGCACCCGGCGCGCACTGCGCGTCGGTCACCGATGCCCAGCGGGCCCTCCTGCGACAGCTGGATCCGATCCCGGCCTCCATCCAGAACAGCCGGTACGACATCCTCGCCCACAACCGCACGTACGGGCTGCTGTTCTGCGACCTCGACGCCATCCCGCCGGAGGACCGCAACTGCATGCTCCTGTGCTTCACGAACGAGGACTGGCAGTCGTCGCTCGTGCGGCTGGAGGAGACCATGCGGGTCATGGCGGCCAAGTTCCGCGCCTCGATGGCCGGTCATCTCGCCGAGCCCGCCTGGAAGATGCTGCTCAGCCGGCTGCGTACCGAGTCGCCGGAATTCCGGAGGATCTGGGAGCGGCACGAGGTCGTGACGTCGAGCAGCAAACGCAAGCAGTTCACCAACGCCCACGTCGGCCTGCTCACCGTGGACAGCACCGACCTGTGGCTGGGCCCGCACAACGGCCCCCGCATGCTGACATTCGCCCCGGTCGACACCGAGTCCCGCGAACGCCTGGAGAAGCTGCACGCGATCGCCCTCGAGCGGGGCTGAGAGCCTCAGGCCAGTACGTCCGCCTGTTCCTTGACCTCCGCCGACTCCAGCCGTTCCGCGGTGCGTTCGGCGGTTCGGCGGGCCCAGCGGCCGCTCGTCAGGGCGCCGACGAGCAGGACCGCGAGGCCGCAGGCCGCGATGATCCACCAGCCGGGGCGGGCGGCTGAGACGTAGACCTCGCGGTACGGGAGCGAGCCCAGGCCCGAGGCGAGTACGGCGCCGACCACGGCCACGCCCAGGGTCTGGCCGATCTGGCGGCTGGTGGAGGCGACCGCGGCGGCGACACCGGCCTGGGCGCGGGGCATGCCGGAGACGGCGGTGTTGGTGATGGGGGCGTTGACGAAGCCGAAGCCGAGGCCGAAGAGGACGTAGCCGATGACGAGCGTGACGTTCGAGGTCTCGGCCTCGAAGGCGGCGAAGAGCACCCCGCTCGCGGTCATCGCGACCCCGGCGACCAGGAGCGAGAGGCGAGGGCCGCGGCTGCCGATCAGGCGGCCGGACAGCGGGGCGGACACGAAGGTCAAGGCGGCCATGGGGAGCATCCACAGGCCCGCGCTCAGGGCGGTGAGCCCGCGTACGTTCTGCAGATAGAGCGTCGAGAGGAAGAGGAAGCCGCCGAGTGCCGCGAACGCGCTGATCGCCACGACCGTGGCCCCGCTGAACGGCGCCGACCGGAAGAAGCGCAGGTCGATGAGGGGTTCGGCACGGCGTGGCTCGTACCACAGGAGGCTCAGCAGGGCGGCCAGGGCCAGGGCGCCGAAGGCGATGACTGTGGGGGCGCTCGCGTGGGGGGCCTCGATGATCGCGTACGTCAGGGAGCCGAGCAGCGCGATCACCAGGAGCTGGCCGACCGGGTCGGGGCGACGGGCCTTCGGGGCGCGGGACTCGGGGACGTACCGGAGGGTGAGCAGGAGCGCTGCCAGGCCCACCGGGAGGTTGATCCAGAAGATCGAGCGCCAGCCGACCGAGTCCACGAGAACGCCGCCGATCAGAGGGCCGGCCGCCATCGATATGCCGACGACACCGCCCCACACCCCGATGGCGCGGGCGCGCTCGCGCGGCTCCGTGAACGTGTTGGTGATGATCGACATCGCGACCGGGTTGAGCATCGAACCGCCCACCGCCTGCACCATCCGGAAGGCGATGAGCGATTCGAGGTTCGGCGCGAGGGAACACAGCACCGAGCCGACTGTGAAGACGACCAGGCCCGCCATGAAGACCCGCTTGCGGCCGATACGGTCTGCCGTCGAGCCCGCGAGCATCAGCAGCGAGGCGAGTACCAGCGTGTACGCGTCGATCGTCCACTGGAGTCCGGCCGTACTCGCGTGCAGTTCGCGCTGCATCGAGGGCAGCGCGACGTTCAGCACGGTGTTGTCGAGGCTCACGATCAGCAGGCTCATACAGCAGATCGCGAGGACGAGCATGCGTCGGCGGTGGCTGAGCTCGGGCATTCCATCAGGGTACGCCGATATCGGTAGTGCGCCTAACTAACGACCTCGGTCGGTCGCCGAAAGGCCGTGGCTCGTGCCCGTCGGCGTACGGGACAATGGGGCCATGCCCACGCCCACACCTCTCGTGAACGCCCCGCTGTCGATCGGCCCGCACCCGGTGCGGCCGCCCGTCGTCCTCGCCCCCATGGCCGGGATCACGAACGCGCCGTTCCGCACGCTGTGCAGGGAGTTCAGCGGCGGCAAGGGTCTGTTCGTCAGCGAGATGATCACGACGCGGGCGCTGGTCGAGCGCAACGAGAAGACCATGCAGCTGATCCACTTCGACGCCTCGGAGACGCCGCGCTCGATCCAGCTGTACGGAGTCGACCCGGCGACCGTCGGCAAGGCCGTCCGCATGATCGCGGAGGAGGACCTCGCCGACCACATCGACCTCAACTTCGGCTGCCCCGTACCGAAGGTGACGCGCAAGGGCGGCGGCTCGGCCCTCCCGTACAAGCGCCACCTGCTGCGCGCGATCCTGCGCGAGGCGGTGAGCGGCGCCGGGGACCTGCCGGTCACGATGAAGATGCGCAAGGGCATCGACGACGACCACATCACGTACCTGGACGCGGGCCGGATCGCGGTCGAGGAGGGCGTGACGGCGATCGCCCTCCACGGCAGGACGGCCGCGCAGCACTACGGCGGCACGGCGGACTGGGAGGCGATCGCCCGCCTCAAGGAGCACGTGCCGGAGATTCCCGTCCTCGGCAACGGCGACATCTGGTCGGCGGACGACGCGCTGCGGATGGTGCGGGTGACGGGTTGCGACGGGGTGGTCGTGGGGCGCGGTTGCCTGGGCCGCCCGTGGCTGTTCGCGGACCTGGTGGCCGCCTTCGAGGGTCGTACGGGCGACTACGCGCGACCGACCCTCCGCGAGGTGGCCGACGTCATGGTCCGCCATGCGACCCTGCTCGGGGAGTGGATCGAACAAGGAGGGGCGGCCCGAAGGGCCACCGTTGAGGGTGGTGGTGGGAGACGGGCGGGCGAGGCGCGCGGAGTCATCGACTTCCGCAAGCACGTGGCCTGGTACCTGAAGGGTTTCGCGGTCGGCTCGGAGATGCGTAAGCGCCTGGCGATCACGTCGTCACTGGCCGAACTTCGTTCCGGGCTCGACGAGTTGGACCTCGACCAGCCGTGGCCGACGGGCGCGGACGGGCCACGCGGACGTACGTCCGGCAACAACAGGGTTGTCCTGCCGGACGGTTGGCTGAAGGACCCGTACGACTGTGCCGGGATCGGCGAGGACGCGGAGTTGGACACGTCCGGGGGTTGAGTGTTCGCTGCGGGTGCAGCGGCCCAAGTGGTCGAGTGAGCGCCGCCGCTGTGAACAGCGGCGGCGCCCAAGCCCGAGCCGCGTCCTCCCCTCGCCATGGACGCGGACCGAACGGTCCCGAATGTTCACGCCGGGGGCGGGGCCGGGCGGTGGATCGGCTGTTCGTCAGTTACAGCTGATCCGCGCCCCGGTTTCCATGCTGTAGTTCGCCCACACCATCGCATTCCGCGTATTGGGGCCGTAATCGCCGTCCGCCCGGACGCCCACCTTCCTCTGAACGGATTTGAGCGCCGACTCGGTGAGATCTCCGAAGTCCCCATCCGTTGCCAGCCTGTATCCGTAGCAGGAATTCAGGTTCTTCTGAAGGGCGCGGACTGCCGTATTGCTCATGCCCCAGTCCAGCCAGCAATTGGGCGAATTGCCAACGTAAGGGACGTACTTGTAAGAGGTGGGGTTTGTGACTTTGTTGTGCAGAACCGCCCCGTAGGTGCAAGGGGAGTAGTCAGCCGCGGTCGCGGACGGGGCGACGGCGAGAGCGCCGCCGAGGAGGGCGGCCAGAAGGGCCCCCGCGGTCGTAGCCGACTTGGCGCGCCCGCTTCGGATTTTGCTCAACTCTGCTCCACCTTCTGGTTGTTGGCGGACTGCCCGAGTTCTTGCGGCGCCCGCCACGGCCGGTGTCAGTCCCGTACGACGGGCACGGTAGCCCGGTCCAGTCGCTGAGTGTGTCGGTCGTTTGCCCCACAAAGGAGCGGCCGTTATCGGTGTTCGGGCCTCGCGGCGACTCCCCGCTGGGCGCTCTACCTTGATCGCCGTTCAACTACCCTTGACCCCATGCGGCACGGGGGACGCGAGGGGAACAGGGGCGGAGCCGCTGAGCCGATGGACGGCCCCAGGTCCAGCGAGCGCCTGTTGATCCTGGCCCTCGAGCGGTACGGGGTGTGGCTCCGGTCCACCGTGGTCTGTCTGTGCAGTGCGCTGGGCGTCGCCTCGGCGGATGTGGCGGACATTCCCCTGGCGATGTCTCTGCTGGTGCCCGCTCTCCTCGCCTGCGGTGTGCGCCTCTACTCGCTGCGCCGCCCGCTCCCGTTCGCCCTGCTGTGGACGTTGGACGCGGCCGCGCTGGTGCTGACGGGACTGTCCCAGCCGGTGCTCGGCGGCGACGGCGCGGATGTGATGGTGGAGGCGATTGTCGGCATCAGCCTCATCACTTTCCAGCACGAGTGGGCGACGCGCCCCCTGGCCGGGGCTGCCCTGGCCGCGTTGGGGGCCCTCGTCAGCGCGCTGGGCGACGTCCTCTCCTCGCCCGGGCACGGCCCGGAGTTGATCCCTCTGATGCGCATGCTTTTCCTGGCGGGCCTGTCGAGGGCCGCTTTCCTGATGGTTCGGGCGCGGGCACGGGCGGCTGACCGGGCGGCCGCGGCCAGGGCGGCGTCGCGCCGGAAGGCTGATGTCGCCGCCGCACGGAGAGCGGCCGAGCGCGAGTACCTGGCGACCTTGCACGACACGGCGAGCGCGACGCTGCTGATGGTCTCCCAGGGCGACGGCCGGGACTGGTCGTGGCTGCCCGCCCGTGCCAGACAGGATCTGGAGGCATTGTCCGCCATGCCCGGATTCGAGACGGAGAACGTCGACCTCGCGGCACTTCTCGGCTGCGTGCCCGAGGGTGAGGGGCAGGCCAGGGTGCGGCTCAAGACGCACATCGAGGGCCCGCTCGCGGTCCCGTCCGGCCCTGGGCTTGCGATATTCAACGGGGTCCGGGAGGCCGTCACCAATGTGGCACGCCATGCCGGGGTGCGGGAAGCGGAGCTCAGGGCATGGGCGGAGGGGAACGGCACCGTCGTCGAACTGTCCGACGCGGGACGGGGATTCGACCCGGAGTCCGTCCCCGCACGGCGCCGGGGCATCTCCGGTTCCATCGTCGGCAGGATGCACGCGGTCGGCGGCTCCGCTTCCGTCACCTCACATCCGGGCACCGGGACCCGCGTGCAGTGGCGCTGGCACGGCCCGGCCCGGGCGTCACAGGCAGGAGGGGGCGGAGCGCAGGTGACCGGCGGCGTACCGCGTCCGCCCCGCGCCCAGACACAGCACACGGCCCTCGTCCGCCTCATCCGCGGGCAGCTGCTGTACGGGGCTCAACTGGCCGCGCTGCTGATCAGTCTGCTGTCGCAGTTCACCCTCTCGCTGTACCAGCTCATGGCCTACCAGAGCGTGTACCGCCCCGCGTGGGCACAGACAGCGGCCTTCGTCTGCCTCGCCGCCGTCGCGGCGACCGGGGGCGCCTATCTGCTGCGCGGCAGGCAGATCCCGCCGAGGGTGCGCTGGTGGAGCCTGGGCGCGGTGCTGACGGTTTCCGCGACAGGCGCGTTCACGCTCCCGCCGGAGCGGCTGGCAGGGGCGGAGGACTGGGTGTTCGGGCTGGTCGGCTGGCATGCGCTGTTCCTGCTGGCAGACCTGCGGGTCAGGGTGTTCGCGGCATTCCTCGGGGTGCATATCGGACTCAACGCGACCGCTGTGTTCTTGTCGGGGGCGCCGACCGCCGCCGAGTCGGCCGTCATGGGGATCTCCGACTGCGGCTTCCAGCTCTCCGTCGGTGTACTGCTGACGCACCTGCTCCACGGTACGGCGCCGGCAGCGGGGACCGCGGCCGCACAGGAGGAGGAACTGCGTACCCGGGAACGCATCCACGAGGACATGCAGCGTGACCACAAGGAGCGCTACCGCGCCCTGACGGCGACGACGGTGCCGCTGCTCGTGGGCCTCGGCCACGGCGTGCTGAGCCCGCACGACGAGGAGGTCAGGCTGCGGTGCGGCGTGGAAGCCGCCCGTATGCGCCGCCTGTTCGCGGAGAGCGATGCCGTCTCCGACCCGCTGCTGAACGAGTTGCGGGCGTGCGTGGAGGTGGTCGAGCACCAGGGGGTGAAGGTGAGCCTGGCCGTACGAGGCCGGCCGGGGGAGGTGCCTGTGGAGGTACGCAGGGAGCTGGTCGACCCGCTGGCGGTGATTCTGGGCCGTACCCGCTCGACCGCGCGGGTGACCGTCGTGTGGACACCCCGCGCGGTACGCGTGAGCGTGGTCAGCGAGGACTGCGCCGGCGGCCGCGGCACGGGAGAAGCCGCTCAAGCACACGACCGCGCTATGGACGCCAAGGTGACCGTGGCCCGAACGACGCGCGGCGAAAGTGTGTGGGTGGAGGCCGGCTGGAGAAGACCGGCGATCTCCGGAGTTGACCAGGCATGAGTGACAACGCACCAGTCAGCGTGGTCGTCGTGGACGACCATCCCGCCATCCTCTCGGGCGTAGAGGCGTGGTACGCCGCATCACGGCGGCCCATCACCGTGGTCGCGGCCGGCGGCTCCGTACAGGAAGCCTGGACCGCGCCCGGCAGCACCGCCGATGTCGTCGTCCTGGATCTGCAACTGGGCGAGGGCGGCCCCGCCTTCGGCAGCCTTCGAAGACTCGTCGACGCCGGGCGGCAGGTGGTCGTCTACTCGATGCGGGACGACGAGAAGACAGCACTCAACTGCCTGGACCTGGGAGCCGCGACCTTTCTGACCAAGAGTGAGGGCCGGGACCACCTGGTCGAGGCGACGCTGGCGGCAGCCGATGAGCGGCCCTACATGCCGCCCGCGCTGGCCGGCGCGCTGGGAACGAACACCCGCGCCGACCGCCCCCAGCTCTCCGTGCGCGAGGAGAACGTGCTCATCGAGTGGTTCCAGTCGGAGTCGAAGGAGCTGGTCGCGCAGCGTCTCGGCATCTCCGTACGGACGGTCAACTCGTATCTGGACCGGGTGCGGATCAAGTACGCGAACGTCGGCCGCCCCGCGCGGACCAAGGCAAGCCTGGTGGCCCGCGCCATCCAGGACGGGCTGGTCGACGTGGACGACCTCTGAGTACGGGCAGTACGGGCAGCAGCGCTCACGCGCGTGTCCTGAGCACCTCCCGGCCCGGGTCGGCGCCACGATCCGCTGCAAGGTCACTGCCGGCACCGACATCCGCGCTGTCACCGTCACTACCACCGCGGTCAACGGCAAGCAGGTCAGTTACAACATCAAGGTCGACGCCAGCGCTGCCTGAGCTCGAGCTCAGGCGCCCCCGACGGCAGTCAGCAACGCCAAAGGAGCCGCCGCCGACCGGGATTCCCGCACGCACGCGTGCGGGTAAGGCACCGGCTCCCCCTGACTGTCGCGGCCGTAGCCCGCAAGGACCTCCGGGAGCCGGTGGCCGGCCGTCGTCGCCGCGTCCACCAGCGCATGCGCGACCGTCCGGGCCTCGTCATGGAGCCCGTACCGCGCCAACCCCAGTGTGATCAAGGCGTTGTCGTGCGGCCACACCGACCCCCGGTGATACGACAGCGGATGGTAGGCGGCCTGCCCGGAGGCCACCGTCCGCACCCCCCACCCCGAGAAGAAGTCCGGCTCCAGCAACCGCCGCCCCACCAACTCCCCGTACTCCTTGTCCAACAACCCCGACCACAGCAGATGCCCGGCGTCGGAGGCCAGCGCGTCCACCTGGTTGCCGTCGCCGTCCAACGCCAGCGCGGGGAAGGCGCGTTCGGGCATCCAGAAGTCCCGCTGGAAGCGGTCGCGGAGGTCGCTCGCCGCCTGCTCCAGCAGCGCCGCGTACACCTCGTCGTCCCACACCGTGCGCGACAGATGCGCGGTACGGCGCAGGGCGTCGTACGCGTACCCCTGCGCACCCGCGGCCATCACCGGCCCGGTGGCGCGGCTGCCGTCGGCGGAGCAGATGGCGCCGGGGGAGTCCTTCCAGTTCTGGTTGGCGAGGCCGCCCTCGTCGGCGCGGTAGACGAGGTAGCCGCGCGAGGTGAGGCCGCCGTGGTCCAGCATCCAGCCGATCGCCGCGCGGGCGTGCGGCTCGAGACGGCGAGCGGTCGCGACATCGCCGGTCTGCTCGACGTACGCGCCCAGCAGCACC
This sequence comes from Streptomyces sp. NBC_00286, assembly GCF_036173125.1. Taxonomy (NCBI): domain Bacteria; kingdom Bacillati; phylum Actinomycetota; class Actinomycetes; order Kitasatosporales; family Streptomycetaceae; genus Streptomyces; species Streptomyces sp. NBC_00286. The sequence continues at coordinate 7,023,281 of NZ_CP108054.1, forward strand.
AGGAAGAGCGGCGTGGCGTCGACCGAGCCGTAGTAACGCCCGTACGGCACCTGCCCGAAGTGCGCCAGCTCCCCGTGCCGTACCTCGTGCACGATCTTGCCCGGCTGGGCCACCGCTCCGGTGCCGGTCGCGGTCGCCTGGGCCGCGGCGAGCGCGGGCAGGGTGGCGGCGGCGAGCTGGGGGCGGTAGGGGAGCGCGAACAGGGAGGTGAGGAGCGCGTCCCGGCCGAGCAGCGTCAGGAACCAGGGGACTCCGGCCGCCGGGACACGAAGTTCCTCTCCATCGGGGCCCGTTGCCGGGACCTGGAGGACGGCCAGATCGGCGAGGCCCCGCTCGCAGGCCGCGGCCAGCTCGGGCCAGCCCGTCGGGAAGGGCACGCCCTCGGTGAACTCGCCCTCCAGCGCGCGGAGTTGCTCGTTCACGGCGGACGGGGACGCGGGCACCTCCGGGTGCGGTGTGCCGTGCGGGCGGGCCGCGACCCGCAGAGCCAGTTCGGCGGAACCGTGCGGCTCCAGGTCGAGGGCCCAGACCAGGCGACGGGCGCCCGTACCCGTCTCCTCGACACCGTCAGGCGCGGGCTCGGCGGTGACCGTCGTACAAGAACGCCACTCGCCGCGCCGGTAGCTGAACTCGATGCCGTCGTCCAGGATTTCGCGGGAGCGGACGGCGCCGATCTTCGCGTATGTACGGTGGTCGGAGCGCAGCTCGAACTGGTCCGAGAAGTCGGCGTCCGCGGTGACCGCGATCCGGACCGTCGTCGGCACCGGCCGATTGCTGGTGACGCGCAACGACTCGACGAACGCGCCGTCGGCGACGGCCTGTTCACGGAAGAGCGTGTACGCGGGCGGCTCCTGCCGGCCCCCGCGCGGTACGAGGACACAGCGCGCCACGTCGCCGTCCGTGACCGGCGACAGCGCCTCGGGCACCGCGCCGTCGACGGTCAGCTGCCAGCGGCTCAGATGCCGGGCGTCGCGTACGAACAGCCCGTCGGGGGAGCCGCTGCCGCGCACTCCGCTGATGTCCCCGCCGTCACCCACGGCCGCGAACGTCCCACCGTGCACGAGCAGATGCTGCCGGTCCGTCATACCTGGTTCCCTCCCTTGGCACCCTTGCCGATCTCTTCGCCTACGTGATCGCTTACGTGCTGCGCCGCGCTCCGTGAAGGGCCCGGCTCGTGCTGGTGGTCGTGGTCGTGCAGCAGGTCGAGCGTCAGCGCGGCGGTCCAGCTGAAGCCGGTCGCTCCGCAGGCCTCGCCGCTGTACGGGGTCACGTACTCCGCGAATCCGGAGGCGCCCGCCGTGTCGAGCAGTGAGCTGCGGAGGCGGTTCGCGAGGGCCTGCTCCCCGTGCAGCCTGAGGCCGCGCTCCAGCATCCAGTTGGTGTTGAACCAGGCCGGGCCCCGCCAGTACCGGTGCGGATCGAAGGCCTCACCGGTCAGGTCGTAACTCGGTACGAGCCGGGTGGCGCCGCCGAGCCCGAAGTGCGGCCCGCGCAGGGTCCGTACGAGACTGTCGGCGACGTCGCAGGGCAGGGCAGGCAGGAGCAGCGGGACGAGGCCTGCCACGCCGCGCTCGGGGATGAGCTCCCCGGTCGTGACGTCCCGGCAGAAGAACATGCCCTCCGCCGGGTCCCACAGCCGCTCCACCAGCGCCGCCGTCAGCCGCTCAGCGCGCGCACTGCGGGCCGTGCTCGTGGCGCCCAGCTCGCGGGCGATCCGGGCCAGCGCGTACTCGGAGGCGATCAGCAGCGCGTTGAACGCCGGGTCCTCGACCGCGAACTCTCCCGCCCGTCTCCCACCACCGCCCTCAAACGAGGCCCTGCGGGCCACCCCATCGCCTTCACCGTCTACGTATTCACGATCCCGGTAGTCGCTCGCCAGCGCCACATACCGCCCGTAGTCCAGATCCGTCGGCCGGTCCGAGGCGGCCCCGTGGTCCAGGTCGGCGCGGCGGAAAGTGCGGGGCGGGGCGGGCGTGACGCGGCTGAGCGGGGCGTCCCAGGACGGGGCGTTGTCCATCCCCTGCTCCCACGGGTGGACCACGGAGGCCAGGCCCCCGCCGCCCAGGTCCCGGCGGTGCAGCAGATAGCGGTGCCAGGCCGCGAGTCGCGGATAGAGGCCGGACAGGAAGCCGCGGGCCCGCGACAGGCCCGGATCGGCGACATGCACCAGCCAGGCGGCGAGCGCGTGCACCGGTGGCTGCACGATGCCCGACGTCTGTACGGTGCGCGGGGCGCCCGCGGCGCGTCCCGCGGTGGAGGAGCGCCAGAAGTCGGGGCTCGGGAAGTACGCGTCGAGCGGGACGGAGGGGTTGAAGACGATGTGCGGAATCCGGCCGTCGCCCCACTGCGCGTCCAGGAGCGTCTCCAGCTCCACTTGTGCCCTGAGCGGCGACAGATGGCGCAGCCCGATCGCGATGAACGCCGAGTCCCAGGACCACTGGTGGGGGTACAGGCCACGCGAGGGCACCGTGGACGTCCCGGTCCAGTTGTCGTGCAGGACGCGCGCGGCCCTCAGATGCAGCGAACGCGCGGCGGGGCCCGGATCGTATACGACCGTCCCGGAATGGCCGATCTCACCCTGGCCGGAAAATGGGGGTGAGGTCGAGGTGCGTACGGGATCCGGGGATCCGGTGCGGCGGGCGGTGAGCTGGGTCGAGCGGTCCACTCGGGTCTCCACGAAGACGTATGTCCGGCCGGTTCGGTTGATGCTTCCGTAGGGTTACGTCTATTTAACACGCAAAACTCAATATGTAATGCAGAGTTGAGGAGCGCAAGGGGGTGTGCATGACTGAGAACGCCGGGAGGACCGGTACGGCAGGACGGGCCGCGAGGGCGGCCGGCCAGGGGAGCGCCGGCGAGCTGCTGGCGCTGGTACGCAGCGGACGGGCCACCACACGCGGTGCCTTGCAGCAGGTCACGGGCCTGTCCCGGGCCACGGTCGGCCAGCGCCTGGACCGGCTCTTCCGGGCGGGCTGGCTGCGCGAGGGCGCCGCGGGCCCGGTGGACTCGCCGCTCGGCGGCCGGCCCTCGGTCCGACTTGAGTTCGACGACTCACATGCCGTCGTCCTCGCTGCCGACCTCGACACCCGGCACGCGCGCACCGCTGTCCTCTCGCTCAGCGGCGAACTGCTGGCCGAGCACACGGGCTCGCTGCTCATCGAGGACGGCCCGGACGTGGTGCTCGGCGAACTCGGCCGCTGGTTCGGTGAGCTGCTGGAGAAGGCGGGACACCGGGCGCACGAGGTGTGCGGGATCGGGCTCTCCGTGCCGGGCCCGGTCGACAGCGACACCGGCCGCGTGGTCCAGCCGCCGATGATGCCCGGCTGGGACGGCTACGACATAAGGACCCGGCTGGCCCGCTCCTTCGCCGAGCACACGGGCACCGAATCCGTCCCCGTACTTGTGGACAACGACGCCAACCTCATGGCGTACGGCGAACAGCGCACCGCCTACCCGGACTGCTCGGCCTTCGCCCTCATCAAGGTCTCCACCGGCATCGGCGCGGGCGTCGTCGTCGGCGGCACGATCTACCGGGGCATCGACGGAGGCGCCGGGGACATCGGGCACATACGGGTCCCGGAGGGCGCCGACGCGCTGTGCAAGTGCGGTTCGTACGGCTGTCTCGCCGCCGTCGCCAGTGGCGGTGCCGTGGCGCGGCGGCTCGCGGAGACCGGGGTGCCGGCGGCCTCCGGCTCGGATGTGCGGGATCTGCTGACCGCCGGGCACCCGGGAGCGGCGGCGCTCGCGCGGGACGCCGGGCGGCTGGTCGGCGACGTACTGGCGACCGTGGTGACACTGCTCAACCCCGGAGTGCTGATGATCGCCGGGGATCTGGCCGGAACTCCGTTCCTCACGGGCGTACGCGAGCTGCTCTACCAGCGCGCCCTGCCCCGCTCCACCGCCCACCTGGACGTGGTCACCTCACGGCTCGGGGAGCGGGCGGGCCTGGTGGGGGCGGGGCTGCTGGTGGTGGAGCACCTGTACGCGCCGGAGCGGGCCGAGGAACGGCTGCTGGCGATGGGCGTGTGAGACGCCCGGCGTCAGTGGATGCGCGGGGGTGCCGATCGGTGTGTGACATTCGCATTACGGACCGCGTACGCGTCCGCATGGTGAAATCTGGCCGCTCGAATCGGCGTGATTCTTGCCACCCTTGATAAGGGTTGCGCTCAGATGAGCGGATCTTGGGCAACTGCACTTCTCCAAGGGGTGGCACTCAGTGCCACCCCTTGATCGTTCACGCTGTGAACTCACACGTACGAAGCGCTGCTCATGTGAGCGCTTAAGCGGGTCTACGGGCGTCGACTCGTTCGGGAAGTGAAAACATCACCTCTCGACTCATTGCCAGCTCTTGACTTGCGATCTGTTGGCGGACGGGCGGTTACGGCCGCATGACGCGCAAGTGGACGTACCGAGGTACCTTCGATTTGGGTATGTTCCTCGCCGTCAGGGCAGCCAGCGCGTCCTCGAGGAGTCGAGATCCGTGTCGGAAAACAAAGATCCCCACGTAACTGGTAGCGACGCTCAGGGCGTGAAGTTCGTTTATGACTTCACCGAGGGCAACAAGGACCTCAAGGACCTCCTCGGCGGCAAAGGCGCGAACCTCGCCGAGATGACCAACCTGGGCCTTCCCGTCCCGCCGGGCTTCACGATCACCACTGAGGCGTGCAAGACGTACCTCGAGAGCGGCGCGGAGCCCGCGGCACTGCGTGACGAGGTGAGTGCACACCTCGACGCCCTCGAAGAGAAGATGGGCAAGAAGCTCGGGCAGGCCGATAACCCCCTGCTCGTATCGGTCCGTTCAGGGGCGAAGTTCTCCATGCCCGGCATGATGGACACCGTCCTGAACATCGGGCTCTCCGACAAGTCCGTCCAGGGGCTGGCCAAGCAGGCCGGCGACGACCGCTTCGCATGGGACTCGTACCGCCGCCTCATCCAGATGTTCGGCAAGACGGTCCTCGGCGTCGACGGCGAACTCTTCGAGGACGCGCTGGAGGCGGCGAAGGTGGCCAAGAAGGTCACGGTCGACACCGAACTCGAAGCGGCCGACCTGAAGAAGCTCGTCACCAAGTTCAAGAAGATCGTCAAGACCGAGGCCGGGCGCGACTTCCCGCAGGACCCGCGCGAGCAGATGGACCTCGCCATCCACGCGGTCTTCGACTCGTGGAACACCGACCGCGCGAAGCTCTACCGCCGCCAGGAGCGCATCCCGCACGACCTCGGCACGGCCGTCAACGTCTGCTCGATGGTCTTCGGCAACCTCGGCCCGGACTCGGGCACGGGCGTGGCCTTCACCCGTGACCCCGCGAGCGGCCACCAGGGCGTGTACGGCGACTACCTGCAAAACGCGCAGGGCGAGGACGTCGTCGCCGGCATCCGCAACACGGTCCCGCTCGCCGATCTGGAAAAGATCGACAAGAAGTCGTACGACCAGCTGATGCAGATCATGGAGACCCTGGAGAACCACTACAAGGATCTGTGCGACATCGAATTCACCATCGAGCGCGGCCAGTTGTGGATGCTCCAGACGCGCGTCGGCAAGCGGACGGCGGGCGCGGCCTTCCGTATCGCGACCCAACTGGTGGACCAGGGGCTGATCGACGAGGCCGAGGCGCTGCAGCGTGTCAACGGCGCTCAGCTCGCGCAGCTGATGTTCCCGCGCTTCGACGAGGACACGAAGGTCGAGACGGTCGGCCGGGGCATCGCGGCCTCGCCGGGTGCGGCGGTCGGCAAGGCGGTCTTCGACTCGTACACGGCGGTGAAGTGGTCGCGTTCGGGCGAGAAGGTGATCCTGGTCCGCCGCGAGACGAACCCGGACGACCTGGACGGCATGATCGCGGCGGAGGGCATCCTGACCTCGCGGGGCGGCAAGACGTCCCACGCGGCGGTCGTGGCGCGCGGCATGGGCAAGACGTGTGTGTGCGGCGCGGAGGAGCTCGAGGTCGACACCAAGCGCCGTCGGATGACGGTCCCGGGCGGTCATGTGGTGGAGGAGGGCGACCTGATCTCGATCGACGGGTCGTCGGGCAAGGTCTACCTGGGCGAGGTCCCGGTCGTCCCGTCGCCGGTCGTGGAGTACTTCGAGGGCCGGATGCACGCGGGCGCCCAGGACGCCGACGAACTGGTCGAGGCCGTACACCGGATCATGGCGTTCGCCGACCGCAAGCGCCGCCTGCGGGTGCGCGCCAACGCGGACAACGCCGAGGACGCGATGCGCGCCCGTCGTTTCGGCGCGCAGGGCATCGGCCTGTGCCGTACGGAGCACATGTTCCTCGGTGACCGTCGTGAGCTGGTCGAGCGCCTCATCCTGGCCGACACGGAGGACGAGCGCGAGGAGTCGCTGAAGCAGCTGTTGCCGCTGCAGAAGCAGGACTTCGTGGAGCTGTTCTCGGCGATGGACGGCCTGCCGGTGACGGTCCGTCTGCTCGACCCGCCGCTGCACGAGTTCCTGCCCGACATCACTGAGCTGTCGGTCCGGGTCGCCCTGGCGGAGGCCCGCCAGGAGCCGCACGAGAACCTCCTCCGCCTCCTCCAGGCGGTGCACCGCCTGCACGAGCAGAACCCCATGCTGGGGCTCAGGGGTGTGAGGTTGGGCCTGGTCATCCCCGGCCTGTTCACCATGCAGGTACGGGCGATCGCCGAGGCCGCGGCCGAGCGCAAGAACGCCAAGGGCGATCCGCGAGCGGAGATCATGATCCCGCTGGTCGGTACGGTCCAGGAGCTGGAGATCGTCCGCGAGGAGGCCGACCAGGTCGTCGCGGAGGTCGAGGCGGCGACGGGTACGGAACTCAAGCTGTCGATCGGCACGATGATCGAACTGCCGCGGGCCGCGCTGACCGCCGGTCAGATCGCGGAGGCGGCGGAGTTCTTCAGCTTCGGCACGAACGACCTGACGCAGACGGTGTGGGGCTTCAGCCGGGACGACGTGGAGGCCTCGTTCTTCACGGCGTACCTGGAGAAGGGCATCTTCGGCGTCTCCCCCTTCGAGACGATCGACAAGGACGGCGTCGGCTCCCTGGTGAAACTCGCCGCCGACGCCGGCCGCGCCACCCGCCCCGACCTGAAACTCGGCGTCTGCGGCGAACACGGCGGCGACCCGGAGTCGGTCCACTTCTTCCACGAGGTGGGTCTGGACTACGTATCGTGCTCGCCGTTCCGGATCCCGGTGGCGCGGCTTGAGGCCGGCCGCGCGGCGTCTACGTCGAAGGGCAGCGACCACCGCTGACCTGCTATATCGAGGGGTAGTGATCACCGCTGAGCCTCACGTCGAGGGGCGGCGACTATCGCTGACCTTCCCGACTCCGGAGCCGCCGTCGGTCACCCCGACCCTCACCGACGCGATGGCGGCTCCGGTGTGTGAAAGGAAAGAGGGCGGCGCCTGTGCGGAGGCGCCGCCCTCTCGGCGCGACGGCCGAGGTCAGCGCACCGTGCGGAAGAACGCTCGGACGTCGTCCACCAGCAGGTCCGGGGCCTCCATCGCCAGGAAGTGGCCGCCGCGGTCGAGTTCGGTCCACCGTACGACGTTGTGGTCGCGCTCGGCCCAGGGGCGGATGGCCACGTCGTTGGCGGTCAGGAGGACCGCGGTGGGTGCGGTGCCGCGCCCGCTGAGGTCCCACGTGGCGGCGGAGATCTCCTCGTAGTAGATCTGGGCGGCCGAGGCGGCGGTGGCGGTGAACCAGTACAGGGAGATGCCGGTCAGCATGTGGTCACGGTCGATGCTGTCCTCCGGCAGTCCGTCCTCGGGGAAGCTGTGCTCCTTGAACTTCTCGACGATCCAGGCCAGTTGGCCGACGGGGGAGTCGGTGAGGGCGTAGCCGACCGTCTGCGGGCGCTTGGAGTTGCACTGCAGGTAGCCGTCGTTGAAGTTCTGCATCCGGTCCCAGCGCCGCTGCTCGGCCTCGGTCAGGCCGTCCATCTCGCCCTCGACGCCCACTGGGAAGGTGAGCAGGCCGTGGACGTGGATGCCGGTGAGGTGTTCCGGGTCCTGTTTGCCCATCGCCGGGGCGACCCAGGCGCCGGTGTCGTAGCCATGGACGCCGTAACGGCCGTAGCCGAGGCGGGACATGAGGCCCGTGAGCAGCGTGGCCATCTTCGCCGCGTTCATGCCGGGGCCGGCCAGGGGTGTGGAGAAGGCGAAGCCCGGGAGGGAGGGGACGACCAGGTGGAAGGCGTCCGCCGGGTTGCCACCGTAGGCGCGGGGGTCGGACAGCGGGCCGATGACGTCGAGGAAGTCCACCACCGAGCCCGGCCAGCCGTGCAGCAGCATCAGCGGTGTGGCATCGGGCTCGGGCGAACGTACGTGCAGGAAGTGGAGGTTCTGGTCGTCGAGGGTGGTCATGTACTGGGGGAACTTGTTGAGGGACGCCTCCTGCGCCCGCCAGTCGTACGTGGTGCGCCAGTACTCGGCCAGCTCCTTGAGGTAGGCGACCGGGACGCCGCGGCTCCAGCCGACGCCAGGCAGTTCGTCCGGCCAGCGGGTTGCGGCCAGGCGGGCGTGGAGGTCGTCGAGTTGCGTCTGCGGGATGTCGATGTGGAAGGGACGGATGTCGGGGGTGGTCGTGTTCGTGTTCGCCATGACCGTGACGCTAGAAGGCACTTAGGTCAGGAACGTTCCTAACCCTCTGGCAGTCTGACAGCATGCTGGAGACGTCCGGACGGCTGCTGAGACTGCTGTCCCTTTTGCAGACCCACGATGACCGGTCCGGGACCGAGCTCGCCGGCCGCCTCGGCGTCAGCGGTCGCACGCTCCGCCGTGACGTGGAGCGGCTGCGCGAACTCGGCTACCCGGTGCAGGCCACCCGGGGAACCGCTGGTTACCGGCTCGGGGCCGGGACCACGCTGCCGCCGCTGCTGCTTGACGACGACGAGGCCGTCGCCGTCGTGGTCGGCCTGCGCACGGCGGCCGGTGGATCGGTCGCCGGAATCGAGGAGTCCTCGCTGCGCGCGCTGACCAAGCTGGAGCAGGTGCTGCCCGCACGGCTGCGTTACCGGGTGAACACCCTGCACGCCGCGACCGTCCGGGCGGGTGAGGCTCCGGCCCCCAAGGTCTCCCCGGACGTCCTGATGGCCGTTGCCGAGGCGTGTCGCCGGCACGAGTGGCTGAGGTTCGACTACACCGACGCCCGCGGCAAGGGCGGAATCCGCTCGGTCGAGCCGCACAGCCTGGTGAGCTTCGGCCGCCACTGGTACCTGGTCGCCTGGGACACCGACCGCGCCGACTGGCGCACCTTCCGCGTCGACCGGCTCACCCCGCGCACGCCGACGGGCCCGCGCTTCACGCCTCGGGAAGTCCCCCACGGGGACGTGGCCACGTATCTCGCCCACCAACTGTCCACGCAGGCATGGCCGTTCAGAGCCACCGTCACCCTGCACGAGTCCGCCGCGGCGGTCGCCGACCGCGTCTGGCCCGGCATGGGCGTCCTCGAACCCGTCGACGACCACAGCTGCCTGCTGCACCTGGGCGCCGACAACCCCCGCGACCTCGCCTGGATGATCACCTCGGTCGACGCCGACTTCTCCCTGACCGAGGCCCCGCCCGAACTCGCTGAGACCCTGCGCGCCCAGGCCGTCCGCTGCCTGACCGCCGTACGAGAGACGTGACGCATCGTCAGTGGGTGCTGGTGCGACGCCCTGTCGCTTGCGAGCAGCAGGGCCGGAGGACCGGCCGGGAGCAGGAACCGGCCTTGTACGGCCGCCTTGACGGCGTCGGCCATGGGCCGCCAGGACAGCTTGAAGTCCGCCTCGGCAGGGGTGAGTTGCTGTGGGCTGCAGGTGAGTGAGGTGGCCTCGAAGAGGTGCACGCGTGCGGCCGAGTCGAGCGTGATGGCGTAGGAGCCGAGGGGTCTCCAGGCCACAGCGGTGATGCCGGCTTGCTGACGCGGGAGCCAGGTCCGGCGGGCGAAAGGCGCCGTAGGGTGAACGCGGCGACCATGCCACCGCGCGTGCGGTCTTTACTCGCCCCGCCAAATGTTGTCGAAGGCCGCCTCGTCGAGGGCTCGCCGCTGCCGTTCGGCTTCCAGGCTCCTTACCGCGTCATGGACGGCGGCGAGCACTGTCGCCACGGCATCGTCGGCCACGCTCGGTGACTCTCTCGTCGGCTTGTCGCCGATCCCGACGGCCGCCGCGAGGGCTGTGAGGACGGGCTCCTCCGATGCCCAGCGGTTCGCCGCCCGGCGGCGTGCGGGCGAATCCACCAGCACCAGGTGAGCGGGCTGGAAGATCATCCAGGGGCGGCGTCGCCGAGTGAGCCGGCCTTCCGCTTCGAGGGCGGTCAGATAGGCCGCGGACAGGCCGCGGCCTCTGCGCCACAGCCAGTCGCCGACCGACTCGTACGGCGGTTGTCGCGCAAGTGACGACGCGGCCTCATCCAATTCCTGATCAGCTGTGGCTCGCCGGTCGCTCGGCACGATGTGGTCACCGTCCAGTGTGATGGCCCGGGCCTCCAGGAGGTCGATCAGCTCGGCTCCCGCGAGCGCAAGGGACAGATCGCCTTGTTCCGGAGGATGGCTGGCCGTCAAGTCCATGGCGGTGATCAACAGGTCCCGCGGTGTGGTCATGAATGACTCCGTCTCACCTCGAGGAGCAATCGGGGCTGCCGCTGGCCGCTGCCGCGGGCGGTGGCCTCATGCGGGCGGTAGCGGGACGCGCATGTAGACCGTGCCGCGCAGGTCCAGCCATGCGGCGTCGGGGGCCCGTACGAGTCGCAGGATCACCGTGTCGCAGCTCGGGCAGCGGGCCACCAGGCCCGGGGCGTGCGCGTACACGCGCAGGTCGGCGACGACAGCGGTGCGCCCGCAGCCGGCGCAGCGCCCGGAGGCTGCGGTGACGTCCGCGGTGAACAGTTCGCCCAGAGGGCCGGCGAGCGCGTTGCCGTCCTCGTAATCCGTGGTGTCCTGTCGGTCCATGTCAGTCTCCCGTGGGGCCGAAGCGTTCGGTTCTGATCCGGCGCGGGTCGTGGCCCAGCGCCACCAGCTGGGCCGCGGCGGTCTCGACGAAGCCGGTCGGCCCGCAGACGAAGCAGACCGGCTCGAACTCCGGTGGCCAGCCGTGGGCCTGCAGGTCCGCGAGTTGCAGGCGCTTGGCGGGTCTCGGCCACCCCTCAGGCGTGTGCCGGGTGTAGAGGTGGGTGACCTCCAGGCCGCCGTCACCGGGCTGCGGGGTGCGCAGTTCGGAGGCGTAGTACCCGTCCTCGGGGGTGCGGACCGAGTAGATCAGCCGGAAGGGGGTGCGGCTGCCGAGGCTGCGGCGCGTGCGGATCATGGCCATCAGCGGCGCGATCCCCGATCCGCCGCCCACCAGCAGCACCGGCCGGATGTCTGCCGGGCGCCAGACGAACCAGCCACCCACCGGGCCCCGGATCTCCACCAGGTCACCGATCTCCATCACATCGGCCAGGTACGGCGAGACCTCTCCGTCGGGCGCGCGCTGCACCGTCAGCTCGAACCGGTCGCCGTCGGGTGCCGAGGTCAGCGAATAGCTGCGCTGGGTGCTGTAGCCGTCCTCGGCCGTCAGCCGCACATCCACGTGCTGGCCGGCCAGGTGTCCGGACCAGCCGGGCACGTCGAAGACCAGCGTGCGGGCCGAAGGCGTCTCGTCGCGCAGACCGACCAGCCGGGCGGCCTGCCAGGTCAGGGGCGCTTTCAGTCGCCCTGGTACCGCTGCTCGCGCCACGGGTCACCGTAGTCGTGGTAGCCGAGGCTCTCCCAGAACCCCGGCTCGTCCTCGGTCAGCAGCCGCATCCCGCGCACCCACTTGGCCGACTTCCACAGATACAGATGCGGCACCAGCAGCCGGGCCGGGCCGCCGTGCACCGGAGCGAGGTCCTCCCCCTCGTACTGGTAGGCGATCCACGCCTCGCCGCCCAGCAGGTCTTCCAGCGGGATGTTCGTCGTGTAGTCACCGTAGGAGTGGACCAGCGCGAACTCGGCCGCCGTCTCCACATCGGCGAACAGCGTGTCCAGCGACACCCCTTCCCAGCCGGTGCCCAGCTTCGACCACTTGGTCACGCAGTGCAGGTCCACTGTCGGCCGCTCGCTCGGCAACGCCAGCAGCTCCCGCCACGACCAGCGGTGGCGCGTACCGCTTTCGGTCGTGATGGTGAACTCCCACTCCTCCCGTGCGATGCTCGGCGTGGGACCGGCCGACAGCACCGGAAAGTCCTCGGTCAGATATTGCCCGGGAGGCAGCTTCACATCCGCTGGGCGCGCCCGGCTGTGAAAGCCCCGCGAAACGATTCCCATGGACCTCCCCATTCCGTCAGAGGGACACGACGCCGACGATCCCGGGGACGACATCTCCATTGTGGGAGACGTGAGCGGAAAACACATGTCGTGGCGCCGTGCCGCCCGAGGCAACGCCTGTGGCCTCTGACCCAAGGTTGTGGCCGGCCGGATACCTCGATGGTCCGCACGGTGATGCAGCGGCCCACTTCGGCGGCGATCGACCGTGCGCGACGCAGCCATGCACCATGCCGTCCCGTACCAGCAGTTCGCCGCGCAGATGGCCACGGCCGAGTAGCTGCGAGACCGGCACGAAGAAGGGGCAACCGTAGGCAGGGGCTTCCCTACCGTGTCCGGCCGACGCCTGCACAAGGCTCATTCGCTTGCGAGCAGCAGGGCCAAAGGACCGGCCGGGAGCAGGAATCGGCCTTGTACGGCCGCCTTGACGGCGTCGACCATGGGCCACCAGGACAGCTTGAAGTCCGCCTCGGCAGAGGTGAGTTGCTGTGGGCCGCAGGTGAGTGAGGTGGCCTCGAAGAGATGCACGCGTGCGGCCGAGTCGAGCGTGATGGCGTAGGAGCCGAGGGACCTCCAGACCACAGCGGTGATGCCGGCCTCTTCCAGAAGCTCCCGGCGAGCGCACTGCTCGGGACTTTCCCCGTCTTCTCTGCGTCCGCCGGGAAGGAAGAGGAACTCACCATCGTGCCGGGGAAAGTGCGCGCTCAGGAGGGCTACGAGGCCGTCCGAGTCGCGGGCCACCACCACTGAGGCATCGCGGGTGGGCCCGCGGCTCTGGATGTCGTCACTCATGCCACGCGAGCGTAGCGAGGATCAGTTCACCCAGGCGGCGAACGGCACGTTCATGACGACGGGGTGCGCGATCCCTCGGCCGTGGTAACCGTCTTCGCCGTATGCGTCACCGTGGTCGGCGCACATGATGACCAACCACCGTTTTCTGGCCGTAAGGGTCGTGATCAAGCAGGCGAGGTGGGCGTCGGCGTAGGAGAGTGCAGCCTTCTGAGAGGCCGGGGTGTCGCGGCTCTCGGCGATGTAGTGGCCGTGCGGCACGTGCGTGGCCGAGACATTGACGAACAGGTACAGAGGGCGTCGGTCGTAGCGTTCAGCGACTTCGAGAGCCTGGTCGACCTGGTGTCGGGTCGAGTCCGGCTCGGGTGAGCAGAACTCGGGCCGCCAGTGGTCTTCGTCGAAGAGGTTCGGCAACACCGAACCGAGTGGCGTCTCACGGGAGAAGTACGTCACCCCGCCCACGCACGCGGTGAGGTACCCGTGCTGCCGAAGCCCTTCGAGGAGATTGGGAGCGTCGAAGACGAAGGTCTCCTCGGCCACCTTTTTGAAGGCGGGCGGGCGGCACTCCCACAACCGTGGAGGCTGCTCTGGTCGTGGCACCTTGGGGAGGAAGCCGCTGAAGAACGCGAAGTGAGCCGGGAGCGTGAAGCTGCCAGGAGTGTGCCGCAGCTCCCATCCTCCGCTGGGCAGGAGACTCTTCAGGCCCGGCGTGAGCCCGACGTCCAGGGCGGTCCTGGCAACGTCGTAGCGGAGGGAGTCGAGGGTGACGAAGAGGATGCTCGTGCCGGACCCGATGATCTCGGCTGCGTCGATCACGATCGTCCTCCCTCGGTGAACTGGTCGTGCCATGGCTCGATCGTCCCCTTGGCCTTCGCGTTCACTGGGATGGGGACGCGGTCTTCCGCGATCAGACGGCGGATCCCGGCGAGACCGTTGGTGTCGTCCAGAAGGATGCCGTGGCTGTTGAAGAGCTTGATGTGCACGGTGGGCGCCTCGGCAACTCCGCTTGCCCTGACCATCGCGCCGGGTACGCCGTTGAAGCACGCGAGGGTCCTCAGCAGATGTTCCTCGGTCTGGTGGCCGATGAAGCGGACGTTGCACGCGTAATGCTGGGCGTTGATGGCGCCTCTGCAGAACCGCTGCGCGAACTCGGGGGTGAGAGGGTGTCCGTCGTGCGCCACCACGATCCTGCGGGCCTTCTGTGTGACGACGAGACAGGCCCCGAGCCACCACGCCACGGCCTTGTGGATCTCGCCGGGGTATGTGCCCACGGCGCCGCCGTCGCGGATAACCGCTTCAGTGTCAATGGAGTTGAGCACTTGGTCCCTCACCGAGATGGTCGATGATCCAGTCGGCCAGGTCGTCTGGTGATTTCCCGTTGGTGTCGAGCAGGACGGCCGTGGGATCGGTGCTGGCGACCGCTTCGAAGTTGTCGAGGAGGTGGGCAAGCCGTCCGGGCGTGCGAAGCAAGGCGATGTCGTCGTCCTTCAAGTCGCGCTTGCTTGCGAGCCGCTGACGCAGGGAGGATTCCGAGCAGCGGAGGTAGAAGGTGTGCGTCGGTGCGTCCAGGTAGGGGCGGAAGGGTGCGAGCAATTTGTTGACCGTTTCGACGTTCACCCCGTGCACGGCAGCGTGGCAGGCGATCACCGACGACACGTACCGATCGGCGATCACCGGGGTGATCTGCCGTGTCCGGCGGATCGAGTCGGAGCAGTGCAGGACGCCGGAGAGGTAGAACGCGAACTGGGGAAGCGCCCGCAGTTGGGTGTTCACCGGCTGGGACCAGTCGGAGTGCGGCACGGGGAGCGTGTGGGTACAGGCGCCGTTCAGTCGCTCGGCGAGGACTTTGGCCAGTGTCGACTTGCCGATGCCCGAGACGCCTTCGAGGACGATCAGCGGTAGGCCGGGCTCGTCGAAGGACGCGGGCTGGTAGGGGAGAGGGAGTTTCACAGCGTCCCTTCGGTGAACGATGTGACGTGTCCGGCGACGGCCTCGGCCAGGCGCTCGGGATCGGCCAGGAGTGCCTTGAGATCCAGGCGCAGGTCCTCGCGCAGAAGACACGGCTGGAGGCCGCCGGAGTGGTCGAAGCGCAGCGCCCAGAAGCCTTCGACGCACTTGGCTCGGACGGGGCACGTGCCGCATTGGCCGACGTGGTGGCGGCCGAGATTGCGGTGGATGACGTCGATCTCCACACCGTCGACCCGGAACACGCGGCGCCCTTGGCCGACACCGGCCACCTCTGTGTGCTCGTTGGTGGTCAGCGTGCGGAGATAGCTCACGATCTCGTCGGCCGAAATGGCAGAGGATGCGCGATCTTCGTTGAAGTCCGTTCCCACGAGCTCGATGAACTGGATCGGCATCCTGCGGTCCAGGGCGAAGTGCAGGATGTCCCGGATCTCGTGCGCGTTCTCCCTCTGGAGCAGGGTGTTCAGCTCAACGCGTTCGAATGTGTCGCGTGCCGCCTCGACGCCGTCGAGGACAGCGTTGATTCCGATGCGTGTCTTGGCGATGGCTCGTAGTGACTCGTCGGAGAAGTAGTGGAGGCTGACCTTCACCTTGTCCAACGGGGAACGGGCCAGCCACTCCTGATTTGCCTGTACGAGCAGGCCGTTGGTGATCAGCGTGTACGAGGCGTCGGCATCTGCCTCGGGGAGCTGTTCCAGTACGGGGCGGGCCAAACGGGAGACGAGGGGCTCTCCTCCCGTGAAGTAGACGCGGCGCAGCCCGGCATCCATGAGCGCGGTGATCACGGTGACGTAGTGCGCCGCGCACAACGAGCGCCTGCGCGGCTGCTGATTGCGGTCCTCTCGGGTCCGCGGGGGTGGAACATCGCCTTCGTTGTGGCAGAACCAGCACAGCAGGTTGCAGGCGGGCCCGAAGGAGACGCGCAACTGCCCCCGAAGGGCGGCGAAGTTCTGTAGCGCGGTCCAGTCGACCGGGGGTGCGGAAAGCGGGGCCTGAGCAGTGTGCACAGGTACCTCCCAAGGGAAGGGGCCCAAGGGCCCTGACAGGAGTTTGTTCCTCGATGGGTGGGGAGCAGGCGCAGAGGTGTGCCCCTCGCCCTGCGCCCGTTCTTGAGTCCGTGCAGAACTCGTCGCACAACGCCAGCGCGGGATCGTCGCGTTTCGGAGGCTTATGGGTTCAGTGTTCGGCCGGCGGGCACCCGCAGTTCGGCCCAAACGACCTTGTCCGTGGTGTCGGTCGTATCCCCATCTCCAGCTCAACGCGTCGACCAGAAGGAGGCCGCGGCCCTCCGCGGCCTCGGCGCCGGGGGTGCGCATTTCCGGCAGGCCCGAGGACTTGTCGGCCACGCCGATGCGTACGACCCCGCTGGGTCGGCGCTGCACCAGGACGCGCGCCGTCCGACAGTTGGTGTGGTCGATGGTGTTCGCCAGCAGCTCCGAAACGATCAGCGTGGAGTCTTCGACCAGCTCCTCTATGCCCCAAGCCCTCAGTGCGGCCGAGACGAGGAGCCGGGCGCGAGATGCCGACTCGGGCGCGCACGGCAGTGTCTCGGTGTAGCCAGGCGCACCGATCGCGTTCGGACTTGCGGCTGTCATGGTCACGGATTTCCCTCCGGTGTGGACGCCCGGCCCAGGCGGAGCAGACAGGGACGGGTTTTCCTTCGTGCACCGAGCGGGGCCTTCTCTCGAGAGGTCCGCTCGGTGGCTGCTGACCAGTGAACGACCGCGAGGTGAAAGGGAACAGGAAGGGAACCCCTGCGGCTGGTCGCACCGGACCGGAAGACTTTGCCGTTCCGTGACTTGGGGTCTGGCTCGACCTGTGACCGCAGCGCTACGGTCCGTGCCATGGGAGCGAATGACGTGCTCAAGAGCCGGATGCGCGAACTCGGGCTCACACAAGATGAGTTGGCTGCTCGGATGAACACTGCGCTGGCAGAGATCACCGGAAGGCCCGGTGACGTCTCCGCCCGTACGATCCGCAACCTGCTCAGCGGAGAATCGCGCCGCCCCATCGGACGCACGTGCGCGGCTCTGGAGCTAGTGTTCGGCTGCCCTGTCGAGGAATTAGGGTTCACCGCACCACGCACCATGCAACACCCGCAGGAGGACCCAGTGCGGCGTCGTACCTTCATCACCTCGGCCACGGGCACCGCTACACGACCATTGCGGCCTTCTCGTGCATCGATGTTCGCAATCTTGACCAGGCGCAAAAATATCTGAACGAGTCCACAACGTACGCCGGCCTTTCACAGGACGGGCCAACGGAAATGCGAGTATGGGTCAATCTCTCGATGCTCGCGTATCAGCGCAGGAACTGGCCCGAAGCGCTTGCGGCAGCCCAGGCAGCCCAAGCTTCTTCGGCAGCCAGACGGGACGCTTTCTTCGATTCATTGGGGCGGGTCCGCGCTGGCCTCGCCTACGCGGTGCTCGGCGACCGCCAGGCTGCTCGGCGGTCGCTCGGCTTCGCCCAGGAGACGTTCACCAAGGCCACAGAGCGCGAGCGTCCCCGGTGGACGGCGTTCTACGGCCCCGCCGAACTGGACCACCTCGCTGCCATCGTTCATCACCACAGCGGAAGTTTCAGCCATGCCGAAGCCATGGCGCATCGAGCTCTGGCCAAAATTCCACGCACTTTCCGCCGCAACAGGGCCCTGGCCACTGCACAACTCGCCCACGCGCAGCTCCACCAGGGAGATGTCGAACAGGCCACAACAACAGCCGCCCATGTCTTCACGATCATGGACGATGCTCCGTTGCCAGGCCGGATGCGGACGCTGATCGGTGATTTCCACCGGGACCTGTTCGCGCTGGCCCCGTCGACCGTCTACGCGCGCGAGTGGGCAGACCGTATGCGAGCTGAATGGAGTCGGGTGTGATCGACCTACGTCACTTCCACCAGGGGGACCTCCCCGAGGGCTTCAAGCAAATGCTGGTCGATGTGCACGCCGATGCGTACGCCGACCAGATGGACGACCCCTTCCACCAGCGTTTTCCATGGTTCGTCGACCACTGGTCAGCGATGGAAGGCTTCTCGTGCGTTGTCGCCTACGAGGGAGACGAACCGGCCGGGTTCGCGTATGGGGCTCCGCTCACGCCTGGTCGCGAATGGTGGCGTCCCACGGGCTACGAGCCGAGCGACGGCTACACCTCCACCTACGCCGTGTCCGAGGTGATGGTTCGCCCGCAATGGCGGAAGCAGGGAATTTCCGAGCGGCTTCATGAAGCTCTGCTCAAGGAACGCGCGGAAGACCTTGCTGTGCTGCTGGTCGACGTGACTCATCCCAAGGTGCAGTCCCTGTACGAGACTTGGGGATACCGCCAGGTTGGTGAGCAACAGCCGTTCGCCGATTCGCCGGTGTACGCGGTGATGATCAGGAACCTTCGGGGCTGAACGTGCTCGGGGCCGGTGAAAGCGTGAACACTTCCCCGGATAGTTTTCACGCTTTTCGCGGGTCTTCGAACTTGAGCGGTGTGCGTCTGGTGTGTGCGCTACTGGACGTCACGGTCCGTGATGGGTGGGGTGGTTGTCGGCCCCGGATGCAGGACCACGGGCGTCCTGCTGCCGGGGCCACCTCTGGCCCTCACCCAACGTGACAGACAGCCAGCCGCTCAGGACGACGCACGGCTCAAGTTCGAAGACCCTGGTTGGCGACCTCGCCGGCTACGCGACGCAGGCGACGGGGTCGAACGACCGCCCGTGACTGTGGGGCGGAGCGATTCGGTGATCGAGGCTGCGGGCCGCAGCTTCACGCGCTATGTGATGGGGCTGCGTAGCCATCCATTGTGTTCAGCGCATCGTCGGGCGGTGGCGAGGACGCTCGCAATGGCGGGCGACGGATCGTTCGCGGGCCACAGCACCGAGAGTTCTGCCACGATCGACGGATCGACCACATCGCGACGAACGATGCCGGTGCTGGCCTTCGCGGCGTGCTCAGCGAACGATGTAGGGGCTAAGCCGACCTCGCGTCTGCTGGAGAGCCTGGCGAGCATGGCGTTTACTGGCGGATCCTCGAACGCGCAGATCTCGGGTGAGAAGCCTGCTTCGTGGCACGCGGCGACGATGCTGTCGTAGTACGCCGGGGCGAGACGGCGAGGGAACAGCTGCAGCGTCTCGTCGCGGAGGTCCTTCACCGGGATCGTCGGTGCGGCAGCGAGGCGGTGGTGAGTGCTGAGGAGCGCGGAAACGGGCTCTTCACGGAGAATCTCGCCATTCACCCCGTCGAGCGGCTGCGGTGAGAGGGCGAGACCGATGTCCAGGTCGCCGGCACAGAGCCGTTCGGGAATCTCGGCGCTGTAGAACTCTCGAGGGTCGATCGTGAAGTCGGGGTGGTCTTCCTGGAGAGCATCCAGAAGCACCGTGAGCGTGCCGAAGCTCGTGACCGGCGTATAGCCCACCCGAATCGTCGTCGCAATGCCTGACCCGGCCCGCCGGGTGAGCTGCACGGCTTGTTCCAGCGCGGCCAGCGCGATTGGTGCCTCGTGAGCCAGCGTCCGGCCCGCGGCGGTGAGCTGCACCCGACGGCTCGAACGCACGAAGAGCGGGGTTTCGAGGGTCTCCTCAAGCTTGCGGATCTGATGACTCAGGGACGGCTGGGAGATGTAGAGACGCATGGCTGCGCGGCCGAAGTGGAGTTCCTCGGCTACGGCCATGAAGTAGCGGAGGACGCGGGGGCTGACATCCATAGACGAATCCTATCGCCCGGCGTCCGGACAAGTCTTGGACTCCCGCCGGATGGCCGCCGTAGCGTCGTTTCACGCCACGGGAGACGTTCCAACCTGTCCCGTCGAGTCTGGTCGGATCCGGTCTCGGTTGACGTGACCGGCCTCCATCGCACATCAGCCTGGCAAGGAGAGAAGCGTGAGCATCGCCGTGATCCAACGAGGCGACATCGGCGGCGGGTTGGCCGACCTGTGGGAACGTGCCGGGCACCAGGTGACGCGGCTGGGGCGTGCAGGCGGCGACGTCGGTGCCTCGGAGACGGCCGGGCAACCTGTGGTCCGGTGACGACGAAGCCCAGCGCACTGTCAGGCAGTTCGGTCTTGTCGCCGGATACGACGCGGTCCGCCTGGGCGGCCTGAGCATGGCCGCCACTCAGGAGGGCCTGGCCGACCCGATCTTCGCGATCGCCCAGTCCGGGCTCGGCCAGTTCGTCTACCGGATGGCATCACCCGAACAGCGCTGACTCTCACCATCGACCGTTCAACCCATCACACAGAAGGAACATCGTGACGCGCACCGCAAAGGCCGGACTCGAAGCACTGCTCACCCCCGAGGAGAGCGTCCTGGTGCTCATCGACCACCAGCCCTTCCAGTTCACCAATCTCAACAGCCACGAATCAACCATGATCGTCAACAACGTCGTCGGCCTGGCCAAGGCCGCGAAGGTGTTCGACGTCCCTACGGTGCTGACGACGGTGATAGAAGGACGCGGCGGCTACCTCATCAAGGGCCTCCAAGACGTCTTCCCGGACCAGAAGCCGATCAACCGCACGTTAATCAACACCTGGCAAGACCGTCACGTCGTCGATGTCGTGGAGAACACGGGGCGCAAGAAGCTGATCATTGCCGGGCTGTGGACGGAGGTCTGCGTCGCCATGCCCGCCCTCCAGGCGCTGGGTGAGGGGTACGACGTCTTCGTCGTCACGGACGCCAGCGGCGGGGTCACCGCCGAGGCGCACGACATGGCGGTGCGTCGCATGGTGCAGGCCGGCGTGGTACCCATCACCTGGATGGCCGTGGCCAGCGAGTGGCAGCGCGACTGGGCTCGCGAGTCAACGGCCGAGGCGCTCGGGCCGGTCCTCTTCGACCACGGTGGCGCCAGCGGGATCGCGCTCACCTGGGAGCTGCAGCTGCTGGCCACACCCACCACCGATGGTGCTGGTGCGTAGCGCGGGCGGCTGCTGCGCCGGAGGCGGTCTGGCGCCCACGGCAGTGGGCGCCAGACCGCCTCCCCGTGTGTCAACGAGCGGTCGGCGACCGCACACCACGAAGACAAGCGCCGCAGAAGCTCCGTGGCCAGCAAGGACCCGGACCTGGTGCTGTGCTCCCGGCCTCCTATGAGCGCAAACTTCAGGGTGGGGCGCTGAAATTGCGGTAAGTCGGTGTGGCCACGCTTGCGAAGTAGACAAAATCGATTCATCAACTGGACTGGGTTCAGCGTGAAGCAAGGCCCACGCGGAAGGCACATGGAGGACACGTGGCAGTGGAAGTGAGTGACGTTCCCGAAGCCAAGCGGTACGAAGCCCGGGCCGAGGGAGAGTCCAAGGTCGCGGGCATCGCGGATTACATCCGTACGACGGAACTCGTCGCGTTCGTGCATACCGAGGTCTCGCCGGAGTACGAGGGCAGGGGGGTTGGGGCGGCGCTGGCGCGCACCGCCCTCGACGAGGCGCGCGCCGCGAACCTGCGGGTGCTGGCGACCTGTCCGTTCTTCGCGGGGTGGATCGCCCGGCACCCCGAGTACCAGGACCTGCTGTATCAGTCCCGCAGCAGCGTCAGCGACTGAACACCGGGCATGGCAGCGACGGAGGCGGTATGAGCAACGAAACCGAGAAGAAGGCGTACAAGGGCAAGTCGATCACCGTGACCTTCGAGGCCAGGCGCTGCCTGCACGCCGCCGAATGCGTCCACGGTTTGCCGGAGGTCTTCGCCCCGGGTGAGCGCCCGTGGATCCGGCCGGACGGCGCCGAGGCCGAGCGCCTGGCCGAAGTGGTGCGGCGCTGTCCCTCGGGTGCGCTGCAGTACGAACTCGTGGACTGAGGGGCGGAGACCCGGACCGGCCCACGCAGATCACGCGCAACTCCGTCGGGCAGTTGGTGGCGCGCGACAAGTTGAGCATGGCCACGGCGGCAGGCCCGCGCGCGGAGACCAGGGTCATTCTGTGTGGTTGCGGGTAGAGCCGTCTTCGACGCCAGTCCAAGAGCAGGCACGGAACCAGGGGATCCGATTCTCCGGGCCTCGACGCCCACAGCGACTCAAGAAGGGAGGAGTAAATGGGGTACATCACCGTAGGGAATGAAAACAGCACGCCGGTCGAGCTCTACTACGAGGATCAGGATGTGGTTCAGCCCGTCATCCTCATCCACTGATATCCACTGAACGGTCACAGCTGGGAACGCCAGACGCGAAATCTCCTAGCCGCCGGATACTGTGCCATCACCTACGACCGTCGGGGATTCGGCAAGTCGTCAAAGGTGAACTCCGGGTTGCAGTTATGCATGGAGGACGAATGCGGTCAATCATTCCCGACTATTTGGCCGAGGTAGTGGGAGATGTGGAGTCGGACACGTCCGGAGAGCTGGCGGGATACATTCCTGAGCTCGCAGCAGCGGACCCCGAGCGCCTCGGGGCGGCCTTTGCCATGATTGGCGGAGAGGTCTATGGTGCCGGTGACATCGATATCGAGTTCACAGTCCAATCGATCTCCAAGCCGTTCGCATATGCGTTGGCCCTGTCTGATCGCGGATTCGACCCTGTGCTCGCCAAAGTCGGTGTCGAGCCGTCCGGAGAGGCGTTCAACGAGATCTCTCTCGAAAGTGATACCGGGCGCCCTCTTAATCCCATGATCAACGCCGGCGCGATCACCGTACACTCACTGACCGGCGCGGAGGACCTGAATCCGGCAGAGCGTGTGGAACGTGTGCTCCACGGCCTCTCGGCGTTCGCCGGTCGTCGACTGAGGATGGATGAGGCGGTATGTGCGTCAGAGATGGAGAACGCGCACCGCAACCTCGCCATTGCGCACATGCTCCGCAGTCACAACGTCCTCACCGAGGATCCCAGGCCCATCGTGGACGGCTATACCCGCCAGTGTTCCGTGCTCGTCACCACGCGAGATCTGGCCATGATGGCCGCGACGTTGGCCAACCGTGGGATAAACCCTCTCTCGGGTGAGCAGGTGGTGCCGGAACCGGTGGTGCGTCAGGTGCTGAGCGTCATGTTCAGCTGTGGAATGTATGACGCCGCTGGTGACTGGGCGACCCAGGTCGGTATTCCGGCAAAGAGCGGGGTGGCCGGGGGCCTGATCGGCGCGCTTCCCGGGCAGATCGGCATTGCCACTTTCTCACCACGACTGGATAGTCACGGGAACAGCGTTCGCGGGATTTCACTGTTCGAACGATTCTCTTCCGACATGGGTCTGCATGTGATGGAGGTCCCCGCCGCTGCGCGTGCCGTCGTGCGGTCCCACCATGTCGTTGGCAGCGGACCGAACGCGCTCCGGGTCCTGCAACTGCAAGGTGGCATCGGCTTTGCCGGAGCCGAGAGAGTTGTTCAGGAAGCCGAGGACATTTCGCCTTCGGACGTCAGGGTGGCTTTGGACCTGACAAGGGTCTACTCGATCGACGACGTGGCACGGCGCGTGCTGCTGGAGGTCGCACGCCGGCTGACGCTGAATGGTCACGAGGTCTACCTCGTCGACCCAGAATCGATCATGCCCGATCCCGATCCCGGCGATGGTGGCCGAGTCACAGTCGTAGACGACGTCGATCACGCTGACTCGCACACGGCGACCGCGGGAGGAGGTCAGATCGGTTGAACGCGCATGGTGAGATTCGCGCCCCACCGCAGGCCGATGCGGAGCCGCGAAACCTCTGACCCACCTCCGATAACACACAGTTTCCACATGCAGATGCCGGCCGGCGTTCGTTTCGTCGGCCAGAAGGGGAAGAAATCATGGGTTACATCACCGTCGGCACGGAGAACAGTACGCCGGTCGAGCTCTACTACGAGGATCAGGGTTCTGGGCAGCCGGTCGTCCTGATCCACGGCTACCCACTGAACGGGCACAGCTGGGAGCGTCAGACGCGCGAGCTGCTGGCCCAGGGCTATCGGGTCATCACCTATGACCGTCGGGGCTTCGGCCAGTCGTCGAAGGTGAACTCCGGTTACGACTACGACACCTTCGCCGCTGACCTGAACACGGTTCTTGAGACCCTCGACCTGCAGGATGTCGTCCTTGTCGGTTTCTCAATGGGCACCGGGGAACTCGCCCGCTACGTGAGTCGCTACGGTCATGAGCGTGTCGCGAAGCTCGCCTTCCTCGCCTCGCTCGAGCCGTTTCTCGTCGCCCGCGACGACAACCCCGGCGGGGTGCCGCAGGAGGTCTTCGACGGCATCGCCGCGACCGCGAAGGCGGATCGGTACGCCTGGTTCAAGCAGTTCTACGCGGACTTCTACAACCTCGACGAGAACCTCGGCACGCGTATCAGCGAGGAGGTCGTGACCGGTAGCTGGAACGTCGCGATCCGCAGCGCTCCGGTGGCTGCGTACGCTGTGGTACCGGCATGGATCGAGGACTTCCGCGCCGACGTCGAGGCGGTCCGCGCGAGCGGCAAGCCCGCACTGATCCTGCACGGTACAAAGGACAACATCCTCCCGATCGACGCCACTGGGCGCCGATTCCACAAGGCACTCCCCGAGGCCGACTACGTCGAGGTCGAAGGAGCGCCGCACGGCCTGCTCTGGACCCACGCCGACGAGGTCAACACCGCGCTCCGCGACTTCCTCTCGAAGTGACGGTGGATGACTTGCGCTTCCCCTGACGGCTACTCATGACGCGGAACCGCGTCATCGCCGCCGACGAGGGGCGTATGTGACGCCGAACTGATGCTGAGTCGCCACATACGCCCCTCAGGGTCCATAAACGCAACGGATGCCTGATCTTCGACCGTCACGGGACCCACTCGTCGACACGCTTTCCGGCGGCAAACCACCACAACATTGCCCAGCACCTGCCACTGCTGGACGCTGCCCCACCGACCCTCGTCTGCGAGGTCGCCCTCGTAGGGGTCGCCCGGTTCCCGGCCACACATCCGTCGAGCAGCGCCGCACTGTCACGTACCGTGCGGCTGACGCCGACTTGTACGGCCAGGCCGTTGAAGACCTCGTCGAAGTCGGGGCCTGCGGAGACCCGGCCGCGGGTGGGCTTCAGCCCGAAGAGGCCGTTGTAGGCGGCGGGGACGCGGATCGAACCGGCGGCGGCGTCTGCGATCGGGACCACTCCGGCTACGACGGCAGCGCCCGCGCCCCCGCTGGACCCACGCGCTCTGCGCTGCGGGTCCCACGGGTTGCGGGTCGCGCCGTACAGCACTGCGTCGTGCTGCTGCAGGCCATCTCCGGTGTCGCGGTACGCCCGAACGTCGCGAGGTCGGCGCGTCGGAAGCGGCATGGAAGCTGGGACGCTTCAGATGCCACCCACCGTGTGGTGCCTCAGGTCTGGTTCTCGCCACCGTCGACGTAGACGTTCGCGCCGACGACGTAGCTGCTCTGTTCCGAGGCCAGGAAGGCCACGACTGCGGCGGCCTCCTCGGGCTGGCCCATGCGGCCCTTGGGCACGGTCGCGGCGACCTGCTCCTTGATGGCGCGGGCGGTCTCCTCGTCGCCGAAGGCGGCGGTGCCCCCGGGAGTCTCGATCCATGCCGGCGAGACGACGTTGACCCGGATGCCACGGCCCTTGAGCTCGGTGGACCACGTCCGCGCGAAGGACTGGACGGCCGCCTTCGACGCCGCGTACGCGCCGAACGCCTCCATTCCGCGGTCAGCGGCCGTCGAACCGACCAGGACGATCGAGGCTCCGTCGTTGAGCAGTGGCAACGCCTTCTGCACGGTGAACAGCGTGCCTCGGGTGTTGACTGCGAAGGTCTGGTCGAAGTGCTCCTCGGTGGTCTGTTCCAGCGTCATGAACGAACCGATCGCCGCGTTCGCCACGAGCACGTCCAAATTCTGGCCTCGCGCCCGGACCGCCTCGTGGAGCCGGTCCAGGTCCTCCGGCTTCGCGATGTCGCCGACGACCGCGGTGGCCGGTCCGTTCCGATGGTCTTGACGGCGGCCTCCAGTTCGGCCTGGCGTCGGCCGGTGACGAACACGTGCGCGCCCTCGTCCGCCAGCCGTACGGCGGTGGCCAGACCGATACCGGTGCTGCCCCCGGTGACCACCGACGTCTTGCCTTCCAACTGTCCCATCTGGATGTCTCCATCGCTCTCTCGATGCCGATCCGTTCGACATCGATACTGCGGGAGATCGGGGATGCTATCCATAATGCAGAGTCCGGCATCCTTTACGTATCGTCCAGGAGGTGTCGTCGGTGCTCGGATTTCGGGATCCAGTGGCTGACGCGATCGGCCTGCTCCGGCCCCGCACGGTGATCGGGCCCAGTCTCCTGGCCGCGGGAGAGTGGGCTTTGCGCTTCGACACGTTCTTGCACGTGCGGATCGGGGGCCTCGTGCGCGGCACGTGCTGGTTGATCCTCGAAGGGCACGAGCCGGTACTCCTGCAGGAGGGTGACACCTTCATGCTGGGCAACCCGCCGCCCTACGTGCTGGCCAGCACGCTCGACGCGAGCCCGCGCTCTGCGGAGCAGGTGTGGGCGGGTGCCGAGGACGGGTTCGTGTGGATCGGCCCGGAGTCCGAGGAGGACCTCTACCTCTGCGTCGGGCACATCGCGTTCGACGACAGGAACGCGGCCCTCCTGACCGATCTTCTGCCGCCGCTCGTGATCGTCCGCGTGGGCGATCCTCATGGCGGGCGACTCGCGCAGCTGATCGATCTCCTGGCCACCGAGGCCGGGGTCGCCGCCGCCGGCGGCCCGCTGGTGCAGAACCACCTCGCGCAGATCCTGCTCGTGCACATGCTGCGTGCTCACGCCGGTCAAACAGACCGGCCCACAGGCTGGCTGGGCGCCCTGAACGAGGACGGCATCGGGGCCGCCCTGCGCGCCGTGCACGCGGACGTGGCCCACTCCTGGAGCCTCAAGGAGCTCGCCGAGATCAGCCACATGTCGCGTTCCGCGTTCGCCCAGGCCTTCAAGATCCACGTCGGGGTCCCGCCTCTGGAGTACCTGATCCAATGGCGCATGAGCCTCGCCCGCGACGCCCTCGCCCGCGACACTCTGTCGATCTCCGAGCTCACACGGGCCACGGGCTACCTGTCCGAGAGCGCGTTCAGCACCGCGTTCCGCCGCGTGGTCGGCTCATCGCCCGCACAGTTCCGGAACCAGGCACGGCAACCACCGCGCTCGGCCGCGAACGGAAGCTGAAGGAGGCGTCCTGTGCTCAGCTGCGCCGCTCACGCTGGCGACGAAGACACCAGCACACCGCCCGCCGACACCACTACCAGCGACGCGGACACGCGTCATAGACGCGACTGTAGTGCTAGAACGCGGTGAGCTGGCGGCGCCTGAGCGCGGGCCGACAGGCCCTCTATACCCGCGTGCTTCTGTCGATCGCCCACCACGAGGCGGAATCGGCCGCGCTGCGGGCGTGGCTGCTGGCGCGGCTGGCGGACGAAGCGTGGGTGAGCAGCGCCCTGGCCGAGGTTGAGATAGCGGTTCTTTCGTCAAGTGAGGCGCGGGGTCCGGTGTTCGTAGAAGGTGCCGTCCATCTCGCCGTCACTCTCGTGCAGTGGTTCGTCGCCGATCTGGGCCGCCGCACTCCGCAGGCTCCCCACCCGCAGGCTGATGCGTTCTCAGTTTTCGAGATCGAGTAGTTGGAGTGCATGGTCGGTCCGTGACCGGTAGTGGTCGGTGGCGGCACCGCAAAATCATCACCGGGTCGACAAGGCCGCAGCCAGCAGCAGCTGGTTCTCGGAGGCCTTGGGTACCCACAGGTCGAATTCGGTTTCCAGGTGCTCCAGTACCTGCCTTGAGTCCGAAACCGACGACGGCCAGGGGAACGCCGACGGATCAGCGCCGTCGTTGTGGGCGGGGTTCATCCCGGGATCGAAAGAGGACAGGACGCTGCCGTCGACCGCGTACTCCACGCGCTGCACGGCGTTTATGTCCCTGCTGACGGCGATGACGCGGGTGCCCCGGGAGAGTACGGGAAGGTAGTCCCGGGCGCAGACGTACGAGGTGGAGGCCTGGATGGCGAAGGCCCACCCCTCGATTGACCCGGCTCGCACGATGGCGTCGGCGTAACGCTGGAGGAACCCCCGCTCCTCCACCGCCTCCACGTCCAAATCCTCCAGGAAGTCGAGGTCGTAGGGCTCGTCCGCCGAGTTGCGGACCTCGATCTCCTGGGCCTGCTGTCGTGTCAGCGGGAAGAGGACGGACTCTCGCCAGGCACCGAGTCGTACGAGTACCTCCTCTGGTGCGAGGTCCTCGCAGAAGATGAGGCTGTAACCGAAGTCGTACGCCTCGGCCACCCAGCGGAGTCCGTCCGTCATTCCGTCATCCTGTCAGGCGACCACAGGTCAGCGGGTCGTACGGCGCTTGCGGGCCGCCAGCAGTACGCCACCCCCGGCGAGCAGGACGGCCGCGCCGCCGCCCGCGAGGTAGGGGGTCGCGCTGCTGCCGCCCGTCGCGGCCAGGTCGGTGCCCTGGTCGCCCGCGGTGTCGTCCGTTCCGTTGGACTCGTCGGCTCCGGCGCCCGCGTCCTCGTCTCCGGTGCTCTCGTCTTCGCCGCCGGTGTTCGTGTCCTCGGCCGGGACGAAGCCCGCAGGCGGCTTGTCGCAGCCGACGCCGTCCTTGTCGCGGTCGAGGTGGCCGCCGTAGTGCTCGTCGCCCTCGCGGATGTTGGAGTACCCGTTCTCGTACGCCTCGGGGCAGTTCTTGAACGGGTGGTCGCCGTCATGGGCCACGGCGGTGGTCGGCAGGGCGGCCAGCGCCAGGGCGGCGACGGCCACGGCGGCAGGTCTGCGGAACAGGTTCATGGAGAGCCCCCAGATATGTGCGGATATCCGTACGCGTGATCACGAAGTGGCCATCGAGCGGATTTGAGGTGATCAACGTATTGAGGGGCTGTCGATGTAGAGGCGATATGAAGGACCCGTGATGCGAACGTGACGTGACTGGAGGGTAACTCTCCGCTCATGGGGCGGGGCTTTGTAAAGCGCGGGGCGTGCGAACACCGCCGCGTTCAACCCGAGAATCAGCCGGAGAACCTTCTCGCCAGGTCCCGGTGCCACTGCGCGGCCTCGGCCGCCTGGTCGCCGGTGATGATCGCGCCGGGCATCCGGCTCAGGCGTTCGACCTGGTCGGCGAAGCGCAGGTGCTCCCGGTGGGCGTGTTCCCGGCAGGCCAGGCAGGTGACGCGTTCCGGGTGGGGAGAGGTCATCGCGTACGGCACCCGGCGTGCGCAACCGGTGGTGACGACGCTCGGCGCGTCGGGCACGCGGCCAAGCGTCGACGCGATCGTGTTGCGGTAGGCGGCGCCGGCCTGCGCCACCTTCTCCTCGACGTGGATGTGCGGATCGGTCTCGCGCATGTACGTCCGGCACCTCCGCCCGAGTCGTCGGCGCCAGGTTACGTCAGGCGGGCAGCGCCGGGGCCTCGCGGCGGCGGGGCCCGGGTTTTTCGGCCAGCGGCTCGTGCGATTGCGCAGATGGGAGACGGACCACCGCGTCCAGGCCGCCGGTGGCCGCCGCGTGCAGGGTTGCCTCGCCGCCGCTGGCATGGGCGAGGCGCTGGACCAGGGAGAGGCCCAGGCCGGTGCCGCCCTTGGGGGCTCCGGGGGCGCGCCAGAAGCGGTCGAAGGCGCGGCTTCGCTGTTCGGGGCTCATGCCGGGGCCCTCGTCCGTGACGTGCAGGTCGACCCAGGACGCGCGGGTGTCGCGGAGGTGGTGGAGATGGTGCAGGGGATGCCGGCGGGCGGGTGCCGAGAGGCGGAGCTCCATCGACACGGTGCTGCCGGACGGTGAGTGCCGCAGGGCGTTGGAGAGCAGGTTGTCCAGGATCTGCTCCGCCGCTCCCGGAATCGCGAGCACCTTGCCCACGCTGCCCGCGAACAGTACGAGCGAGACATCGTGCCGCGCGAACAACGGCGCCCACGTCCGGTGCCGCTCCGCGCAGATCTCGCCCACGTCGACCGGGCCCGGAGCCGCCGCGCTGTCCTCGAGGCGGGCCATCGCCAGCAGTCCCTCGACCATCCGCGACAGCCGGTCCGTCTCGGTCACGGCGGCGGCGAGGCTGCCCCTCGCGCGCTGCGACGTGTCGGGCTCCAGGTTCTCCAGCCGTAGCCGCAGGGCCGCGAGCGGGGTCTTCAGCTGGTGCGAGGCCTCGCCGGCGAAGGCGCGTTGCGAGGCCAGGAGGTGTTCGAGGCGGGCGGCGGTCCGGTTGAAGGCCGCCGCCAGGCTGCGTATTTCCGGCGGACCGGAGGTGACCGCCACCGGAGTCGCCTGGCCTCCGTCGGCCAACTGGTGTGTGGCCTCCTCGAGTTGACGGATGGGACGCCCGGCCCACCGGGCGAACGCGAAGGCCAGCGCGGCGACGGCGGTCAGCGCCGAGCATCCGGTGAACGCCAGCAGCAGCCACACCCGGCCGACCCGGTCGGCGACCATCTCCGTGGGCAGCGTGATCCGCACCGCGCCCCGCGCCCGCTCGTCGCCCGCTGCCTGAGGCCCGCCGGGCGCGACGACCGGGGCGGCGACGGACAGGTACTGCACGCCGCCCATGGTGGACGTACGGACATCGCTGGTGGCCGTGCCGTCGAGTGCGGCGGCCACTTCGGTACGCGACGGAAGTTCGCGTTCCTCCGCATCGGACAGCGGATGCGAGGCGGCCAACAGATCGCCGTCCGCGTCGAGGACGACCACCTGTCCGCCGATACGCTCGGCGCAGTGGACGACCCGCTTGTCGAGCTCGCCCTTCCGCCCGGCCGAGAGGGACAGCGCGGCGAACGCGGCCACCGACTCGGCCTCGTCGACGGCGGAGTTGACGATCCGTTCCCGCTCGGCCCGCGAGTAGACGATCCCCAGCGGGATCTCCAGGCACAGCAGGACGAAGGTGGCGAGGCTGAGGTAGGTCAGCAGCAGACGGCGGGTCATGACACCGCGGCCTCCTCGGAGGTGCCTGGGCTGTCGGGGGCGTCGCCCTGGCCGCCGCGCTCCCGGCCGGTCGGCTGCCCCGCGGTCCGTACGGCGAGCCGGAACCCCACCCCGCGCAGGGTCTGGATCCACGCCGTGTCGCCCAACTTGCGGCGCAGGGTGGCGACATGTACGTCCAGGGTCTTGGTCGGGCCCTGATAGTGCGTGTCCCAGACCCGGTTGAGGATCTGCTGCCGCGAGTACACCGCGCCGGGGTCCTCGGCGAGCAGCGCCAGCAGCTCGAACTCCTTGGGCGTGAGCGGCACCGGCACCTCGCCCACCCAGACCTGCCGCGTCCGCCGGTCCACCACAAGCGGTCCGGGCGCCCGGGCGTCACCCGCCGGCTCGCCGGGTTCGGGCGGGGACTGCTCGTACCTGGGCGGTTCGTAGGCGCCACGGTCGTAAGCGGCGGGGACGGCAGTTTCGTACGGGGCGGCAGGTTCGTACGCGTTCGGATCGTACGTCGCCGACTGGGCTGCGTACGGATCAGGCGTGTACGTACCGGCTGCGGGACCAACGTACGTACCAGCCGCGGGAGTTGCGTCTCCCGGCGTCCCCGTCCCCGGCCCCGTGCGGTGCAGCCGTCGCGTCACGGCGCGGATGCGGGCGACGAGTTCGCGGATGCTGAACGGTTTCGCCAGGTAGTCGTCCGCGCCGAGTTCCAGGCCCAGTACGCGGTCGGCCTCCTCGCCGCGCGCGCTGAGGATGATGATGGGGACGTCGGAGGTCTGGCGGATGCCGCGGCAGACGTCGATGCCGTCCAGGTCGGGCAGGCCCAGGTCGAGCAGGACGACATCGCCGTGCGGCCCTCTCAACCCGTCGGCGCCGGTGGCGACATGGCTGACCGTCAGCCCGAAGTGGCGCAGGCCCTCGGTCAGCGGTTCGGCGATCGTCTCGTCGTCCTCGATGAGCAGCACTCGTACGCCCATGCGTCCTGTCTCTCCATGAAACATGAATCCGGACAACACGAATCCCGTGCTGTGGGGTCGCCACGCTACAAGAGGACTCATGTGCGTGTCCCATGAATGCGGGCTTTGTGAAAAGGCGCTCAGTAAGCGCTTGTATCTGTCCGATTCGACTGGTTCCGGCGGCTTCGGTGGGGTGCCTGGCTGAAATATGTGGCAAACCTGGTGTTGTCTTAGTGTCCCCTTAACCTTTCTCTGGTCGGACCTCCTCTACGGTGCATAAGACCTGGTCAGACAGGTTTCTCGGTAGGTTTGAGGGAGGAAGCATGAAGGCGTTGCTGGATCGCGCCCGGTCGTTCAAGCGTCGGGTCGATTTCGAGAGCGGTGAATACCGGAAGCTGGCCGAGGGGCAATTCCCTGAAGCCCTGTTCATCACCTGCTCGGACTCGCGGGTGATACCCGCTCTGATCACCGGAGCAAGGCCCGGCGAGATATTCGAGCTGCGCAATGCGGGCAATATCGTGCCGCCGCACGATGAGCACGGAGCGGCCTCCGGCGAGGCCGCCACCATCGAGTACGCACTGGAGGTGCTCGGCGTTCAGGACGTCGTGGTGTGTGGTCATTCCCACTGCGGCGCCATGGGGGCGCTGAAGCACGGCGCGGATCTGTCCGCGCTGCCGCGGGTGGACGCCTGGCTCGACCTCGCCCGGCCGGGACTCACCTCGCTGCTCGGGAACGCCGTCGAGCCCGAGGATCCGGCTCTGCGGGACGTCGTCCAGATGAACGTGCGCAATCAGTTGGCTGCCCTGCGCGAGTACCCGACGGCCCGTCAACTCCTCGATGCCGGGCGGCTTCGGCTGCACGGCTGGTACTACGAGATCGACACCGGCCAGGTCCATGAGCTGGACGAGGACGGTCTGTTCCGGGTGCACGCGTCATGAGCGGGCAGCATGCGCGGCGGGCGCGCGGACGCGGGACGGGATCGGCGGGGGCCTCGTCGTCGACGGTCACGATGGAGCGGCCGCTGAGCCCTCGCAGTCAGAGCCCTCGGACTCCTCCGGGCTCCCGAAGTACCGAGGAAGGATCTGCCGGTCCTGCCAACCTGCGCAAGGAGAGCGGCAGCGGCGGTCGCGTCGACTTCGCCACCGAGATCACCGCCTCGCTCGTCGTGTTCCTCGTCGCGTTGCCGCTGTGTATCGGGGTGGCCGTGGCGTCCGGGGTGCCTGCCGAGCTGGGGATCATCTCCGGGGTCATCGGCGGGCTGGTGGTCGGGGCGGCCCGGGGCAGCACGCTCCAGGTCAGCGGGCCGGCCGCCGGGCTCGCGGCGCTGGTCGCGGAGACGGTGATGGAGTTCGGCGTCGCCATGCTCGGCGTGATCGTTCTCTTCTCCGGGATCCTGCAGATCGTGCTGGGGGCGGTCCGGCTGGGCCGTATGTTCCAGGCGATCTCGCTGGCGGTCGTGCAGGGGATGCTCGCCGGGATCGGACTGCCGCTGATGTTCAGCCAGGCGTACCCGATGGCCGACGCCAAGGCTCCCGGCATGCCGATCGAGAACATTGCCGGTGTCCCCGGCCTGGTTGTGGACACCCTGGCGAATCCCCAGGCGGGGATCGCGGCGCTGCTCGGCATCGTGACGATCGTGCTCAGCTTCGTGTGGAAGAAGATGCCGGGCCCGGTGAAGAAGGTCCCGGCGGCGCTGGTGGCCGTGGGCATCGGTATCGGGGTGGCCTCGCTGCCGGGAGTGAACGTGAAGACGCTCCAGGTGGGCAACCTGCTGGCTTCCGTCCAGGTGCCGGGGCCGGAGCAGTTCGCCGGCCTCGCCAACGCCGGGATCATCACCGCGATCCTCACCTTCACGGTCATCGCCTCGGCGGAGAGCCTGTTCACCGCGGCGGCCGTGGACCGGATGCACAACGGTCCCCGTACCCGCTACAACACCGAACTCATCGCCCAGGGCGCCGGGAACACGGTGGCCGGCGTCCTCGGGGCGCTGCCCATCACGGCGGTCGTGGCCCGTAGCTCGGCCAATGTGCAGGCCGGGGCCAAGACCCGGCTCTCCCGTACGCTGCACGGCTTGTGGCTGCTCGCCTTCGCGCTGCTGCTGCCGCAGGTGCTCGCGCTGATCCCGATCTCGGTGCTCGCGGGTGTCCTCGTCCACAGCGGGTGGAAGCTGTTCGCGCCCGAGGAGTTCCCGAAGATGTGGCGGCAGGACCGGGGCGAGTTCGCGGTGATGACCACCACGACGCTGGTCATCGTCGCCACGGCGCTCCTGGAGGGCGTACTGATCGGCCTCGCGGCCGGTGTGATCCTGGCGGCGCTGCGGATGTCGCAGACGGTCGTCCGGCAGCACATCGACAACGACACGGCGAAGGTCGTCATGGCGGGCAACGCCACATTCCTGCGCCTGCCGCGCCTGATCGACGCCCTCGAGTCCGCGGCCGCCTCCGGTAAGCCCCGCATCCGCCTCGACCTCACGGGCGTGACCCACCTGGACCACGCCTGCCGCAGCCAGATCGACGAGTTCGTCGCGCAGCAGCGGGGGGCGGGGTTGCGGGTGGAACTGCTCATGCCGGGGCCGGGGGTCACGGGTGCGGGGGCTGCCGGGGCGGGCGCGAAGCCGTCGCCGTCGCCGGAGTCGGACGTGACGGCCGGCGCCGGGGCATCCCCTTCCGCATCCGCACAGGGGGCGGATGCGGAAGGGGAGCGGGTCCTGGCCTCGGTCCCTTCTGCCGCCGTCGACGGGGAAGCGGACCAGGGATGGAACGAGGCCTCGACACCTTCCCCCGCTCTCGGCTTCGCCCGAGCGGGAGGTGCGTCCAGGGCGGCGAGTCCGGCCTGGGAAGGGGGTACGAGCCGGGCCTGGGAAGCGTCCGACTCCGTCGGTCGGGCAGCCCAGGATGCGGCACTCGACGGGGGAGCGAACCGGACGTGGGATCCGGACTCTTCTCTCGGCTCCGCTCGGGAAGCGGACGGGTCCACGGGCTCGGCTTGGGACGCCGCCCCCGGCGGGGAAGCGGACGGGTCCACGGGCTCGGCTTGGGGCGCCGCCCCCGGCGGGGAAACGAACCCGGCTCGCGACAGCGGGACCGGGCCCCGGGACCCCGGCCAGGCGTGGAACACCGACGCGTCCACGGGCTCGGCTTGGGACGCCACCTCCGGCCGGGACACGAGCCCGACTCTGGACGGGCCTGCGCCCTGGGACTCCGACCAGGCGTGGAACACCGGCCAGGCATGGGACACCGACCGCTCCTGGACCACGGACCGGGCCCAGGACGCCGACCGGCTCACCAATCCACCCCATGACCGAGCCACCGCCGACCGTTCCGCCGATCCGGCCCCCGTCCCCGGCCCGACAGCGGAGTGGTTCTACCTGGACACGGAGCCGATGCCGGGCACGCCCTCACCGCCCGTCATGCCCCTGTTCCGCCGCGGCCGGTCAACGGCCGACCGGGGCTGAGGAAGGGCTCCGTCCGGAAGGCTGTGGGCGCCTGGAAAGCGGACTGGGTCGGGGCCCCTCCCGGGGCCCCGACCCGGTGCGCGCATCCAGTGCGGTGCAGGGCACCTGCGCGCAGGCAGGTGGATCTGCGAACGTTACAGATTTCCCCGACGTGTAACACCCACAGCCGACACACTCTGCCTCAGCTTGATTGCGAAATCGAAGTCGCGTGTCAGGCGGTGAAGCCGCCGTCGACATGGATCGAGGCTCCGGTGATGTACGCGCCGTCCGTGCTCGCCAGGTGGGCGACGGTGGCCGCGATCTCGGCCGCTTCCGCATAGCGGCCAACAGCCGTGAAGCCGGCGATCACCGCGGCGTTCGGCCCGTCGGCGGGATTGGTATCCGTGTCGGTGGGGCCGGGATGCACCAGATTGACGGTGACTCCACGCGGGCCGAGTTCTCGGGCCAGGCCCTTCGTCATCCCGGCCAGAGCCGTCTTGCTCATCGAGTACAGCGCCAGTCCGGGGAAGACCGCACGCTCGGCGACATTGCTGCCGATGCTGATGATGCGGCCGCCCCGGCCCATGTGACGCACGGCCGCCTGGGACGCCGCGAACGGCGCCCGGACGTTCACCGCCAGAGTGCGATCGATCTCTGCCGACCCCAGTTCTTCAAGTGGGCCGACGAGAAAGACGGCGGCGTTGTTGACGAGGATGTCGAGTCTGCCGAACGTCGCGGCGGCCTCGTCCACCGCGGCGGTGAGTGCCTCAGGGACCGCGCTGTCAGCCTGGATGGCAAGAGCCCGGCGCCCCCGGGTCTTGACCTGCTCCACCACCTCGGCGGCGCGCTCCGCGCTGTTCTCATAGGTCAGGACGACGTCGGCGCCTTCCTCGGCCAGTCGCAACGCCACAGCGGCACCGATACCCCGGCTTCCACCCGTGATCAAAGCCACGCTTCCCTCAAGTCGTTTCATGACGTTGAGCATCGCTGGCACCAGCGCCGGAAGCTGGCGGTAATCCGACCTGGCGTTCAATCCCGCGGCGGACAGGAGTCCAGGACCCTGGCGGTGAAGGCCGCCAGTTGAGAGCGCATCTGCTCGCGAGTCATCCGCTGTTGGCCGGCGAGGTGTTCGACGAGGTCGGCGCGGGTGGCGGCCAGTAGAGCATGCGCGGTGAAGTTGCTGTCGGTGAGGCCGGGGATCTGCTCCAGCGCGGTCTGGAGTATGCCGTGCCACCGCTCGTAGTGCTCTGCCGCATACGGGCTGTCGCCGCCGGTTCCCTCCAGGGCCAGGGCGAGGTGGCGGTTGTCGATCTTGAAGCACAGGACGGCCTCGAGGAGGGCGGGCACGCGCTGGGCCGGCGGAGTGGTCGGCCCCAGAGGTGGTGCCCCCTCTTCGACGGCGAGCCTGATCGGGGCGAGCCGCATCTCGTACAGCGCGCGGATCAGGCCGGTGCGGTCACCGAAGCCGCGGAAGAGCGTCGCCTTGCCGACGCCGGCTGCTGCCGCGATGTCGGCCATGGTGACCGACTCAGGGCTCCCCTCGCGGGCGAAGAGTGCGTCGGCAGCCGCAAGGACGGCTTCCCGATTGCGAGTTGCGTCCGCGCGTGGCTTGCGTCCGGGCATGCGGTTCCTCCGTTTGCAAAGCGGACCCCGGGTCCGTATCGTCGACCATTCCTGAAACGGACCCGCGGTCCGTATCGTACGGGATGGAGTAAACCCATGAGCGCGATCACTGCACCGGCGGACCTGTACCGTCACGGCCTGCAGTTACTGCTGGACAAGGACATCCCCGCCTGGGTCGACCTGTGGGACGAGAACGGGATCTTCGAGTTCCCCTTCGCGCCGGAAGGCTGGCCGAAGCGACTGGAGGGCAAGGCGGCCGTCGCCGAGTACATGCGCGCCTACCCCGACCACATAGACCTGCACGACTTCCCCTACGTCGAGATCCACCAGACCCTCGCCCCGGAGACCATCGTGGTCGAGATGCGCGGTGTGGGCCGTCTGGTGGACACCGACCGCCCCTTCGACATGTCGTACATCGCCGTTGTCACCGTCAAGGACGGCCTCATCGCCCGCTACCGCGACTACTGGAACCCGCTCGCCGTCCAGGATCCCGCCACCAACTTCGCCGGGGGCAACTGATGAGCGCCTCCCAGGAGTCCACCCTGGTCATCGGAGCCACCGGCACCACCGGCAGCCGCGTCGCCGCCCGACTGGCCGCCGCAGGCCGGCGCGTCAAGGCCGCCAGCCGACGTGCCACCCCCGTGGACGGGTCCTGTCCGGTGCGGTTCGACTGGGGCGACCCCGCCTCCTTCGAAGGCGCCCTCGAAGGTGTGGGCCGGGTCTATCTCATCCCGCCGCTCGGCTCCTCGGACCCGGCAGCCGTCATGCTGCCCTTCCTCCAGCAAGCCCGCACCGCAGGCGTCCAGCGCGCCGTCCTGCTCAGCTCGTCGGCGATCCCCGCCGGAGGCCCTGCCGTGGGACAGGTTCACCAAGCCCTGCCCGGCCTGTTCGACCAGTGGGCGGTCCTGCGGCCCTCGTGGTTCATGCAGAACTTCACCGGCACCCTCATGCACGCCCGGACCATCAAGGCGTACGGGACCATCCACACGGCAGCCGACGACGGCCGCGTCGGATTCGTCGACGCCGACGACATCGCCGCCGTCGCCGTGCACGCACTGACCGAGACGCGGGCCCCGAACACCGACCTGATCATCACCGGGCCGCAAGCGCTCAGCTACGACGACATCGCCGCCATCCTCACCCAGGTCACCGGCCGGACCACCACCCACCGTCGGTTGACCTACGAGCAGATGCGCGATCGCCTGGCCGCCGACATGCCCGCCGAATTCGCTGCGATGCTCGCCGGCATGGATCGCGCCATCGCCGAAGGCGCCGAGGACCGCACCACCGATACGGTCCAGCGCCTCACCGGCCGCCCGCCGCGCAGCTTCCGCGCGTTCGCGGATCTGGGGATGCACCCACCAGCACCTGTAGAAAAGCGGAACCGCCGCTAGCCTGAGACTGCACGTCTTGTACTGAGTTGAGAGGTCCTCAAGGCGCCGTGAGAAGGAGCCGTCATGGCCGGCTGGAGTGTGCAGGACATTCCTGAGCAGGGCGGTCGTATCGCCGTGGTGACCGGTGCCAACAGTGGGCTCGGGCTGGCCACTTCGCGGGAGCTGGCTCGGCGGGGGTCCCAGGTGGTGCTTGCCTGCCGGAGTGAGGAGCGGGGGGCCCGTGCTCGGGAGCGGATCCTTGGGGAAATCCCCGATGCGCGGGTCGAGTTGAGGGCTCTTGATCTTGGGCGCCTGGAATCCGTAAGGGAGTTCGTGGCCTCCTACGATCACGAGCGGCTCGATCTGCTCATCAACAACGCCGGGGTGATGGCCCTGCCCCACGGGCGCACAGTGGACGGCTTCGAGACCCAGTTCGGGGTCAACCATCTCGGGCACTTCGCGCTCACGGGGCTTCTGCTGCCGCTGCTCCTGAAGACGCCGGGCGCGCGGATCATCACCGTGTCCAGCACCATGCACTCGGTGGCCAACATCGACATCAACGACCTCAACAGCGAGCGCCGCTATAACCGTTGGCTCGCCTACTCCCGTTCCAAGACGGCCAACCTGCTCTTCACGCACGAACTCGCCCGCCGCCTCGCCGCGACCGGCTCGGACGTCGTGGCGGCCGCCGCCCACCCCGGCTACGCGGCCACGAACCTGCAGACCAAGGGCCCCAGGCTGGAGCGCCGCAAGGCCGCCGAACTGTTCATGCGGACCGGCAACCGTTTCTTCGCCCAGTCCGCCGAAGCCGGCGCCCTGCCCATCCTGTACGCGGCCACCGCACCCGGCGTCGAACCGGACTCCTTCACGGGCCCCTCGTTCGCCAACTGGCGCGGCTCACCCGCCAAGTCCCGCCGCGCCAAGTGGACGCTCAACGACGCGGCGGGGGAACGGCTCTGGGCGGAATCGGAACGCCTCACGGGAGTGACGTACGACGTCCTCAAGGGGTGAGTGGCGGGGGTGCGCTCAGGCTGTGGAGCCACCGTCCACCACCAGGTCCGCGCCCACCACCGACGCCGCGTCGTCCGAGGTCAGGTACAGCACCGCGGCCGCGATCTCCTCGACCGTGGAGACCCGGCCGAGCGGCACGTCGGTTTTCATGCGCTCCGCGCGGTCGGCCTCCGTCTCGCCCGGCCGCAGGGACATGGGCGTGGCGGAGGCGCCCGGGCTGACGGCGTTGATGCGGACGCCGTCGGCGATGTGGTCCAGGGCGGCGCCGCGGGTGAGGACCGACACGGCCGCCTTGGTGGCGGCGTAAGCGGTGGTGCCGGGGATGCGGCCGTGCACGCCGATCCGCGAGGCGACGTTGACTATGGCGCCGCCGCCGGGCTGGGTGCGCATCCGGCGGACCTCGGCCTGGAGGGCGAGTAGTACGCCGGTGACGTTGATGTCGAGCATGCGGCGCCAGGCGTCCTCGGGGACGTCCGCGACGGGCCGGCCGCCGGCCTCCAGGACGCCCGCGTTGTTCACCGCCAGGTCGAGCGAGCCGAACTGGTCCACGGCGGCGTCGACGAGGGTCTGGACGTCGGCGGACCGGGTGACGTCGGCGGTGACGGCCAGCGCCTTGCCGCCCGCCTGCTCGATCAGCGTGACCGTCTCCTCGAGCGGCTCCCGTCGGCGCCCGGCGACGACGACCTGCGCGCCCTCGGCGGCGAAGGCCAGCGCGACGGCCCGTCCGATGCCGGAGCCCGCACCGGTGACGAGGGCGGTCCTGTCGGTGAAGCGGTGGGTCATGATCTCCTCTTTTCTTGACTGATCGGTTCAGTATGAGGGCCTGAGAAAGACACCCTCATGGGTGCCTGAATCTCAGTCGAGCAGTGCCAGAGCCTGCTCCGCCGCGTCCCGGACCCGGCCCGGATCCGTCGACGCCTTGCCGACGACCCGCAGTCCCTGCAGCAGGACCAGCAGCATGCGGGCCAGGGTGCGCGGATCGCGGTCCTCGGGCAGTTCGCCCTGTGTCTGCGCGCGGACCAGGGTCGAGTGCAGCAGGGTCTCCAGGTGGTCCCAGCTGTCCTCCACGAGGCGGCATGCCGCCGAGTCGTGCGGCGCCAGCTCGGCGGCCGAGTTGACGATGAAGCAGCCGGTCAGGCGGTGGTCTTCGGCCGTCGCCTCCGTGGCGAAACGGCGTACCACCGCCCGCACGCCGGGCAGGGCCGGTCCCGGCTGGGACAGCTCGCGCAGCAACTGCGGACCGGTTGCCTGCCGGTAGCGGTCCAGCGCCTTCAGGTACAGCTCGCGCTTGTTGCCGAAGGTGGCGTAGATGCTGGCGCGGCCGATACCGAGGTGCTTCTCGAGATCGGCCATCGACGTCGCCTCGTAGCCGCGCCGCCAGAACAGCCGGAGGGCTGACTGCAGCGCGGCGTCGGGATCGAACTCCTTGGTCCTGGCCACGGGGAGCAGCCTAGGTTTTTCTGAAACGATCGGTCAAGTAATGGCTCTATGTCGTGCGGATCTCGTACGTCGCCACCGTCACCGCGTCGTCGTCCAGGCACCGCCCCGACTCCAGCTCGAAGCGCTGCTTGAGCAGGGGTGAGGCCACGAAGGAGCGGCCCTGGTGGGAGCCGAGGAGGCCGCGGGAGAGGACGGCGGCGCCGGTGAACGGGTCGCGGTTGTCGATGGCGTACAGGCGGCCCGCGCGGTCCTGGAAGAGGGCGATCTGGCGGCCGTCGGGGAGCAGGGCCGCCACCCCGCGGCCGGGCATCAGCGCGCTGATGTCGCAGACCGTGAACCAGTCGTCCGCCGCGTCGTCGACGCGAAGCTGGACCTTCAGGGTCGTCGTCTCGGGTGCGAGGGTCATCGCTGGGCGCTTCCTTCCAGGGGACGGGTGCCGATGGTCAGCAGCGGCAGGTCGGGCTTGATCTGGTCGCGCTCGGGCACGAAGCCGACGACGGGGTCGGGGGTGTCCGGCGCGTTCACGAAGGAGACGAAACGGGACAGCTTCTCCGGGTCGTTGATGGTCTCGGCCCACTCGTCGCGGTAGTTCGCGACATGCGCGGCCATCAGGGACTCCAGCTCCTCGCAGATGCCCAGGGAGTCGTCCACGACCACGTCGCGTACGTGGTCCAGGCCGCCGGGGATCCGCTCCAGCCAGGTCGAGGTGCGCTCCAGGCGGTCGGCCGTGCGGATGTAGAACATCAGGAATCGGTCGATCAGGCGGATCAGTTCGGCGTCGGAGAGGTCCTGTGCGAGCAGGTCCGCGTGGCGCGGGGTGGCGCCGCCGTTGCCGGCCACGTACAGGTTCCAGCCGTTGGCCGTGGCGATCACGCCGAAGTCCTTCGACTGGGCCTCGGCGCACTCGCGCTGGCAGCCGGAGACGGCCGACTTCAGCTTGTGGGGGGACCTGAGCCCCCGGTAGCGCAGCTCCAGGTCGATTGCCATGCGTACGGAGTCCTGGACGCCGTAACGGCACCAGGTCTGGCCGACGCAGGACTTCACCGTACGCAGCGCCTTGCCGTACGCGTGCCCGGACTCGAAGCCAGCGTCCACCAACCGCGCCCAGATCAGGGGGAGTTGCTCGACGCGCGCGCCGAACATGTCGATGCGCTGGCCGCCCGTGATCTTCGTGTAGAGGCCGAAGTCGCGCGCCACCTCCCCGATCACGATGAGCTTCTCGGGGGTGATCTCGCCACCCGGGATGCGCGGCACGATCGAGTACGAGCCGTTCTTCTGCAGGTTGGCGAGGAAGTGGTCGTTGCTGTCCTGCAGGGCCGCCTGGTCGCCGTCCAGAACATAGCCGCTCGCGCCGATCGTGGGGGCGAGGGAGGCGATGATCGAGCCCACGGCCGGCTTGCAGATCTCGCAGCCGTCGCCACCTCGGGCGCCCTCACGGCCGTAACGGTCCAGCAGGTCCTGGTACTTGTTGATGCGCAGGGCGAGGACGATCTCGTACAGCTCCTCGCGGGTCTGCGAGAAGCAGCCGCACAGGCCCTTGTCGACCTCGACGCCGCTGGCCTCCAGCTCGGCGTTGACGAGCTGGCCGAGG
Organism: Streptomyces sp. NBC_00286; assembly: GCF_036173125.1. NCBI lineage: Bacteria > Bacillati > Actinomycetota > Actinomycetes > Kitasatosporales > Streptomycetaceae > Streptomyces > Streptomyces sp. NBC_00286. The sequence continues at coordinate 7,065,445 of NZ_CP108054.1, forward strand.
ACCTTGACGCAACTGCCGCAGCCCGTACCGGCCTTGGTGCACTTCTTGACCTCGGGCACCGTGGTGCACTGGTGGTCGGTGACCGCGCCGCGGATGGTGCCCTTGGTGACGTTGTGGCAGGAGCAGATGACCGCCTCGTCGGGCAGTGCGGAGGGGCCGAGCTGGGCGCCGCCGCCCGAGCCCGCCGGGAGCACCAGCTGCTCGGGGGAGACGGGCGGTACGGAACCGGTCAGCGCGCGCAGCGTGCCGTACGCGTCCGCGTCGCCGACCAGGATGCCGCCGAGCAGCTCGCCGTCGCGGCCGATGACCAGCTTCTTGTACAGGCCCGAGCGGGAGTCGGAGTAGACGACGTCCAGGCAGTCCTCGGCCGTTCCGTGCGCGTCACCGAAGGAGGCCACGTCCACGCCGAGCAGCTTCAGCTTGGTCGACATGTCGGCACCGGTGAAGGAGGCCTCGTCCGCCGCGATCGTCGCGGCCACGGTCTCGGCCTGCTCGTAACCGGGGGCCACCAGGCCGTACACCTTGCCGTCGGAGGCCAGCGCGCACTCGCCGATCGCGAAGACGTGCGGGTCGGAGACCGTACGGCACTGCTCGTCGACCGTGATGCCGCCGCGCTCGCCGACGGTCAGGCCGCAGTCTCGGGCGAGCTGGTCGCGGGGACGTACACCGGCGCTGAACACCACCATGTCGGTGGCCAGTTCGGAGCCGTCGGACAGCTTCATGCCGGTCACGGCGCCCGAGTCGTCGGTCACGATCTCCTGCGTGCCCACGCCCGTGTGGACGGACAGGCCCATGTCCGCGATCGTGCGCAGCAGGGCGGCGCCACCGCCGTCGTCGACCTGCACCGGCATCAGGCGCGGCGCGAACTCCACGATGTGGGCGTTCAGCCCGAGACCCTTGAGCGCGCCCGCGGCCTCCAGACCGAGCAGACCGCCGCCGACCACGGCACCGGTCGTCGCCTTCGTCTTCGCGTACTCCTCGATCGCGAGCAGGTCCTCGATCGTGCGGTAGACGAAGCAGCCCTCGGCGTCCTTGTTCGGGACCGGCGGCACGAACGGGTACGAGCCGGTGGCCATGACGAGGACGTCGTAGTCGACGACAAGACCGGAACGGGCGGTCACCCTGCGCGCCTCACGGTCGATGGTCTCCGCCGGGTCGCCGACGTACAGCTCGATGCCCTCCTTCTCGATGAACGCCATGTCCGTCATCGAGAGGTCCTCGGGCGTCTTGCCCGAGAAGTACGAGGTCAGCGCCACGCGGTCGTACGCAGGGCGCGGCTCCTCGCACAGCACGACCACGCGGTGCGTGGCGGTCAGGCCGCGCTCGGCGAGCGCCTCGAGGAAGCGCTGGCCGACCATGCCATGGCCGACGAGCACGATCGTGGGGGTCGCCCCAGTGGCGGTCATCAGGAGCCTCCATCGTTGGTGAGCAGGTGGAGCAGAGGGCCGGTCTGGGGGAGCGGCTCTGCTCCCTCCCAGGCGCGGGCGAGCGCGCCTACGGTGCCGAGTTCGCCGACGAGTACGCCGCCGACCACGCGGTCGTTGCGGACGACGACCTTGCGGTAGGTGCCGCGGGTCGCGTCGGCGAGCTGGATGACGTCGTCACCGGGCTGCGGGGTGGGCTCGCCGAAGGCGGCGAGGTCGAGCGGGGTGCCGGAGGCGAGGGTCAGGCGGGTGAGGGCGCGGGTGCCGGTGTAGCGGGCGGCGCCCGCGCCCGTCGCCAGCAGTTCGGCGAGCGCTTCGGCCTGTTCGAGGGCGGGCGCCGCGAGACCGTAGACGGTGCCCGCGTGCTGCGCGCAGTCGCCGATCGCCCGGATGTGCGGGTCGGACGTACGAAGCTCGTCGTCGACGATGACGCCCTTGTGTACGGCGAGACCCGCGTCCTGGGCCAGACCGACGCGCGGGTGCACGCCACAGGTCAGCACCACCAGGTCGGCGTCGAGCGCGTACCCGTCGGCCAGCTCGACCGAGCGGACGGCTCCGCCGACGCAGCGCACGTCCCGTACGCGGCACTCGGTGTGCACCTCGACGCCGAGGTCCTTCAGGTGGCGGAGGACCAACTTCGAGGCGGACGGGTCGAGTTGGCGTTCCATGAGGCGTTCGGCCTGCTGCGCGAGCATGACCTGCGCGCCGCGGGCGGCGAGGGCGCGGGCGGCGGAGACGCCGAGGAGGCCGCCGCCGATGACGACGGCTCGGGCGTCCGGGCGTACGGCCTTGGACAGGCCGAGGCAGTCGTCCATCGTACGGAAGGCATGGACGCCCTCCGGCAGTACGTGGTCCTCGGTGAAGAGCCCGCGGAGGGGTGGCAGCTTCGCGTTCGACCCGGTCGCCAGGACCAGCGTGTCGTATGCGATCACGGAGCCGTCCTCGCAGTGCACGTGGCGCTCCGCGCGGTCTATGCGGGTGACTCGGGAGCGGACCAGGTCCGCCGGTGCCGGCAGGGCGATCACCTCGGGGGCGTACCGGCCGGCCAGCACTTCGGCGAGCAGCACCCGGTTGTACGGGGTGTGCTCCTCCTCGCCGATGAGCGTGGCGCGCAGCCCGAGCTCGCCGAGCCGCCGGGCGAGCCGCACGCCCGCGAGGCCGGCGCCGATCACCACCACACGCGTATTCGAGGTCATGGTGTCGAGGGTGCGGGGTGGGTGTTACCCGGTGGCATCACGGTTGTTTCCCGCGGGGAACGCTGCCCTCAGCGACGTGCCTCCGGCGGTGTGAGGGTTGGGTTCGCTTTCGGCAGCGGCGCCGTGGTGGCTGGTCGCGCAGCCCTGCGGGGTGCCTCCGGCGGTTGGGTTCGTTGTCGGCTGGCGGCCCGGTTGTGGCTGGTCGCGCCCACGCGGGGTGCCTCCGGCGGTTGGGCGGTTGGGTTCGTTGTCGGCTGACGGCGCCGTTGTGGCTGGTCGCGTCCACGCGGGTTGCCTCCGGCGGTTGGGCGGCTGCGGGTTGAGTGTGGCTGGTCGCGCCCACGCGGGGGAGCCGCATATGTCACAGCCCCGCGCCGCTTGGGTGGGTGGTGGGTGCGGGGCCGCGTCGGGGGTGTCCGTCCTCGGACCGGCGCGCGTTGCTGTCGGCTGGTAGGGGGTGCCGGTGTTGGCGCGCCGGCCGCTGCGGGCGCACACCCCCGCCCCGTCCCCTTGCCGCCGTGGGCGGCTGCGGGGCCATGGGGGTGCGGGCTCCCTCCCGGCGGGCTTTCCGGGCTGCGGGGAACTGCGCGACCAGCCACAACGCACCCGCAGCCGCGACACGACTGTCACCCCCGCCCCGGTAGGCACTCACCCACCCACGAACCCGCGGTAGGCACGCCCCACCCACCCCGCCGGAGGCAGGGGGGCCTGGGGCGCAGCCCCCCACGCGGAGCCGCAAAATTGATACAGCCGGGAAGGGGCGGGGCCGGGGAAAGAAAACCCCCTCCCCCGCGGGCCGCGAGGGGCATCGGACCCGAAGGGGAAGGGGACAGCGGTACTGATGGACAGCGGAGGTGTCCGTCAGGCCCCGTCGCCTCTCGCCCGGCGAACCAGGAACCAGGTACCGCCCGCGGCGGCGACGGCAACCACCGCCACTCCCGCCGCAGCCTGCACAGGGCCGGAGCCAACCGCACCACCGACGCCCGTCTTCACACCCCCTCGCGGCCGCACCGCTTCCCCGGCCTCCTCCTCGGCCCCCTTCACATGGGCCAGCGCGACCTCCAGATCCCCCGTCAGCCGCGTACCGCTGGAACAGAGCGCGACAATCTCGTACGTTCCGGGCTGCGCAGACGCCGGCACCCGGAACCGCCCGACCGCGTTCCGCTCGTGCGCGCTGGGCGTCAGCGCAAACGCCCCCGCGCCGACCGCACTCGCGTCCCCCGTCATCGCCCCATCCGCACCACACAACGCCGTGTTCACCGTGACCTCGGCACCAGGCGCGACGGTCGCCGGATACACCTCCAGCGGACCGGTGTCCGAGCCCAGCGCGAACGCGAACGCCTGCGCATAGGCAGGCGCGGCGAGGAGGCCCGCAGCGGCGAGCGCCAGCGCGGTACCGGTCAGCAGACGCCCTGTGCGCATCGTGCTCGCTCCTCCACCTCGGTCGCATCCCTGCACTGTCGAGGTAAGTGCCAGTCCGCCCGGAACGCCTCCTGATGAGGCGTCAGAAGAGGTGTCAGCAGCTGCGTCGGCCAGGGTGCCCGACAGCGTTTCGGCAGGTCACGGACGTACGAGTAAAAAGTACCGGCGGTGCGTGGGGCGCGGGTGTGAACGGGTGACCAGCACTCGCCGATGAACGGCTCCATTGGTGGCCCGATCGGGCGGTCCCGACAAGCTGCCCGGCAACACTTGACCTCAACTTTGGTTGAGATAAGAGCCTGTCCTCGTGAACTCCATGAACCCCACGCACTCCACCACAGACGAACCCATCCGCGTCGCCCTGATCATCGGCAGCAACCGCGAGGGCCGCTTCGGACCCGTGGTCGCCGATTGGCTGCTGGGCCGCATCCGCGAGCGCGACGACATCGAGGCCGACGTCGTCGACACCGCCGACCTGCGACTGCCGACGGCCCTGTCCCACTCGCCGTCCGCCGAGGTGACCGCCGAGCTCGCCAAGGTCAGGCCGAAGCTTGCCGGCGCCGATGCCTTCGTGGTCCTCACCCCCGAGTACAACCACTCCTTCCCGGCGCCCCTGAAGAACCTCATCGACTGGCACTACACCGAGTGGCAGGCCAAACCCGTTGCCTTCGTCTCGTACGGCGGACTCTCCGGCGGCCTCCGTGCCGTCGAGCACCTCCGTCAGGTCTTCGCCGAACTCCACGCCGTCACCGTCCGCGACACCGTCTCCTTCCATAACGCCGGCGCCCACTTCGACGACGAGGGCCGCCACAAGGACCCGGCGACTCCGAACGCCGCCGCGAAGGGAATGCTGGACCAACTGGAGTGGTGGGGACGGACGTTGAAGGAGGCGAAGAAGGTGCGCCCGTACGCGGGATGACGGTGACGGGGGGTCGGCTGTCCGAAGGTTCCGACGATTCCGACGGCGAGTGACGCGTTTTCGCTCCTCGCGCCGACGGATAGGCAAGCGCTCCTTGACAATCCTCAACTGTCAAGGCGCACTTGCCTCATGCCTCTCCCAGACCTCGACGAACTCATCGCGGAAGTCGACCGCACCTGCGACACCGCACACCGACCCGGCGGCGGTACGGAGCAGCCGGACTGGCTCGCCCTGCTGACCGTGGCCGCGCAGCTTTCCGGCCAACTGCAGGCCCTGGCAGACGACTTGGTCGAGGACTATGTCGAGCACTGCCGGATGCACGGCTGCTCGTGGACCGACATCGGGGCCGCGCTGGGTGTCACTCGGCAGGCGGTGCAGCAGCGCTTCCACGCCCCCCACAAGCGATACGCCCCCGAGACGATGACCGACGACCTCCGCGAGGCGATGACCCACGTCAAGCGGGCCGCGGTGCAGCACCGCAACAACTACATAGGCACCGAGCACCTGCTGTGGGGCCTCACCGCGAAGCCCAACAACGCCACCCGGCTCCTCGAGGCGTCCGGAGTCGCCCCCGACGTCGTACACCGCTCGGTCGAGGCGCACTTGAGCATGGGCGCCTCACAAGCCGCCGAACGGATCGCCTGGACTCCCTACTCCCGCAAGGCCATCGCCCTGGCGGAGGAGCAAGCGGGCTCCGCCCTCATCGACTGCGATCACCTGCTGACGGGCCTCATCCGGGTCGGCCGTGGGGTCGCGGCGACGGTACTGACCGAGGCCGGCTTCACGACGGCCGCATCGGACGAGGGGTAGCCAACAGGCTTGAAAACGCTGGACAGTTGGGCGCCGTTTTTCCCATCCTCGTGGAGAGACCCGTACTGACCGCCGTCCCCCTCTTCGGAAGGTGACATCGTGAAGTTCAGCTACGCGCTGCTCCCCGACTATCCCCTCGCGGAGTCCCTGGACTCGATCAAACTCGCCGACGAACTCGGCTTCCATGCCTGCTACGCCGCCGACGAGACCTGGCACAAGGACCTGTGGCTCCTCTTCGCCGCGGCCGCCGGGCAGACCAGCCGCATCCGCCTCGGCCCGAGCGTCTCCCCGGTGACCCTCCGCGAACCGACCCTGATCGCGCAGGCCGTCGCCACACTCGACGAACTGTCCGGCGGACGCGCGGAGGCCGTGCTCTCCAGCGGCAACTTCGGGCTTCTCGCCCAGTACAAGATCGACTGGTCCCGCACCCGCCCGCTGTCCCGCGTCAAGGAAGCGCTGCATGTGGTGCGCACGCTGCTGGACGAGGGCACGATCTCGTACGACGGCGAATTCTCCTCGTACGAAGGCCTGTTCACGTTCGCGCGACCGGTCCAGAGCCGGGTGCCGCTGAAGCTCGGTGCGATGCGCGGGCCCAAGTCCTTCGAAGCGGCAGGGGAGTTGTCCGACGGCTGCCATCACGCGCTGAGCTACACGCGCGAGGCGTACGAGTACGCGGTGCGGCACATCCGGGCCGGGGCCGAGCGCGCCGGCAAGGACTGGCAGTCCCTGGACATCGGCGCCTGGGTCGTCTTCGCGACCGGCCCCGACTCCGCCGCCGCCAAGGACGCGGCACGCAGCATGGTCGGCATCTACGCCTCCTCGATGCCCGAGGAACAACTACGCCGCAACGGCGTCGACCCCACCGAACTCAAGCCGATCATCGACGCCATCGCCGCCGGCGACCTGGCCCGAGGCATCGAACTGACGACGCCGGAGATAGCCGAGCGCCTCTCCATAGCGGGCACCCCCGAGGAATGCCGCGACAAGATCCAGCGCGAGATCGCCCCCACCGGCGTGAACCACATGATCTGCGCCCTCACCGACCGCGCCTTGGTCAAGGCCTTCACGGGCCGGGACCTGGCGGAGGTGGCAGACGTGAACACCCAGCTCCGCCTCATTCAGGAGCGGATCATGCCGGCGTTCGCGTGACCGGACACGGTTGCCGAACTGCTGATCCAGGCTCCCGGGACGGCTCACTCATAGGGGACGGGGTCGGTCCGGTTCGATTTCGCAGCCGAATGCCCCCGCACGATCATCACCATGCTCCATGGACTCGTACGTTTTAACCGGGAGGAGGTCGCGCGGGGGGAAAGGAATTAGGCGCCCTCTGCGCATCACAACAGCCACAAAATATCCGATGCAGTTATGGGTGCGGACAGGTCTCCCAAACAGGTGCAGAGCACACAGCGACGTGTCACCTCGCTAATTTCCGCACAACAGCCCACGAACATCCCTGCTCGGCGTCGTCAAGGCTGGCATTCCTGTCGATTTATTATCAATAATCATGCGGTAGTTCGCATAAAAATTTACTAGCGGCGTCACCTTGTCAACGAGTGATCACGGGGGGAATGCTGATGCGTGGCAAGGCTTGAAAGTTATACGACCGCCGCTTTTCGGGCACAGGTGACGGGGTGCAGTGGCTGGGCTTTCCGGAATGTTTCGCTCGAAGTCGCCGCCGGCCCTTGCCGTGCGGCCGCTGGGCCGGGAAGGCGCATTACTCATGCTGATAACTGGCAAATTATTTCGTTTGATGCGGGTCGCCATTCCCCTCTCTACCAATACGGAGGACTGAACCATGCGCATTCTCGTCGCCGGGGCCACCGGAGTGATCGGACACCCCCTGGTGGGCGCGCTGCGGGCGCGGGGTCATGAGGTGAGCGCGCTGGTACGCCAGGAATCGCGGGAGCGGAGCCCGGAGGCGGACAGCATCGTGGTCGCCGACGCCCTCGACCGCGAGGCCGTGTTGTCGGCAGTGTCGGCCGCCCGGCCCGAGGTGGTCGTCCATCAGATGTCGGCGCTACGGCTGCTGGGCGACGACCCTGTGGCGGCCTTCGCGCTGACCGCGCGGCTGCGTACCGAGGGCACCGCCAACCTCATCGAGGCGGCCCGGGCGGCCGGTGCGCGGCGGCTGGTCGCGCAGTCCATCGCCTTCGCCGCCGCCCCGGCCGGGGAGTCGGTCCTCGACGAGGACGCGCCGCTGTATGTGGACGCCCCCGACCCGGGCTGGGCTGCCACCGTACGGGCCGTCGCCGAGCTGGAGCGGTTGGTTCTGGACAGCGGGCCGCTCGCCGGCGTGGTGCTGCGGTACGGCACGCTGTACGGCCCCGGCACCCTGTATGCCCGTACCGGCGGGGCTGCCCAAGCGGTGCTGGCCGGACAGTTCCCGCTGCCCGGGGACGGCGCCGGGATCACGTCGTTCCTGCACGTGGAGGACGCCGTGGGGGCCACGGTCGCTGCCGTCGAATCGGAGGCCATCGGGGTGTTCCATGTGACGGACGACGAGCCGGCCCCGGCCGCGCAATGGCTCCCGCACTACGCCCAGGTGCTCGGCGGCCCGTCCCCGCGGACGATCCCGGCGGACCACGCGCCCCGGCTGCTCGGCTGGTACATGACCCATCAACTCACCGCGGCACACGGCGCGTCCAACGACCGGGCCCGTACGACGCTGGGCTGGAAGCCGCTGCGGCCCAGCTGGCGCGACGGGCTGGGCCAGGAATGACCGGCCCCAACGGAACCAAACGAAATAAACTTACGGATTTACCTTATTGGACGTGGAAATTGTGAACCCGATCACCAGGTTGCGCCCTTCCGCCACCACCGTGGAGCAGTACCGCAAGGAGGACCTCTGGCGCGCCGACACCATCCTGGACGACCTGGCGCGGTGGCGTGCCGAGACTCCCGACGCCCCCGCCCTTCTCGTGTCGGAGGCCGGCCGGGGCCTCCTGCAGCTGAGCTACGCGCAGTACGCCGAGTATGTGGACCGCTTCGCCGGCGCATTGCACGCGCTGGGGGTGCGCAGCGGTCAGGTTGTCGCGATGCAGTTGCCGAACCTCTGGCAGGTCGGACCGCTGGTACTGGCCTGCGCCCGGCTCGGGGCCGTCGCCGCGCCGATCATGTGCGCGTTCCGCCCCCGTGAGCTGGAGCGGATGCTCCGCCGGCTGGATGCCGTCGTCTGCGTGACCATCGATCGGTTGGACAACTTCGAACACGCCGCGGCGCTGGCCGAGATGGCCCCCCGGCTGCCCGCACTGCGCCACCGTGTGGTGCTCGGCGAGCGGCCCGCAGACGGGCACGACGGGGACGACGGGGAACTCGACTTCCGCGAGTACTTCGAGCACACAGAGCACAGCACCCTGCCGGATGCGTCCGTCGTGGACCCGGACCGGGTCTCCTTGGTGCTGTTCACCTCCGGCACCTCCGGCGAGCCGAAGGCCGTGCTGCACACCATGAACACCTGCTACGCCTGGTACGCCGCCGTTGCGGCCGCCGACGGAATCGGCCCCGCCAGCCGCGTCTACTCACCGAACGCGGCGACGCACATCGTCGGCCTCACCATGGGGATCTTCATGCCGCTGCACCGCGGCGCCTGCGCGGTCATCACGGACCGCTGGGAGCCGGAGGCTGTCATTCCCTTCCTGGCCGAGGCCCAGGTCAGCTGGATAGTCATCGTCCCCGTCTTCCTCTCCGCCCTGATCGACGCGATGGAACGCACCTCGCTGCGGCTGCCCACCGTGCGGATCATCCGCGCGGGAGGCACCACGGTCCCGCAGCCGCTGTTCAGGCGGGTGACCGAGACCTTCGGAATCCCACTGGATGTGGGCTGGGGCATGACTGAGGGCGCCAATGTCTTCACCCGCTCCGGAGAACACCCGGAGCTGGCTGGACGCACCGTCGGGCGCCCCGCCCCGGGCCATGAGATCGACCTGCGGGCCGACCACCCGATCAGCGACGACCAACCCGGGCGTCTCTTCGTCCGCGGTCCTTCGCTGTGTCTGGCCACCTGGGGCCGGGACGACGGTCGGTTGACCGTGCTCGCCGAGCACAACGACGGCTGGTACGACACCGGTGACCTCGCGGCACCGGACGGCCACGGCGGCATCCGGCTGCACGGCCGTGCCGAAGACCGGATCGGCGTCATCATGATCCCGGTCAGTGATGTCGAGTCGGCACTGCTGGACCACCCCGACGTTCGGGATGTCGCCCTGGTCGGCTACCCGGACGGCCACGGCGGCGAGCTCGCCTGTGCGGTCGTCGTCCCGGGGAAGCGGACGCCCACCCTCGAGGGCCTGCGCGACTGGCTCGGCGGGCTCGGCATGAGTGAATGGTGCCGGCCATCCCGCCTGGAACTCCTGCCCGAACTGCCGCGCAACGAGACCGGCAAGGTGCGGAAGAACCTGCTCCGGGAACGGCTTCATCTCCGCGCAGCTGACTAAGGGGTCCTTGCACTATGCCCGTCCGGGTCGCCCGGACAATCATCCCCCGGCGACCCGACTACCAGGCCCTGTTCCGACCCTACGTAGCACATAAGCTGATTTGGCTCATCGACAAGCGCTATCCGCACTGAAGCATCAGGCACCCCCTGACGGGAGATATCAGCACGTGGACACCACCGGACCACGCACCGCCGAAAGCCTTGCCGCACGCTTCCACGACGTCGACTCGTCCGGCGTCCCCGAGGACTTCATCGCCTATTTGCAGAAGATGGAGGAGAGCGAGAGCGGCCGCGCAGTGCGGGAAATCACCTACCGCGCCCTGGAGGCCGCCGAGGGCAAGGGAGCGGACATCGGGTGCGGCGCCGGCCGCGCCGTCGCGGATCTCGTACGGCTCGGTAAGGACGCCGTGGGGGTCGACAGCAGCCAGGCCATGGTTGACGCGGCCCTGGCCAGGTTCCCGCACTGTCGCGTCGTCAGGGGCAGCGCCTTCGAGCTGCCGTTCGAGGACGGTGAACTGTCGTGGTACCGGTCCGAGCGGACCTTCCTCCACTTCGGCGATCCCGCCGAGGCACTGTCCGAGGCCCGCAGGGTGCTGAGGCCGGGCGGGACAATCGTTCTCGCGGACCCCGATCTCGGGTCGATGGTGCTGAGTTCGCGGATCCCGGAGACGACCGACGCGGTCAAGGACGCGTTCTGCTCAGCCGTCCCGAATCCCCACGCCGGCACCTGCAGTGCCTACCACCTCGCCGACGCGGGATTCACCGACATCGAGGTCGTTCCCGTCATGGCGGCTCTGAACGACCACGCGTCCGCGTTCGGCGTCGTACTGGAGCCGGCCCTGACGGCGGCTCTCGCCCAAGGCGCCGTCAGCGAGGAGGCGGCGGCGCGGTGGAAGGACGACCTGAGCGATCTCTCTCGCCGGAACGCCTTCACCGCCACGGCGACCTTCTTCGTCACCACGGCCCGCCTGGCGTCGTAGGGGTGGAGCCGTTCGGTCGGGAGTGCATGCGAGGCCGGTTCAGCTCGATCGGGCAAGGGGCGGCTCCTGGGCTTGCGGTGACACCTGCCCCGAGGGCATCCGGCCACCGGCTCCAGGGTGACTCCTCGGCCCCCTCTGGCGAGGCTGGAAAAGCTCAGTGTGCGGGTCTGGTCGTCAACTGCTTGGCAAGCAGGGCAGTTTGGTGGAACTCGCCCTCACCGAGCGAGCCGTACGCGTCTCCGTCTCCGACCCGAAGGGCGAGGTGCTGCCGACCCTGCGAGAGGCGACCGCGGACGACATGGAGGACGCCAGGACGGACACCCGTGTGACGCCCGCGTTTCCCGGCGTACGGCCGTCGCCCCGGAGGTAAGCCCGAAGCGACCGTACGTGTGAGGAGCGAGAATCGTTCTGCGAAGGTCTGCAAAGGAGATCGATCATGGCCATGCCCGACTGGCTCACCGTCCTGACCACGACCGACGCCCCGGAGAAGGCGGACGCACTCGCGCGCGGCGCGGTCGCGGCACGCGTGGCCGCGTGCGCGCAGATCTCCGGGCCGGTCACGTCCGTCTACCGGTGGAAGGGGGAGATCGAGACCGCGTCCGAGTGGCAGGTGCTCTTCAAGACCACGGAAACGCGGTACGCGGAACTCGAGGTGTACCTGCGCGAGGCACACGACTACGACACGCCGGAGATCATCGCCACGCCGATCGTGCGGGGGAGCGCGGCGTATCTCGAGTGGCTTGAGCAGGAGACGGCGGGGTGAGTCGCCCACCCATCTTCGTGTACGGAACGCTCCGCCCCGGAGAGCCCAACCACGACCTCTTCCTGCTCGGGCACACCGTTTCCGAGGTGCCGGGGCGGCTGGCGGGGGCGGTGCTGTACGAGGGGCCCGGCTACCCGTACGCCGTCGAGGAGCCCGGTGGCATGGTCTGCGGCGAGCTGATCACTCCCGTCCCCGAGCGGTACGACCAACTCCTGCTCGCCCTCGACCGGTTGGAGGACTACGCACCGGGGGATCCAAGCAACCTGTACGAGCGCGTGGCCCGGGACGTGATGCGGGAGGACGGCACGAGCCTCCAGGCTTGGGTGTACGTGGCCGCACCTACCGTCGCCGCCCGCCTGCGGATCCGCGGCAAGCTCATCGAGGGCGGGGACTGGCGGGCGCGGGGTTGTTGAGGAGCGGGCAAAAAATGTCGTCCAGTCACCGCTCAGTTTTCTGACGCCCCCCGGTCTACATCTACGAAAGGAACACCAACCCCCGTACGACAAACAGGAGTCAGAGCCATGACCGCGACCGCGCCCCAGACCCAGACCATCGCCCAGTCCTCCTCCCCCTCCTCGATCCGGTCCCTCGCCACGCGGCCCGTGTGGCTGGTCGGTGTGCTGGCCACCCTCGCCGGGGCCGTTGTGACCGAAGTTTTCGGGCTGATCGCTCGCGGCGTCGGCGTACCGATGGACGCGGCCAGTCCCGGGGCCAAGGAGGCCGCGGAGATTCCGGTCGGCGGCTTCGCCGGAGGCGTGGTGTTCTGGTCGATCGCCGGGATCGTCCTCGCGGTGGTTCTCGCCCGCTGGGCCAAGCGTCCCGCCCGTACCTTCGTGACGATCACCGTCGCCCTCACGGCCCTCTCCCTCGCGGGCCCGGCCGCCGCCCCGCACACCGCCACGTCCACCCAGATCGTCCTGGCCGTGTCCCACGTGGTCGCAGCCGCAGTGATCATCCCCGTACTGGCCCGCCGCCTCGCCCACCACCGCCGGTGACGAAGGGGACAGCCCCACCCACCCGTAGTGGCACCCTCGGTATCGCCGAGGGTGCCACTACGGGTGGGTGGGGTGGGGGCGTATGGAGGCGTTCACTCAGCCTTCGGCTGACCGGCGACCGGCCTGCAGGATCTGCTTGACGTCGAGGGTGACTTCGGCGCCGACTGCCTCGGGCAGGGTGACGACCTCGCCGGGGGAGTGCGGGCGGTGCTTCTCGTAATCGTCCCCGGCGGGGTCGGTCAGGACGTGGAGGCGCTGGTGCTTACGGTCGACGATCACGTAGACCGGGATCTTGGCGCTGGCGTATGCCTTCACCTTGTCGCGCAGGTCGGTCCGGTAGTTGCTGGAGGTGACCTCCAGGACCAGGCGGAAGCAGACGGGGTCGTAGCAGTTGTTCTCGACGTAATGGTCCTGGAAGTCGGCGTCCACTAGAGAGAGATCGGGGATCGCGTAGTCCTCGGTGCCGGTCGGCAGCCACAGGCCGACTCCCTGTACCACCCTCGACTCCGTCCCGTGGAGACCGGCGGTCAGGAAGGGCAACATGAGATCGGTCAGGGCTACGGCGTGCGGGCCGTCCGGTGGCGGGGTCACGAGGATCTGTCCTCCGATGATCTCGACGCGGTAGCCCGGATTGCGGTCCATGAGCCGGTTCGCCTCCGTGATCAGAGGGCGGTGCTCATGGGGCCGCTCGATGGATGCTGCGGACATCACGTGCCTCCCGTGGGCTGGTGTCGAGAGCATCATCGTAGGCAGGCTGCAGACACCCTGTCCCGTTCCGGCCCGTTCACCCGAAAGTGATCACCTGGTCCGGTCCCCAGCCCCGCCCCTCCCCGGTTGTACCAATGTGCGGCTCCGCCGCGAAGCCCCCGGCGGTTGAGCGGGGCGCCTACCGGGAGGTGCGTTCGGTTCGTAGGCGCGAGCAGCCACGACGGCGCCGCAGCAAAAACGAACCCACCTGCTCAACCGCCGGAGGCAACCCGCACCAACAGTGACCCAGGAGCCACCGGCAACACCACCCGCAGCACCCCCGCTTCCCCGTCCCACTCCGCCGTGCCGGTCGGCGCCGAGGGATGCAAGACGTCCACCCGTACGTCCCCCCGACCCGCCAAGTGCGGCACGGAGAGCGTCTGTTCGGCCTCGCCGCCCCGGCGCCACACCGACAGATACGTCACCCCCGCCGGAGGCACCCGCACCCGCACCCCCAAAGCCACCCACTCATCCCCCCACCCCGGCAACCCGAGCGGCCAGAACGCCACCCCCGCCCGCAGATCCCCCCGGATCGACTTGTACGTCGCCACAGCGTCCCGTACCAGCGAAAGCTGCCCCGTCGACATCCGATCCAGATGCCCGGACAGATGCACCCGCCCCAGCAACGCCGTACCCAACGTGAAGTTGATCTCGTCGTCCGAGAACTCGGGCTGTGGGTACGCCCACACCGCCCCCTGCTCCGGCGGCACAGCCGTAGGCGCAGCCGCCGCGATCGGCGGATAGCGGAGCAGATCCTGCTGGTCGGACGTGGACTGCAGCTGAGCCACCGCCAAGGACGAGCCGTCCATGCGCATACCGCCGGACGCGCAGTTCTCGATCACCAGCGATGGGTGGCGGTCAAGTACCGACGACAGCCAGGACAGCCACGCCCGCGTATGCGAGAGCAACCCCGGCACGGACGTGGTGATGTTGTAGTCCAGCTTCAGGTAACCCACACCCCACTCACCCACGAGACGGTCCACCGTCTCGTCGAGGTGCGCCCGGGCCGCCGGATGCGTCAAGTCCAGCTGATGACGGCCCTGTTCGGTGACCCGCACGCCACCCTCGTGCCGCAGAAACGCCTCATCCGGCAGCGAGCGCGCGACGTCGCTGCGGACGCCCACGACCTCCGGCTCGAGCCACAGCCCCGGCACCATCCCGCGCGAGCGGACACGGTCGAGCACCGCCCCGAGCCCCCCGCCGGGGAACCGCCCGGCGGACGGCAGCCAGGCGCCGACGCTGTCCCACCAGCCCGCCGCGTCATCGTCGTACCAGCCGGTGTCGATGCAGAAGTACTCCGCCCCGGCCGAGGCCGCCGCGTCGATCAGCGGCAGCAGCTTCTCCGTCGTCGGGTCGCCCATCAACGTGTTCATGTAGTCGTTGAAGATGACGGGGAGCCGCTCGTGGTCGGGGTGCGGGCGGCGGACGAGACGGCGGTACGTCGTCAGCGCGGCCAGCGCTCCGTCGAAGCACACGCCGAGGGCCAGCGCCCCCCACTCGCTGCTGAACTCCCCGCCGGGCTCCAGGACTTCACGCCAGCCGTGCTCGTCCGAGGTCGGACCGCCGAGCGTCAGATACGTGTGTCCGCCGGCCTCCCCCGCCTCCCAGGACCAGCTCGCCGCGGACTCGATCTGCCACAGCCAACTGCGTTCGTCCGTACGGTGGTTGAGGGCGCCCATCGCCAAGTGCCCGTCGGTCGGCCAGCTGCCCCGCCCGGCCAGGCGCACCGCGGCCCGGCTGTCGTGCTCGTGGACGTCCCGGCCGATGTCGGGCACGGACGCCCGCAGCGGCTCGGCGTACCAACGGCACTCGGCGAGCCAGTCGTTGCGCGCCCGGAACACGAGCAGATCGTCGGGGGAGGGCAGGGCGCCCAGCAGCAGACTGCTGACCGAGCGCACGGTGACCGGCGCGGAGCCGTTGTTGCGGAGCCGTACCCGGGAGCGCAGCACCGGCACCCCGTCGGGCGAGGCATACTCCGCGAAGACCACCAACTCGCTTGCGGGATCGTGGAGTTCGACGGTCAGACGATGCCAGCCGTCGTCGTCGTACGTGGCAACGTGTGCCCGGTATCTCAGCCGCGGCCCGAGCGCCGTCCCTGTGAACCGCGGCCCCGAAAACCCCGTACCCTCACCGGCCAGCACCAGATCGACCAGCGGCAACCCGGCATCACGGACCTCGGCATCCTCATCCTTGGGCTCCGGATCACCGGGCCGCGCCACCCGCAGCAACCGAGGCGACTCCCCGCCGACACCGGCGGCCCAGGCGGCCCCGCTCGCCCCGCCGGTCCCAGCCTCACCTGCCTCCTCGACCCCACCGGCCCCGCCGAAATCGAAGTCGACCGCGAGCTCCGAATGCCCCCAGCGATAGTGCCGTACGCCGTTGCCGTGGTCCTGCGTCACCCGATCTCCCCGCGATAGCCCTGATGACTCATGTCCTGATGCCGTGATGCCGTGATGCCGTGATCTTCAAGTCAACAAGTCAACCGTTACCCCTGCCACCGGGCCCCGTACTCTCCCGCACGATCAACTCCGGCTCCGCACAAGGCTCCTGCCCCGGAGCCGACGGATCCAGCAGACGATGCAGCAAGCCGAAACCCGTACGCCCGAGCCCCTCGAAGTCCAGCCGCACCGTGGTCAGCGCCGGAGCGAGGTACGCGGACGCGGGCGTGTCGTCGAAGCCCACGACGCTCAGCTCGTCGGGCACCCGGCGCCCGGCCTCCCGTGCCGCACGCAGCATCCCGAGCGCGAGGTCGTCGTTGCCGCACAGTACGGCGGTGGCGTCGGGGTGGCGTTCCAGGAGCGTGCGCGCCGCGAGGTGACCGGAGCGTGGCGTCCAGCCGCCGTCGATCGGCGCAGGGGCGTCGACTCCCGCTTCCCACAGGGCGTCCAGCCAGCCCTCCGTCCGCTGTGCGGTGTGTGCCGTGGACGAGGGGAGGGCGAGGCAGTGCACGGTCGGATGGCCGAGGCCCAGCAGGTGGCGGGTGGCGCGGGTGGCGGCGAGGCGGTCGTCGAGCCATACGTGCCGGGGGTCCGGGTCGTCGCCCGGTGGGCGCTCGACCAGCGCCGTCACGGGTACGTCCGCGGGCAGCAGCTCCAGCGCCCGGACGCCCGCCGCGTCGAAGGCGATGACGATCACGGGCTCGCCGGGGCGTACCAACCGGGCCCGCAACTCCTCGGCGTCCAGGGACGCGTGGCGGTCGAGCACGCTGATCGAGACCGCGAACCCCGCCGTGCGCGCGGCCTCCTCGATGCCGCGCAGTGCCGCCGCGTTGCCGTACAGGGAGGTGTCGGAGGTGAGCACGGTCAGCGAGCGGACCGCCTTGCCGGCGAGTTCGCGGGCGGCCCGGTTGGGCCGGTAGCCGAGTTCGCCGATGGCGGTCTGCACCCGTCGGCGGGTGGCTTCGGCGACGCGTTCGTTGCCGTTGATGACGCGCGAGACGGTCTGGTACGAGACGCCGGCCGCGCGGGCGACGTCCCTGATGGTGGGCTCTTGAACGCTCCTCATGTGAACGGTCACTCCCTGGTTACCGCACTGGCCACTTCAGTGTTGGTGCTGCTTATTGCTGCAACAGGTGTTGACAGATGTTACTGCGGCGGGAGAATCATGCGCTGATGTGACCGTTCACACAAGAGTCCAGGAGCCGATGGATGACTCGGAGAACGCGCACGACACAAGGGACCAAAGGGATCACAGGGATCAGACGGTGGACCACCACGCTCCTCACGCTCGCACTGATGGGAGGCGCCATGTCGGCGGCCCAGCTGTCCGCGGCCCAGGGCGCGGAACGGGCGGCGCCCCGCCTCTCCGTCGACCTCGCCGACTCCGAGGGGCCGGTGATGCGCGGCGCGAACGGCGCGCTGTACGGGCTCAGCGACGACGGCGTGCCCAGCGACGCCGCGCTGGAGCCGCTGAAGGTCACCAGCATCTCGCAGAAGCCGGAGGGCGGCGCCCAGCACCCCAACGGGGACGCCATCACCGTCTCCAAGTCGTTCTTCCGCAACGGCGGCGGCGAGATCAACGTGATGATGCAGGACATCTACGCCAAGTGGCCGTACGAGGACCTCGGCATCGACGACTACCTCCCCAAGGTCGACAAGATCGCCAAGGAGGTGTCGGCCGCCCCGAACAGCGACCGCTTCGTCTACATCCCGTTCAACGAGCCCGACCAGATCTGGTACAACCTCGGCGTCGCGGACCAGGCGACGTACGAGAAGAACCGCGACCGGTTCTTCCAGGACTGGAAGACGGTGTACCAGCGGATCCGCGCGATCGACCCGGACGCGAGGATCGCCGGCCCGAACGAAGCCGCGTATCACACACGCCTGTTGACGGACTTCCTCGCCTTCGCCGAGCGCGAGAACGTACTGCCGCAAATCATGACCTGGCACGAGCTCGGCTCCGGCTCGCTGCGGGACTTCCAGGGGCACTACGACAACTACCGTTCGATCGAGCACGAGTTGGGTATCGCCCCGCTGAAGATCAACATCGATGAGTACGCCAACCGCCGCGATCTGTCCGTGCCGGGGCAACTCGTGCAGTGGGTCTCGATGTTCGAGCGCAACAAGGTGTACGGCAACATGGCGTACTGGGACGCCGCCGGCAATCTCAGCGGCCATGTCGTGCGCTCCAACATCCCCAACGGCGGCTGGTGGCTGTTCCGTTGGTATGCGGGCCTGACCGGCGACACCGTCAAGGTGACCCCGCCGCAGGCCAACACCATCGACACGCTCCAGGGCCTCGCCTCGTACGACACGAAGCGCCGGCAGGCGCAGGTGGTGCTCGGCGGCGCGGCGGGCGACGCGGACGTCGTCGTCAGGAGCGTCTACCGCAAGGTCTTCGGGTCCTCGGTCACCGCGACCGTGGCGGAGGCGGCCTGGTCCGGGTACGAGGGCGCGCACGCGGCGCCTCAGGTGCTCAAGCGCGTGAAGCTGAAGGTGGCGAAGGACGGCACGGTCACCGTTCCGCTCACCGGCATGCGGAAGATGTCGGCGTACCGCGTCGTCCTCAACCCGGCCGGCTCCGGCACACCCGCCGCGCCGTCCGTGCCCTGGTCGGCGTCGTACGAGGCGGAGGACGCGGCGATCACCGGCGGCCAGGTCTACACCCAGGGCACGGTGTCCAACGCCAACGGGTACGCCGCCTCCGGCACCAAGGACGTCGGTTCGCTCAACACCGCTTCCAGCAAGGTGGACTTCACGGTCTCGGTGCCGCGCACGGGGACGTACGACCTGGGGATCCTGTACGGCAACCAGAGCGGGACGCCCGCCACACAGAAGCTCTCCGTGGACGGCGGCACGGCGACGACAGTGACGTATCCCTCTACGGAGAACTGGACGTACCGCGCCCTGAAGACCGTCCCCGTCTCTCTCACGGCGGGCAGCCACACCCTGACGCTGGCCAAGGACAGCAAGGAGGTGACGCTGGACCGCGTCGACCTGACGGCGAGCACTACGCCTTCGGCGCGGTACGAAGCGACGCTCGCGGACATCTCGGGCAAGCCGGCGTACGACTACGGGAGTTCGGCCGGCACCGGGACGGGCACCCTGCGGCTCGGTTCCGGCGACAAGGCGGTCTTCGACGTGTACGCGCCGAGCGACGGCTACTACACGCTGACCTCGCGGGCCTCGGCGGCCGTGAAGCTGTCCCTGCACGGCCAGTCGGTGACGGCACCGCCCGACCGGGCGCTGAGGCTGTACCTGGTCGCGGGCAACAACCGGGTGACCGCGACCGGTTCGGGCGTCGGACTGCGCTCGCTGGACGTGTCGGGGGCGGGCTCGTCCTCGGGCACGCTCGCCTTCGAGGGCGCGGACGCGACCCTGGCCGGGGGAGCACGCCTGGAGTCCTCGACGTACGCCTCGGCGGGCTCGTACATCGGCTGGCTGGGCAACTCGGCGGGGAGTACGGCGCAGTTCACGGTCGATGCCCCCAAGGCGGGGCGCTACATGCTGGTCATCTCGTACGCCAACAATGACCGCCGCGACAACGGGCACGCGTACAACACGGACATCGTGTCCCGCACGGCGGATGTCACGGTGGGCGACACCACGCGGAAGGTGACCTTCAAGAACACGTGGAGCTGGGACGACTACTGGACGGTGGGGGTTCCGGTCGACTTGAAGAAGGGCGCGAACGCGGTGACGTTCGCCAATGCGTCGGCTTGGGCGCCGAACATCGACAGGGTGGAACTGGCGCCGGTACTGGGCTAGTTGGGTGCAGCACCGCGCCCCTGTGGAGGCCGGAGGCCTTCCTTTAGGGGCGCGGGGCTGTGTCGATATGCGGCTCCGCCGCGTGGGCGCGACCAGCCACGATGCACCCGCAGCGTCAAACCGCCCCCTCCGCGGAGCGGTCGGCTCGCTCAACGCGCACGGCGCACGCCTTGAACTCCGGCATGCGGGACGTCGGGTCGAGGGCCGGGTTGGTCAGGGTGTTGGCCCGGCCCTCGCCCGGCCAGTGGAAGGGCATGAAGACCGTGTCCGGGCGGATGGAGGTGGTGATCCGCGCGGGCGCGGTCGCGCGTCCGCGCCGGGAGACGACGGCAAGGGCGTCGCCCTCCTTGGCACCGAGCCGCTCGGCGAGCCTCGGGTGCAGCTCCACGAAGGCGCTGGGGGCGGCGGCGTTCAACTCGTCCACCCGCCGGGTCTGCGCCCCCGACTGGTACTGCGAAACGACCCGCCCGGTGGTCAACAGCACCGGGTACTCGTCATCGGGCTCCTCAGCAAGCGGCCGATGCGTCACGGCAACGAACCGGGCGCGGCCGTCGGGGGTGGCGAACCGGTCGAGGAAGAGACGCGGGGTGCCGGGGTGGACCTCGGCTACGGCCTTTGGCTCGGCGTCGCCCGGCTGGGCCGCCGCACCAGCGGCCGTGGCTTCGCCCTGCCGGGTGTCCGGCGCACCAGCGGCCGTGGCTTCGCCCGGCTGGGACCCTGACGCTGCAGCGGTCGGGGCCGTACTCGGCAGAGCGCCGGGCTCACCCGGCAGCGCACCGGACGGGGCCTGCGGCCTGGCATCGCCCTGCCGGGCGGCGGCTGCAGCCGGTGGCTCGGCGTCGCCCGGCCAGGTGCCTGCTGGGCCCGTGGGCCCGGCCTCGCCCGCCGGATCGTCCGGCCAGAGGTCGAGGGCGGCGTCCTCGCCGTCCTGCGCCGCGGCGCTCGCTGTGCCGCCCAGCGGCTTCTCTGCCGGGGGCGCGGGGGTGTCGGCGCCCGCTTGTTGAACCTGCGGAGCCTCGGCCGGGCACGGCCAGAACACCCCGTTCTCCTCCGCCAGGCGGCGATACGTGATCCCCGAGTAGTCGGCGGGTCCGCCCGCGCTCGCCCGGCGGAGTTCCTCGAAGATCTCCTCGGCGTCCGTCGGGAAGCCCTTTTCCACGCCCAGGCGGGAGGCCAGTTCGTGCATGACCTCCAGGTCGCTGCGTACGCCCTCCGGAGGAGTGATCGCGCGCCGCCGCAGCAGCACCCGGCCCTCCAGGTTGGTCATCGTCCCTGTCTCCTCGGCCCACTGCGTCACCGGCAGTACGACATCCGCCAGGGCCGCCGTCTCGGACAGCACCACGTCACAAACGGCCAGGAAATCAAGCGACTTGATACGTTCCTCGATGTGCGCGGCACGCGGCGCCGACACCACCGGGTTCGAGGCCATCAGCAGCAGCGCGCGGATGTCCGTACCGAGGGCGTCAAGGAGCTCGTACGCGCTGCGGCCCGGACCCGGGAGCGAGTCCGGGTCCACGCCCCAGACCTCGGCCACATGGCGGCGCGCCGCCGGGTCGTCGAGCTTGCGATAGCCGGGCAACTGGTCGGCCTTCTGGCCGTGTTCACGGCCACCCTGCCCGTTGCCCTGCCCGGTCAGACAGCCGTAGCCGGAGAAGGGGCGCCCGGGGCGCCCGGTGGCCAGGCACAGGTTGATCCACGCGCCCACCGTGTCCGTACCCTTCGACTGCTGCTCGGGCCCGCGCGCGGTGAGCACCATCGCTGACTCCGGCTCACAGAACAGCCGTACCGTCTCCCGGAGTTGAGGCACGGACACCCCCGTGATCCGCTCCACCAGCTCCGGCCAGTGCGCCATCGCCGCGGCCCGTGCCTCCTCCCAGCCGCTCGTACGCTCCTGGATGTACGCCTCGTCCGTACGCCCCTCCGCCACCACCAGGTGCAGCAGGCCGAGCGCGAGGGCGAGGTCCGTACCGGGGCGGGGGGCGAGGTGCAGGTCCGCCTGCTCGGCGGTCCGGGTGCGGCGCGGATCGATGACGATCAGCTTGCCGCCGTTGGCCTTGAGCTCGGTGAGATAGCGCAGAGCGGGCGGCATCGTCTCGGCGAGGTTCGAGCCGACGAGGATGACGCAGCCGGTCTTCGGGATGTCCTCCAGCGGGAACGGCAGCCCCCGGTCCAGACCGAACGCCTTGATCCCGCCGGCCGCAGCGGACGACATGCAGAAACGTCCGTTGTAGTCGATCTGCGAGGTGCCGAGCACCACGCGGGCGAACTTCCCGAGCGTGTACGCCTTCTCGTTGGTCAGCCCGCCGCCGCCGAACACCCCGCACGCGTCCGGGCCATGCTCCGTACGCGTGCGGGACAGCGCCTCGGCGATACGGCCCAGCGCCTCGTCCCAGGTGGCGGGCTCCAGGACCCCGGAGTTCCGGACCAGCGGGGAGGTGAGGCGGACGCTCGATGAGAGCACCGCCGGCGCGGTACGGCCCTTGCCGCACAGCGCGCCGCGGTTCACCGGGAAGTCCGGGCGCTCGACCACCGCGACGCCCCCGTCCTGCTCGGGCGTGAGATTCATTCCGCACTGCAGGGCGCAGTACGGGCAGTGGGTGGGCGTCACGGTGTTCTGCATACCGTCCAGCGTGCGTCGCACGTGTTACGCACCGCAACGCGTCCCGTTACACGGCAGGCACGGGGACCTCCCCGTGGGGGCGCAGGCGGCGTGAGGGGCCGGAAGCGCGACGCCTGAGGTTCCTGTCGTGAACCTGTTCAGAAGCTGTCGATGTGCTGTCGGTCCAGTCATGTGACTTGTTTTGCCAGTGACGCGGACCACATTGAACGTTGAAGCTGTTCGGGTCGCCATCGCGCACGTGTGGTGCGGCCTGCAATATCTCCGAACGGTGTTCGGCATGTCGAACGCCGTGTGTCAGCGTTCAGTCGCCCGAGGCACCTTCTCCCCACACAGCCAGGAGGTCTGTGAAGCATGCCCCTGAGCCATCTGTCCCCCCAAGACAGGGCCCTTTTCTGGCAGTTCGGCCAAGGCCCTGAAGTCCCCGTCCCCGACCCCCTCGTCCACCACGCCGTCGAACGGCGGGCCGCCACCGCGCCGCACGCCGTCGCCGCCGAGCACCAGGGCACGACGATCACGTACGGCGAGCTCAACCGCCGTGCCGACCGGCTCGCGGCCAGACTCGTACGGGAGGGCGTACGGCCCGGCGATCACGTCGGCCTCTTCGTACGCCGCTCCATCCCGATGCTCGTCGGACTGCTCGGCACGCTGAAGGCCGGCGCCGCGTACGTACCGCAGGACATCGGCCTCACTCCCGCCACCCAGTTACGGCACGTCATCCGTACCGCCGGAACGCGGGTCGTCCTCACTCAGACAGAGCACACGCTGCGGGTGCCTCTGCCTGACACCGGACACCGGCTGATCACGCTGGACGACGATCACCTCGCCTCCGAGGGGCCGGTCCGGCTCGAGCGGCCCGTACGCCCGGACGACGGGTGCTACGTCCTGTTCACCTCCGGCACGACCGGCAAGCCCAACGGCGTGAAGGTCACCCACCGCAACGTCGCGAACATCCTCCTCACCGCCCCCGGTGACCTCGGCATCCGCTCCGGCGACCGGGTCGCCCAGCTCCTCAACATCGCCTTCGACATGGCCGCCTGGGAGATCCTCGGCTGCCTCGCCCACGGCGGCACGCTCGTCGTCCGCGGCAAGGACGTCGCGGCGGCGGCCCGTACGGCGGACGTGCTGATCGCGACGCCGACGGTGCTGTCCGGGATCGACCCGGCGAGCTGCCCCCATGTGCGGACGGTGGCGGTCGCGGGGGAGCCGTGCCCCCGCCCGCTCGCGGACGCCTGGGCCCGGCGGTCCGCGTTCCACAACTCCTGCGGGCCGACCGAGACGACGATCGTCAACACGATGCGCCGCCACCAAGTGGACGACCCGCTGCTCACGATCGGCCGACCCACCCCCAACAACACGGTGTACGTCCTCGACGAGCACCGGCGTCCCCTGCCCATCGGGGAGGTCGGCGAGATGTGGGCCGGCGGCGACTGCGTATCGGCGGGCTACCTGCACAACGACGCGCTCAACGCCGAGCGGTACGCCCCCGACCCCTTCCTCGGCGGCGGACGCCGGATGTTCCGTACCCGCGACCTCGGCCGCTGGACGCCCGACGGCGAACTCGAGCATCTCGGCCGTACGGACGACCAGGTCAAGGTCCGCGGCTTCCGCGTCGAACTCGACTCCGTCTCCTCGGTACTGGAGTCGGTGCCAGGCTGCTCCCGCGCCGTCACGCTCAAGCGGGACGCCCGCAGCCTGGTCTCCTTCGTCTGCCCGGCCGACGTCGACCCGGACACGGCCCGGCGCGCGGTGTCCGACGCGCTGCCGTACTACTGCGTGCCGGCCACGGTCCTCCCACTGGCCGCGTTACCGGAGACGGACCGGGGCAAGGTCGACCGGGCGGCACTGCTGCGGCTGGCGGAGGAGCGGGAGGCTGTGCGCGAGGGCCCGCGCGAGGCCTCGCGGGCGGCGACGGTTCGTGACGAGGGAGCACCTCTGCTGCAGGTGTCTGTGGTGCGAGAGGGGGCGGCCTGATGACGTCGTCCGTCGAGACCTCGTCCCCGAAGAGGTCGTCCGTCGAGCCTCTGGCCGCCGGGAACTCGGCCACCGAGTCCCCGGCCGTCCAGCCACCGGTCGTCGAGGCTCCGTCCGTCGAGCCCCGGGCAGTTGAGTCCCGGGCCGCTGAGCATTCGGCCGTCGAGCCCCGGGCAGCTGAGTCCCGGGCGGCTGAGCCCTCGGCCGTCGAGGCCCCGGCCGTCGGGGCGGCGCGCGCCGAGGCCTTGGCCGTCGAGACCCCCAGGGCCTCGTCCGCCGGAGCCCCGTCCGCTCCCGCGGACATCGCCGAGCTTCCTCCGCTCACCTCCGCACCCCGTCGCCTCCTCAAGCACCCCCGCCTGATGCACTACAACCGCCTGGCGGCCCTGGTGCTGTTCGCCAACCTCGGCTTTCTGGCGGTGAGTTGGGCGCCGAGCGCCGAAGCCATCGGCTACGCGTCCCTCGTGAATCTCGCGCTCGCCGTGGTCGTACGGCAGCAGTACGTCATCAACCTCTTCTTCCGGCTGGCCACTTGGGCGCCGACGAGCTGGCCGTTGAAGGTGCGGTGGACGCTCGGGAAGGTGTACCACTTCGGTGGACTGCACGTGGGCGGGGCACTGGCGGGAGCGGTGTGGTTCCTCGCGGGGGCGGTCGTGGTGACCGTCGACGGCGCCAACGCGCCGCTCATCACGGTGAGTTGGATACTCGTCGCGCTGCTCGTCGGCATCGTCGCCACCGCCCTGCCGCCCTTCCGCTCCCGCTTCCACGACCACTTCGAGAAGATCCACCGCTTCGGCGGCTGGAGCGCCCTCGCACTGTTCTGGACGCACACACTGCTGGGCGCCCAGGGCCCGGTCGCCCTCGGCGTCCTGGCCGTGGTCACCTTCAGCGTCGCCCTGCCCTGGCTGCGGCTGCGCAAGGTGGACGTACGGATCGAACGGCCCTCCTCGCACGTCGCGCTGGCCCGCTTCGACCACGGTGTGACCCCCTTCGCGGGGTCCTCCACCGCCATCAGCCGCAGCCCGCTGAAGGAGTGGCACTCCTTCGCCAACGTGCCCTCGCCCGGCCGGCCCGGCTTCCGGCTGACGATCTCGCGCGCGGGCGACTGGACAGGCTCGTTCATCGACGACGCGCCCCCGAAGGTCTGGGTCAAGGGCATCACCACGGCCGGGGTCGCCAATATCGAGACCTTGTTCAGCAAGGTGATCTACGTCGCCACCGGCAGCGGTATCGGTCCCTGCCTGCCCCATCTGCTGGCCGCCGAGGTGCCCTCACGGCTCGTGTGGGCGACGCGCGATCCCCGTAAGACCTACGGCGACGACCTGGTCGACGAGATCCTCGCCGTCCAGCCGAACGCACTGGTCTGGGACACCTCGCAACACGGCAAACCGGACATGGTGCGACTCGCGTACACCGCGTACCGCGACTTCGGTGCCGAAGCTGTCATCTGCATCTCCAACAAGAAGCTGACCTGGCAGGTCGTGCACGGTCTCGAACGGCGCGGCATTCCCGCGTACGGCGCGATCTGGGACTCGTAACGGACTGTCTGGGAAGGGAAGCTGATGAACAACCTCAAGATCGAACGCCATGGCCGCGTCGTCACCGTACGACTCCACCGGCCGCACGTCCTGAACGCCCTCAGCAGCGAGCTGATGGCCGAACTCCTCGACGTACTGCGCCCGTTGGACCGTGACCCGGACGTCGGCTGCTTCGTCGTCACCGGTTCGGAGAAGGTCTTCGCGGCCGGTGCCGACATCAAGGAGATGGCCGGGAAGTCGGCCGTGGACATGGCCGCGGAGGACTACTTCGCGGGCTGGGAGGAGTTCGCCGGATTCCGTACGCCGAAGATCGCCGCCGTCAACGGCTATGCGCTGGGCGGCGGTTGCGAACTCGCCATGATGTGCGACCTGATCATCGCGGGCGAGTCGGCGGTCTTCGGCCAGCCGGAGATCAAGCTCGGCGTGATCCCCGGCATCGGCGGCACTCAGCGGCTGACCCGCCTGGTCGGCCGCGCCAAGGCCATGGACCTGATCCTCACGGGCCGCACGATGGACGCCCGTGAGGCGGAGAGCTCGGGCCTCGTGTCGCGCGTCGTTCCCGACGAACGGGTCCTGGCCGAGGCGACGGAAGCCGCCGAGACCATCGCCTCCTACGGCCGCCCGGCCGTCACGGCGGCCCGCGAGTCGGTCGACCGCGCCCTGGAAACCGGCCTGCGCGACGGGCTGCTTTTCGAACGGCGCGTGTTCCATGCGCTGTTCGCGACGGAGGACCAGGGGGAGGGGATGAGCGCGTTCATGGAGAAGAGGGCGCCTGTTTTCAAGGGGCGCTGAGGAGTGAGTCGGGCGAGTCCGGCGAGTCGGGTGAGTTGACCCGGTGAGCGGGGTGAGCTGATCCCGGTGAGTGAGCGGGGGCGGCGGACGGGGTTTCGGTCCGCCGCCCCCGCGTCATGTGCGGGTTGTGGGGCCGGGTCCCGTAGGGGGAAGGCGGGGGTCGGGTCAGGGCGGTGCCCGGATGCCCGGGGTGCCCTCGGACCGAGATCGTCGAAGCATGACGACATCGGGGACTAGGACGAAGAAGAAGGGGCGCCGTGCTCTCACGCGGGTCACTGCGGGAGGTGTGCCTCGGCTACCGGCTACCTGGCCGTCGCCAGGGCTCGCGACACCCCCGGTTCCTCCCGACCCAGGAACCGCGGATTGGGCTCGAACACCGCCTCCGTCGCCGCCTTGCTCGCCGCGAAGAGTTCGCGGACGGCGCCGTAGTACCAGACTCCGTCACGCCGGTCGCCCTGGGCGGGGACGCCGTACGACGTGACGCCCGCCTCCTCGCACAGGGCTACCGCCCGCCGGATGTGGAAGCCCTGGCTGATGAGCACGGCCTCGTCGACGCCGAAGATCTTCTTGGCGCGGACGCAGGAGTCCCAGGTGTCGAAGCCGGCGTAGTCGCTGACGATGCGCCGGTCGGGGACGCCGCGCTCGGTGAGGTAGGTGCGCATGGTGTCGGGCTCGTCATAGTCTTCCCGGCTGTTGTCGCCGGTGACCAGGACGACCTCGATACGGCCCGACCGGTACAGCTCGGCCGCCGCGTCCAGACGGTGGGCGAGGTACGGGGAGGGCCGCTCGCCCCGCAGTCCGGCGCCGAACACCATCGCCACGTCGGTCCGCGGCACGTCCCCGATCGTGCCCAGCCGGTCGTCCGCCGCAAGGAACAGCCAGGTCGAGGGGAGCAGCGCCAGTACGCACCCGAGCATCACCGCCTGCACGGTCCGGCGCTGCCCCGTACGGGTGCGCGGCAGCCGCGGTTTCAGCAGCGGAAGGAGGCGCAGCAGCCGCGGTCGACGCCACCGCAGCCGGGCCGGCCTCAGCTGCAGCATCCGGTATCCTCCCAGGTCAGTGGCCTCGTCGTAGAGAACGTGGGGGAGGGTGATCCGGTTCCCCTCCGGCCCCGGGCCACCTCACGACCGCCCTCGCCCCGCCGTGAACCCCCGGAAAACACCTGTCATTCCCGCGCAACGGGGCGGCAACGTCGTACCGCCACCATCAGTTCATGACGGCGTCGAACCCTCCGCGCGACGAGTCCACCACACGCCCCGGTGGCCAGCATCTCTGGGGCGCTCACCTCGACAGTACGGCGCAACTGATGAACCGGATCACCAGCCAGCTCGGCAGCCAGCTCAGCCTCGTCTCGCCCGACGGGACGCGGCGTTCCGCGCCGCCCGCGCTCGTCCTGGTGGGCCACGGCAGCCGTGACCCGAGGGCGCTGAGCACCATCCGTGCGCTCATCGAGAAGGTCCGCGAGCTGCGCCCCTCCCTGCCCGTACACCTCGGCCACATCGAGCTGAACGAGCCCCTGCTGCCCGACACGCTCGCCTCCCTCGGCACCGGCGACGCGGTCCTCGTACCGCTGCTGCTCAGCCGCGGCTACCACGTCAAGCAGGACATCCCGGAGGCCGCGGCCGCCGCCCCGGCGAACACCAGGGTCGCCGCGCCGCTAGGCCCCCACCCCCTCCTCGTGGAGACGCTGCACGAGCGTCTGGTCGAGGCCGGCTGGCGAACGCGGATGACCGACACGGACCGCCGCACCAGCGGAATCGTGCTGGCCGCCGCCGGCTCCCGCGACCCCGAAGCGGCCATCGACACCCGCCGCGCCGCGGGCCTCCTGGCCGAGCGCCTAGGCGTCCCGGTCATTCCCGCGTACGCCTCAGCCGCCACACCCACAGTCCCGCACGCAGTCCGCGCACTGGCCGCCCGAGGCCGCCACCGCATAGCAATCGCCTCCTACTTCACAGCCCCCGGCCGCTTCTCCACCGAGTGCGCAGAGGCGGCCCCCTGGATAGCAGCGGCCCCCTTGGGCGCCCACCCATCGATGGCCCGCCTGGTCCTACACCGCTACGACCAGGCCCTAGCGGCTCAGACCACTACGGCGGCACCCCAACTGGCGTCTGCTTGAGCCCGGCGCCCGCTGGGAGTGGCGCCCGCCAGAACCTTGCGCTCGGCTGAACGGGGCGTCCGCCTGAGCCTGGCGTTCGCCTGGAACTGGCGTCCGCCCGAGCCTGGCGTTCGCCTGGAACTGGCGTCCGCCTAATACCTCCGGGCGACGGCAGCGCCCCTGAAAGGGGCGCGGGGCTGTGACATATGCGGCTCCGCCGCGGGGCGCGACAAGCCACATACAACCCGCACCCGCCAGCGACACAGAACCCGGCAGACGAGTAGGCACCCCAAACCGGCGGCGCCAAATGTCGCTGCCGACGCTTAATGTCGAGACATGGCAGGCACCGCACCAAGGGCACCCGAAGACCACGCCGGAGGCAACGCGCACGACGGCGCGTTCGACGGCGCGTACGACGAGGCAGCCGTCGAGCGTTGGGCCGGCGAACCCGACAAGCGCCCCGGCCGCACCGCCTTCCAACGCGACCGCGCCCGCGTACTGCACTCCGCCGCACTACGCCGCCTCGCGGGCAAAACCCAGGTCGTCACGCCCGGCACCAGGAGCGAGGCCTGGGACGCCAGCCCCCGCACGCGGCTGACGCACTCCCTGGAGTGCGCCCAGGTAGGCCGCGAGCTGGGCGCAGCCCTCGGCTGTGACCCGGACCTCGTAGAGGCGGCCTGCCTCTCCCACGACCTGGGCCACCCACCCTTCGGCCACAACGGCGAACAGGCCCTGAACGAGTTCGCGCAAGACTGCGGCGGCTTCGAGGGCAACGCCCAGTCCCTGCGACTACTGACCCGCATCGAACCCAAACGCTTCGTCAACAGCCCCGCTGTGACATCAGCTTCCCCCACGCTCGAACGTGGCTCGCGCGGGGGCACCCCCATCGCGGCGGGCGACAGCGTCATCAGCGTCGGCCTCAACCTCACCCGCGCCGCCCTCGACGCCGCCACCAAGTACCCATGGCCGCGCGGCGCCCACCCCACCGACCCCATGTCACCGAAGTTCGGGGTCTACGACGACGACCGCCCGGTCTTCGACTGGGTCCGCAAGGGTGCCCCCGACGACCGCATCTGCTTCGAGGCCCAGGTCATGGACTGGTCCGACGACGTGGCGTACTCCGTGCACGACGTCGAGGACGGACTGCACGCCGGCCATATCGACCCCGGCTGCCTGTACGCGGAGCCCGAGCGGCAGTCGGTCTTCGCGGTGGCGATCGGCCGGTACGTACCCGCCGACACCGACCCCGCCGAGCTGGCCGAAGCCCTCGACCGCCTCCTCGCCCAGGAGTGGTGGCCGCACGGCTACGACGGAACGGCCGTGGCGCAGGCCCGCCTGAAGGACGCCACGAGCCAGCTCATCGGCCGCTTCTGCCTGGCCGCGGAGGGCGCCACCCGGGCGGCGTACGGCACGGGACGGCTCACGAGATACGCCGCCGAGCTGGTCGTACCGAGAAGCGCGCGCCTGGAGTGCGCGGTCCTCAAGGCGGTAGCCGACCGGTACGTCATGCAACGCGCTGAGCAGGAGCGACTGCGAGCCGACCAGCGAATTGTGGTAGCCGAACTGGCCGAATCGCTGACGGCCCGAGCCCCCGAGGGCCTGGACCCCCAGTTCCGCGCCCTGTTCGAGGAGGCCCCGGACGACAGAGCCCGTAAACGCGTGCTGGTCGACCAGATCGCCTCCTTGACGGACGCGTCGGCACGCTCATTGCACGCACAGCTGACGTCCTAGCCCGTCCGGCGCTTGAGGACGAGGCCGAAGGCCGATACGGGGGCCTGGGGGCGGAGCCCCCAGTTACGGGAAGGGGCGGGGCTGGGGAAAGAAAGCCCGCCGCAGGCGCCACCCACGCGTGACCCCCGTGGCCTGATCGGGCCACTCCCCCTTCCCGCACCACGCCACGTGCGGGAGGCTCAGACGTAGCGGCATATTTACGAGGAGGCATCAAGTGGTCGACGCGGATCAGACATTCGTCATCGTCGGAGGAGGGCTGGCCGGCGCAAAGGCGGCCGAGACGCTCCGCACGGAGGGCTTCACCGGCCGCGTGATACTGATCTGCGACGAGCGCGACCACCCGTACGAGCGCCCCCCGCTCTCCAAGGGCTACCTGCTCGGCAAGGAGGAACGCGACAGCGTTTTCGTCCACGAGCCCGCCTGGTACGCCCGCAACGACATCGAGCTGCATCTCGGCCAGACCGTAGACGCGGTCGACCCGGCCGCGAAGACGGTCCACTTCGGCGACGACGGCACCCTCGTGCGCTACGACAAGCTGCTGCTCGCGACCGGCGCCGAGCCCCGCCGACTCGACATCCCCGGGACGGGCCTGGCCGGCGTCCACCATCTGCGCCGCCTGGCCCACGCCGAGCGCCTCAAGGGCGTCCTCGCCGCCCTCGGCCGCGACAACGGCCACCTCGTGATCGCGGGCGCCGGCTGGATCGGCCTGGAGGTCGCGGCGGCGGCACGCGAGTACGGCGCGGAAGTCACCGTCGTCGAACCAGAGCCGACGCCGCTGCACGCGGTCCTCGGCCCGGAGATCGGCCAGATGTTCACCGAGCTGCACGCCGAGCACGGAGTCCGTTTCCACTTCGGCGCCCGGCTCACCGAGATCATCGGCCAGGACGGCATGGTCCTGGCCGCCCACACGGACGACGGCGAGGAGCACCCGGCGCACGACGTGCTCGCCGCGATCGGCGCCGCCCCGCGCACGAGCCTCGCCGAAGCCGCGGGCCTCACCCTGGTCGACCGGTCCCAGGGCGGCGGCATCGCGGTCGACGAACGGCTGCGCACCTCGGACCCCGACATCTACGCGGCCGGCGACGTGGCCGCCTTCCACCACGCCCTCTTCGACACCCGGCTGCGCGTCGAGCACTGGGCCAACGCCCTCAACGGCGGACCCGCGGCGGCCCGCTCGATGCTCGGCCGCGAGCTGACGTACGACAGGGTGCCCTATTTCTTCTCGGACCAGTACGACGTCGGGCTCGAGTACTCGGGCTGGGCGCCCCCCGGCTCGTACGACCAAGTGGTGATCCGGGGAGACGCGGGCAAGCGGCAGTTCATCGCCTTCTGGATGAAGGAGGGCCGAGTGCTCGCCGGGATGAACGTCAAGGTGTGGGACGTCACGGAGCCGATCCAACAGCTGATCCGCTCAAGGGCACAGGTGGACATGGAGGCACTCGCGGACCCGCATGTTCCGTTGGAAAGCCTGGTCTCGTGACAGACGGACGTACTCGGACGTACTCGACTGCCACACCACCCCCGTGCTGCAATTCCCGGGGGACAACCCCCGGACCCCCCGCCGAAAAGCCGCTCGCTCGCCTCAGGAGTGTCAGTTCTGCCCCGTAGAATCAACGCGTGGCCGGAAGGATCAACGACGAGGACGTGAAGGCGGTTCGGGACGCGGTTCCGATCGACGCCGTGGTGTCCGAGTACCTCCAGCTGAAGGGCGCGGGCGGGGGCAACCTCAAGGGCCTGTGTCCGTTCCACGACGAGAAGTCGCCCTCCTTCCAGGTCAGCCCGAGCAAGGGGCTCTTCCACTGCTTCGGCTGCCAGGAGGGCGGCGACACCATCGCCTTCGTGATGAAGATCGACCACCTCTCCTTCTCGGAGGCGGTCGAGCGCCTGGCCGGCCAGGCGGGCATCACGCTGCGGTACGAGGAGGGCGGCTACAACCCCTCCCACCAGCGCGGCGAGCGCATCCGCCTGGTCGAGGCCCACAAGATCGCGGCCCAGTTCTACATCGAGCAGCTCGACACCAGCTCCGAGGCCGACACGGGCCGTAAGTTCCTCGCCGAGCGCGGCTTCGACCAGGCCGCCGCCACCCACTTCGGCGTCGGCTACAGCCCCCAGGGCTGGGACCACCTCACCCGCTATCTGCGCGGCAAGGGCTTCACCGACAAGGAGCTCCTCCTCTCCGGCCTCGCCCAGGAGGGCCGCCGCGGCCCCATCGACCGCTTCCGCGGTCGGCTGATGTGGCCGATCCGCGACATCGCGGGGGACGTCGTCGGCTTCGGCGCCCGCAAGCTCTACGAGTCGGACAACGGCCCGAAGTACCTCAACACCCCCGACACGGCGATCTACCGCAAGTCCCAGGTCCTGTACGGCATCGACCTCGCCAAGCAGCACATCGCCAAAACCAGCCGGGCCGTGATCGTCGAGGGCTACACCGACGTCATGGCCTGCCACCTGGCCGGAGTGACCACCGCGATCGCCACCTGCGGCACGGCCTTCGGCGGCGACCACATCAAGATCCTCCGCCGTCTCCTCATGGACAACGGCAGCGCGCGGGTCATCTTCACCTTCGACGGCGACGCGGCCGGACAGAAGGCGGCCCTGCGCGCCTTCGAGGACGATCAGAAGTTCGCCGCCGAGACGTACATCGCCATCGCGCCGGACGGCATGGACCCCTGCGAGCTGCGCCTGGCGAAGGGCGACGAGGCGGTTGCCGACCTGGCCGAACCGCGCACCCCGCTCTTCGAGTTCGCGCTCCGCCAGATCGTCGCGCGCTACGACCTCGAGACCCCCGCGGGCCGCGCCGCCGCCCTCGACGAGGCGGCGCCCATCGTGGCCCGTATCAAGAACAGCGGCGCCCAGCACGAGGTCGCCGTACAGCTCGCGGGCATGCTCGGCATTCTGGACACGCAGTTCGTGGTGAAGCGGGTGGCGCAGCTGGCGCGCTGGGCCCGGGACCGCGGCGGCAGGGGCCCGGCGCCGACGTCGAGCCGTCAGCCCTCGTACGACATGGCCCCGCGCCAGGCCCCCTCGGGCCCCGCCCTCAACCTCCGCAACCCCGTCTACGCCACCGAGCGCGAGCTGCTCAAACTCGCCCTCCAGCGCCCCGAGTTGGTATCGCCGGCCTTCGACGCGTACGGGATCGACGAGTTCACCGCCCCGCCGTACGCGGCCGTGCGTCAGGCCGTCATGGACGCGGGCGGCGCGGAGTACGGCGTCCAGGACCCCCAGGAGTATCTGATCCGGGTCCGCGAGGCCGCCCCGGACAACGCGGTCCGCGCCATGGTCACGGAGCTGGCCGTGGAGGCCATCATGCGCAAGACCGTCGACGAGCTCTACGCGGGCGACCAGCTCGTCATGGTGCGCCGCCGCGCCGTCGACCGCCGCATCCACGAGGTCCAGGGGACTCTCGCCCGGGCCAGCGCCCAGGGTGACCCGGCCCATCTGGCCGCCGTACAGAACGAGTTGTGGGTCCTCCAGCAGTACGGACAGGCCTTGCGTGAACGGGGCGCGGCAGCGCTCTGACCGGGGCTTGTGCCCTCTGTGACGTCTCCTCGTACGTGTGGGTAACCACCCGGTCACAGACCGGACTCAAAAAGTCACCGCACGCCCCTCGTGGCGAGGATGTGTCGTACTCCACACTGGTTCCGGTGCCTGAGTCCTCGGAGCGCGGCCGACCCGAACGCGACGGGTCCTCCATCCCCGCGGTTCCGCTCAACGTGTACGGGACGGATGGCGGCGCGGCCGCCGAGTCCGTTCGCGAAGTACCGCTGCCGTACGCCTCAGCAGCGATCATCCTGGAGGTCGCCCCCGTGCAGACCCAGACCCTGACCCAGACCGAGACCACGACGGACGCGGAGGCGGACGTCATCCCGGCGGTTCCGCAACAGAGCCGTGTCGCGCACCATCCCGAAACCGAGGCGGGAGGCCCGCCGCACGATCCCGACGAGCCGCCCGCCGGCGCCGTAGGGACGACGGTCGTCGAGACCGAGGCCCCCGAGCAGCCGCCCGTCGAGACGCTGCCACCCCGTGGCCGTACCGCCGACACCGGCGGCCCGTCCTCGGACCTCTTCCGCCAGTACCTGCGCGAGATCGGCCGTATCCCCCTCCTCACTGCCGCCGAGGAGGTCGAGCTCGCGCGCCGCGTCGAGGCGGGCCTCTTCGCCGAGGAGAAGCTGGCGCGCACCCCGGCTCCCGAGCTGAACAGCCAACTCGCCCTGGACCTCGACAAGTTGGTGGTCATGGGGCGGATGGCCAAGCGCCGCCTCATCGAGGCCAACCTGCGGCTCGTGGTCTCGGTCGCGAAGCGGTACGTGGGGCGCGGGCTCACCATGCTCGACCTCGTCCAGGAGGGAAACCTGGGCCTGATCAGGGCCGTCGAGAAGTTCGACTACGCCCGCGGCTACAAGTTCTCGACGTACGCGACCTGGTGGATACGCCAGGCCATGTCCCGTGCCCTGGCCGACCAGGCCCGGACCATACGAGTCCCCGTCCATGTCGTCGAACTGATCAACCGCGTCGTCCGCGTCCAGCGCCGCATGCTCCAGGAACGCGGCTACGAGCCGACCCCCGAGGAGGTCGCCGGCCAGCTCGACCTGCCCAGCGAGCGGGTCAGCGAGGTCCTGCGCCTGGCCCAGGAGCCCGTGTCCCTGCACGCGCCCGTGGGCGAGGAGGACGACGTCGCGCTCGGCGACCTGATCGAGGACGGCGACGCGACATCTCCCGTGGAGTCGGCGGCCTTCCTGTTGTTGCGGGAGCACCTGGAGGCGGTGCTGTCGACCCTGGGCGAACGTGAACGCAAGGTCGTTCAACTCCGCTACGGCCTCGCGGACGGGCGCCCGCGCACGCTGGAGGAGATCGGCCGCATCTTCGGCGTCACACGCGAACGAATCCGCCAGATCGAGTCAAAGACCCTGAACAAGCTCCGGGACCATGCGTTCGCGGACCAGCTGCGGGGTTACTTGGACTGAGGGGGATGTCGCCCCCGCCGCCCTTACCCGTCCCATCCCGGGGTTCCGCCCGCGGGACCCCACCAGGGCTCCGCCCCCGGGACCCCACCAGGGCTCCGCCCCTGTACCCCGCTGGGGCTGCGCCCCAGGCCCCTATCGGCCTGGCGGCCTCGTCCTCAAACGCCGGGCGGGCTGAAATCAGCCCGCCCGGCTGAAAGCAGCGCCGTCCGGCGGAAAGCCAGCCCGCCCGGTGGCACCGGCTCGGGGCGGCCCTCGGCGGGCGGGCAAGGCGCCGACCGGGAGGCGTCGCGTGCGCGGCCTCGGCATGCGCCCTCGGCCGATTGCCCGCCGAGGCCGCGGCCCGGCGAAAATCAGCCCGGCCAGCGCAAAATCAGCCCGTCCGGCGTTTGAGGACCGGGGGTCCGGGGGTTGGCCCCCGAAACGGGGTCCGGGGCGGAGCCCCGAGCGGGGTCCAGGGGCGCAGCCCCCGGTGGGGTCTAGGGCGAAGCCCGGTGGACGGGAATGGGTAGGGGCGGCGGGGGCGAAACCAACCCCCGCGAACCCCCGGCGGGAACCGTCACTCCACCTCCACCACAGCCTCCGCAAACTGCGCCTGATACAGCCGCGCATAAGCCCCCTCCGCCCCCAACAACTCCTCGTGAGCCCCCTGCTCCACAATCGCCCCGTTCTCCATCACCAAAATCGTGTCCGCATCCCGAATCGTCGACAACCGATGCGCGATCACAAACGACGTCCGCCCATGCGCCAGCTTCGCCATCGCCTTCTGGATCAGGACCTCGGTCCGGGTGTCGACCGAGCTCGTCGCCTCGTCCAGCACCAGGATCACCGGATCGGACAGGAACGCCCGCGCGATCGTGATCAGCTGCTTCTCACCCGCGCTCACCCCCGACCCCTCGTCATCGATCACGGTGTCGTAGCCATCCGGCAGCGTACGAATGAACCGGTCCGCATGCGCGGCCCGCGCCGCCTCCTCGATCTCCCCGCGCGTCACCTCGCGAGAGGCCCCGTACGCGATGTTCTCCGCGATCGTCCCCCCGAACAGCCACGTGTCCTGGAGCACCATCCCGATCCCGGCCCGGAGTTCGTCGCGGGACATCTTCGCGACGTCGACGCCGTCGAGCGTGATCCGCCCACCGGTGACCTCGTAGAACCGCATCAGCAGATTCACCAGCGTCGTCTTGCCCGCCCCCGTCGGGCCCACGATGGCGACCGTGTTGCCGGGCTCGACCTTCAGGGACAGGTCCTCGATCAGCGGCTTCTCGGGGTCGTAGCGGAAGGAGACGTTCTCCAGCGCGACCCGCCCCCGCACTTCCTCCGGCCGAACCCCGGGCACGGGATCCGCCTCCTGCTCCTCCGCGTCGAGCAGCTCGAAGATGCGTTCCGCCGACGCGATCCCCGACTGCACGAGGTTCGCCATCGACGCGACCTGAGTCAGCGGCATCGAGAACTGCCGCGAGTACTGGATGAAGGCCTGCACATCACCGATCGACAGCGCACCGGACGCGACCCGGAGTCCGCCGACCACCGCCACCAGCACATAGTTGAGGTTCGACACGAACATCATCAGCGGCTGCATGATCCCGCTGTTGAACTGCGCCTTGAACCCGGCCTCGTACAACTTCTCGTTCTGCTCCGCGAACTGCGCCGCCGACTCGTCCTGCCGCCCGAAGACCTTGACGAGCGTGTGCCCGGTGTACATCTCCTCGATGTGCGCGTTGAGCTTGCCGGTGGATCGCCACTGCTGCACGAAGTGCGGCTGCGAGCGCTTGCCGACCGACTTGGCGACGACGTACGACAGCGGCACCGTCACCAGCGCGACCAGCGCCAGCAGCGGCGACACCCAGAACATCATCACCAGGACGCCGACGATGGTGAGCAGCGAGTTGACGAGCTGGCCCATCGACTGCTGAAGCGTCTGACCGATGTTGTCGATGTCGTTGGTCGCCCGGCTGAGCACCTCACCGCGCTGCCGCTGGTCGAAGTACGACAGCGGCAGCCGCGACAGCTTCGTCTGTACGTCCTCGCGCATCCGGTACACGGTCATGTTGACGGCCCGGTTGACCAGCCGCGTCGCCACGGCCATCAGCAGCCCGGCCGCCGTGAACGCCAGTAGCGCGAGCCCCAGTACCTCACCGACCGCGGTGAAGTCGATGCCCTTGCCCGGTGTGAAATCCGTACCGGAGAGCATGTCGGCCACACCGCCGTCGCCCCGCTCTCGCATGGACTCCAGCACCTCGGCCTTCGTGGCGCCCTCGGGCATCTCCCGTCCGACGACGCCCGCGAAGACCAGGTCGGTCGCCCGCCCGAGGATCCACGGGCCCAGCACCGACAGGCCCACACTCAGGAAGACGGCGAGCAACATCCCGTACATCGTGGCCCGTTCGGGCCTGAACTGAGCGAGCAGCCGTTTCCCGGATCCCTTGAAGTCCATCGACTGCTGGTCGGGGCCGCCCCCGGCCATCATCCGCGCCATGGGCCCGGCCATCAGGCTGCCTCCGCTTCCGTCAGCTGGGAGAGCACGATCTCCCGGTAGCACTCGTTGTCCGCCATCAGCTCGTGGTGGCGGCCCGTCCCCACGACCCGCCCCTCGTCGAGTACGACGATCCGGTCGGCGTCACGGATGGTCGACACGCGTTGCGCGACGATCACGACGGTCGCCTCGGCGGTCTCCCGCGCCAGCGCCGTACGCAGGGCCGCGTCCGTCGCGTAGTCGAGCGCGGAGAACGAGTCGTCGAAGAGGTAGATCTCCGGGCGCTGTACGAGGGTTCGGGCGATCGCGAGCCGCTGCCGCTGACCGCCCGACACATTCGTGCCGCCCTGCGCGATGGGGGAGTCGAGCCCGTTCTCCAACCGCTGCACGAAGTCCTTGGCCTGCGCCACCTCCAGCGCGTGCCACAGCTCCTCGTCGGTCGCGGCCGGATTCCCGTACCGCAGGTTCGTGGCCACCGTGCCCGCGAAGAGATACGGCTTCTGCGGTACGAGGCCCACGGTCCGCGCCAGCAGCCGCGGTTCAAGGGTCCGTACGTCCACGCCGTCGACGAGGACCTCACCGTCCGTGGCGTCGAAAAGCCGCGGGACCAGCCCGAGAAGCGTCGACTTGCCGCTGCCGGTCGACCCGATCACCGCGGTCGTCTCACCGGGCCGCGCCACCAGGTCGATGGACTTCAGCACCGGCTCCTCGGCGCCGGGGTAACGGAAACCGGCCCCGCGCACCTCCAGATGACCGTGCCGCCGCAGTTCCCGTACAGGCGCCTTCGGAGGCACGACACTGCTCTCCGTGTCCAGGACCTCTTGGATGCGCTCGGCGCAGACCTCGGCACGCGGCACCATCATGAACATGAAGGTGGCCATCATCACGGCCATCACGATCTGCATCAGATAGGCGAGGAACGCGGTCAGCGCCCCGATCTGCATCCCGCCGCTGTCGATACGGTGCGCACCGAACCACACCACCGCGATCGACGAGACGTTCACCACCGTCATGACGATCGGGAACATCAGCGCCAGAATCCGCCCGGTGCCCAGCGACACCTCGGTGAGCTCGACGTTGGCCTTACGGAAGCGCTCCTCCTCGTAGGTGTCCCGGACGAAGGCGCGGATGACGCGGTTGCCGGTGATCTGCTCGCGCAGCACCCGGTTCACGTTGTCGAGCCGCTCCTGCATGGTGCGGAACAGCGGGCGCAGCCGCCGCACGATCAACGTCACGCTGATACCGAGGACAGGCACGACGGCGACGAGCACTCCGGACAGCTGTACGTCCAGACCGAGCGCCATGACGATGCCGCCCACGCACATGATGGGCGCCGACACCATCAGCGTGAACGTCATCAGGGCCAGCATCTGCACCTGCTGCACATCGTTCGTGGTGCGGGTGATCAGCGACGGCGCCCCGAAGCGGCCGACCTCACGCGCGGAGAACGACTGCACCCGGTCGAAGACGCCGGCCCGGATGTCCCGGCCGACCGCCGAGGCCGTACGAGCCCCGTAATAGACGGCCCCGATATTGCAGACGACCTGCACCAGCGAGATGCCGATCATCAACGCGCCGAACGTCAGGATGTAGCCCGTGTCCCCCTTCACCACACCGTCGTCGATGATGTCCGCGTTCAGGGTGGGCAGATAGAGGGTGGCGCAGGTCTGGAGGAACTGCAGCAGCACCAGTAAGGCGATGGCCTTCTTGTACGGCCTGAGATGGGCACGCAGGAGTCGTATGAGCACGCTGGTCTCTCGGAGTCGGCGACAGGGGTGAGTGGTGACGCACCACGCCTCATCGTCGAACATTCCACCGGCGTTACCCCAACCAATTAAGCCAACAGCGTTCCAAGAACCTCCCAAACCGTCCGGAACGCCCGACTCCGGCTTTGTGTGGTGATCGTCGGTCGGGGTGGGCGGTTGTGGGTCGGGGGGCACGCGGGTCGGTGGCGCGTGGCCCGCGGATTGGGGCGTATGGCCGCCGGTTGGGGCGTACGACCGTGGGTTGGGGCGTACAGCCGTGGGTCCAGGCGTGCGGCCGTACGCCGGGACGGTCCGGTCCGGTCCGGACCATCCCGTCCCGTCCCGTCCCGGACAGGTCAGAGCCTGACCGCGCCCGGGTGCGTCTGGTCCCGTACCGACGTGTACTGCTGCCGCACCGCCGCCCCCACCGCCACATCGTCACCGGGGTCCAGGATCTGCGCGGTCGCGCCCTGCCAGACGGGCGGCTGCCGCGGATCGAGGGTGCCCTGCGAGGCGCCGAGCGCCCAGGCGGCCTGCCGCGCCGCGCCGATCGCCGCGTAGTCGGCGGACTGCGGCACCACAACCTGCGTGCCGAGCAGCGCGGGCGCGCAAGCCTGCACGGCCGGCAACTCGGCGGCAGGACCCAGCAGAAAGATCCGCCGCACCTCAACTCCCCGCCGACGCAGCACGTCCAGCGCGTCCGCGAGCCCGCACAACATGCCCTCGAACGCCGCCCGCGCCAGATGCTCGGGCCGCATCGACTCCCGCCGCAACCCCGCCAACGTCCCCGCCACATGCGGCAGATCGGGCACCCGCTCGCCCTCCAGATACGGCAGCAGTACGAGTCCATGGGCGCCCGGCGTCGACTTCATCGCCAGGTCCGACAGGCTCTCCAGGTCGGGCAGCCCGAGGAGTTCGGCACTCCCGCGCAGTGTCCGTACGGCATTCAGGGTGGTGACGACCGGCAGATGCATCCCCGTCGCGTCCGCGAGCGAGGTGATCATCCCGGACGGATCGACCAGCGCCTCATGGTGTACGGCCATCACGGACCCGGAGGCGCCGAGCGACACCACCGCGTCCCCGAGCCCGATCCCCAGGCCGAACGCCGCGGCCATCGTCTCGCCGGTCCCCGCCGAGATCAGCAGCCCCTCGGGCGTCGTCCCCGCGGCCTCCGCCGGACCGAGCACATCCGGCAGCAGCGCCTGATGCCCCAGTGCCAGCTCGACCAGATCGGGCCGGTACGCACCGTTCACCGCGCACCAGTACCCCGTACCCGAGGCATCGCCCCGGTCCGTGGTCCGGCGGGCCGGTCTGCCCAGCAACTGCCACACCAGCCAGTCGTGCGCCTGCATGAGCATGGCCGTCCGCAACGCGGCATCCGGCTCGTTCTTCACCATCCAGCGCAGCTTCGTCACCGGCTGTGCCGCCCCCGGCACGGTGCCCACGGCCTGCGCCCACGCCTCCCGGCCACCGAGCGCGTCGACCAGTTCGGCGGCGCAGACCTGCGCCCGCTTGTCCCCGCCGACCAGCGCCGGACGCACCGTATTGCCCTGTGTGTCCAGCGGAATGAGCGCGCTCTGCTGCGCGGACACACCGATGGCCTGGACACCTTCGAGGAGCCCGCCGCCCGCCGCTTCGCCCAGGGACAGCAGCCAGGCCTGCGGGTCCACGTCGGAGGGCCGACCGCCCTCAGCGCCGTCGAGCGGATGCGGGGCATACCCCTGCCTGAGCACGGCTCCGCTGTCCGCGTCGCAGACGACGATGCGAGTGAAATCGGGCGAACTGTCCAGCCCGGCGACTATCCCCATGGCGGAAATTCTGCCGTACCGCCGGACCTCACGGCGCCGCTCTGCCGGAGGCCCTCGTACCGCTTGTGCCCTGACCTGCTATATGTCACCGGTATCGAGCCCCGCACGTGGCGCAGGGCACTCCGTTGTACGTGTTACGCGCCACCCGTGCACCTACGTGTTGCTGGTGCCCCAGTCGTCGTGAGCCGCCGCTCCGTTCGTGTTCCGCTCGCGCAGATGCCGTACGCGCTCGGCCACCGAGTCCGGGACACGGTCACCGACCCGCTCGCTCACCACGTGGTAGGCCTTGCCCGCGAACTGCCGGCCCTGCTGGGCGGCCGACTCGGCGGTGTTGCGCACCGCGGGGTTCTGCGCGATCTCCCGCGCGGACTTCTTCAACTGCTCGTAACGCTCACGCCCGGCTCGTGTGCCCAGGACGTACCCCAGGGCCAGTCCGGCAACGAACGTCAGTCGATAGCGCATGACGGCCACCCTTCCCTTGAGTCGGCATCGGTCGCGGCGGAGGAACCGATTGGCGAAGCACCCCCCTGCTTGCGCTAATGTATGTGTCGCAGCGAGCGCCCGCCCTCTGGCGAATACCCAGGGAGGTACGTTCGATGCAGCGAGACAATCCTCCGTAGCTCAATTGGCAGAGCAGCCGGCTGTTAACCGGCAGGTTACTGGTTCGAGTCCAGTCGGGGGAGCTCGATCTTCCGTAGCTCAATTGGCAGAGCAGCCGGCTGTTAACCGGCAGGTTACTGGTTCGAGTCCAGTCGGGAGAGCAGCGGAAGAGGACCCCTCAGGGGTCCTTTTTCATGCCCGGCGGAACCGCGCGGCCTGCACCGCAGTCCTCATGGTCGTGCGTAGCCGACCAGCCGAAGCAGGAGATCGTATGAGCGGCTATGCTGCGGCAGACGGCGCGCACAAATGTGCGCGACGCGCCGTAGACGGGGCGGTAGCTCAGCCGGTTAGAGCAGCGGACTCATAATCCGTCGGCCGTGGGTTCGAGTCCCACCCGCCCCACCTGTGCAGGCCTCTGACCTGCGAAAACGTTCATTTTCGGGTGCCGGAGCGTCAACTTTGCCCGAACGGACTGAATCCGCTGCTCGCGAGTTCGGGATCTCGCCGGTCTGTGGTGCTCGGAAGTGTTTTGATCGCTCTGACCTGCGACGGAACAGGTATTCAAGGCTGTCGTCGGCCTCCGGATCCGCTGCCCCGGGGGCTCGAAGCCAAGGTCCAGGGACCAGACAGGGACCAAGACGGTGCCGACACCATGCGTCGCGTGTGTGGGATCCAGGGTCGGGGCGCTTCTCATCCGCTGGCTGTGCGCCGCCGTCCGCGATGTTTCCGGTCGGCGCCGGGCGCACCGGGCGTAGTGGATGGTGGTGCGTCTTGGTGCTGCCGGTGGCGGGACGGCGCGTGTTGCTGATGGCGGGGCCGATCGGCGATCCGGGTACTGAGGATCCCTGCGCCGGAGAGTGGTGGTCGCCACTGCTTCTCAGTGACCGCGGCGCCGTCGAGCGCCCTGGGCTGTCCGGAAACGGCCCGAACAGAAAACGGCCCCTCCGGGATACTCGACGGCTTTCGGGCCGTCGAGATCGAGTGTGGTTGAGGTGATCGGACAGGGAGCTGCGGAGAAGGCAGAGCAGATCGACCCTGTTCGGGAGCCACCGCCCGCCGTGGCTATGCCTATCCGTGCGCGCTGACGCTGGCTCGCGCACGGCCGGTCCGCCGGCAGGCGACCAGCTCACGCTTCAAGGCACCCCGGCCCTGGAAGAACAGGGCCTGGTAGATCGCCTCGTGCGAGATCCGCACGGAATCGTCCTCGGGGAAGTCGGCCTTCAACCGGTTCGCAATCTGCTCCGGGCTCCACGACGTTGCCCA
Source organism: Streptomyces sp. NBC_00286 (assembly GCF_036173125.1). Classification (NCBI taxonomy): domain Bacteria; kingdom Bacillati; phylum Actinomycetota; class Actinomycetes; order Kitasatosporales; family Streptomycetaceae; genus Streptomyces; species Streptomyces sp. NBC_00286. The sequence continues at coordinate 7,108,933 of NZ_CP108054.1, forward strand.
CCCGCGATCCTGTCGGCGAGCCTTGCTCCGGCCCTTCCACGGCGGAACCTCGGGGCCCGCCACGGACTGTCCACCCGGGAGACAGACGGCGCCGGACAGCCGGTCCTGGTACGCGCTCCGCCACACGATCATGAACGGGAGCACCCTCCGCTCGGGCGACCCGGCAGGCATCGAGCAGGAGATGTCGCCCCCGCTCACGCTCTACCAGGCCCTCCGCACTGTGATGGTCGGTGCCGCCGAGTCCCTCCGCGGGGCCGGCCCGGACCGCTGCTGTTTCGGCATCACGCTCCACACCACCCGTGACCGGGTGATCCAGGCCACGGGTATCGTCAGCGCGGACACCGATCGGGACACCCGTCTAGGGACGATCGGCCGCCGGATCCTGGCCGGCCTGCTTCAGCCCAGGCGGCAGCGGGTCAGCACCCGCAAGGTCAAGTCACCGATGTCCCACTGCAGCGAGCGCCACGCCGCCGGCCGGCCCGACAGCAGCCGCACCATGACCCGCCTCAACGTCACCGTCCCCGAACCCGTGGATCAACCCGCGCTGCCCACGGCTTTCCCGGGACGACCGGCACGCTACCCCTGCCACGCGGCGCCGACACCGCACCCTGACACTCCACCAGGAAGACCCCACTCGCTTCTGGCAACCCCGTGAAATCGCTGCCCACTTCGGCGACGTCAGCCCGGGGAGCATGTACAGGCAACTGAATCGGTGGGCCGCCAGCGGCTTCGTCCACAAGTCCGGACCCGGTCTCTACGCCGCAACACCATGACCCCCAGCCCCACTTGCGTGACCAGCGAAAACGCTAACTACCCCGGCCTTCGGGGAGGCCTCCACCGCCCAACGGCCGCCTCATTGCACAGAACCATGCCCAATAGGGCAACCAACCGGTTGGTTGCCCTATTGGGCATGGTTCTGTAGTGTCGGATCATCCGATCGGTTGGCTCGGTGCTCAGCCGCTGCGTGACCAACCGCGCTGAGCCGGAAGGCCCCTTCGGCCCCGGAACCCAGAAACGAGCAAGGAGCACACCGTGCCTATCGACGTTCACTTTCGCAGCGGCGGTATCACTGTCGCGGGCCACCTCTACCTTCCGGAGGATTACAAGGAGGGTCAGAAGCGGGCCGCCGTGGTGACGGTGGCCCCGGGGGGCGGGATCAAGGAGCAGACTTCCGGTCGCTACGCCCGTGAATTGCGCGACCGGGGTTTCGTTGCCCTGGCCTTCGATCACCGGTCGTATGGCGAGAGCGAAGGCTTTCCCCGCTACGACGAGGACCCGTTCGCGAAGATCGAAGACATCAAGAACGCAGTGAGTTATCTCCGTAACCGCCCGGAGGTGGATCCGGACCGTATCGGCGCTATGGGCATTTGCGGCGGGGGTGGCTATGCGCCCGCCGCGGCAGCCACCGATCGCCGGATCAAGGCCGTCGCCACTGTGAGCGGAGTGGGGGATCAGCGTGGCGTGTTTCACGAGCAGACAGGTTCCGACCACGGTGTTCTGGTCGCCATGCTGGAGGCTTGCGGTGCGGCCAGGCAGGCGTTCTCACGCGGAGACGAACCCACGTATTGGCCCCTCATCCCGGGCCCGGAGGTCGAGAACGCGTTCGCTCCCCTCAAGGAAGCTCCGGACTACTACTACGACTCAACGCGCGGGGCTCACCCCCGATGGGAGAACAAGACGCTGGCCTGGTCGCTGGAGAAGCAGCTGACCTTTTCCGCATTGGATGTGGTCAGTCTCATCGCGCCACATCCCCTTCTGCTGATTGTCGGCACCGAATCCACCAGCCGGTCTCACAATGAAGCGACGTACGCGGCTGCCGCGGAACCCAAGGAGCTCTTCCTGATCGACGGGGCCTCGCACCTCGACCTGTACGATCTGGACCAGTACGTCAAGCAGGCAGCCGACAAATTGGCAGAGTTCTTCAGCCAGAGTCTGTGACTCACCTTGCTCCGGTAGGCACTACCGAGGGCGGTGCAAAGGTGAACAAGAAGGTTTCACGCCTCTATTATCCTGCAGCGCATGATGTCTGATTCCAGCGCGAGCAGAGCCCGGCTGCTCGACGCCGCCGCCTCCGAGTTCACCGCACATGGCTTGGCCGGCGCCAGGGTCGCTCGCATCGCGAGCAACGCCAAATTGAACAAGGAGCGCATCTACGCGTATTTCGGTGACAAGGAAAGGCTGTTCGACGCGGTGATGGACCAACGGCACGTCGAGGTGATGGCGGCAGTCCCGCTGGACGCCGACGATCTGCCGGGCTACGTAGGCCGCCTCTTCGACTACATCATCTCCCACCCGGACCTCATGCGGTTGGCCGCCTGGAAACAGCTTGAACGCCCCCTTGGCCAAGGCGGCAAGAATATCGGCTCTTACCAACACGCCCTCGCCCCGCTCACCGCCGCGCGGGACGAAGGGCGGATCGACACCACCTTCAACCCGGTCGACCTGGCCGTCATCCTGTACGGCCTGGCCAGCGCCTGGCATCACATCTTCGCTGCGCAACGCGATACCGACTCGGGGGCAACGGACGACGTCTGGTCGGCGCAGCGGCTCACCGAGCACCGTGAGGCGCTGATCGAGGTGGTGCGCAGGCTCATGACCAGCTGAACACCATTCATGAGACCGGCCAGGCGCAACAGATCGCCTGAGCGACGCGGGGCCTGGGGTGGTGCTGCGCGATCCATTCGCCGTCGCCTGGTTGTTCTGTCTCGGGACGGTGTGGACGTCACTGGCTGTACCAACGCCTTCCGGGAGCCGCTGGAACCCCAGGCATTCACCGACCGACTCATGCGCATGCTGTCGGTCCTCATCGCCGCCCTGAGCCCCACCACCAGCACACCAGACCTGGAGACCCCCCCCATGAGCCTGCTCAGTCACCTCGTCCAGCGCCGGCTGAAGCTGGCCGCGCAGCCGACCCGGGACCTGGTCGTCGAGCGGGATCTTCGTGTCCCGATGCCCGACGGAATCGACCTCCTGGCCGACCGGTGGACGCCCAAGAGCGGTGGCGAGGGGCTGCCGACAGGATGGGATCCCGGAAGCGTTCGACTTCGCGCAGACGGGCGGCGCGTGAGGCCTTGCCGTCGAGGCTGCTGGTCTTACGCCGGCCTTTCGACTTTTTGTCCTTCGGCCCGCCGTGGTCTCCGCTGGTGAGCTGCACGCGCTCGGAGGCATCGAGGAGATCCCGTACGGTGGGCCGGGGCTGGGCCCGCGTCCCACGCGCGGAGCCTGGCGTCATGCCTCCTCGGCGCCGCGGGCCGGCACGGAGCCGTACTGGCTGCGCAGGCGGGCCTTGAGGATCTTGCCGGTGGCGTTGCGGGGCAGGGTGTCGACGAGGACGACCGACTTGGGGAGCTTGTACTTGGCGAGTCGGCCGGACAGGGAGTCCATGATGTCGTCGGGCGACACGTCGGAGCCCGCGCGGGGCACGACCAGCGCTCTGCCCACTTCGCCCCATCGTTCGTCGGGTACGCCGATCACCGCGCATTCGGCGACCGCGGGATGCTGGTAGAGGAGTTGCTCGACCTCGGCCGGATAGACGTTCTCTCCGCCGGAGATGTACATGTCCTTGATCCGGTCGACGATCGTGACGTACCCCTCCTCGTCGACGGTGGCCGCATCCCCGGAGCGGAACCAACTTCCTTCGACGAAGGCGTCCTTGGTCGCTTCGGGCCACTGCCAGTAGCCCTTCATCACGTTGAGGCCCTCGATGATCACCTCGCCGACCTCGCCCGGTGCGACATCGGTGAGGTCGGGGCGCACCACGCGTACGTCGGTGAAGAAGCAGGGCGTGCCGGCCGAGCCGGCCTTGCGGATGCTGTCCCGCTCGCGCAGTCCCAGCGCGGCGGGAGCGGTCTCGGTCAGGCCGTACGCCTGGAGGAAGGTCAGGCCACGGTCCTGGTACGTGTGGATGAGGGCCTTGGGTACGGGTGCCGCCGCGCACATCAGGATCCGGATCGACGACAGGTCGGCCGTCGCCCACCGCGGCGACCGGGCCATGGCCTGGTACATCGCGGGCACGCCGAACATCCTTGTCACCCGGTGCTCGGCGATGACGGCGAGCACCCGTTCCGGGTCGAAGCCGCGCATCAGCACCGACGTCCCTCCTTTGAGGAAGCCCGGTAGGAAGACGGTGTTGAGGGCGGCGGTGTGGAACATCGGTGCCACCACCAGAGCGACGTCGTCGGTGGTGATGTCCACGTCCAGCAGGATGTTGAAGCAGTTCCAGGCGATGTTGGCGTGGGTGAGCATGACGCCCTTGGGACGGCCGCTGGTGCCGGAGGTGTACTGGATCATGCACACTTCCTCCAGGCCGACCGTCTCGTCCAGGGGGTCGTCCGGCGCGCTCGCGAGTAGCTCCTCGTACGCCGTCCCCACCTCGACGTAGTGCTTCACCTCGGCGTCGTCCCTGAACGCGTCGACGACGTCGGTGAGTTCGGCCCCGAACACCAGCACCGACGCTCCCGAGTCGCCCAGGATGAAGGCCAATTCGGGTGCCGCGAGGCGGGTGTTGAGCGGGACGAAGACGGCGCCCAGCGCGCTCGTGGCGAACAGGGTTTCCGCCAGGGCCGGATGGTTCGCGCCGAGGTAGGCCACCCGGTCGCCGTGTCCGACCCCCAGGGCACGCAGGGCGTGAGCGAGCCGCGTCACGCGCGCGGCCAGCTCTCCGTAGGACAGGGATCCACCGTCGTGCACGACGGCGGTGGTCTCTGGTGCCATGCGGGCGCGCCGCGCGGGCCACGAGCCGAGCCCTTGATTGCGCATGGTGCGTCTCTCTTCTCTCAGATCTCTCAGATCCAGTCGGGCCATGTGTAGTCGGTTGAGTCGTCGTGGTCCCGGTGTGGGGGCAACGGGGCGAGCCGCCCCTGGGAGAAGACCAGCGGTGCGGCGCCGGTCTTCTCCACCCCGAGTTCCCGGACGCGGCCGAGGACGAAGTAGTGGTCGCCGAGGGTCCACACGTCGGCGATGTCGCAGTCGATCCAGGCGACGACGCCCGCCAGGACGGGGCTGCCCGAGGCCGCGCTGCGCCACGGGTGGCGGTCGAAGACGTCGGGTGCCTTGGCGCTGACGTCCCGGCAGAGGTCCTCCTGGCCGGCGGCCAGCACGTTCACGCAGAAGGCGCCGCCGGCCATGATCCTGGGCCAGGTCGTGGAGGAGCGGCCGGCGAAGAACGCGACGAGCGGGGGGTCCAGGGACACCGAGGTGAACGAGCCGATGACCATGCCGACCAGGGTGTCGTCGGGTGCGGTCGCGGTGACCACCGTGACACCCGTCGGGTAGTGGCCGAGCACGTGCCGGAACCGGCCGGGGTCGTCCGCCTGGCCGCCGCCGGGCGCCGTCGCGGCGGGCGTCGACCGGTTCACGACGGAGTCTCCACGCCGAGCAGAGAGCGGCCGTACCCCGTCGCCCACCAGCCGTGCTGCGCGTTGATGTGCGTCTTGTACGTGGCGACGTCGCGCAGGTACCGCTGCATGCGCTCGCCGTTCGCCAGCCCGCTGGAGCCACTGGCCGAGGCCAGCATCTCGACGGCCTGGCAGGCCAGTTGGCCGGACTGCCGGGCCGTGAGGGAGAGGGCCTGGTCGTCCAGTTCGGAGAAGGGCTCGCCCCCTGCCAGGCCCCGGGCCGCGTAGGCGGTGTAGTCGTCGGTGACCGACAGGACGATCCGCTGCGCGCTGTCGGCCAGGGCCGTGGCCAGTCCGAGGTTGCGCTGGTGTTCCGGGTCGTGGCTGCGCGGCTTGAACGGGGGCAGCGGGCTGTTCTTGGTGGTGATGATCCGCTGGTACTCGTCGACCGCGGCCCAGGCGGTGCCCGCCACGATCGAACACAGCTGGATGTTGAAGAACGCCATCAGCCGGCCCGCGTACATCGGGTTGCCGTGCAGTTCGACACCTGGTCCGTCGGTGGCGTCGTTCGCCAGGAGGTGGGTCCTGGACACGTACTCGTGCGGGACGAGGACGTCCTCGGCCACGACGCTGTTGGAGCCGCTGCCGCGGAAGCCCAGGATCTCGCCCCAGTTGTCGAGCATCCGCCAGCCGGAGGGGACGAGCACCAGGCCCTGCGTGGGCATGCCGCCCTGTTCGTCGACGATGAGCACACCGCCGAGGAAGTGCGTGGAGACGTTGACCCCGGAGGCGTAGTCCCAGCGGCCGTTGACCAGGTACCCGTCGGGGGTCCTCGTCGCTGTGGCGCTCGGGGCGATCGGCAACGGGGCCCGGAAGTCGCCGTCCGGCCCGAACACCTCGCGCTGGGTGCTCTCGGGGAAGCGGCCGGCCACCACCAGGCTGTGGGAGGCGGCCAGACACAGGTTCCATCCGCTGGACGGGCAGCCGCGAGCCACCTCGGTGACCATCCGGGAGTAGGTCCGCAGATCGAACTCGTAACCGCCGAAGCGGCGTGGCTGAAGGGCCCGGTAGAAACCGGCCTCCAGGAACGCCTTGTGCGTGTCCTCGGAGATGCCGGTTCGCTGTTCGGTCTCATCCTGACGGTCCCGCAGCCAGGTCCTCATGCCGACGGCCCGGCGCACCAGTTCCTCCGGTGTCAGGTCCGGTTCCGGCTGAGGAATCTCGATGATTTTTTCGGCTGCCTCGGTTGTCTCGGACAATTCGCACCCCATCCGCTGCTGTTCTGTGTCGGCCTGAATGGAGTGTCGGCAGCGCGGCGAAGGGCCGTCCAATGCCGGTGCCCATGCCGCTGATGAGCGCCGTGCATCACAGCAGGTCAGAGGGGTGACGGGAAAGCCGGATATTTCTGCCTGATGACGTGCGGGGAAGCGCGCTGTAACCTGACCCGGACCACAACGCCGTGGACCTTGAGTTTCTGGAGGGCGGAGTGGAACTCCGGAGCCTGCGCCATTTCTCGGCGCTCGCCGAGACCCTGAATTACAGGGTCGCCGCCGAGCGGCTGCACCTCACCCAGCCCGCGCTGACGCGCTCGATCGCCTCCCTGGAGCGTGAGCTGGGCGTCCGGCTGTTCGACCGCGACAAACGGCATGTGGCGCTCACCGCCGACGGTGCGGAACTGCTCGAACGGGCGGGCGAGGTGCTGGCCGACGCCGAGCGGCTCTCCGCCGCCGCGGGCGCCATCCGGGCCAGGCAACGGGACGAGGTGCGGGTCGCGTTCTACGGCGTGGGTCTGGCCGAACTCACTCATCCGGTCATCGAGGCGTTCTGCGAGCGGTATCCCAGCGTCACGATCCGGGTACACGAAGCGGACTTCCACCAGGGGCTCGCCCCGCTGCTGGCCGGCGAGTACGACGTGGCGCTGTTGTGCCTGAACGTCGACATGCCGGGCCTGACACGAGTACCGATCTTCACCGAGCCCGCTTCCGTCGCGCTGTGGAAGGGGCATCCGCTGGCCTCGGCAGCCGCGGTTGACGTGACCGAGGTCTTCGACCAGCCCTGGGTCACCCCCGAGCCGGGCTTCGACTTCTGGGTGGGCGGACGAAACGGGGACGACGACGCCCCGACGGTCGGTTCCCACGCCCGCTCGGTCCTGGACATGTCCTTGAAGATCGCCTACCAGCACATGGTGGGACTGATGCCGCTGTCGGGCGCCCGGATGTTCTCGCACCCGGGAGTGGAGACCGTCGCTCCGAAGGAGCCCCTCGACTTGGTGGCCGCCGTCGCCTTTCCGGAGGCCGGTCACTCGCCCGCCGCCCCGGCCTTCGCCGAGCTCGCACGCCGGGTGGCCCGACGTGCGAGCGGCGTTCCGTACGCCGAACTCGCCCGGTAGAAGCGGTCAGCCGCCGTACGGCGGCTCGCCCGCCCATGCCGCGTGCAGGACGGCGCGCAGATCGTCGGCGGACGCCGGGCGGGGATTCGCGTACGGTGCCCCGAGCGCGAGGTCGACCGCACGGTCCACGTCGGCGGCGGTCAGACCCAGCTCGGCGAGCGATCGAGGGATGCCCAGCCGCCCGCCCAACTCGTACAACTCCCGTGCCGGGTCCGGGACATCGAGCGCCCGGCGCAGTGCCGCAAGCGCCTCGGGTGCCGCCGGGGCGTTGAACGCCAGCACGTGGGGCAGGACGACGGCGTGCGTCTCGGCGTGCGGCAGGTCGAAGGTGCCGCCGAGCACATGGCAGAGCTTGTGGTGCAGCCCCATGGTGGTCGCGCCGAGACAGGTACCGCACAGCCACGCCCCGTACAGCGCGCGGCTGCGGGCGGACGGCTCGGTGGGGGCAGACACGATGTCGGGGAGGGCGCCGACCAGAGCCCGTACACCCTCCTCCGCCATGAGCGCGACGATCGGGGTGGTGTCCGGGGCGTACAGAGCCTCGACGGCGTGGGCGATCGCGTTCATGCCGCTCGTCGCGGACCCCAGGGGCGGCATGGTGAGCGTGAGCAGCGGGTCGTACACGACGCTGCGCGGCAACACCTTCGGGTCGCGCCCGGTGCGTTTGACCGCGCCTTCGGTCAGGCCCCAGACGGGGGTCATCTCCGAGCCGGCGTACGTCGTCGGGACGGCGACGATCGGCACGCCGGTCCTGAGTGCGACGGCCTTGGCCAGGCCGGTCACGGAACCCCCGCCGACCGCCACGCAGCCGTCGGCACGGGCTTCGCGAGCCGCCTCGACGGCCAGGTCGGCGACCTTCACCGGGACGTGCGTCACCGCCCCCGCGTACAGCCCGGCGCAGGCGTCGCCGAGAGACGCGGCGACGGCACGGGCCGTGTCCAGGCTATGGTCGTCGCACAGCACGAGGACGCGGCGCAGTCCTAGAAGCGCGGCCTCGTCGGGCACCGCTCCCGGCACGGCACCCGATCGGAAGACGACGCGCATCGGCTGTGCCTGGTAGGTGAAGTCCAGGGCCTCGTCCTTCACACGATCACCGGTTGCAGCACGATGTTGAAGCGAGCCCGGCGGAAGGGGTTGGCCAGGCCCAGCTCTGTGGCCTCCTCGGGGGAGTCCACCTCGGCGAACTCCTCGACCAGGCTCTCCTTCACGGCGAAGACGGCGTCCGACTCCAGATAGTCGCTGCCTGCCACGAAGATGTGAGTCGTCACCGGGCTGTGCCCCTCGGCGCCCACGATGAAGTGGACATGGGCGGGACGGTAGGGGTGGCGGCCGGTCGCCTCCAGCAGGGAGCCGACAGGCCCGTCCGTCGGAATCGGATACGGGCTGGGAACGCACGAGCGGAACCAGAACCGTCCTTCCGCGTCCGCCGTGAACAGCCCGCGCCCATTGCCCGGCGGCTGCTTCTCCGGCTGCTGGACGTCGTAGAAGCCCTGGTCGTCGGCCTGCCACACGTCCAGCGTCGCACCGGGCAGCGGGGTGCCGTCGACGGAGACGACCCGTCCGCTGATCACGCAGGGCTCGCCGGCGCCGACCAGGTCGATGGTGGCCCCGAGTTCCCGGATCGGGGACTCGGTCATGTGGAACGGGCCGAGCACCGTGGAGTCGGTCGCGGCGGCCGCCTTGTGGTCGTTGATCGTCTCGACGAGCATCGACACTCCCAGGACGTCCGACAGCAGGATGAACTCCTGCCGGGTGTCGTCGCACATGTGCCCGGTGGCGGTGAGGAAGTCGATCGCCCGCTCCCACTCGGCCTGGGTCGGCTCGATGTCCCGTACGAAGTCGTGCAGGTGACGCGTCAGGGAGGTCAGCACCTCGCGCAGTCTGGGATCGGAGGTGTGGGCGAAGCTTTCCAGCACCGCCGTCGTCGTCGCGGTCTTCGCGGTCTTCGCGGTGAAGTCCATGGCCGCTCAGCCCCGTCCGAGAATCTGCCGGAGCGCGTCGCCCAGTGCGGCCGTGACATCACCGGTGGCGTCCTGGCGGCGAAAGGCCACGTGGTTGTCCGGCCGTACCAGCAGTGCGCCCGAGTCGCCGATCTCCCGCAGCCGGGCCCAGTCCCCGTACGGATCCTCGTACTCCTGGCCGGGGCCGATGACCGCCGTGGCGATCTCCAGGCCGAACTCTTTGCCGAGGATGCGGGCGGCCTCCGTCCAGGGCTCGCCGCCGATGCCGGTGATCAGGGTGAACCGGCCGTTCCCGCCCAGGTCCAGGGTGGACAGATTGCGGGTGCCGGAGGTGATCCAGGCGTGCGGGAGCTTGGCGCCGGGGCGGGTGCTCGGCTGGAAGTGCAGCTCGGGGTCGCGTGCGAAGCCGGGGTCCGGTGTGCCGTCCGGGACGATCGCGGCGGAGGCGTAGCGCTGGTTGAGGTCCACGCCGTGGGCGTTGAACTCGTACGCCTTGAAGGCGATCGCCTCCCGCAGCCGCGCCCGCTGCTCCTCGGCCTCCGTAGTGGCGTCCTTGCGGGCGGCGATGTTCCGCCACAGCTGTTCGGGGGTCTGCGGCGCCAGGCCGCCGAGCGCCTCGAAGACGGGTGCCGTCTCACCGATGGACTGGTTGGCCCGGGTGACGACCTGCTTGCCGACCGGCGCGCGCTCGTCGCTGTAGGTGTCCAGCAGGGACGGGGACGCGGTGCCGTCCAGGACCAGCTTCAGCTTCCATGCCAGGTTGTAGGAGTCCTGGGTGGAGGTGTTGGAGCCCAGCCCGTTGGACGGTGGGTGACGGTGGCAGGCGTCGCCCGCGCAGAACACCCGGCCGTTCGAGTAGGTCTCGGCGTACATCTCGTTGACCGTCCACGCGGAGGACGACCTGATGGTCACCGGGATCTCGTCGTCGCCGATCAGCTTGCGTACGACGGACAGGGCGTACTCCTCGGTGAGGTCCGGCGGGCCGGCGTCGACGTCGTAGCCCCACACGATCAGCCACTCGTTCCACGTCCGTACGCAGCGCACCAGGCCGGCGCCGATGCCGCCCACGGTCGCGCCGGGCGCCAGCACCCAGTAGAGGGTGGCGGGGCGGTGCGCCACGTACTTGGTGAGGTCCGCGTCGAAGACGATGTTGATGCTGCCGGCCACGCCCATCTGGCCGCCCATCGGCAGTCCGGCGTCCTCGGCCACCTTGCTGCGGCCGCCGTCCGCGCCGATCAGGTACTTGGCGCGGATGGTGTACGTGTCGCCGCGCAGCCGGTCGCGGACCGTGGCGGTCACACCGTCGGCGTCCTGCTCGTGCGACAGGTACTCGGTGCCGAACCGCAGTTGGCTTCCGCGTGCTATGGCCGCGTTCACGAGCACCGGCTCCATGAGGTGCTGCGGCATGTCGCACATCCGGGTGGGGCTGGCCAGCTCGTGTGCGGCCTGCACGAGCGGCTCGTTGCCCCAGGACCTCAGCCGGCCGAGCTCCTCGCCCGCGAGGGCGGTGCAGAAGACGGTGTTGCCCATCAGGTGCTGCGGGGTGGCCTGGGCGATCACGTCCTCTTCCACACCGAGGTCACGCAGCACTTCCATGGTGCGCTGGTTGGTGATGTGCGCCCGGGGCGTGTCCGCGAGGCGTGAGTAGCGGGTGACCATGACGTTCGGCACGCCATAGGTGCTCAGTGCCAGTGCGGCGCTCGCTCCCGCGGGGCCGCTGCCCACGATGAGCACCTCGGTCTCGACGGTCGGCACGGTCGGCACGGTTGTCATCGGGACGTTTCCTCCACTGCCGCCAGTCGCTTGTTCAGCCAGGTCATCAGTGCCTCGGCCACGTCGTCGGAGTTCTTCTCACCCATGGGCAGGTGACCGTTGCCCGTGAGCCCCAGGTCCGCCAGGCGCAGCAACTCGACGTCCGCACCGGCCTGGGCGAGGTAGCCGGCGACACCGTGCTGGAACGCCGCGAACGGTGAGGTGTCGGCCGCGACCACGGCGATCGGGAAGCCCCGCAGCCCTGGCAGGGACCGCACGGGGCCGGCGTGTTCGTCCTGGACCAGGCAGTCCTGCGGCCCCTCGTCCCCGGCCTCGCGCAGCCGGGTGCGCAGTTCCTCCGGGGTCCGCACCGGCGGGTCGTAGGTGATCGGGGCCGCGGTGAGCCCCCACTCCAGCTTTCCGAGGCCGGGCAGTTCGACGAACGGGGGTCCTATCGGCTCGATGGAGACGACGGCCTTCACCAGCCCGGGCCGTGCATCGGCGACCAACCAGCCGAAGGGCGCCCCCATGGAGTGGGTGATCAGCACGGCCGGTCCGATCCGGTCCAGCAACTCGGCCCCGCAGCGCCGCATCTGCTCCTCGTTCTCGGCGAAGGTGGGCAGCGTCGGGCCCTGGCTCGCCATCAGCTGGTCCAGCGCGCAGTCGTCGCCGACCTCGCCGCTGCCGGGCCACTGGCTGCCGGGTCGTCCCGCCCCGTCGCAGAACAGCCAGCGGATGAACTCGTACGTCGGCGCCGCGCCCTCGATGGGCCCGAGGACATCGGGGTGGTACGGGGAGCGCCCGTGCCCCGGACGGTCGACCACGTACACGGCGTAACCGGCCTCGACGAACCGGGTGGCCCAGCCGGGGCGGCCGTCAGGCGTCGACAGGTAGTCCGAGCCCTGGCCGCCGCCCCCGTGGACCATCACCACGGGCAGCGGATGCCGGAGATCGGCCGGGATCTGGTACTGGACGTACATCGCGGCCTCGGCGGCGGTCCCGGCCTCGGTCGGCTTGCGCCCGACACCGACCCAGAACGCGCCTTGCTCGCTGATCGTCAACGGCGAGGCGGCACGGGCCGGCTCGGTGGTTCCGGGTGGGGGAGAGATGGTCATCGGTGAACCTCCGTCACGGCGTCTGCGCCCATGCCCAGCACTATTGGTGATCGGCTCCCGGGCGGTCCAATGCCGGTTGGGGACGCCGTGATGCATGGCGCTCATCAGCGTCCCGGAGGGCGGCTACTTCGGCGGGAGGGTGCGCGTGGGGGCGAGGGTGACCAGGGCGTCGGTGTAGAGCGCGGCCTCCAGCTGCTCGACGACCGGCAGCTTGTGCAGCGGGTCGCGGTCGGAGAGGCCGGTCACGTGGAAGCTGCCGGTGCCGACCCACCGCTTGGCGCGTACGACCTCGAAGGACGACTCCACGAACTCGGCGACGACGGGCGGCTGGCCGGGCCGTACTTGAAGCTGAGGCCCGGCAGTCAAGTGATCAGACGGCCGCTCGGGCTGCGGCCGCGGCCTGCACCTCGCGGGCCGTGAGTCCGTAGGGCGGGGGTGGAGCGAGGTGAGGAGGCCGCGCGGGAACCGCCCAGCCGCTGATGCCGGTCATGCAGGGCCTGGTCACCTCCCCGGACGCCGTGTTTCGCGCATGGATCACACATTTGACGGGTGGGAGTCAGGCCGTATGGCGCACGTCCGGCGTCACCGGTTCGGTCGGAGCTCCACTGCGCCGGGCCTGGTCCCCCCGCGCCCGCTTCAGTGCCAGGCGGCGGGTTTCCTCGGCATCCCGACGACGTTGGGCGCGGGCCGCCTCGATCGGGGACGGCTGGTCGTCCCCGCCTGCCTCCAGCTCGGGGAACGCCCGCGCGCTGAGCTCACGCATCGCCCGGCTCTGCCGCTCGGCTGCCTCAGCGATAGCCGTGTCGACACGGCTGATCCCGCCTGGCCCCGAGCCCGCCCGAGCCCCTTCGTCGTCCGGCGCGCCGCACTGTGCGCTGGAAGGAGAATCCGCTGCGCCAAGGTTCGACCGTGTCGGCTGAGCTGGAGCGACGTCCAGGATTCCGTATCGGGCGACTCTCTCAAGGAGCGGTAGGGACCACAAAGGGACCGCAAGGACAGGAACCAACCGACGAGGACCACGCAAGGCCGACACAGGTGCACAGGCCTGACCTGCAAGAACGCCGTGAATCGGCACTGATCGGCAAGGGCCGCCAAGATCCTAAATGGACTCATAATCCGTCGGCCGTGGGTTCGAGTCCCACCCGCCCCACCTGCGCAGGCTGCTGACCTGCGGAAACGTTCCTTGTTGGGTGTCGGAGCGTCAACTTTGCCTGAACGGACTGAATCCGCTGCTCGTGGGTTTGGAGTCCGGCGGCGTTCGGGGGAGCTCCAACCCGTCTGACCTGCGGCTGAGTAGATGATCGAGGGTGTCGCTCGCGGTCCGGGCGACTGCCTTGAGAGCCGATGCCAAGACCCAGGGGCCGTACAGGGGCCGGGACCGCGCAGACGTGTCCAGGCCGACGGTGTCTCGGGGTCGATTGGTTGTCCCATTTGATGGTTGCGCGGCTGTGAGCCGAGTGTGCTGCAGCACTGTCCACTTCGCAGGAACGCCGGAAACGATTCGCACTCCAGGCCGGAACCGGGGTGCAAGCCGAAGGGAGTTACTCGGACTCTTCCCGCGGAACAGCGCGGCTGTTGATCGTGTCGGCGATGGTGTAGGCGGTGCGGACGAAGGACTCTGCCTGCTGCGCCGACAGGTTGAGCGCGGAGGTCTCCTCCAGGGCCCGCCACATGGCTGCGATGGGCTCGCGCATGGCACGGCCCTTGTCGGTGAGGTGGACGACCATGACGCGCCGGTCGTGTTCGGCAGGCTCGCGGATGAGCAGGCCGGCGTCCTGCATGCGGCGAAGTGCCTTGGAGATGGTGGAGTGGTCCACGTCGACGCTTTCGAGCAGCTCGGACTGGGTCTGGCCGTCCCGGTCGAGGAGGTGCATCAGCAGCAGTTCCTGTCCGGGATGCAGGTCCATCTCGCGGAGCATGGCGGCGGCGCGGGCGCGGTGAGCGCGGGCGAGCTGGTAGATCGCGTAGCTCATCGGCCCCTCGCTGGCCGTGCTGGGGGTGCGGGGTGTGGGGGCGGGCATGGTTCGGTTCCTCAGACGGTGTGGGTGGGGTAGTCGGTGTAGCCGGCCACTCCGCCGCCGTAGAAGGTCGCCGGGTCGGGGGTATTCAGCGGCGCGTCAGAGCGTAGCCGCTCGACCAGGTCAGGGTTGGCGAGCGCGAGGGCGCCGACGGAGACGAGGTCGGCCGTGCCGTGGTCGATGTCCTTGGCGCGGGTGGGCAGGTCGGTGCCGGCCCGGTTGAGGATCAGCGTGGTCGGCCACAGCGCGCGCAGGGTGCCCAGCAGCTCCTCGTCGCCCGCGTGCATCACGTGGAGGTAGGCGAGGCCGAGCGGGCTGAGGGCGCGCAGGAGAGCCGGATACAGCTCGGCGGTGTCGGACTCGGCGATGTCGTTGTAGGGGTTGCCGGGGGAGATGCGCAGGCCGGTGCGGTCGTCGCCGATTTCGTCGGCCACGGCAGCGGCTACCTCGACGGCGAAGCGGATGCGGTTGTCGAGGGAACCGCCGTAGCGGTCGGTGCGCTGGTTGGTGTTGTCGGACAGGAACTGGTGCACCAGGTAGCCGTTGGCGGCGTGGATCTCCACGCCGTCGGCGCCTGCCGCGACGGCAGCCGCTGCGGCGCGGCGGAAGTCGTCGACGGTCGCCGCGACCTCCTGCGTCGACAGAGCACGGGGTGTCGGCATCTCCTGGGGCCCGGACGCGGTGAACATCATGCCCTCCGGCGGGATCGCCGAAGGGGCGACCGGCCGGCGCCCGTGGGGGGTGTTGTCGGGGTGGCAGATGCGTCCGGTGTGCATCAGCTGGATGACGATCCGGCCGTCGGCCGCGTGCACGGCATCGGTGACCTTGCGCCACCCGGCGATCTGCTCGTCATTGTGGATGCCGGGGGTGAGGAGGTAGCCCTGTCCGTCGGTGGAGGGCTGGGTTCCCTCGGTGATGATGAGCGCGTGCGAGGCCCGCTGGGCGTAGTACTCGGCGTTCAGCTCGGTCGGTACGCCTTCAGGTGTGGAGCGGTCACGGGTCATGGGGGCCATGACCAGGCGGTGCGGGAGGGAGATGGCACCGACGGTGGTCGGTGTCCACAGGGAGTTCAGCATGAGTGGTCCTTCGGTGCGGTGATGAACAGGTGGTGATCGGGAAAGCGGGGCGTGGCGGAAGGAGCGGCGGGTGTGATCAGTCGAGGGTGAGGACGATCTTGCCTCGGACATGCCCGGCGTCGCTGACCTGCTGGGCCGTGGCGGCCCGGGCGAGCGGGTAGGCGTTGACGGTGGTGACGACCTTGCCGGTCGCGGCGTCCTGGGCCAGGGCGGCCAGGCGGGCGGCCGAGCGTTCCTGGCCACCGCTGGCGAAGGTGATGCCGAGCTGCTGCGCGCGGAAGTCGGCGATGGTGACGATGCGCTCGGTGCCACCCCGCAGGGTGATGGAGTCCTCCAGGGCTCCCTTCCCGGCCAGGTCGAACACCGCGTCCACGCCGTCGGGGGCGAGCGCCCGGACCCGCTCGACCAGGCCCTGGCCGTAGAGGGTCGCGGTGGCGCCGAGCGAGGCGAGGTAGTCCTGGTTGGCGGGGCCGGCGGTGCCGATGACACGCGCTCCGCGGGCCGTGGCGAGCTGGACCGCCAGGGTGCCGACCGCTCCGGCCGCGCCGTGCATCAGCACGGTCTCCCCAGCGGCGACGCCCAGCAGGTTCAGGACCCGCTCGGCCGTCTCGCCCGCCACCGGCAGCGCGACCGCGTGCTGCCAGTCGAGGCCGGCGGGCTTGGGGGCCACGATGGTGGCCAGCGCGTACTGGGCGTACGAGCCGGTGTCCGACCAGCCCAGCACCTCGTCGCCCACCTGCACGTCCCGCACGCCCTCACCCAGGGCGTCCACCACGCCGGCGAGCTCGTGACCGGGGACGGAGGGGAGCGGCGTCGGGAACACGGCCTCCAGCGCCCCGGAGCGGATCTTGCCGTCCAGCGCGTTCAGCCCGGCCGCCTTGACGCGGACGCGGATCTGCCCGGGGCCGGGCTGCGGGACCTCGATGTCCGCCTCGTGCAGCACTTCCGTGCCTCCGAAACGGTCGAAAAGAATGGCTTTCATGACGACTCCTCTCGTGCCACCACCCACTTAGGTGGCTGGCCACAGAATTAACGTAGCAGCAAACATGTGGCCAGCCAAGTATTTGCTTCCGCTCGGGCTGCGCGACATCGGCGTCGAGCGGCAGGATGCGGTCGCCGGCGTCGTGCAGGATCAGCGGCGGCACGTCCGCACTGCGAAAACGGTAGCCACTCCAATTATGACGCCAGTGGTGTATGCTGGCAGTGTAATAATCGCAGATGGGGGACGCGTGCATGGCTTGGAAGATCGTCGTGGTCGAGCCGGCTCTTTCGTGGCTTCACGGACTGCGTCGCACTGACCGCGACACGCTGATTCAGGTCAGCCAGGCTGTCACTGCTCTTCAGGAGGAAGGACCCGCGCTGGGTCGGCCCCTGGTGGACACGATCAAGGGATCAGTGCTGCCGAACCTCAAGGAGCTCCGGCCCGGCTCGGCAGGGGCCACGGAAGTGCGGTTGCTGTTCGTGTTCGACCCGGACCGCCAGGCCGTGATCCTGGTCGGCGGTGACAAGGCGGGCAACTGGTCCGGCTGGTACCGCGTCGCGGTGCCCCAAGCAGAGCAGGCGTACGCGGAGCATCTGAAGCGAATCGATGGAGAGGACGGGGCACGATGACTGATCACCTCAAGGACCCGCAGGCCGTCTCCTGGGGAGACCTGGCCGAGGATTTCGCCTTCACCGATGCCGAAAAGGACCAGATCCAGAAGGGGGCGCAGGCGATGGTCCTGGCCTCCCGTGTGCACCGCCTCGCCGAGTTGCGGAAGCGGCAGCACACCACACAGGTCCAGGTTGCCGAAGCCATGGGCGTCACCCAGGCCCGCGTCTCACGCATCGAGAAGGGGCAACTGGAGCGCAGCGAGGTCGACACCCTCGCTGCCTACGTCAAGGCGCTCGGCGGCAAGCTGAAGATCGTCGCTGACTTCGGCGATGAGACCTACGTCCTCGGCTGACCCGATCGGCAAGCTGTGACCCAGGTTCATGCGCAGTCCCGGGGGCAAGCTCGCCTCTTGACGTAGGAAAACGATGCTCCGCCCCGGGACCAGGGGCGGAGCATCGTCGCGTCGGTAAGGGACTCCGCTGCGCGTAGGTTCGACCCCGTCTGCTGAGCTGGAGCGACATCCAGGATTCCGTGTCGAGCAGGTCTCTCAGGGGGTGGCAGGGACCATGCAGGGACCACAAGGACAGGAAACAACTGACAAGGACCGTGCAGGGCGGACAGAGATGCACGCGCCTGACCTGCAAAAACGCCTTGAATCGCCGAAGATTGGCAAGGACCGCCAAGATCCTCAAAGGACTCATAATCCGTCGGCCGTGGGTTCGAGTCCCACCCGCCCCACCTTAGTAGCGTCCTGACCTGCGGGAACGTTCCTTGTTGCGGGCGGAAACGCCAACTCGGCCTGAACGGATTGAATCCGCTGCTCGCGAGTTCGGTTTCTCGTGGGAGCCGTGCCGTTCGGAAGCGGGTTGACGGCTCTGACCTGCAGTGGAGTAGGCGTGAAGGTTACTGTCGGCCTCCGGGACGTCTGGCGCTGCGGCTCGACGCCAAGATCCAGGGACCAGACAGGGACCAAGACGGCTCTGATGCGTCGCGTGAGTGGGATCCAGGATCAGGGCACTACTCATTCACTGGATGTGGGCCGTCGTCCGCAGCGCGTTCGGCCGGGGTGCCGCGCGTTCACGGGGTGCAGCGGATGCTGGAGCCGACGTGGCACCACCAGCGGTGAGTGCGGCGCGGTGCTGCAGGCTGCTGCGCTGATTGGCGATCCCGGTCATTGTTGGTCGGATGCGCCGGGGTCCTGTGATTGCCACTGTCCGCTCCGCGATCACGCCCCTGGCGAGCGAGCCCAACGTCCAGAAACGGCCCGAACAGAAAACGGCCTTTCGACGGTGGACCGGCCAACAGCGGTGGGGGTGTCGGCAACGGGTGAATGACGTCTGGGCTGACGCCCGGTGCATCGGTACGCTCGGTGGCGGGTCTATCGGACTACGGTGTGCTTCGAGGGGGACAGCATGCTGGATCAGACGCTGGTTGCGCTGGCGTCAGCGGCCGGGGGCGCCGTGGCCTCCGCAGCTGGCACGGATGCCTGGCAGGGCTTGCGCCAACGCGTGGCCCGGATCTTCGGCCGTGGAGATGGGGCGGAACGGAGGGTCCTCCTGGAACGACTCGACGGGTCCGTCGTCGAGTTGGAGCGCGCCGGACCTGAGGAAAGGGAACAAGCCCGTGTGAGGGTGGTGGCTGCCTGGCAGACTCGCTTTCTCGATCTCCTGGAGGACGCCGACGACGAGGACCGTGCGGAGTTGGTTCGGCATCTCAACGAGCTGGTCGGGTATGGGCAGCGGCCGTTCGGTGGGGCGTCTGCCAGTGATGGCGGGCTCGCCGTTGAGGGAACAGTCGACATCCGCGCCGATCGGGGGTCGGCTGCTGCCGGCGTAATGGGCGACGTGACGATCGGAAACCCTCAGCGGCCGGGCCCGGGGCACAACTGACGATTCCCGGAGCCATCCCGGCGATCCCTGACTTCACAGGCCCTTCGATCAATGCGCACCACCATAGCGTTGCCGCGCACAGCATCAACCGCTTCGACTACTACGCAGCGCCGCGAGCGCCGACAACGTGGCCACATGCCGTCGGCGTCGTTCCGCGGCAAGCGGAGTGCTTCCAACACCGTGACGCGGTGGCGGTGCTGGAGCGTGCGGTGGCAGGCGGGGGCACGGCAGTTCTGTGCCAAGTCCTTTCCGGGACAGGGGGTGTCGGCAAGACCCAGCTGGCCGCGCACTACGCTCGCCGTTCTTGGCGAGAGAGGGCTGTGGACCTCATGGCCTGGGTCACTGCGTCGAGCCGCGAGTCAATCGTCAGCTCTTACAGTCGACTTGGTGCAGACGTGGCGGCAGCGGATTCACGGGAGCCCGAGCAAGCGGCCGCCCGTTTCCTGGCGTGGGCCGAGACGACCGAACGCCGATGGCTGATCGTTCTTGATGATCTGGCCGACCCCGCTGACCTCCGTGGCCTTTGGCCGCCCGCCAACCCCGGAGGCCAGGTGCTGATCACCACCCGCCGCCGCGACGCGGCCCTCCGCGGCCGAAGCCGCGTCCGCATCGACGTAGGTCTGTTTACCCCTGCCGAGGCAGCGAGCTATTTAAGCGCCCAGCTCGCTGCGTTGGGCCGCCGGGACGACCCCGTGCAGATTGCCGGTCTTGCCGCAGACTTGGGCCACCTGCCGCTCGCCCTTGCCCAAGCAGCCGCCTACCTCGTCGATCTCGATCTGGACTGCGCGGCATACCGTGCGCGGATTGCCGACCGATCCCGGAGGCTCGCCGATTTGGTTCCGGACGACAGCGGACTGCCGGACGATCACCGTGTGGCTCTGCAAGCCACGTGGTCCCTCTCCGTCGAGCATGCGGATCGACTACGGCCTTCCGGCCTGGCCCGCCCGATGCTGCACCTCGCTAGCGTGATGGATGCCAACGGAATCCCCTTGGCCGTGCTAACCAGCCCTCCGGTCCTGCGCTACCTCACCGATCACCGACGCGTGGGGGTGTACGGACCATCCGACTCGGTCAGTGCGGAGGACGCGGCCGGAGCACTGCGGTGCCTGGACCGGCTCAGCCTGACCGATCACACGACCGACAGTCCCCATCAGCGAGTCCGTGTCCATGGCCTCATCCAGCGCACCACTCGTGAAACTCTGCCTTCTTCCGTACAGGACGCCGTTGTTGTCACCTGTGCAGAAGCACTGGTCGCCGTGTGGCCCATGGCGGAGGGCGACCCTGCCCTTGCGCAGACCCTGCGCGCCAACGCCGAAGCACTGATCTCTCACGCAGGCACTGCGCTGTGGATGTCCGGCTGTCACTCCGTGCTCCTTCGCACTGGCGAGAGCCTGGGGCTGACAGGTTTGGCGAGCGCGGCACGGACGTACTTCCAAGATCTCTACGACGCAGCCTGCCAGCACTTGGGTCGCGACCACGCGGACACGTTGACCATCCGGCACTATCTGATCACCTGGCAGGGCGAGGCAGGAGATCTGACCCGCGCCAAGGCAGGCTTCGCTGAGCTACTGGCTGATCGGATACGCGTGCTGGGCCCGGACCACCCCGACACCCTGGCCACCCGCGGCGACAAGGCCGCCTTGCAGGGGCGGGCGGGTGACCCGACCGGAGCCGGCGAGGCGTCCAGAAGGGTGCTGGAGGCCTCGTTGCGGGTTCTCGGCCCCGACCACAGCCAGACCCTCACCGCCCGGCTGAACGTGGCCCATTGGACCGGAGTAGCCGGCAATCCTGCTGAAGCCGTGACAGCGTGCGAGCAGTTGCTGGCCGACACTTTGGGGCTACTGGGGTCCGACCACCTCAAGACCCGGGCGGTCCGCCTCCACCTCGCAATCTGGAGAGGCGAAGCAGGCGATCCGGTCGGCGCCGCTTCCGATTTCGAGCACCTCCTGGCTGATCAGCTGAGAGTGGTGGGAGCCGACCATCCCCAGACACTGAGTACCCGCCACGATCTGGCTCGATGGCGTGGGAAAGCTGGGGATCCCGAGGCGGCTGTGTCCGGTTTCGAGCAGCTTCTGGTCGATCAACTAAGAGTGCTGGGCCAGGACCACCCAGACACGCTGACGACCCGCCACGACCTGGCGTCCTGGCGTGGGGAAGGCGGCGACGCGCACACCGCAGTCAGCGAACTGGAGCAGCTGTTGGCCGATCGCCTGCGTGTTCTGGGCCCAGACAACCCAGACACACTGACCAGTCGCGCGAATCTCGCCTACTGGCGGGGAAAGAGCGGAGATCCGGCAGGTGCTGTCGTCGCCACGTCAGAGCTGCTGGTCGACAGGCTCCGCGTCCTCGGCCAGGACCACCCCGACACACTGACCACTCGCCACAACCTCGCACAGTGGAGGGCCGAGACAGGGGATACCGCAGGTGCTGTCGTCGCAGAGTCAGAACTGCTGGCTGATCGACTGCGTGTACTGGGGCCTGAGCATCCCCACACTTTCTCAGCACGCCACCATCTCGCCCATTGGACCGGCCGGATCGGCGACCCTGCCGGCGCAGCGGCAGCTCTTGCCCAGTTGCTCGCCGATCAATTGCGTGTGCTTGGTCCGCAGCACCCTGAGACCCGGGCTACAGAAAACAGCCTTGCCTTCTGGAGCATGGAAGCGGAGCGTCGGCATCCGACGTAGCAGGGCGGGGCTACCGTGGCGCTCCACGATCAGGACGTACTCGCGTGCCTCGGCTATCCCTTGAGCATTGCTCGGGGAAGATCGGCCAGAAGCCGCTGACGGCCTGGATCGCCGAGGAGAACCTGCGCAGCCTCCTCGCCGTGGCCCGAACCGGCGCCGCCCGGCACCAAGTCGGCCACGCCCGATGGAAGTTCCTCACCTGGTGCGCGGACTCCGACATTCCCGAGGCCCGGCAACTCGCCATCACCATCGATCGCTGGTGGCCCGAGATCGAAGCGTTCATCCGCGCCGGTCACCACAACGCCAAGAGCGTGGGCATTAACCGCGTGATCAGCTCGAGGCCCGCAACGCAGAGAACCAACGGCTATGGACACGTTGCGGCACCACAAGACGAGCCCGCGGACACCTCCGCACCGCTCAACCTTGAAGACCCCCTATTTTTAAAGCTGCCTGATCGAGCCAACCGAGCACAGAAAGGTCTCAAAGAAGGCCCTCCTGCTTGGCCCAGTTGATGAATTGGCCCCGCGAGCAGGGATATCGCGCGCCCGTGTCGATCATCGCATCCACTAGCGCACTAGCGACGTATGGAGTGGTAACGGCCTGCCACCCGCGAGGGGCCGCGCCGAGAGCGCAGACGCTGCCGGGTTGAACGAAGCTGGGGACGAGAAAGAAGTCGTTCGTCCTCCCGTGCCGGACGTCGGTGCTGGCCGCACCGTCGACGATGACACCGAAGGCGCCGCTCGCCTTGCCCTTCATCGGTCGGTAACCTGTTTGTAGGTATTCCTGGCCTGCGGCTATGGCCACACAGAGGCTCCGCCCCCGAGTAACCGGGGGCGGAGCCTTTGCGCGTTGGAAGGGGAATCCGCTGCGCCATGGTTCCACCGCGTCCGCTGAGCTGGAGCGACGTCCGGGAATCCGTATGGGGCGGGCTTCCAAGGAGCGGCAGGGACCACGGAGGGACCACAAGGACAGGAACCAACCGACAAAGACCGTGCGAGACCGACAGAGATGCACGCGCCTGACCTGCAAGAACGCCGTGAATCGACGCAGACTGACAAGGACCGCCAAGATCCTCAAAGGACTCATAATCCGTCGGCCGTGGGTTCGAGTCCCACCCGCCCCACCTGTGCAGGTCTCTGACCTGCGGAAACGTTCATTTCCGGGTGTCGAAGCGTCAACTTTGCCTGAACGGACTGAATCCGCTGTTCGCGGGTTTGGCGCCAGGTGCGTCTGCGTCGACTGGTGCCCTTCTGGCCTGCATGGATGCGTGCAGACCTGCAGCCGGTGAGACGTATTCGGCTCGGCTCTGCTGCGACATGGCCATGTATTGAGGCCGCCCTGAGGCCGGAGGTACCGGGGGAGCACCCGAGAGGCGTTCTCCGACGAGTCGTCTGCGTGTGGCTCAGGAGCTCCAGGTGGCGACCGTCTGGGGCTGTAGCCCTGCGAGGAGTGCATCTGGCGAGGGTCCTAGGAGCCAAGGAAACGGCCCCGACAGAAGCCGAGCTCGACCATCCGCTCCAACAGTTCGGGGGAGTAGGTGAGGTTGCCTGGGCCCTCGGCCTGAGCGGCGCAGGTCAGCCCCTCGGTCGCACCCTGTACGCCACTATCGCCCGCAACACCGGCGTCACCGCCCGTACCTTCGTCCTGATTGCCTTGGCCTCGCCCGGGACCACCACCGTCGCGTTTTGCGGCAGTCCCCGGCTCCTTCCCGCTACTGGTGATGATCGCCATCGCCGCGGGCATGGTGCGCGGCAACCTCACCCTGCTCCAGGCCACCGCCGTCATCGACCGCTGAGGCACCACCCGCTACGGCCACCTCTCCGGACTTCTCGGCGCTTCGGCGGCCGCATTTGCCTCAGCTCTGGCGCCTGTCACCGGGGGCGTTGGCTGAAGGCGCTGAGCAGCTACCCGGTGCTGTTCCCCGTGCTTGCGTTCGTCTCCATCACGGCGGCCGCACTCGGGCTGGCAGGCAGGCCAGCCTGGCTCGGCAAAACGGCATTGGAGTAAGAGGGCGGGGCCACGGATGCCGAGCTGGACCGAGAAGACCGCCGGGCCACTCTGGCCAGGGATGGCGCCCGCGGCACACCAACCTCACTCAGGAAGAAACGCACCCGATGGGCACGGAGGGAGGGTCTGTTCCGCCCAGATCGTTTTGCCCTCCGTTGTCTGGCGGGTGCCCCAGGCGGTGGTGAGCTGGGCGACCATGTGCAGCACGGATGGGGACGCACGGTCTTGTATCCAGTGCGCCTCTGTTCGTCCCGCACACGTGTCGCCACCCTGCGCGCTCAAGGGGAAGCGATGCATCTGTACGGAGATACGTAGCCGACGCGCCAGTCGCAGTGCTTGAGAGAAGCACTCGCCCATCCGCATCCCGGTCTAGTTCGCAATCGCGAACAGTGGCCGGTCGCGTGCCGATCCTGACCGGTGAAACAAGACGGGGGGCGCGGCGGTCTGGTCGGGAAGAGCGCCTGGTGCTGCTACGGGTGCCGGTCGCCGATGGCAGGATCGCCCAGCAGATCCTCCAAGCCGGCCGATATCCCGGCCAAGAGATCACGCCGCGGGTCGATGAGCCACTGGAGCTGGAGGCCGTCCCACATCGCGACAAGGGCCGCCGCGATCAGCTCGGGGTTCCTCCGGTTCGAGATACGACCCAGGTCCTGGTCCCTGCGTACCGCGGTCGTGAAAGCGGTGACGACCCGCTCGTACCTGTCACGGAACCACTCGTGCGCCGGGTGGTCGGGTGCCGAGGCCTCCGCGGCCATCAGGGCGAGGAGCCGCAGCATCTCCTGTCTTTCCAGGTTGCGGCGGACGTACCGCAGGACCGCGTAGGCCACACCCTTTCCCCGGCTGTCCGACTCGAAGGAGTCGATGCTTGCGTAATCGGCGTTCTCGAGGACGGCCACGAGGAGCGCGCTCTTGCTCGGAAAGTGGTGCACGACGCTGGTCAGGCTGAGGTCGAGCTGCTTGGCGATCTCCCTCAGGGACCCTCCACGGTAACCGCGAGCCGCGAACACGGCGGTCGCCGAGGCGACGATCTCGGCCCTGCGCTGTGCGCTCTTGGCATACGGGCCTCGGCGAGTGGCCGGACGGGCCGCCGTCTTCTCGGTCATACCCCCAACCCTAAGCGGGCGGCGCGGGGCAGTGTCCGGCCGATATTCCGCCAACATCACCCTTGCTGAAAGTGTGGCAGCTGTTCGGTTTTCGCTGTACGGTCTCGCTGACCCACACCACGACGTGCGGTAGAGCCGCTCACGCATCCACCGGGTGGAGAGGAGACGGACAAGGATGTCCACCTCACATTTGTCGAAAGCGCTCATCGGCGGTCTGGCCGCCACACTGGTTCTGGCCGGTTGCGGCCGGTCCGATACACAAGGCGGTGGGGGCGCCACGGGCGCTCCCGTCGGCAACTCACCTGCCAAGGGCAAGATCAACGTATGGGCCATGGGCACCGAGGGCGAGCGCCTGCCCGAGTTGGCCGCGCGCTTCCGGAAGGCCAACCCGGACGCGAAGGTGAAGGTCACGTCCATCCCGTGGCAGGACTACGCCAAGAAGGTCGAAACGGCGATCGCCTCCCAGGACACGCCTGACGCCACGCTCGTCGGATCCGCCGACCTGACGAACTTCGCCTCGACGGGCGGACTCGAGCAGGTGCCGGCCGGCCTCGTCGACACCTCGTCCTTCTACCGAGGCGCCGCTCAGAGCACCACCTACGACGGGGGTACGTACGGCGTCCCCTGGTATGTGGACACGCGCGTCCTGTTCTACCGCAAGGACCTGGCACAGGCTGCCGGGGTCTTGGCGCCGAAGACCTGGAAGGAGTACGGCCCGTTCCTCAAGGCCCTCCAGAAGCAGGGAGCGAAGTGGGGCCTGGCGCTGCCCACCGGCGTGGCGGCGAGCTGGCAGGGTGTGCTGCCCTTCATGTGGCAGGCCGGCGCGCGTCTCATGAACGAGGACAGCACCAAGTTCACCTTCGACACACCCGAGGCACTCAAGGGGCTGGAGTACTACCAGTCGTTCTTCACGTCGAAGACCGCGACCCGCAACGGGGCGGTGAGTCTGGGGGAGATCGAGCCGCAGTTCGTCGCCGGTTCCACCGCCGCACTGATCTCCGGCCCCTGGGAAACGGCACTGCTGAAGGGCGCGGGCGGAGCGAACTTCGTCAAGGACAAGGTGGGGGTCGCCATGCTCCCGAAGGGGCCGAAGTCCAACGCCAGCTTCATCGGGGGAGGGCACTGGACGGTGTTCAAGAAAGCGAAGAACCGCGACGGTGCCTGGAAGTTCATCCGGTGGCTCTCCCAACCCGACGTCCAGCAGGACTGGTACGAACTGTCCGGAGACCTTCCCGCCGTGCAGCCGGCCTGGAGTGAGGGGGAGCTCAAGTCGGATCCGACGCTGGCCGTCTTCCGATCCCAGCTTCAGACCGCGCTACCCGGCCCGAACGTCACCACGTGGAAGCAGATCTCCGCGGTCCTCGATGCCGAGATCGAGAAGGTGGCAAAGGGAGTCTCGTCGCCGAAGGCGGCCCTGGAACGGATTCAGGCGAAAGCGTCCGCGATCGGAACGGGACAGTCCCGATGACCACGGCCACCTCGCTGAAACCCGCACGCGAGAGGTCTTCCACCAGGCAGCCGGCTCAACGGTCGAGGCGCGGTTCCGGACACCTGCGGCGCACACTGGTCGCCTGGGCCTTCTGCTCACCCTTCGTCCTGCTGTTCGCCACGTTCGGCATCTGGCCGGTCTTCTCGTCACTGTCGATGAGCGTCACCGACATCACCAGCAGGGACGTGCAGACGCCCTTCAGCGTCAACTTCGTCGGCCTGGAGAACTACACCGCGCTCTTCGACGATCCCACCTTCGTCCGCTCCGCTTTGAACACGCTCTATTTCGTCGCCGTGGGCATACCACTGACGATGGTGCTCTCTCTCGCCGTCGCCGTCGCACTCAACTCCGGGATCCAGCGTGCGAAGGGCTTCTTCCGGGTCGCCTACTTCGCCCCGGTCGTGACGAGCATCGTGGCGGTGGCGGTCGTGTGGAGGTACCTCTACAAGCCCGACGGGATGATCAACTCGGTCCTGTCGGTAGCGGGAATCTCCGGGCCGGACTGGCTGAACGATCCCAACTGGTCCATGCCCGCCCTCATACTGATGGCGGTCTGGCGGCACTTCGGAATCCCCATGGTGATCTTCCTGGCGGGACTGCAGTCGATACCGCCCGAACTGCACGAGGCGGCCGTTGTGGACGGCGCGTCCCGCTGGCGGGCCTTCCGCAGCGTGACCTTGCCGCTGCTCCGGCCCACCACGCTGGTGGTCGCCATCCTGCTCAGCATCAGCTACCTCCAGTTCTTCGAGGAACCGTTCGTCATGACGAGCGGCGGCCCCTTGGACAGCACGACGTCGATCAGCTACTACGCCTACCAGCAATTCGGCTTCGGGAACTACGGACTGGCATCGGCCGCGTCCTATGTGCTGGTCACCGCGATCGCTCTACTGAGCCTTCTTCAGTTCCGCATCTTCCGAGCGAAGGCCTGACATGACCGTCACCACCACAACGACAGGACCAGCCTTCCAGGACCGGCGTCCGTCCCGGCGAGTCCCCACGGCCCGTCTCGTTCTCTACGGCGCCCTCGTGCTCGGACTCCTCGCGACCCTGGCGCCCTTTGCCTGGATGTTCCTCGGCTCGGTGAAACCGACGGGTGAGATCGTCGCCCACCCGAGTTCCTGGCTCCCCCGGTCCCCGACCTTCGCCAATTTCGAACAACTGCTGTCGAAGCAGAACTTCGGACTGTACTTCCTGAACAGCACACTCGTAGCGGTGGCTTGTGTGCTGGGAAACCTGCTGTTCTGCTCGATGGCCGGATATGCCTTCGCGAAGATCGAGTTCGCGGGGAAGCGTCTGCTGTTCGGCCTCGTCCTCACCATGCTGATCATCCCCGGCGTCACCACCTTCGTCCCACTGTTCGTGCTCGTCAGCAACATGGGCCTGGGCAACTCCTATCTCGGGCTCATCCTGCCCTTCCTCGTGACACCGTTCGGCGTGTTCATCATGCGGCAGTTCATCCGGGACATCCCGGACGCCCTCGTCGAGGCGGCGCGCCTCGACGGTGCGGGCGAATCCCGGATCTTCCTCAGGGTGATCCTGCCGTTGACACGGCCGGCGCTGGCGACACTGGCGATCCTCACCTTCCTCGCGCAGTGGAACAACTTCCTGTGGCCGCTCGTCATCGCGCAGACCGAGGACCACTACACGCTGCCCGTCGCCCTCGCCCTCTTCTCCACGGGAGCCAACGGCACCAACTACGGCCTGCTGCTGGCCGGGGCGGTCACGGTCGTCACACCGATCATCCTGCTCTTCCTCGCCCTGCAACGACACTTCATCCAGGGCATCGCCAACACCGGCATCAAATAGACCGGACCGCCGCCTGCCCCGCCCGGACAGGACCGCTGCCCGCCCCGACCGGCCCCCGGGGGTGCCGACCGTCCCCTGGGCGCCCTTCATCCCCGCCTATTCGACCTATTCGACCTATTCGACCGCCGCGTCGACAGGCGCAAACAGAACAGGAGAACCAACCATGCTTCGTCCTCAGGACGGCCCCACTCGTGAACGCCGCTCTCTCGGCGGCCTGTGGAGCTTCCGCCTGGACGCGGAGGGGGCCGGCCGTGCCGCGGGCTGGTGGCGCTCGCAGCTCGCGGGCGCCGTGGACATCCCTGTGCCGGCCAGCTACAACGACATCTTCCCGGACACGACCGTCCGTGACCATGTCGGCGACGTCTGGTACCAGACGCAGGTATGGGTTCCTGTCGGGTGGGCGGGGGAACGGACGGTACTCCGCTTCGACGCCGCGACGCATCGCGCCACCGCCTGGGTCAACGATGTCGAGGTCGCCCGGCACGAAGGCGGTTACACCCCCTTCGAGGCCGACGTCACGGCGCACTTGCGGCCGGGTGCCGAGAACCGTGTCACCGTCGTGGTCAACAACGAACTGACCTGGGAGTCGATACCACCCGGCCGAGTGGAGGAACGCGAGGACGGCCGCCGGGTGCAGCACTACTTCTTCGACTTCTTCAACTACGCGGGCCTGCACCGGCCCGTGTGGCTGTACACCACGCCCCCCGTCCACATCACCGACATCACCGTGACCACCAGCCTGAAGGACACGACCGGCCTCGTCGCCTACCGCGTGGACAGCACCGCTCAAGCCGAAGAGCACGTGGTGCGTGTCTCGCTGCGCGATGCCTCCGGGGTCGAGGTCCATGCCGCCACCGGGGCGGTGGGGACCCTCAGGATCGAGGACGTGCATCCCTGGGCGCCCGGAGACGGCTACCTCTACGAACTCGAGGCCACGCTGTGGAGCACCTCCGGCGACCTCGTCGACAGTTACCGGCAGCCCGTGGGGGTGCGCACTGTAGAGGTACGGGGCAAGGAATTCCTGATCAACGGAGTCCCGTTCTATTTCAAGGGTTTCGGCAAGCACGAGGACGCCGCCGTGCGCGGCAGGGCTCACGACGACACCCTGATGGTGCACGACTTCGCCCTGCTGGAGTGGACCGGCGCGAACTCGTTCCGCACCTCGCACTACCCCTATGCCGAGGAGGTGCTGGACTACGCGGACCGACAAGGTGTGGTGGTCATCGACGAGACGGCGGCCGTCGGCCTGAACCTGAACATCGCGGGAGGTGTTTTCGGCTCCGGCCGGAAGGCGTCCACGTTCTCGCCCGACACCGTGGGTGAGAGCACACTTCGCACGCACCTGCAGGCGGTGAGGGAGCTCGTGGCGCGCGACAAGAACCATCCGAGTGTCGTGCTGTGGTCCATCGCCAACGAGCCGGACAACGTCCAACCGGAGGCGCGCGACTACTTCGCACCACTGGCTGCCGAGGCACGCCGACTGGATCCCTCACGGCCCGTCGCCTACGTCAACGCGCTCATGGGGAAACCGGATGAGTGCGTGGTCACCGACTTGTTCGACGTCGTGCTCCTCAACCGTTACTACGGCTGGTACTTCGGCCCCGACGACCTGGCGGCGGCCGAGACGGAGTTGGAGGCGGAACTGCGGCAGTGGGCCGCGCACGACAAGCCCATCATCATCACCGAGTACGGAGCGGACACCTACCCCGGACTGCGCAGCGTCGTACCCAGCCCGTGGACCGAGGAGTACCAGACCGAACTGCTCGACGTGTATCACCG
Organism: Streptomyces sp. NBC_00286; assembly: GCF_036173125.1. NCBI lineage: Bacteria > Bacillati > Actinomycetota > Actinomycetes > Kitasatosporales > Streptomycetaceae > Streptomyces > Streptomyces sp. NBC_00286. Next base: position 7,138,931 of record NZ_CP108054.1, read on the forward strand.
GGTGTTCGACCGTGTCGACGCGGTCGTCGGCGAGCAGGTCTGGAACTTCGCCGACTTCGCCACGGCGCCCGGTGTCTTCCGTGTCGACGGCAACAAGAAGGGAGTGTTCACCCGCGAACGTCGGCCGAAGGGCGCGGCGTTCAGTCTGCGCGCCCGCTGGCGGAAGGCCGACTAGGTGTGTTTCGTAAGTGCTGGTCACAGCCATTTGTTGAAGGGTTGGGTGGGCTGCAGGTGGGCTCGGTCTGGCCGGCAGTGACGCCTCTCGGCGCCCATACAGGACGTACTCGTCTCTCGTCGGGTCCCTCGGCCGCGATGCGGCCGGCGGCGCTCCACCGCGTGGTGTAGCCATACGGTGCGCGCGGCTCCACTGACGTCGCATCGCTGCACCACGTTGCGGGATGCCACAATTCGGCCTCCCACGGTGGACCAGGGCCTGTCCGATCAACGGGGAGGAACACCCCCGACCAGAAGGCCGGCACGGCCCTGCGCGCCGACTCCGGCCGCGACTACTACGCCGCCATGTCCTTCTACGGCCTGCCCGACGACCGCCGAGTCTGGCTCGGCTGGATGAGCAATTGGGACTACCCGTTCAGCGCCCCGACCGGCGCCTGGAAGGGCCAGCTGAGCAGCCCCCGCGAACTGACCCTCACGGCCACCACCGACGGCGTACGCCTGGTGCAGCGCCCGGTCGCGGAGCTGTCTGCCCTGCGCGCGTCCACGACGACCCGCAAGGAAGTCACCGTCGGCCCCGACTCCGCAAACCCACTCATACGTGTCACGGGCATCTCTTACGAGATCGAGGCCGAAGTCACCGTCGGCACGGCCACGGAGATCGGCTTCCGGCTCCGGGCAGGCGACGACCAGCACACGACGGTCGGATACGACGCGGAGGCGCAGGAACTGTTCGTGGACCGGTCGGCATCGGGCCTGAGCGACTTCACGCAGTACTTCGCGGGCCGCACCACCGCACCGATGAAGGCGACCGACGGACGCGTAACCCTGCGCATGTACGTCGACTCGTCGTCGGTCGAGGCATTCGGCGCGGACGGACAGGCAGCCGTGACGAGCCTGATCTACCCCAGGCCGGACGCCGACGGCATGGCTTTCTACGCCAAGGGCGGCACCGCACACATCGACTCGCTCAAAGTGCACGAGTTGAACCGGGCCTACCGCCTGGTGGACCGCGTGAAGCCGCTGCCGGCCGCCCCGAGTGGCGGTGAATTCCGGTCGGACCTCGGCAAGTTGACGATCACCCCCGCCGGCCACTGGTCCACGGACAGCGCGGGCCGCGCCGGAGAAACGCAAGGGCCGCCAAGATCCCGAATGGACTCATAATCCGTCGGCCGTGGGTTCGAGTCCCACTCGCCTCACCTTAAACGTTGCTCTGACCTGCGGAAACGTTCTTTTTGAGGTGTTGGAGCGTCAACTTCGCTTCAACGGACAAAATCCGCTGCTCGCGAGTTCAACGGTGTCTGCATGCACCGGGATTGATGCTTAGCTGACCTGCGCAGATGGTTCGGCTCCGGTGTCTCGCGGGGCGTCTCTGGAATGACCTTGTGATGGGCGCGCGAAGAATTCGGGACGTCGGCAGGACGTAGGGAATGGGAAGGGTCTGCGAAAGGGGCTGTCGCTGTCGCTCCGGCTTCTCCGCTGTCAGGTGATGGGGAGGGCTTGTTCGGCCCAGATCGTCTTGCCGTTGTGCGTCTGGCGGGTGCCCCAGCCCTGGGTGAGCTGGGCGACGAGTAGCAGGCCGCGGCCGCCTTCGTCGAAGGTGCGGGCGCGGCGCAGGTGGGGGGCGGTGTTGCTGGCGTCGGAGACCTCGCAGATGAGGTTGCGGTCGCGGATGAGCCGGAGCTGGATGGGGGCGCCGCCGTAGCGGATGGCGTTGGTGACGAGTTCGCTGACGACCAGTTCGGTGACGAAGGCGGCCTCGTCCAGGCCCCAGGTGGCCAGCTGCCGGCAGGTGTTCTTACGGGTCTCGGCGACCGCTGAGGGATCGGGCGGCACGTCCCAGGTGGCGACATGGGCCGCGTCCAGGGCGCGGGTGCGGGCTATCAGCAGCGCCACGTCGTCGGCGGGGCGGTCCGGGAGAAGCATCTGGAGCACGGTGTCGCAGGTGCTCTCCAAGGACGAAGCCGGCCGGGCCAGCACCTCGCGCAGCGCGTCGAGGCCTTCGTCGATGTCGCGGCCACGGTCCTCGATGAGACCGTCGGTGTACAGCGCGAGGAGGCTGCCTTCGGGCAGTTCGATCTCGGTGACTTCAAAGGGCAGGCCGCCCAGCCCCAGCGGTGGGCCCGCGGGGACGTCGGGGAATTCCACGGCGCCGTCCGGGGTCGCCACCGCGGGTACGAGGTGACCCGCGCGAGCCAGGGTGCAGCGCCGGGAGACCGGGTCGTAGACGGCGTACAGGCAGGTCGCGCCGATGTCGCCGGTGGTGCCGGCTGCGCTTTCGGCCTCAGCGGACAGGTGGATGACCAGGTCGTCCAGGTGGGTCAGCAGCTCGTCGGGCGGGAGGTCGACATCGGCCAGGGTGCGCACGGCGGTGCGCAGCCGCCCCATGGTGGCGGAGGCCTGGATGCCGTGGCCGACGACATCGCCGACGACGAGGGCGACCCGGGCGCCGGACAGCGGGATGACGTCGAACCAGTCGCCGCCGACGCCGGCCTGCGTGCTGGCGGGCAGGTAGCGGGAGGCGACGTCGACGGCGGACTGCGGGGGCAGCCGCTGCGGCAGGAGACTGCTCTGCAGGGTGAGGGAGGTACGGCGCTCGCGGGTGTAGCGGCGGGCGTTGTCGATGCAGACTGCGGCCCTGGCGGTGATCTCCTCGCCCAGGAGCAGGTCGTCCCGCTCGAAGGGTTCCGGGCGCCGGTGGCGGGAGAAGGTGGCCACGCCGAGAGTGATGCCGCGGGCGCGCATCGGCACGGCCAGCACCGAGTGGAAGCCGTAGCGCCGCACCCGGTCGGCCCGGGCTGGGACCTGGCTCGCCCACTTGTCTATCGCACGTTCGGTAACCTTGCGGATCAGCGGCCGGCCTGTGGTCAGGCACTCGGCCGCAGGCGACTCGTCCGGGTAGGCGGCGACCGCTCCGTACTCGACCACTGCCTCGGGGCGGCCCTCCAGGACCGACTGGGTGGCGACACGCCGCAGCATTACAGGGCTGGGCGGCGCCCCGGCAGGCGGGTCGTCTCCGCCTTCGATGGCGGGGAGCAGGTCAACGGTGACGAAGTCCGCGAGCCGGGGGATGGCCACGTCGGCGAGTTCCTGCGCGGTACGGGCGAGGTCCAGAGTGCTGCCGATGCGGACGCTGGCGTCGTTGAGCAGGGCCAGACGTCCCCGGGCCAGGTGCTCCTCGGTCATGTCGTGTGCGGAGAGGAGCACTCCTCGTACCGTTCCCCCCGCGTCCCGCACAGGGGTGAGTGAAGTCGTCCAGATGCTCTCGCGCTCGTGGCCCGTCAGGTGCAGGATCTGCTGCAGATGCTGCTGTTCGCCGGTCTCCAGCGCCCGCCGCATGCACTGTTCCGTCCGGTCGCCCTCCGGGTCGGCCACGATCTCTGACACGCGCAGCCCTTGCATTGCCTCTTCGGGCAGGCCGATCACACGTTCCATGTCCGCGTTCGCGCGCCGCAGCCGCAGGCCTGTGTCGTAGAGCGCCGTAGTGGACGGGGACTGGGTGAACGCCCACATCACCAGTGCGTCGTCCTGGAGAGGCGACGACGGCCGGGCCAGCGGGGAGACCAGGAGCCACTCGCCGCCCCCGTTGTCCTCGCAGTCGGGCTCCCGGCGGTGGGCCAGCAGGTTCACCGCGAGGCGGTGGCCGTCCCGGTGCAGGAGAGTCGCCGTCCCGTTCCACCTCGGCAGCGTTTGCAGGGAGCGCAGCGTCTCGGAGGGCGGCTCCCCGGCGAGCAGCGGCGCCGCGGGTCGGCCGATGACCTCCGCGGTCCGGTATCCGAGCAGTCGCCGTGCTCCCTCGCTCCACCCGGTCACGATGCCGTCCGGATCCACGGTGGCTCTGGCCGTGTCCGACTCGTCGATGAGGTCGTCCGGCCGGCACGCCGCCCGGTCGTCGTCGGCGGTTTCAGAACCCGTCATCACGTTCGTCCGCCCTCACCTTGGTCTTTCCACCGTGCGTCCCGGCCCGGCCAGGAGCAACCGGGGGAGTGGTTGGACATGTAGGTTTTATAAAGGTATATGAGTAAAAAAGGGTATCAATGTATCGATGGCGGAGGGCCGTGTCATGACTGCCACCGACGAGGGGACGTGGCCGGACGCGGCCGAATGGACCGGGAAGATCTACAGCGGGGGCTGGCGGCAGTCCGGGGGCGGGACCCAGCCGGTGAACGAACCCGCCACGGGAGAGCGGCTGGCGGCGGTGGGTGTGGCGGCGCCCGCGGATGTCGCCCGGGCCGGGGCCCTGGCCGCCCGGGCTCAGAGGGCCTGGGCCGAGGTGGCACCCCAGGGGCGCGCCGAGGTCCTGCTTCGTGCCGCCCGGGTACTGCGCGACAACAGCGGGGCGATCCGCGAGTGGATCGTTAGGGAGTCCGGAGGCGTCCCGGCGAAGGGCGACTACGAGATCGCGGCCGGACTCAGCCAGCTGGCGCAGGCCGCCGGGCTCGCCTCGCTGCCTCGCGGCGAGATCCTGAGCCCGCCGACACCCGGCCAGGCCAGTTACGCATGGCGGGTACCGCTGGGTGTGGTCGGCGTCATCAACCCCTGGAACGCCCCCCTGCTGTTCGCCATGCGGGCCCTCGCGCCCGCCCTTGTGTTGGGCAACGCCGTCCTGCTCAAACCCGATCCCCACACACCGGTGTCCGGCGGCGTCGTCGTGGCGCGGCTGTTCGAGGATGCCGGACTGCCCGAAGGACTGCTCCACGTCCTGCCCGGAGGCACCGGCACAGGTGAGGCGGTCGTGGCTGATCCCCACGTCGCCATGGTCGCGTTCACCGGCTCCACCGAGGCAGGACGGGCGGTCGCCCGCGCCGCGGGCGACGGGCTCAAGCAGGTGGCTCTGGAACTGGGCGGCAAGAACTCGATCGTCGTGCTCGACGACGCGGACGTCGACGCCGCCGCGGCAGCCGGGGCGATGAGTTCCTTCGGCTATCAGGGGCAGGCTTGCGTCGCCGCCGGACGCCATCTGGTGCACGCCGACCTCGTGGAGCCGTACACCGAGGCACTGATCGGGCAGGCCAAGGCGCTGCGGGTCGGCGACCCCCGAGAGAAGGGTGTGGCCCTCGGTCCCGTGATCAGCGAGCGCCAGGCCGCGAGGATCGAACGCATCGTGGACGAGAGCGTGGCCGCCGGGGCACGGGTGCTGGCCGGCGGACGCCGCGACGGGCTGTTCTACCCGCCCACCGTCCTGGACCACGTCGAGCGGACCATGCCCGCCTTCACCGAGGAGATCTTCGGGCCCGTCGCCCCCGTCGTCGCGTTCCGTACCGACACGGAGGCCGTCGAGATCGCCAACGACACCGAATACGGCCTGACGGCGGCTGTGCACTCCCGTTCGGTGGCGCGGGCGGCGGCCATCGCCGAGCAGCTGCGCACCGGCATGGTGCACCTCAACGACGTCTCCGCCAAGGACGCCGCGAGCGCCCCCTTCGGCGGAATGGGAGCATCGGGCAACGGCTCCCGCATCGGCGGCACCGCCAACCTGGAGCAGTTCACCCAGTGGCGCTGGATGACGGTGACCGAGGCGGTCTGATGCCTACGGTGCCGACCGCGTCCGCGCTGCAGACGCCTGAGCCCTGCGTTTTCAGTGCCGTCCGTTAACTGCCTCAACAGTGGCGTCAACCTGTGCTCGACCCACCCGATAGTCGAGATACGCCCAGATCAGAGCGCCCGGGGCACCGATCCCGACGGCTATGACAGCCGCGATTCCCTCATCCATGTGCGGATTCAGGCAGCACAGGCACTGTCTTGCGGGAGGTGGGCCATGTCGAAGGGGCGGCCGCGGACCAGGCTGGCGAGTTGAGATTCCGGCCTGCGAGACCCGGCCGCGAAACTCTGCCCGCGGGGGAGGGGCTCTGCGCGTTGGAACGGAAATCCGCTGCGCGGGTTCGATTCTCGTCCTTGAGCCGGCGTGATCGTCCTCTGTACCTTCAGTCCGATCCTGCCGGGCCTCATTGAGGCCGAGTTGGGGCCACAAGGACAGGAACAGACTGACAAGGACTGAGGAGCACCTGCATGGATAACCCCATCTGACCTGCGAAAACGTCATGAATGAGCGTTGATCGGCAAGGGCCGCCAAGATCCTCAAAGGACTCATAATCCGTCGGCCGTGGGTTCGAGTCCCACCCGCCCCACTGTGCAGGTCTGTGACCTGCGGAAACATCTCAGCGGGCGTGCGGATTCAGGACTTTGGGTGGACGGACTGAATCCGCTGCTCGTGAGTTCAATGGTGTTGCCATCGGCGTTGGTTCGAACTTCTCTGACCTGCGCAGACGTGTTAGCCCACCGCCGAGGCAAGCCGCCGCAAGTGGCCTGTGCGAGCGGTTGGACGCTGAATTCGGGACGCTGGCAGGACGCAGGTAATCGGAAGTGGCTGCCTGGGAACCTGCGCCTACGCTGCTCTGGCCGTGGGCGGCGGGTCGGTGCGGTGTGGTGGTGGGCCACCGGGATACTGGGCGACTTGTGGATTACTGGGCTGCCGCCGCCGCCCGGCTGAGAGAGCGGTTCGTGAGTGAGTGGTTCTGGTGTCGCATCCTCACCGAGATCGACACCGGCGGCTTCGCCAGGACGCAGTAACCGACCAAGGCCCGCGACCAGCCTGGGATGGATCATGCTCCGCCGACGTCTGGCCCGCGACTATGAGCCCCTCCCCGCCAGCTCAGAAGCCATGATCCACATCGCCTCGATCGACAACCTCGCCAAGCGCACAACGGACGAGAACAGCCGCCCGCCCCATAACCGGTCGCGGTCTTGGGGACGCTGTCCTCAGCGCCGGGGTCAGCGGGCGAGGACGCGGTTCAGCCAGGCCAGCAGGTCGCTGACGATCTCCTGCTTGTTGGTCTCGTGGAACAGTTCGTGGCGGGCTTCGGGATAACTGAGATAGGTGACGTCGATGAGGCCGGCCTCGCCGTAGCGTTCGACAAGCAGGTTGCTGAGTGAGAGTTCGGCGTTCAGCGGGTCGTGATCCCCAACCAGGATGCAGACGGGTAGATCCGCCGGGATGCCCCTGGGCTGGGCAAGTGACGCCGAGGCGATGGTGATGTCGGCCATGCCCTGGGCGTCGAGGCTGAAGCCGCACATGCGGTCGGCGAGGTAGGCGTCGACGGCCGGTTCGTCCCGGCTGAGCCAGTCGAACGGAGTGCGGATGGGCTGGAACGCCTGGTTGAGCGCGAGCAACGGGTCTCCTCCCTCCGCGGCCTCCTGCGCCTGCGCCGCGAGCATGACGTCGACCGCGGTAGTACCGGCGAGGGCGAGTGCGTCGATCAGGTGGGCGTGGTCCAGGACGTACTGCTGCGAGGCGAAGGAACCGAGACTGTGTCCGAGCAGCACCAGGGGCAGGCCGGGGTGCTGCTCGCGGATGGTCTCCGAGAGGGTGACCATGTCACCGACGAGTCGGTTCCAGCCGTCCTCCCCGAGATGACCGGGCTCGGCGTGCCTGCTCAGCCCGTGTCCGCGGTGATCGTTGGCATAGACGGCGTAGCCCTGAGCGGTCAGTGCTGCCGCGAGTGGGGCGTAACGGCCGGCGTGCTCTCCCATGCCGTGGGCGATCTGGACGACGGCTCGCGGTGGGGTGTCCGGATTCCATTCGTGCACGTGGATCTGGACGCCGTCTTTGCTGTCGAAGGTGAACATCGGACTCCTTGTCTTGCGTTTGGGTACGCGGGCAGCCCTGAGCGTCCGGCCGAGGTGCAGGGGGTGGGCCGGCCCGAGCGGTTCAGGCTCACGGTGGTTGTGGTGTACGGCGGTTGTGGCCGCCCGGCCGGGTCAGGCGTGTTGTTCGCCGAGGTAGCCGGCGATGATCCGGGACTGGTCGGCCCTCAGTTCCTGGGCCGTGGCGTGCGCGGTGATTTCGCCGTGGGACAGGACGTAGCCGCGGTCGGCCATGTCGAGGGCGAGGCCGACGTGCTGTTCGACGAGCAGCACCCCGCAGCCGGTGTCGTCGGCATAGCGCCTGACTATGGGCAGCAACTCCTCGACGATGATGGGTGCCAGGCCGAGGCTGAGTTCGTCGAGCAGGAGCAGCTTGGGGCCGCGGGCCAGGGCTCGTCCCATGGCGAGCATCTGCTGCTCGCCGCCGGAGAGCAGGCCTGCCTTGCGGTCCTGGAGGCGGGCCAGGGCGGGGAAGTAACGTTGGGCGGCCGCCTGGTCCAGGCGCTCGCCCCGGTGACCGAGGCGCAGGTGTTCCGCCACCGTGAGGCCGGAGAAGATGCCTCGTCCTTCCGGAACGTGGGCGATGCCGAGGCGGGCGCGGGTCGCTGCCGGGATCCTGCCGAGGTCCGTTCCGTTGAAAGTGATCGTGCCGGCGAGGGGGCGCAGCAGCGCGGAGACGGCCTTGAGCGTGGTGGTCTTCCCCGCTCCGTTGGCCCCGAGGAGGGCGACGACCTCTCCCGCGCCCACTTGGAGGTCGATGCCGCGGATGACGGGGGCTCCGTCGTATCCGGCAGTGAGTCCGGCCACCTTCAGGACTGGGGTACTCATGGTGTCTCCGGTGTGGTGGTGAGGGCCTTGGCGGAGCCACCGGTCGAAGTGCCGGACGCGGTGGCAGGCTCGACGGTGGATGCCCCGAGGTAGGCGGCGACGACGGCGGGGTCGGTTCGGACCTGTGCCGGCGTCCCGGCGGCGATCACCTTGCCGAACTCCAGGACGACGACGTGGTCGCAGATGCCCATCACGAGGCTCATGTCGTGGTCGATGAGGAGCAGCGCGGTGCCGGCGTCGGCGACCGTGCGCAGTCTGCGTCCGAGTTCGGCGCTCTCAGTCGTGTCCAGGCCGGCCGCGGGTTCGTCGAGACAGATGATGCGGGGCCGGGCTGCCAAGGCCCGTGCCACCCCGACGAGTTTGCGTCTGCCCTGCGACAGTTCGTGTGCCGAGGCGTCGGCCAGGTCCTCGAGTCCCAGGGCCGCAAGGGCCTGAGGGACAGCGGGGTTCGGGGACGGGCGGCGGCCGAAGGTCTCGCCGAGTGCGGTCCACCACGTCGAAGGGTCCGCCGTGACCTGGAGGTTCTCCGCGACCGTGAGGTCTTCGAAGAGTTCGCTGCTCTGGAAGGTACGGGCGAGTCCTCGGCGGGCTCGTATATGGGGCGGCCGTCCGGTCAGGTCCTTGCCGTCCAGTTCCACCCTTCCTCGGGCGGCGACGAGGCCGGTGACCGCGTCCACGAAGGTGGTCTTGCCGGCCCCGTTGGGGCCGATGAGCCCCACGAGTTGGCCCTCGCCGACCTCCAGGGAGACATCGCTGAGTGCGTGGACGCCGCCGTAGCTGACGCCCAACTGCTGGACAGAGAGCACGTTCACGGTGCGACCTCCTTGGCGTCGGCAGTGGTACGGCCGAGGTGGATATGTGGGGAGCCGACGGTGGATGCGTTGTCGGCCGGTGGTCCCGTCGTGGCCGCCGCGCGTCTCGCCCTCTTCGCCGTCCTCCGGCGGTGGGCGGCGCCCGCGATGCCGTCGGGGTTGGCGATCAGCGTCACGATCAGGGAGACGCCGCCGAAGAGCAGGGCCCAAGTCCCCTTGATCCCGAACCACTTGTCCAGCGCGTGGGGCAGCAGCGCCTCGGTGGACATCAGCCCCGCGATCACGGCTCCGGACACCATGGTGATGCCGCCGATGTAGGCGAAACCGATCAGGCCGAGGGCGGCCAGCGCGGTGAACCGGGCGGCGCTGACCGAGCCGAAGTTGTAGCCGTAGAGGGTGCCGGCGGCGCTGGCGATGAAGGAACTGATCGCGAACGCGGCGATCTTCACGGCCCGCACGTCGACACCGGCTGCCGCGGCGGCGCGCTCGTTGGAGCGGACGGCGAGCATCCGCCGGCCGAGTCCGGTGCGCCTGAGATGGGCGACGTACAGCCCGAGGGCGACAGTGACGGCCAGGACGAGGAAGCCGAACATGGGGCTGGGTTCGTTGCCGTCCAGGCCGCGGAAGTCCGCTTTCGGTCCGAGGTCGTTCCCGAACAGGCGCGGCGGGGGTATGGACACTCCGGCCGTTCCGCCGAACCAGGTGTTGTTGAACAGTGCCTGTTCCATGGCCAGGGCCGCGGCCAGGGTGACGACTGCCAGGCTCACACCCCGCACCCGCAGGGCGGAGACGCCCGCGGCCACTCCGAGCAGTGTGGCCAGCACCATCGCGCCGAGGGCGGAGAACGGGAACGGGATCCCCCACCCGATCGAGAGGTGGGAGAGGACGAAGCCCGCGGTTCCGGAGAGCGCGAGCTGCATCACGGAGATCTGTCCCACGTAGCCGGTGATGACGACGTAGGACAGGACGATGACCATGCCGATCATCGAGTTCGTGAGTGCCTGGCGGAAGTCGAACGGCAGCACTATCAGTGCGACGACGGCGACCGTGGCGGCCATCAAGGCGGGACGTAGCAGCCGCTCGGGCAGGGGCACCGCGGGCAGCCGCTTTTCGACGAGTTCACCGCGGCGCGGCAGGCCGGCGCCGCGCACGTACAGGGCGACGACCATCAGGGCGAAGACGAGGAGCTGCTGGAGCCCGGGCATGGCGTTGCCGTTGTCGGTCGGGAACCAGCTCTGCGTGGACAGGTAGTACACGATCGACTGGAGCACTCCGATGAGGATGCCCGTGGTGCAGGCGATCCACAGCGAGGTGAACCCGGCGAAGAGGGCGGCGGCCAGGGCCGGGACCACCTGCAGGGGGAGCGTCATGGAGTCGACCTGGACGATGGGCGCGGCCAGGACACCGAGCAGCCCGGCGACCAGGGCGGCCAGGAGTGTGTTGGCCATCGAGACGCTGTTGGGTGACAGGCCTGCCAGAAGAGCGGCCTGTTCGTTCTCCGAGGCCGCGCGGGTGGCCAGGCCGAAGCGGCTCCACCGGTACAGGGCCCCGAGGACCAGGGCGATCACGACGACCAGTCCGGCCAGGATGAAGCGGTCGGAGGGTGTGGTGACGCCCAGGATGGTGACGGTGTCGGCCGGAAGGATGCTCGGTGCCTGCTGCGGCTGCACCCCGAAGACCAGGAGCACGGTGGCCTGCAGGGTGAGCAGGATGCCGAGGGAGGCCGCGAGTTTGGCCAGGGGTGAGACGGTTCGCAGCGGCTTGAAGACCGCCACCTCCGTGAGCACTCCGACGGCGAGCGCGACCGCGAGGGCCCCGGCGAGAGCGGGCCCGACGGGCAGCGTGAACCCGAAGAAGCCGGTGGTCAGGGCCCAGAAGGCATAGGCCGAGGCCATGGCGACGGCGCCGGTGGACAGGTTGATGATGCCCGAGCCCCGGTAGGTGACCACGACGCCGAGCGCGATGCCGGCGATCAGTGCCCCCTGACCGAGGCCGAGCACGGAGAAGAGCAGGATCTGTTCCAATTCATGACTCCTGTCATGGGTCCGCAAATCCGCGAGTCCGCGAGTCCGCGAGTCCGCGAGTCCGCGCTGCTGAGGCTGCGTCCTGCGAGGGCGTGCAGCCTCAACGGCGGTGGTGGCGGGGGCGGGCGGGGCTCACTGGGGCGGGCGGATCCAGTCGGTCAGGGGCTTGAACTGGCCCTTGCCTTCGTACTGGTAGAACCTCGCCTGGTCGTTGCAGACGGCGGGGGCGTCCGGGTACTTGCCGCACTTGACCTCGGCGGCGCCCATGATGACCGGCCCGGTGAACTTCTTGAGCTGCTCGGTCACCGACGCGGGAGTGATCTTGTCAGGGCCGATGGCGTTGAGCACCTTCGCGTACGTCAGGACCGTGCTCCAGCCCAGCGGCGCGAAGACCTTGGACTGGTCGTCCTTGTCCAGCCCCGCCTGCGCCGAGGCCTTCAGGAACGCCTTGGAGTCGGCGGCCGAGGAGTCCATCGGCAGCGTCTGGGCGACGCCGTATGTCCAGGTGGGCAGGTCCCCTCCGAGCCCCTGGGCGACATCGGGGGACATGCACAGTGGCGTGGAGACCACCGGCTTGGTGACATTGAGCTGCTTCAGTGCCTTGGCGATCCCGACGCATCCGCCACCGATGGAGATGGGCACCACGACATCCGCGGTGTTCGCCCCGGCTGCGGTGACCGGGCCGATCAGATCGGTGGACTGCGCGTCGAATCCGACGGACTTCACTTTCAGACCGGCGGCTTCCAGGCCCTTCACCGCTGCCCCGGAGGCGATCTTGTCGCCAGGCGTGTTCGTGTGGATCACCGCCGCGGTTTTCGCCTTCAGCACATCACGGGCGTACGTGCCCCAGGTACCGAAGATGTGCGGCAGGTCGCCGAACGTGCTGAAGGTGTTCTTCGCGGTGGGCATGGTCGGGCCCGTCGCCACTCCGACCAGCACGGGCTTCTTCCCCGCGATCACGGAGTTGAAGGAGGCATCTCCGAGGTAGAGGTTGCCCGCACCGATGGCGGAGACTTCTTTGTCGCCGAGCAGTTGCTGGCCGCACTTCTGCCCCTCCTCCTCGGCGGACACCACCGTGCAGACGTTCAGCTTCAGAGGGTGCCCGCCGATGCCGCCCATCCTGTCGTTGACGTACTTCACGGCGGCACGGGCACCCAGGGTGGCTTCGGGGTTGCCGCCGGGGCCGCCCTCGACGTTCACCCAACCCAGGGTGACCGGTTCGAGGCCGGCGTCGGCCTTGCCCGCCTTTCCGCCGACGTAGCCGAGGTAGTCGGTCACGACGTCACTCGCCGGGCGGGAGTCCGCACTCGCGGAGGAGCCACCCCCGGAGGCGCCGGTCGATGAGGATGCGTTGGTGCCCGATCCGCTGCATGCGGCGATGCCCAGCAGGGGCGCCATGGCGGCGGAGACGAGGCCGAGTCTTAGGGGGCGTGAGGTTGCGGGCATGCGGGATCCTCCAGGATCGGAAAACGGCAGGGCGGTGCCCGGGACGGCATGCGGGGAGAGCACGGAAGGCAGAAGGAAGGCAGGACGGTGCACCCGGGGTGACCGGTGCCTCGGACCAGCCCGAGGAACTTCGAAAGGCCAGGTGATCGGCACTTTCGAGTTTCGTAACTTTCTTACGGATCGGGAATCTAGGTGTACGATTGCGCTCTGTCAACGCCCCGGTTCACACCGAATTAACGATCATGCAATGGGAGGGAAGGACATGACGGCGCACGCCGTGAGACGCAGGCTCCCTCGGCGCTCACCCGAAGAGACCCGGGCCCTCATGCTGGAAGCGGCCACCAAGCTCGTCTGCGCCGGCGCCTTTGACACGAGCGAGGCGGCCGTCTCCGCAGCCCTTGCTCATATCCGCGTCAAGCGGGTCACCGAGGAAGCCACCCGCATCATGCGGGAGAGGCTGGGCGACGACACGGCACCGGCGATCACGACCGGATCCATCTACCAGATCTGGCCCGCGCAGGCCGACTTCCAGGCAGATCTCCTCTTCCACCTCACCAGCCGACAGGCCGAACTGGTCCCGGGGTTGCCGGAGAGCATCCGCCGTTTCAAGGAGGCGGTCGACAGCGGTACGACCTGGCAGGAGGCTCTCAACGACGTCCTGACGGACAACCACGAGAACCACCGCGTGGACCCGATCTACCGCGTACTGCTCGGCTTCTACGCCAGCGCCGCCAACCCGCGCGTCCGCGACGCCCTGGGGCACTACGGCGAGTCGTTCAGCGAGGTCGCCTGCGAGGCGTACCAGACGCTGCTGGACGCCTACGGGCTACGCATGCGCGCGCCCTACAAGGTCGAACACCTCGCCACCACCATCGCCGCCCTGCTCGACGGCTTCCATATGCGCTGGATCGCCGGACACCCCAACCTGGAGGACCCGGAAGGAGAAGACGGCTGGTCCCTCGCCACCCGGGCCGCCGTGATGGTGTTCGACCAGTTCACCGAGCCGGCGTAGGTGGGTTCGCACGCCGGAGTCGATGGTCTGCGCGCCAACTGGGTGTCGGGCGCCAACCTGTTCGACTTCCAGGCGAAGTTGCTGCTCGGGCGCAATGGCAACACGGGCACGGTTACTGTCAGCCTCGACCGTCTCGACACCACCTCCGTGGTGAAGAACGGCCGGGCCCGCGTACGGCCTTGGAGCAGGCGGCCATGGAAGGCGGCGGTGAAGCTCCAGCGACCGCAGGGCGGAACACACCCAGGCGGCTTGGCTCCCGCAGGCAACCCCGAAGAGTGCTGACCCCTCATACCAGTCGAACCACCGTGGTGCTCGGGGAGGAGCGTCCGTTGGCCCGTCAGTGGTCTCGCCGGAAGTTTGTGGTCTACTCGCTCGCGGCATCCACTCTGACCGTAGCCGCGCCGCTCGGCTGTGACGCGGCGACGGCGGAACGCGCCGAGCCCACCGCGGCCACGACGCGCCGACCGTCCGACGTCCTGGTGACCGGCACCGACGGGGAGATGCTGGTCCTCGAAGTCACCGAAGCCAACAAGGTCGTCGTACGACTGCCGCGTGTCGAGGTTGGCCAGGGCGTCACCACCGCGGTCGCCATGATGATCGCCGAGGAGCTGGATGCCCGGCTCGCCGACGTCGACATCCCGCTCGCCGACGCCCGTGCCAAGGGCAACCAGTTCACGGGCGGTTCGAGCTCGGTGAGTTCGCTGTACGGTCCGGCCCGTGCGCTGGCCGCCTTGGCGCGTGCCAAGCTGGTGACCGCGGCGGCCAGGCGCTGGAACCTTCCCGCGCGGTCCCTGCGCACCCGGAACACGAAGGTGATCGCACCGGACGGGCGTTCGGCCACCTTCGGTTCACTGACCGCGAGCGCCGCCCGGATCCGTCGGCCGGCCGTGTCGAGCAAACCCAAGCTCGCGTCCCGGCACCGGGTGATCGGGCGGCCGACAACCCGGTTCGACGCCCTGGACATCGTCACCGGCAAGGCTGAGTACGCCGGGGACTTGGCGGTGGCCGGAGCCAAACCGACCGTGATGGCCCGGCCGCCGACGCTCGGCGGGAAGCTCGTCTCGGTCGACTCCCGGGTCGCACGCGCGATGCCGGGCGTCCACGCCGTCGTCAAGGTCGCCGGTGGGGTCGCCGTGGTGGCAGAGTCTTTCCACCACGCCTTCAAGGCGAGGGACGCCCTGCGGATCACCTGGGCACCGGGGCCTCTCGCCTCGCTCTCCGATGTCGCGATCCGCTCGCGGCTGTGGGCCGCCGTCCCACGGCTCGGAAACCCGCCGCGCGGATCGGCGCAGACGGAGGGCGAGTTCGAGTTCGCCTTCGTCAGCCACGCCCCCATGGAGGTGCTGACCGCGGTGGCGGACGTTCTTCTGCCAGCCGGGCCAGATCATGGCCGCGGCGGCCCTGCTGAAGAAGACGCCCCAACCGACGGACGCCGACATCGCCGACATCGAGAACGTCTGCCGCTGCGGTACTTACTCCCGGATCCGCGAAGCGATCAAGAAGGCTGCGGCGAACGGCTGACGGCCGGCCACGGGGGTCAGGGCGTCGTTTTCGGCGGTGTCATGGACTTGCTCCGCCGTGGGTGCCCCGGCACCCCGAGCCGACTGGTGCTCCTCTCAGGGCTCTCGGCCGCCTGCCCTCACACTCCCGAGGCCCCGGCGCCGGCCATCACCCAGGTGCTGCACTCCGCCGCGCAGCCGGCCTGACACATCCGGCGGAGGCACTGCCCCGAGTGCCGGACGCACGGCGTCCCGAGTACCGAGCGGAGGTTCTGTGCGTTGGAAGGAGCTCCATGACGCTGATGGTGCCGTAGGCGTCGGACGGCGGTGAGGGCTTGGGCTGTGGATTCCTGGTCAGTGATGTCCACGGCGAAGCTGCGTGCGCCGAAGCCCTCAGGTAACGCCTGGTCGGCTGCTCAGGGCGCCACCGCGCGGCCCGTCTGCGGGGAGATCGCGCCGGCGCACAGACCGCGGGCGGCCAGCCCCTGTGCGATGCGAGGGATCGCGACCAGCGTGTTGGCGGCCCAGTCGTGCATGAGGATGATCTGACCGTTGGTAAGCCGCCCGGCGGCCTGCACGATCGCATCCGTACTGGCGCCGTTCCAGTCCTGCGAGTCCACGTTCCAGATGATCTCGGTCAGACCGTACTTGGCCGCCACCGCCTTGACCGTCGAGTTGGTCTCGCCGTACGGCGGCCGGAACAGTTTCGGCGTGCCGCCGCCCGCGGCCGCGATGGCCTGCTGGGTTCGGGAGATCTCCGAGTCGATCTGCGACTGGCCGAGCCGGGTCAGATGCGGGTGGGTGTAACTGTGGTTGCCGACCCACATGCCAGCCGCCGTCTGGGCCTTGACCTGGGCCGGGTAGGCGGCGGCGTGCTGCCCCTCGTTGAACATGGTCGCCCGCAGCCCGTTCCGCTGCAGCGCGCCCAGCAGGGCGGGCGTGTTCCCGGAGGGGCCGTCGTCGAAGGTGAGTCCGACGTATCCGTTGCAGCCGGCGGCCTGCGCAGGGCCGGCGTGGACGGTGAGGGTACTGGTGGCGGCCAGCGCCAGCGCGGCCAGGGTCGTCGCCAAGGGGCGTGTGGTCGGACGCGGTCGGGCGGTGCTCATCCCGCCACCGTGATGTTGGAGTTCCCGCTGCTCTGGTAACCCTCGGTCGCAAGGATCATGTAATACCTGAAGTCGCCGAGGCGCATCCCTGCGCGGGCCCAGGCGTCGAAGTGGTTGCCGGTGGTGATGGTGCCGCCCGTCCGCTTCGACTGCCGCACGCTCCAGTACTGGTTGAAGGTCCTGATGCCTTCGACGGACGGCGCGTTGTACCGCGTCGTCTGGTAGATGTCGTACGTGCCGCCGTCGCTGCTGACAGCGCCCTTGTACGTGCCCGTTGGCCGGTAGGTGCCCCAGTTGTCGACGACGTAGTACTCGACGAGCGGGTTCGACGTCCACCCGTAGAGGCACAGGTAGCCGTTGCCGGAGGGATTGAAGGTGCCCGAGTACCTCACGGTCCTGCGTGAGCCGTTGCTCCAGCCCTTGCCGGCGACGAAGTTCCCGGTGTTTCTCCAGCTCGTGCTGTAGTTGCCGCCGGAGTCCAGAGTCATGGAGACCGTGCCCTGCGCGTCGGTCCAGAACGAATAGTAGAAGCCGTTGTGGGTGCCGGTCTGGTTCGTGTTGATGACCGTGGCGGCGCGGGCGGTACCGGGTAGGGCCAGCGCCGACGCGGCGCCCAACAGCATGGCGCAGGCGGCCCTGCGGGTCGTCGGGTGTGCGGGTACGAGGTCCATGCGAGGGCTCCTTCTCTCTTCTCCGGGAGGTGGGTCGCAGTGTTGGCCTGCTCTCGTCAAGTGTCAATACTTTCGGTATCAGTTACGAAATATTTCGAAGACTTCAAGCGTTTAATAGAGGGTTTTTGGTCGCCGATCAGAGGGTGCTTGGGAGAAAATTCGAGGGCCTGGGCTTCGAATGTTTCGAAGAGTCTCCGGGCAGATCCGAGGTCGCACCGCACAGTCTGCGGAACGCGGCTCACGAACCCGTATCGGCGGGAGCAAGACCAGATTCCAATCGTGATCTTGGTTGTCGTCGCCATCGGTGGCGTCGCGGTAAACACCCGCTTTTCCAGCCAGGGTTCGGCACGTCCTCCGGCGCACCCGGCGGCTCATGACCCTGTGCCTGGCCGTGACGATGATGCTGGGGGCCCTGCTGGGGCCGCCGGGAGTAACTCACAAGCGCCGCACCCAAGGTGCGGTGACCGCAGGCGCGCTTGTCCTGCTCATCGCCTGGAACTTCATCTACTTCTTCCCGATCTGCACGGGCCTGACGATTCCGTATCCCAGCTGGCACACCCGAATGTGGCTCGACACCTGGATCTGAACTCCGTCCTCGCGGTCTCCCATCGGTGTCGCACCGTGGCTCACCCGGAACGTACGACAGGCCCGCGGCCGCACCTCGCCAGATCGAAGCTGCCTTGAGTTCCTCGGGCCTGCTGCGAAGCTCAGGCGTCTCGGCCTTCAGCAGGACTGTTGCCCTCCCGCTCACCCTGAAGGGCGGGCGGCGGGGCCGTGGTTCCTCGTGGGATCAGGTGTGTGGGCAGGACGATGTGCCGGCTGAGGTCCGCGTCGGAGTCGTTGATGAGTTCCAGGGCGAGTTCGGCGGCGATACGGCCCATGTCGGAGGGGGACTGGGCCACGGTGGACAGGTCGAGCCATTCGGCCATCAGTTGGTCGTCGAAGCCGAGGACGGAGATCCGTTCGGGCACCTCGATCTGGACGGTGCGCAGGCTCAGGATGAGGGAGGCGGCGAGATCGTCCTGCTCGGCGAAGATCGCTGTGGGTGGTTCGCGCAGGCTCAGCAGGTTGCCGACGGCCTGGGTGGTGCCGCGTTTGTCGCGTGGCGGCGTGGTGACGACCAGGTCGTCGTCGAGGGGGATGCCCGCCTCGGTGAGCGCCTGCTGGTAGCCGAGGAGGCGATCGCGTGAACTGAAGCTGAAGCCGCGGGCGTTGACGGTGTGCGCGAAGGCGATCCGGCGGTGTCCGAGGTTGATCAGGTGGCGGGTGGCCTTGCAGGCGGCGGCGACGTCGTCGACGTAGACGCTGGGGCGGCCCTCGACGTGCTGGCTGATGTAGATGACCGGCATGCCCAGCTCGTCGAGGCGGGCGGTCTCCTCCTTGTTGAGGTCGAAGCAGAAGACCAGCAGCGCGTCCGCGTTGCGCCGGGCGGGGAGCCGCTCGAAGAACGCGGCCCGCTCGGCCAGGTCGGGCACCACGTAGACGGTCATCTCCATGCCCGCGCCGCGCAGCAGCGGGCCCAGGCTGGAGAGCGCCGCTCCCATGAACCACGAGTCGAGCGTCGGCACGAGCACCGCCATGACGCCGGTCCGACCGGTCACCAGGCTCGACGCCTGCCGCGAGATCGCGAAGTTCAGCTCACGGGCGGCCTTCTCGACCCGCTCACGGATCTGCGGCGAGACCGATGTCAGGCCACGCATGGTGCGCGAGACGGTGGACGGGGAGACCCCCGCCCGTTCGGCGACGTCGGCCAACGTGGGGTGCCGCTGAGCTGGTGACATGAGCGGAAGTTAACACAGTTTGAGCCTCCAGCGGGACCCCTCGTGACAGCGCTGTCTCAGCGGCTTTCGAGGAAGGCATGCCTGTTACACCCAGTACAGAGAGGGCGAGAGTTGCGTAAAGCATCCTCGCTGCTGCGACGTTACGCATTGACTTCCAGTAAGTGCACTCCTACGGTGCAAGCGTTGTCTCAGCGGAGTCGAAGTCGTCACTTCGAAGTCACCCTTCGATGCTTTGAACTGCGCTTTTGATCTACAGAACCCAATGACAGCACAGTCTCGCAACAGAGCCATCCCAGAGGCATCTCGGCAGCTGCTCCCTACCGGGCGACCACGCCGAGACTTCGGTTCCGCACGTCCAGGAGAGACAGTGAACGCCAGAACCACCAGAGCCCTTCAGTGCTCGGCCGTGCTCGTCGCCGCCGGGCTCGTCCTCACCGCCTGCGGCTCCTCCGACGACAGCAGCTCCTCGGAGAAGTCCCCGTCGTTCTCGGGCCGCGGCCCCATCACGTTCGCGGCCGCCAAGGACAGCTCCGGCGTCGTCCAGAAGGTGATCGACAGCTGGAACAAGGAACACCCCAAGGAGAAGGTCACGTTCATACAGCTGCCGGCGGACGTGAACCAGCAGCGCCAGCAGATGATCCAGAACGCCGAGACGAAGTCCGACGCCTACACGGTGCTTTGGCTGGACGCGGTGTGGACCTCCGAGTTCGCCGCCCACCAGTGGATCGACCAGCTGCCTGCCGCGCAGTTCCCGCTGGACAAGATGCTCAAGCCGGTGGTGGAGACGGCCAAGTACCGCGACAGCCTGTACGCGGTCCCGCATCACTCCGACGGCGGCGTGTCGTACTACCGCTCCGACCTGCTGAAGAAGGCCGGCGTCAGCGCCCCGCCGGCCACCTGGGCGGAGATGAAGGCCGCCTGCGCCAAGGTCGAGAAGCTGCCCGAGGCCAAGGACATGGACTGCTACGCCGGCCAGTTCCAGAAGTACGAGGGCCTCACGGTCAACTTCTCCGAGGCCGTGAACTCCGCCGGCGGTGTCATCACCGACGCCAACGGCAAGCCGAACGTCGACACCCCCGAGGCCAAGAAGGGCCTGGACTTCCTCGTCGACTCCTTCAAGGACGGCACCATCCCCAAGGAGGCCATCACCTACCAGGAAGAGGAAGGCCGCCAGGCGTTCCAGTCCGGCAAGCTGGTCTTCCTGCGCAACTGGCCGTACGTATACGCCCAGGCCGAGAAGAGCAAGGTCGCGGGCAAGTTCGCGGTCGCGCCGCTGCCCGGCCTGAACGGGGCCGGCTCCTCCACCCTGGGCGGCCACAACGTGGCCCTGTCCTCCTTCGCCAAGAACAAGGCCACGGCGCTGGACTTCATGAAGTTCTTCACCAGCCAGGACAGCGCGAGCACGTTCCTCAAGGACGCTTCCATGGCACCGCCGTACGACGCCCTCTATGGCGACCAGGCGATGGTCAAGCAGTACCCGTACCTCGCCGCGCTGAAGGAGTCGATCCTCAACGCCGTGCCCCGCCCCCAGGTGGTCCAGTACGGCGACGCGACCTCCGCGATCCAGCAGGAGGCGTACGCCGCCCTGAACGGTGACAAGTCCAGCGCACAGGCGCTGAAGGACCTGCAGTCCGAGCTGCAGAAGCTCGCGACGAAGTGAGGAGGAGGCCGTGGTGGACGCCAAGACCCCACCCGACACGGCCGCGGCACGGCCGTCTGGTGCGGCAGACCGCCGCACCAGACGGCCCGCCGCGCCGGTGAACCCCCGAGGCAGGCAGAAACGGGCAACTGCAGGCTCCGGCCGGATGGCGGCCCTGCTGGTGTCCCCGACCCTGCTGGTGCTGACCGTCGTCGTGCTCTACCCGACGATCATGGCCCTGCGGGAATCGCTGTACGGGGCCAAGGGACTGGACCCGGACACCGGCTTCATCAGCGACACCGAGCCGTTCGTCGGACTGCAGAACTACGCCGACATCTTCGGCGAGGCCGGCGACCGGTTCTGGAACGCCTTCTGGAACACCACCTTCTTCACCGTCGTCACGGTGGGACTGGAGACGGTGATCGGTGTCGCCATGGCGCTGATCATGCACAAGGCGTTCCAGGGCCGCGCCCTGGTGCGGGCCAGCATCCTCATCCCCTGGGCGGTTCCCACGGCCATCTCTGGCCTGCTGTGGCGGTGGATCTTCAACAGCGACGGCATCGCCAACGCGCTGATCGGCCACCAGGTCCTGTGGACCACCGAGGGCTTCCACGCCAAGATCGCCGTCATCATCGCCGAGGTGTGGAAAACCGCCCCCTTCATCGGGCTGCTCGTCCTGGCCGGCCTGCAGGTGATCGGCAAGGAGGTCTACGAGGCGGCCCGCATGGACGGGGCGAGCCCCGTGCGCCAGTTCTGGCACATCACCCTGCCGCTGGTGAAGCCCGCCCTGCTGGTGGCGGTCCTCTTCCGCTGCCTGGACGCACTGCGGATGTTCGACCTGCCCTACCTCCTCGTCGGCGCCCAGAAGAACTCGGTGGAAACCCTGTCCATGCTCGCGCAGAACGAGGCGTCCAACGTCCGCTTCGGACCGGCCGCCGCCTACGCGGTGATCCTCTTCCTCTACGTCTTCCTCATCGCCCTGGGATTCGTACGACTGCTGGGCGCGGACGTCGTCGGAGACGGCGCCGGCACCGCACGCAAGTCCAAGCGCAAGGGCAGGCTCCGGCGCGCCCCGGCGCCCGGCGGTGCGGAGGTGCCAGCATGACCACTACAGCGAACACGACCACCAAGACGACCATGACCACCCCGGCGAAGTGGCGAACCTGGCTGGTGTACGCGGGAGTTGCCCTGGTCGTGGCCTACTGCCTGGCCCCCTTCTACTGGATGCTGGTCTCCAGCCTGCGCCGCACCTCCGACATCTTCGACACCACACTGCTGCCCTCCCCGGTGTCGTTCGACAACTACCGGGCGGTGTTCGACCCCTCCCAGGGCTTCGGCCGCGCCCTGCTCAACAGCCTGATCGTCTCCGGCATCACCACCGTCCTGGCGTTGCTGCTGGCCACGTTCACCGCCTACGCCATGGCCCGGCTGGAGTTCCGCTTCAAGCGGCTGATCCTCACCCTGATCATCGCCACCTCGATGTTCCCGGTGGTGTCGATCGTGGTCCCGCTGCTGAAGCTGTTCACCGACATCGGCTGGATCAACACCTACCAGGCGATGATCGTGCCGAGCATGTCCTTCGCCCTGCCGCTGGCGGTGTGGAACCTGACCACGTTCTTCCGGCAGATGCCCGACGAACTGGAACAGGCCGCCATGATCGACGGCTGCACCCGCGGCCAGGCATTCCGCAAGATCATCGTTCCGCTCGCCGCACCGGGCATCTTCACCACCGCGATCATCACCTTCATCGCCGCCTGGAACGAGTTCCTCATCGCCCTGTCGATGACCAACCGGCCCAGCATCCAGACCGCGCCGGTCGCCATCTCCAAGTTCGCCGGCGCCACCCAGTTCGACGTCCCCTTCGGCAGCCAGATGGCCGCGGGCGTCCTGGTCACCATCCCCCTGGTGATCATGGTGCTCCTCTTCCAGCGCCGCATCGTCGCCGGACTCACCGCGGGCGCGGCCAAGTAGTCCCCAGGCGTGGCCGGGTAACCACCGGTCGCCGTATTTCCCCCACTCACAAAGGATCCTTCAGCCCCATGTCCCCCACCACGCCCTGGTGGCGCAGTGCCGTCATCTACCAGGTCTACATCCGCAGCTTCGCCGACGGGAACGGCGACGGAGTCGGCGACATCGCAGGTCTGCGCTCCCGGCTCCCGTACCTCAAGTCGCTCGGCGTGGACGCCGTCTGGGTGACCCCCTGGTACAAGTCTCCGATGGCGGACGGCGGTTACGACGTGGCCGACTTCCGCGCCATCGACCCGCTGTTCGGCACGGTCGCCGAGGCCGAGCAGTTCATCGAGGAAGCCCACGAGTACGGGATCCGCGTCATCCCCGACATCGTCCCGAACCACACCTCCGACCAGTACGCCTGGTTCCGGGAAGCACTGGCCGCCGGCCCCGGCAGCCCGGAACGCGACCGCTACATCTTCCGGCCCGGCCGCGGCCCCGACGGCGCCGAGCCGCCCAACAACTGGGTCTCCTGCTTCGGCGGCCCCGCCTGGACCCGCCTGCCCGACGGCGACTGGTACCTCCACCTGTACGCCCCCGAACAGCCCGACCTCAACTGGCAACACCCCGACGTGCACGCCGAGTTCGAGTCCATCCTGCGGTTCTGGTTCAGCCGGGGCGTCGACGGCTTCCGCATCGACGTCGCCCACGGACTCGCCAAGGACCCCGAACTGCCCGACCTGCGGCCCGAGTCGGCGGGCGAGCAGACCCGGGAGTACGTCGCACACCCGCACTGGGACCGCGACGAGGTCCACGACATCTACCGCACCTGGCGCAAGGTCGCCGACGAGTTCGACGGCGACCGCGCCTTCGTCGCCGAAGCCTGGTCCGACACCTGGGCCGACACCCCCGAACGCCTCGCCGCCTACGTCCGCCCCGGCGGCCTGCACACCGCGTTCAACTTCGACTTCCTCATGGCCAGCTGGGACGCCAAGGACCTCCGCGCGGTCATCGACGACTCCCTCGCCATGCTCAGGGAGGTGGGCGCACCGGCCACCTGGGTTCTGTCCAACCATGACGTCATGCGCCACACCAGCCGCTACGCTCGCAGAACTGTCGCACGGTGGGTGCCCAACGAGCGCTACCAGCCCCAGGGCCCCGTCGACCTGGACCTCGGCACCCGCCGCGCCCGCGCCGCAGCCCTCCTGATGCTCGCCCTGCCCGGCGGCGCCTACATCTACCAGGGCGACGAACTCGGCCTGCCCCAAGTCGAGGAGCTGCCCGAGTCCGTCCTCCAGGACCCCATCTGGGAACGCTCCGGCCACACCGACCGAGGCCGCGACGGCTGCCGCGTCCCCCTCCCCTGGTCCGGGCAGGTGGCTCCGTTCGGTTTCAGTCCTGCAGGCGCTTCCGCCGAGCCGTGGCTGCCCCAGCCCGCCAACTGGGGTGAGCGCAGTGTGGAGGCACAGACCGGCGTCGAGACCTCGATGCTGGAGCTGTACCGCACCGCCCTCCGCCTACGCCGCGACCACCCAGCCCTCGGTGACGGCACCCTGACGTGGCTCGACGCCCCCGCAGGCATCCTCGCCTTCCACCGCGAACCCGGCTTCCTCTGTGTCGTCAACCTCTCGGATGAGGCGTACCAGCTGCCCGACCACATCGCGATCCTGCTGGCCAGCGGCTCCGTCGCGGACAGGCAGCTGGAACCCGAACACGCCGTCTGGCTCGCCAAGTAGCGTCCCTCGAATGGGGCCACGGCCCCCGCGATCGGCGGATTCAAGGGGTCGTCGCAACACGTCGGACCGGGACTCCAACAGCCGTCCAGCAGCGACTCGTCCCCACCGCGGTTAAACGGCACGGGACAACAAACGCTGCACCAAGGTAGAGCTACTACCTGGCCTGCCCCCGCAGGGCCAAGTGCTGTGAGCGGAAGGCTCTCCAGGGCCTCCCACTCTCGGAGCCCAGGCCCTCGACCAGGCCGAACGGCGAGGATCGGCAGTGCACGTCACCGTGGCAGTCTATGAGACGCCTAGGAGGCGAGGGAGACTGAGAGTTCCTCCAGCACCCCGGTCGCCACGGTCAGCTCTGGTACCTGCGCGGCCAACGTCCGTCTGTCGGCGCTGTGTACGTACACCGTGTTGTAGCAGGGGCGCTCACCCTCGCCCGTCGGGAATGGCAGCCCGTCGATCCGCCAGTCGCCGCCCCACGGCAGATGCCCGCCCTCCCGGTCGTACACCCCCTCGCGCGTCAGCGTCAGCTCACCCAACCGCACCGTGCCCTCCCGGTCGAACATCTCGCGGATTCGCCGCACGATCCGCTCGCGGGTGCGGTCCACGATCACGGCTGACAGCTCCTCCTGCTGGGGTGATCCGCTGAGCGCCAGCCGGTCTTCCGTGCCCTCCAGGGCCAGCTCGCAGAGGGCGGGTAGGGTCCGTGCCCCGACGCCGGGGAGGGTCCGCCCAGGGACGGTGAACTCCCGGCGATGCCATACGGCTCGTATGGCATCCCAGGGGATCACGAGCCGCCCGGTGTCGGTCGCGACCACAAATCCGTCCGTGTACGCCAGGTATTCGGGGCTCCCGTCACGCGGCCGCGAGGGAGAGAATGAGCGCTCCAGAACACCCGGGTCCGGCCGGTCGCCGCCATACAATTCCAGCATTGAGCCGCTCAGTTCGCCCGCGTCCTCGTACGCGGGCGCGGGCGGCGGCCCGCCCAGGGGGTTGAGCAGCGGCTGGTGTGCTCGCTGCTGCGCCTCGAGGGCGCGCTGTCCCCGGTGCCGGGCGATGGCGCCGACGACCATCGCCGCGCCCATGGCGATCAGCGCCGTCCCGGCAGCAGCCTGGAACTGGGCCCCGACCCAGCCCCCGACAGCCACCAGCAACGTACCGACGATGACAAACCCGACCACCATCAGGCACCCCCGTGGCTCTGAGGGTCGGGCGTCGACGGCAGGCTTGCCGGCGCTTCGCCGTCATGGGAGCGGTGTCCAGCGTGCCAGTCCTCTTCTTCTGGATCTTCGGAGTACTGCTCGCTGAGTGCCCTGATGGTTATCACTGCTAGAGATCTTTAACGACGCGGGTTACGCAGCAAGATGCCCCCGACCGAAAGGTCGGAGGCATCTCATCGAGACCTACCTGCGGACGCAGCCCGGAACGTCGACGATCTCGAATGCGAGGCGCTGTGCCGGCCAGGGTGCCCACCACTCGGCCGCCCGAGGTGTCCAGACGATTAGAGCGACGTGCAATGTTGGCATCCGTTTGGTTGAGACAGTACTTCTCCCTCCAGGCATTCCATGCTTAGAGTGTTGCTCTAATGTGAGTGAAGCGAGGAGGTGCCCGCGGCATGAGGCTGACTCCCACGGAGCGTGATCGGCTGCTGCTCTTCGGAGCTGCCGAGCTGGCTCGCGCTCGCCGTGCCCGCGGTCTGCGGCTCAATGTGCCGGAGGCGACCGCCTTGATCGCGGACGCCGTCTGCGAGGCCGCCCGCGACGGTGTCCGGCTCGTGGAGGCCGTCGAGCGCGGCCGATCCGTGCTCGGCCCGGACGATGTGCTGCCGGGTGTCGCGGACGTCGTCACCGAGGTGCACGTCGAGGCGGTGTTCGACGACGGGTCGCGGCTCGCGGTCGTGAGCGACCCGATCGGCGGGAGTCTCGGTGAGCGGGCTCCGGGCGCGCTGCTGCCGGGGCCCGAGCACGCCGAGCCCGAGGCGGTCGTACGGCTGGCGGTCATCAACACCGCCACCGTGCCGGTCTCCGTCACCTCCCACTTCCACTTCTTCGAGGCCAACCCGCGGCTCGACTTCGCACGGGAGAGGGCCTACGGGATGCGGCTCGCCGTACCCGCCGGGTCGTCCGTGCGGTTCGGGCCGGGGGAGAGCTTCGAGGTCGGGCTGGTGCCCATCGGGGGCGACCGGGTCGCCATCGGGTTCGCCGGTCTGGTCGACGGGGCACTGGACGCGCCCGGCGCCCGCGAGGAGGCACTGCGCCGCGCCGCCGCCTGCGGCTACCTCGGCATACCGGAGACACCTGATCAGGAGGTCGAGCGATGAGCCGCCCAGGAGGCCACCCCGCAGCGGCCCGCCGCCTCGGCCCGTACGAGTACGCCGCCACCCACGGCCCGCGCGCGGGCGACCGGATCCGGCTGGGCGACTCCGGCCTGACGATCCGCGTCGAGTCCGACTCCCAGCGCTACGGCGACGAGTTCCTCGCCGGGTTCGGCAAGACCGCCCGCGACGGGCTGCACCTCAAGGCGGCCGCCGTCCGGGAGACCTGTGACCTGGTCATCAGCAACGTCGTCGTGATCGACGCGGCGCTGGGGATCCGTAAGGTCTCCATCGGCGTCAGGGAAGGCCGGATCTGCTCGGTCGGGCGGGCCGGGAACCCCGACACCCTCGACGGGGTCGACGTCGTGGTGGGCACCGGGACCTCGATCGTGTCCGGTGAGGGGCTCATCGCGACCGCCGGAGCCGTCGACACCCACGTCCACCTGCTGTCGCCGCGGATCATGGAAGCCTCGCTCGCCTCCGGCGTCACCACGATCATCGGGCAGGAGTTCGGGCCCGTATGGGGCGTCGGGGTCAACTCGCCGTGGGCGCTGCGGCACGCGTTCAACGCCTTCGACGCGTGGCCGGTCAACATCGGCTTCCTCGGCCGGGGTTCGTCCTCGCACGAAGCGCCCCTGATCGAGGCGCTCGCCGAGGGCGGCGCGTCCGGCTTCAAGGTGCACGAGGACATGGGCGCCCACACGCGCGCCCTGGACACCGCCCTGCGTGTCGCCGAGGAACACGACGTCCAAGTCGCCCTGCACAGCGACGGGTTGAACGAGTGTCTGTCGGTCGAGGACACACTGAGGGTCCTGGACGGGCGCACCATCCATGCCTTTCACATCGAGGGCTGCGGCGGCGGACACGTACCGAACGTGCTGAAGATGGCCGGCGTCCCGAACGTCATCGGCTCCTCCACCAACCCCACCCTCCCCTTCGGCCGGGACGCCGTCGCCGAGCACTACGACATGATCGTCTCCGCCCACGGCCTCAAGACCGACCTGCCCGGCGACGCCGCCATGGCCCGCGACCGCATCCGCGCCGGGACCATGGGCGCCGAGGACGTGCTGCACGACCTGGGCGCCATCGGCATCACGTCGTCGGACGCGCAGGGGATGGGGCGGGCCGGCGAGACCGTCCGCCGTACGTTCGCGATGGCCGGGAAGATGAAGGCCGAGTTCGGCGCCCCGGACGAGGACCACGACAACGAGCGCGTCCTGCGCTACATGGCCAAGCTGACGATCAACCCGGCCATCGCACACGGCCTCGCGCACGAAGTGGGGTCGATCGAGGTCGGCAAGCTCGCCGACATCGTGCTGTGGCGGCCGGAGTACTTCGGCGCCAAGCCGCAGCTGGTGCTCAAGTCCGGCTTCCCGGCGTACGGCGTGGTCGGCGACCCGAACGCCGCCACCGAAACCTGCGAACCCCTCGTCCTCGGCCCGCAGTTGGGGGCCCACGGCGCCACGCCCGCCGACATCTCGGTCGCCTTCGTCGCCCAGGCGGCCGTCGACCAGGGCGACGACTCGATGCCGACCCGACGCCGCAGGGTCGCCGTACGGGGCACGCGCGGCATCGGGCCGGCCGACCTGCGCCTCAACTCCCGTACCGGAGCGGTCGATGTGGACCAGCGCACGGGGCTGGTCACGCTCGACGGAGAGCCGGTGCGCTCCGAACCGGCCGAGTCCGTCTCCCTCAACCGCCTGTACTTCCTCTAAGGACGTAAGGACGTAAGGACGCTTCATGTCTGCTGCCGCCGACGGCTTCCGCATGCCCGCCGAGTGGGCCCCGCACGAGCTCACCTGGATGGCGTGGCCGGGCCCGAATCCGACCTTCGACGACCCCGAGGGCCTCGCCGCCGCGCGCGTCGCCTGGGCCTCGGTCGCCCGCGCGGTGCGCCGCTTCGAGCCGGTGACGGTGGTGTGCGGCCCCGGACAGTCGGTCGAGGCGCGCGCTCTGCTCGGGCACGGCATCGACACGGTCGAGCGGGACCTCGACGACGCCTGGATGCGCGACATCGGGCCTACGTTCCTCACCAGCGATGCCGGTGAACTCGCCGCCGTGGACTGGACGTTCAACGGCTGGGGTGCCCAGGCGTGGGCGCGCTGGGAGCACGACGCGAAGATCGCCGAGTACGTCTCCGACCTCGCGGGCTCGGCGAAGACGTACACCTCGGAACTCGTCAACGAAGGCGGTGCCATCCACGTCGACGGCGAGGGCACGGTCCTGCTGACGGAGACGGTCCAGCTCGGGCCGGAACGCAATCCGCACTGGACCCGCGAGCAGGTGGAGGCCGAAATCCACGCCCATCTCGGCACTCGCAAGGCGATCTGGCTGCCGCGCGGCCTCACCGGCGACTACGACGGCTTCGGCACGCTCGGCCATGTGGACATCGTCGCCGCGTTCGCCCGGCCCGGTGTGGTCGTGGCCCATGTGCAGCCGGACCCGGCCCACCCCGACCACGAGGTGACACAGGAGGTCGTCGGCCTGTTGAAGGCGCAGACCGACGCGCGCGGCCGCCGCCTGGAAGTCGTCGAGGTACCCGCCCCGACCGTCCTGGAGACCGACGGCCACTGGGCCGACTACTCCTACATCAACCACTATCTCTGCAACGGCGGCGTCGTCCTGTGCGGCTTCGACAACCCCCGGGACGAGACCGCGGCCGACATCTTCCGCCGGCTGTTCCCGCAGCGGACGGTGACACTGGTGGACGCGCGGCCGATCTTCGCGGGCGGCGGCGGCATCCACTGCATTACTCAGCAGCAGCCGAAGGTCGTGGTCAGGTAGAACGTACGGGTGAACGTACTGCTGCTCTGCACGGCCTGCGGCCATCCCCTCACCGAACCGCTGCGCCGGCTGTCCGAGCTGCCGGAGCGCCCCTATTTCGACGGGCTGCCGGGCCCGGACGGCTCCCGGCACGCCCCGCCGACGGTGCCGCGCGGCACGTACGCCGTGGATCCGGAGCCGTCCGGGGCGCCTTTCGTGCCGCATCCGGATCCCGAGTGGGAGGGAGCGGCGATCCCAGGGCTGTCCATGTCGGACCCCGACGGCGACGGGTGCCTGATGTCCGCCGGGCCGCGCGACACCCTGGTGACACACCCGGAGGACACCGACGGGCGGCTGTCCCGCAACCCCGAGTTGTCGGAGGCCGGCTGCTGCGGGGTAGCTGGCCAGGACGGGCCCAACCAGGTGTGCGGCAGCTGCGGCGCGGTGGTCGCGACCCTGTTCAGCGACTGCTACGTCCCGTACGAGATCCACTTCCTGCCCGACGCCGTACGGGCTGAGGCCGCCGAGTGACCACCCGCCGGCGCACCCCCGCCCCGCCCCGCGAGGACGTACTCGCCGCCGCCATGGACATGATCGCCGAGCGCGGTCTGGAGAAGCTCACGATGGCGGCGCTCGGCCGCGAGGTCGGGATGAGCAGCGGCCATCTCCTCTACTACTTCCACTCCAAGGACGAGCTGCTGCTGCAGACCCTGGAGTGGAGCGAGGGCCGGCTCGGCGCCGAGCGCGGCCGGCTGCTGACCCGCACCACGTCCGCCCGTGAGCGGCTTGACGCGTACGTCGACCTGTACGTGCCCGACGGCCACCGGGACCCGCACTGGACGCTGTGGCTGGAGGTCTGGAACCGCTCGCAGAACGCCGACGACGCGGCCCGCGACCGCCAGGCAGCGATCGAGGGCGCCTGGCACCGCGACCTGGTGGCACTGCTGGCGGAGGGGGTGTCGAGGGGCGAGTTCCGGCCGGTCGACCCGGACCGTTTCGCCGCCCGGCTGCGGGCGTTGCTCGACGGGTTCTCCGTGCATGTGGCGATCGGGCTGCGGGGCACGGACCGGGTCCAAGTCCTGCGCCACGTACGGGAGTTCCTGGACGACGGCCTCCTCGCGGACTCCTGAGTCCACTTCCGGGTTTCTACGCAGCACTTCACGCAACGTCAGGACTCTCGAGCGCGCACGGGAGCGCGTACACCCCCGACTCGCTCGATTCCATCGTCCCCACACTTGAATCGAGCACGCAGGTCCGGCATCGTGCTTGAAACAAGCGCAACGTCTGCCGTTCACGCAGGAGGGAGAGGTGCTGCATGGACGACATCGACCGGGCCATCCTGCGGGAGCTGCAGGTCGACGGCCGGATCCCGTACGCCGATCTGGGACCGAAGGTGGGGTTGTCACCCTCGGCCGCGCGGCTCCGGCTACAGCGGCTGATCGACACCAAGGCGGTCCAGGTCGTCGGAGTGACCGACCCGATGACGATGGGCCGGCAGACGATGGCACTCCTGGGCTTGCGCACCGACGGCGATTCCCGGGCGGTCGCCGATGAACTGTCCCGGCACGACGAGGTCGTGTACACGGTCCTGACGGCCGGCGCCTTCGACCTGTTCGCGGAGGTGGTGTGCCCTCAGCCCCGGGATCTTCTGGACTTCATCAACGACGTCGTGCGGCCCGTCGAGGGTGTCGCATCCGTGGAGAGCTTCCCCTACTTCGCGATCCACACGCACCGCTTCTTGTGGCACGTCGACTGAGGCATCCGAGCGTCGGAGCGTCCGAGCCCTGTTCGCCCGCACCAGCCCCCTGTTGCCCGCACCAGCCGAGGAACCCGCATGCTGCCCGACGAGCACCGCACGATCGACTTCTTCACCGAGGACGCCCTTCCCGCACCCCGCATGACGCCGACCGAGGCTGAGCTCATCGCTGCCGAACATCTCGGCATCACCGCTCGCGCGCAGGCGCTGGGCAGCCAGCAGGACGCCAACTTCCTGCTGCACTCCGTTGACGGGACACCCGCGGCGATTCTGAAGATCGCCAACCCCGCCTTCGGCACGGTGGAGATCGACGCCCAGGACGCGGCGGCCGACCTGATCGCCTCGGCCCGCCCGGAACTGCGTATCGCCACGGTCGTGCGCAGCCCTGACGGCTCCCCGCGGCGCACGACGGTGGACACCGAGGACGGTCCGGCCGTCGCGCGCCTGCTGCGCTACCTGCCCGGCGGCACGCTCTCGGGACCACGGCACCTGTCCGCCGGCAGCGTGGCGGGCATGGGCACGCTCGTCGCAAAGGTCAGCACCGCCCTGCGCGATTTCCGGCACCCGGGCCTCGACCGCGTACTCCAGTGGGACCCGCAGCACGCCGATCGCGTCGTCGCCAAGCTCGCCGGGCACATCGACGAACCCGACCGGCGCACCGCCGTCCTGGCCGCGACCGCCGAGGCCTGGGCGTATGTCCAGAAGCTCGCCGCCACACTGCCGTCGCAGGCCGTGCACCTGGACCTCACCGACGACAATCTGATCCGCCGTCCCGACAGCCGTCCGCCCATGCCGGACGGGGTCATCGACTTCGGTGACGTGACCACGAGCTGGGCGGTCGGCGAACTCGCCGTGTCACTGTCCTCGATGCTCCACCACGACGGTGTCGAGCCTCACCACGTGCTGCCGGCCGTCCGCGCCTTCCACGCCGTTCGGCCGCTCTCCGCCGAGGAAGCCGAGGCGGTGTGGCCGATCGTGGTCCTGCGCGCCGCCGTCCTGGTGGCCAGCGGGCGGCAGCAGGCCGCCGTCGACGAGGACAACGTCTACGCCAAGGCCGCCCTCGACCGCGAATGGCGCATATTCGAACAGGCCACCTGGCTGCCCCTCCCGGTGATGACCCGCCTCATCAGGGACGCGACCGGCATGGCCGACATGCTTGCTCAGACCGCTCAGACCGCCCGGACCGCTCAGACCGCCCGGACCGCCCGGACCGCCCGGACCGCCCGGACCGCCCGGACCGCCCGGACCGCGCAGGCCGATGCGCCGGTGCGCCCTCTCCTGCGGGACCTCGCCGCCGACGACATCACCCTCCTCGACCTGTCCACCGACGCCGATTCCATGGACCACGGAGCCTGGCTGGACGCCGGCACCGAGTCCCGGCTGGTGGCCTCCGCGCTCGCGGACGGAGCGGCCGCCGTCGCGACCCGGTACGCCCATGCGCGACTCACTCGGACACCGGCGCTGTCGGCGGTGTCCACCGCCACGGTGCCCACCGGGATCGACCTCTGGCTCGGCCGGGATGCCGTGGTGCAGGCGCCCGCCGCGGGGAAGGTCCTCGCCGCAGCGCCGGGCCACGTGGAACTCACCTACGGCGCGCAGACGCTGACGCTGTCCTTCCCCCGCGCGGTCCAGCCCCGGGTCACCACCGGCGCGACGGTGCAGGCGGGCGAGGACATCACCCACCTCGGCTCCGGTGCCTCGGTCCACGTCGCCTTGCGCGACGCCGACGGCCCCGCTGTCCCGCGCCTGGTCCGTCCCGAGTACGCCGCCGGCTGGCTCGCGCTCACCGCCGACCCCGCCCCGCTCCTCGGCATCCCGGCCGACTCCGACCGTACGCGCGAGAGGGACCTGCTCGACCGGCGGGACGCCGCGTTCGCCACCGTGCAGGAGCACTACTACGCCAATCCTCCGCGTATCGAACGTGGTTGGCGCCACCATCTGCTGTCCACCGACGGCCGGTCGTACCTCGACATCGTCAACAACGTCACCCCACTCGGCCACGCCCACCCCCGCGTCGAGCAAGCGGTCTCCCGGCAGTTGCGGCGGCTCAACACCAACTCGCGCTTCCACTACGCCTCCGTGGTGGAGTTCACCGAGCGCCTGGCCGCCCTCCTCCCCGAACCTCTCGACACGGTGTTCCTCGTCAACTCCGGTTCGGAAGCGGTGGATCTGGGCCTTCGCCTGGCCATCGGGGCCTCTGGCCGGCAGGACGTCGTCGCGCTGCGCGAGGCGTACCACGGCTGGACGTACGCCTCCGACGCGGTCTCCACCTCGCTCCAGGACAACCCGAACGCCCTGGCCACCCGCCCGAGTTGGGTGCACACCGTGGACTCGCCCAACTCCTACCGCGGCCGCCACCGCGGGCCGGACGCCGTGCGCTACGCACCCGAGGCCGTCGCGGTGATCGACGAACTGGCCGCGGCCGGCCGCCCGCCGGGAGCGTTCATCGGCGAGACCTTCTACGGCAACGCCGGAGGAGTCGCCCTTCCCGACGGCTATCTCGCCCAGGTGTACGCGGCGGTACGGCGTCACGGCGGCCTGGCCGTCGCCGACGAGGTCCAGGTCGGATACGGCCGCCTGGGACACTGGTTCTGGGGCTTCGAGCAGCAGCAGGTCGTCCCCGACATCGTCTGTGTCGCCAAGGCCATGGGCAACGGACACCCCCTCGGCGCCGTCATCACGTCGAAGGCGGTCGCGGACCGGTACCGCGACCAGGGCTACTTCTTCTCCTCCACCGGCGGCAGCCCCGTCTCCAGCATCGTGGGCCTCACCGTCCTGGACGCCCTGCGCGACGAAGACCTCCAGGGCAACGCGGCGCGCGTCGGCGGCCGCCTGAAAAGCCGGCTCGAGGCACTGGCCGAGCGCTACGGCATCATCGGCGCCGTCCACGGCTCGGGCCTCTACCTCGGCCTCGAACTCGTACGGGACCACGTCGGCCTGGAACCCGCCACAGAAGAAACCGCCGAACTCTGCGACCGCATGCTCGACCTCGGCGTGATCGTCCAGCCCACCGGCGACCACCTCAACATCCTCAAGATCAAGCCACCGCTGTGCATCGACACCACCGCAGCCGACTTCTTCGCCGACACGCTCGACCTGGCCCTCACCCAACTCGGCCACTCCCGCTGACGCCGCACCACGGCGCAGGTCACTCGACCTGCACTCACTAGCGGAGTGTGCGGAGCGTGCCGATGATGTCGTCGGCACGGGTGTCCGGGTTGACGAAGGCCATGCGCAGCACCGTTGCGCCGTTCCACTGCGTCGGCACGCACAGCATGGCGCCCGTTTCGGCGGTACGGGCGGACCATGACGCGTAGTCCTGCGGGCCCCAGCCAGGGCGTTCGAAGAGGACGACGGACAGCTCGGGCTCGATCGCCAGGCGTAGATGGTCACTGACGCGTATGGCGTCGGCGACCAGTCGGCTGGTGGTCAGCGTCTGCTCCACGGCACGCGCGTACCGCTCGGTTCCGTGGACGGCCAGGCTGAACCAGAGCGGCAGACCGCGGGCGCGGCGACTGAGGTGGAGGGCCAGGTCCGACGGATTGTGGACGTCGCGGTCGATGGCGTCGAGATAGTGCGCCGACTGACTGTGCGCGGCGCGTGCCGCCGCGGGGTCCCGGTAGAGCAGTGCGCAGCAGTCGTACGGGGCGAAGAGCCACTTGTGGGGATCGACGATGAAGCTGTCGGCCCGTTCGATGCCGGAGTAGAGGTGCCGCACACTGGGTGCCGCCAGGCCCGCTCCGCCGTAGGCGCCGTCGATGTGCAGCCACACCTGGTGGCGTTCGCACGCGTCGGCGATGTCATCGAGGTCGTCGATGAGACCGGCATTGGTGGTCCCGGCGGTCGCCGCCACGGCGAACACGCCGCTCGTGGAGTTCAGGACCGCGTTCACGGCGGCGCCGGTGAGGTGTCCCCGCTGGTCCACGGGTGCGGTGACGACTTCGATGTCCATCGCCTGTGCCGCGGACCTGATCGAGGAGTGGGCGCTGTCGGCACACACGATCTTCCAGCCGTCCGTCGGCCGGGGCCGGGACGCGGCGGCAGCGGCGCGGGCCGTGATGAGAGCCGAGAGGTTGCCCATGGTGCCGCCGCTGACGAAGCATCCCGCTGCGGTGCCGGGCCATCCGAGCAACTGGGTGAGCCAGGCCAGCGCCTCGTTCTCGGCGTGAATGGCGCCGGCTCCCGCCTCCCAGAGGCCCGCGAAGATGTTCGCCGCGCCGGTGACCGCGTCGAAGGCGAGTGCGGCACGGGTGGGGGCCGCGGGGATGTACGCGAGGTTCGTCGGTCCGTTCTGGGCGCGGGTCGCAGGTGCCAGGACTCGGTCGAAGAGTTCGAGGGCCGCGGCGCCGCCGATTCCCCAGGGGGTGATGGCCGTACGGGCCGCGAGGGCGAGGTCGGCGGCGGGGCGGGCGCCGGTCACCGGATCCGGAGCCTGCGTGATGCGCCGCCGCGCGTAGTCGAGGGCGGCCGCCACGATCTCGTCCTCGTCACCCCATACCCGGCGGTCCACACGGGCGGCGCTGGTCGTTGACGTGTTGTCGCATTGCGCTTTTTGCATGGCATGAACCTAGGAAGGTGTATCGGAATGCGCAATATGCGGCAGGGATTATGAGCAGAATGCTCAATGTGGCACGTTCGCGCTGTGCCATACTGAGCACCATGCGAAACGTCGACGCCCTCGACGCCAAGATCCTCCTGGCGCTCGACGCGGACCCACGAGCCACGACGGTTGCCCTGGCCGAGCGGCTCGGTCTGGCCCGCAACACCGTGCAGGCGCGTCTGAAGCGACTGGAAGAAGGCGGTCAACTCAGGGAGCACAGCCGGCGCGTGGCACCCGAGGCTCTCGGCTATCCGCTGCTGGCACTCATCACGATGTCGATCAGCCAGCGCGTGGGGCAGTCCACCCGCGACGCGATCCTGCGCATTCCCGAGGTGGTCGAGTTGCTCGTCACCACCGGCGACGGCGACCTGCTCGCCCGCGTGGTCGCCCGCGACACCGAAGACCTGCACCGCATCACGAACCTGCTGCTGGAAGCCCCTGGGGTCGTCCGGTCCAACACCACCATCGTCCTGCTCGAGGTGCAGCCCTTCGGCGTCCGGTCCCTACTGGAACGACACGCCGGCCCCTGACACCGAGCGGGTGACTCGAGCTGCATAGAGGTCCCGACCTCTGGAGCGGACGGGACTCGCCGGCACCGACCCCGCACAATGGTGACTCACAGTCGGGACGAGGAGGTGCCCGATGACCGAGGAATACGGGACCGAGGAGTACGGGACCGAGGAGTACGGGACCGAGGAGTACGGGACCGAGGCGGACCTGCGGGAGATCGAGCGCGTGGCCGACGCCTGGGCCGCGGCGGTCGTCGCCGACGACGCCGACGCGATGGCGGAGTTCATGGCGGAGGAGTGGTGCATGGTCGCGCCGACCGGCATCGACGGCCGGGACAAGCTGCTGTCGCTGGTGCGCTCCGGCACACTCTCGCATTCGGCGATGGAGCGCGTGGGCCCGGCCAGGGTGCGGGTCTACGGCGACACGGCGGTCTGGTCGGCGCGCGTGACGAACACGGCGCACTACGGCGGCGAGCGGTACAACGCCGATGAGTGGACGACCGACGTGTACGTTCGCCGCCGCGGGCGCTGGGTCTGCGTGCTGACCCAGACGACGCCGGCCGGTTCGGAGTGATCCAGCGGTAGGCCCGCGCTGGGCGCCGCGAACCCTTGGCTTCGAGCCGGACGCGCCCAACGTCCGTACCGTGGCGCGGCGTTCGTGAGCCACACTCGATCTATGAGGCAACACAATCTCTTCGGTGCCGCACTTCGGGCGCGGCGTGAAAGTACCGACCCTGCCGCGGTTGCCCTCACCGCAGAGGGCCGACGTCGTACTCGCGGGCTGCGCAGAGAGGAGCTTGCCGACCTGGCCGGCGTCTCGGCGGACTACATCAGACGGCTCGAGCAGGGCTGGAGCCACCCGTCGGCCGGTGTCGTGAACTCCCTCGCCCGGGCGTTACGCGTGGACCGGGCCGAGTACGAGCATTTCTGTGCGCTGGCGGGGCACGCCCCCGCTGACGGACCGGTCCCTCGTGACATAGGTCCGGGCGCGCGACGGCTGCTCGAGCGCCTTGACGGCACGCCGGTGTGTGTCTGTGATGCGACGTGGACGGTGGTCGCCTGGAACAGCGCATGGGAGGCGCTGGCGTGCGGGGAGCAGATGTCACACAGCTGGGATCGGAACCTCGCGTGGCGCGCCTTCAATCCGGAGTCCGGTCGCGTCCGCAGGTCTGCCGATCAGGCGGCCAGGTTCGAGGCGATGCTGGCGGCGGAGCTTCGGACCGCGTCACTGCGCTACCCCGCGGACGACACCCTCGCCGCCCTGATCGATGAGTTGCGGAGTACGAGTCGGTCGTTCTCCACCTTGTGGAGCAGGGCGGGGGCCGTTGCCCACCAGGATGACCAGTCCGTACTCAGTCACCCCGAGGTGGGTGATATCGCCCTGGACTGCGACCTGTTGACGGTTCGTGACAGCGATCTGCGGGCCATGGTCTTCACTGCTCAGCCGGGTTCCGAGGACGCCGGCCGGCTCAGGGAGCTCGTCGGAGGTGCGGGGCGCGGGCCCACTTCGATGGTGGGACAGTTTGGCCCAGGCTAGGCCCGGGGACCCGTTGCCATCCTTGATCGACAAGGTGGGCCGGTCGGCGCCAAGTTGCGAGCCGGAGTCGAGCCGGCCGCCGGCAGTGTCGTAAACCCCATTGATGGAGACGGTGAACTCGGTGAGCGGTACGGAAATCCTGCAGCGCATGGAAAAGGCGATGAACGCGCACGACCTGGACGAATTCGTCGACTGCTTCACCGAGGACTTCGTCTCGGAGCTTCCGCTCCATCCCGAGCGGAATTTCGTCGGTCGCGAGATCGTCCGGAGGAACTGGGGCGGACTCTTCGCGCACGTTCCGGACCTCGTGGGGACCGTCCTGCAGTCCGTCGAGGACGGTGACAAGATCTGGAGCGAGTGGGAGATTCGCGGAAATACACAGGCCGGGATGCCGTACCTGGCGCGTGGTGCGGCCATCCATGGCCTCCGCGACGGGCGGCTGGCGTCGGTGCGGTTCTATCTGGACACCGTCGAGGAGGCCGCTGAGGCGGCTGGGTAGCCTCGCCGGGCAGAGCAGTGCAGGCACCTCCGCTGGTGATCATGTGGTTGTCGAGACCCATGAGAACCGAGCGACGTGCCTGCGCCGTTTCTGATCCTTGTGGCTGATTCGTGCGGCCACGAAGTCGGGCTCGCGTGTCAGGGGGCGGACCGGGCGCTGCCCGGGCTGGCTTCCTCGCGCTCGGTTTCTCCTTTTTGGGGACAAAGTATGGACGGTCTCAACTCTCCTTCGTACGCTGGGCGTCGCTTTCGTACGGCGGACCCGCGTGCATCACCGCGGAACCCCGCCGTGCCACCCGTACGTGCACGAACTCCACTCCGCGGACGCCGGTCACCCCCGGCGCATCGCCTCACAGCGCCCAGCAGGAGGAAGAGTGACGCCACGCAAGTCTTCGAGGGCCCGCCGCAACCGCCGTAGAGCACGAAGAACCGCCGGGTTACTTCTCACCGCCCTCTTCACCGCAGGCCTCGTGGCGCCCGCCGCCGGCGCGGACGACAAGCCGTTCGCGGATCTGCCGCCCCAGGAACCCGGCCTCACCCTCCGCGTCTTCGACATCCAGTCCCCGCTGAGTGAACTCTGCGACCTCAAGCCCGCCCAGACGCCCAACGTCGACAAACTGATCCCCACCGTCGACTGGTCCTCCACCGAGGGCTTCGGTTTCACCGACAACTTCGTGTCGCAGATCATCGGCAACATCAATGTTCCCGCTGACGGTACGTACACCTTCCGCCTGATCAGCGACGACGGCTCCCGCCTCTTCATCGGCGACCAGAAGGTCATCGACCACGACGGACTGCACGGCGCCGAGCCCAAGGACGGCGAGATCACCCTCACGCCCGGTTACCACGCCCTGCACATCGACCATTTCGACCGCGGTGGCGAACAGCAGGTCACCCTCCAGTGGAAGCCGCCGGGCGCCGACGACTTCACCCTCGTCCCGAACTCCGTTCTCAGCACCGACGCCGACGTCGTCCGCGTCACCGCCCCCGGCCGCAAGGAGTGCGAGGGCACTTACGACACCCCGGGCGACGGCCTCCCGCTGACCGCGGTCAACCCCGCCTACGACCTCACCGATCTGCGCCCCGAGGGCTTCGAACCACAGGTCTCCGCGATGGACTGGATGCCGGGCGGCCGGCTCGCCGTGACCACGTGGGGCGGCAGCGACGAGACGCGGGGAGAGGTGTACGTCCTCGACAACGTCACGGGTGACACCGGTCCGGAGAAGGTCACGTACAAGAAGATCGCCGACGGCCGGAAG
The DNA here is from genome assembly GCF_036173125.1 of Streptomyces sp. NBC_00286. Classification (NCBI taxonomy): domain Bacteria; kingdom Bacillati; phylum Actinomycetota; class Actinomycetes; order Kitasatosporales; family Streptomycetaceae; genus Streptomyces; species Streptomyces sp. NBC_00286. Next base: position 7,178,477 of record NZ_CP108054.1, read on the forward strand.
GAGCCGATGGGGATCAAGTACGTCGACGGAAAGCTGTACGTCTCGGAGAAGCACCAGCTGACCGAGCTGTCCGACACCAAGGGCGACAACACCGCGGGCGAGATCCGGAAGGTCGCCGAGTGGCCGTACGGAGGGAACTTCCACGAGTTCGCCTTCGGACTGCTCTACGAGGACGGGCACTTCTACCTGAACCTGTCCGTCGCCATCAACTACGGCGGCGCGACGACCGATCCGCAGCCCGCCCCGAACCGCGGCACCACCATCAAGGTGAACAAGAAGACGGGGAAGGTCAGTTACCTGGCCGGCGGCCTGCGCACACCGAACGGAATCGGACGCGGTCCGGGGGGCGAGCTCTTCGTCACCGACAACCAGGGAGGCTGGCTGCCCTCCTCCAAGCTGCTGCACATCAAACCCGGCCGGTTCTTCAACCACCACACCAACCCGGACGGCCCGTTCGACGACCGCACGGTCACCAAGCCGGTGCTCTGGCTGCCGCAGAACGAGATAGCCAACTCACCCAGCACACCCATGCTGTTGAAGAAGGGGCCCTTCACCGGGCAGATGCTCTTCGGCGATGTCGCCTATGGCGGAATCCAGCGCGCCGACCTGGAGAAGGTGGACGGCGAATACCAGGGCGCGGTGTTCCGGCACACACAGGGCCTGGAGGCCGGCGTCACCCCCAGCCTCCCCTCCACCGGCGCCTGGAACCGCTGGTCCACCAGCACCGAGCGGCTCGACCTCCGCAAAGGCCGCAACACCATCACGTACACCTACCGGCCCGAGGACACCGGCCACGTCAACCTCGACATGATCGACGTACGCAGACCCGGCAGCCGTATCGACCTGTTCTCCGGCGGCAGCCTCGCCACCGCCTGGCAGCACACCGACGGCCGAAGCGCCGAATGGCCGCACACCGCCGAGGACTCCATCGAGGTGTGCTGCGGCGACCTCCGCACCAAACGGTCCTTCGGCGACTTCAGACTGCACGCCGAATTCCGGGTGCCGAAGCTGCCGGACGACGTCACCGGGCAGGACCGCGGCAACAGCGGCATCTATCTTTGATCTTGGCCGGTGCTCCGCCCTTCAGGGCGGGGGTGAAGGCCATCTCGGAACTGCTCTGACCCGCACCGTTCGCACGGGTCCGCAGTGTTGTCGTCAGCCTGTGGGGCGCTCCTGGCTCTCGATGTACTGGCGTACGGCGGTCAGCGGTGCCCCGCCGCAGGATCCGGCGAAGTAGGAGCCGGACCAGAAGTGGCCGCCCCACAGATACCGGCGGACGTGAGCGTCGTATTCCTTGCGCAGTAGCCGGGCGGAGACGCCCTTGAGGGAGTTGACCAGCTTGGAGAGCTGGACCTTCGGCGGGTAGTGCACCAGGAGGTGCACGTAGCCCTCTTCGCCGTTGAACTGCTTCAGCTCGGCCTCGAAGTCCGCGCACACCTCCCGCATGATCTCTTCACACCGGCTGAGCATGGCGTCGGTGAATGCCTTCCGCCGGTACCTGGTGACGAACACCAAGTGGACATGCAGGTTGTACACGACGTGACGGCCGGTGCGTACATCAGGATTTGGATTCCAGCGTGGCGACATAAACCAAATGATACAGTGATCGCGTGACCACGGAGCGTGCGCTGGAGGAGCGGCAGTTCGGGCATCGCGCCCGGCTGGCGCTGACGCCTGCGCAGACCCGGCTCGTGGACGACCAGGCTCATGCGGCGCGGGCGATGTGGAATCAGCTCCACGACCTGTGGACCATGACACCGAAGTGCCAGAGGTCGCTGTCCCGCATGGACCAGACGCTGCGTCAGGCCCGCAAGGAGATCGACTGGTACGCGGTGCTGCCCGCACAGGCCGCGCAGGCGGTCCTCAAGACGTACGTCCAGGCATGGAAGAACTGCTGGGACAAACGGGCCGAGGAGCCCACCTTCAAGGCCCGCATCCGCACCGTCATGTCCGTGGACATCCCGCAGGGCCGCGACCTCCAGATCAAGCGGGTGCACCGACGGTGGGGCATGGTCAACATCCCCAAGGTCGGCCGCGTCCGGTTCCGCTGGACCCGTGATCTGCCGGTGGGCAAGGCAGCGAACAAGGAGAACCGGATCACCGGGGCGCGGCTGGTCAAGGACGCGCTCGGCTGGCACATCGCCTTCCGCGTCCAGACCCTCCAGCCCAGGCCCGAACCGCATGGCGGCGGCGAGGTCGGCATCGACGCCGGGGTGAACCTGCCTCTCGCCCTGTCCGACGGCAACCACCAGGACCACGGGCGGCCACCCCGGCTCCCGGACGGCACCGCCGACCGCGACAAGTGGCTGAACCCGGACGAGAAAGCCAAGCTGCTCCGCCTGGAACAGCGGGCCGCACACCGCAAATCCTTCCGTAAGCCGGAGGAGCGCAGCTCCAACCGGCTGCGGAACACCTACGACCAGATCAAGCAGCTCCGCGCAAGAGCCACGCGCCGCGCCGTTGACTGGCAGCACCAGACCACAACGCACCTCGCCCGCACCTACGGCACGGTCGTGGTCGAACAACTCAACATCACGAACATGGTCAAGTCCGCCAGGGGAACCATCGAGGAACCCGGCAGGAACGTCGCGCAGAAGTCCGGCCTGAACCGCTCCATCAGCCAAGAGGCATGGGGCCGCACCGTGACAATGCTGACATACAAGACCGCCCGCCACGGCGGCACCCTCGCCAAGGTCCCCGCCCCGAGCACCTCCCTGCGCTGCTCCACGTGCGGCTTCATCACGCCCGGCAGCCGGGAGGACCAGGCCACGTTCGTATGCAAGAACCCCGACTGCGGCTGGGAAGGCAACGCCGACCACAACGCAGCCCGGAACATCTTGCACCTGTACCGGATCGGCCTCGTGGCGATCCCGGCTGCCGGAAGGGCAGTCGTCAGGCGCACCCGTGGCGCCAAGCCCGCCGCCGCAAGGTAGGCGGGAATCTCCTTCCTGAGCTTGCGAAGGAAGGAGAGCACTTCAACTCCAGGACCGGTACGAGATCCAGATCCTGGACTCCTTCGGAGTGCAGCAACTCGCCCCGAACGAGGCCGCGTCCATCTACGAGAAGAAGGCCGCCGACCTGAACGCCGCCACCGCACCCGAAACCTGGCAGACGTACGACATCGTCTTCCGAGCGGCCCGTTTCGACGCCGCAGGCCAGAAGACGGAAGACGCCAGGATCACCGTGGTGTGGAACGGAAGAAAGGTCCACGACAACGTCGCGGTGAACGGCCCGACCGGCGGTGGCGATGCGTAATCGGCCGCGGCGGGCGCTATCCGTCTCCAGGACCACGGCAACAAGGTCCGCTTCAGAAACCTCTGGATCGAACCGGTCAACGGGCCGACACACGACCCGAATTGACCAACGGCATCCCGCTACCGGTGACGGCCCCTTCACACGGGCTCGACAATCGTCCGGCGGCCGACTCCTCCTCCGAAACGGTGGAGGAGTCGGCCATGGCGGTTCGAGTCAGCGCTCCGGCACGCTCTCGCATTCGGCTCGGATTCAAGCCTGCTCCGTCTCGTCCGTCGCGTGGGGAAGCAAGGGGAACAGTCGGGTGATGAGGGCCACCGGTCGGGCGCCGTCGGGCCGTGCCAGGGGGCGTTGTTCGCGGTCCTGGTAGGGGGTGAGTGCCCGTCGGATGGTGTCCGCGACTCGGCTCATCTCTTCGGGTGTCAGGTAGGCGACGGCGCTGAAGGCTTCGTCGTGGCGCCATTCCGCCGGCGCCTGCTCGCGCTGGGTTGGGTCGCCTAGGGGAGAGTTGAGGAGGGGAGGGGAGTGGGGATTCGGGCGGTGGCGGTGCCGCTCGAGGTGGGCTCGTGATGTGGCCGGCGCCGCGAGCCCACCGGATGGATCCGTACGTACCCGGGTGGGCTCAGGAGATGGTCTGGGGTTCCTTGGCCCCCTCGGCTTCCATGGCCCCCTCGGCTTCCTTGGCTTCCGTGTCGTCCGCCGATGTGGCCTTCTGCAGGCTGGTGCCTTCGATGTCGAGGTCCGGCAGGACCCTGTCCAGCCAGGCCGGCAGCCACCAGGCGCCCCGTCCGGCGAGGGCGAGTACCGCTGGTACGAGCGTCATGCGGACGGCGAAGGCGTCGATGGCCACGCCGACTGCGAGGGCGAACGCGATGGGTTTGATCAGGGCGTCGTCGAGCGGGAAGAACCCGGCGAAGACGGTGAACATGATCAGGGCGGCCGCGGTGACGACCCGTGCGCTGTGCCGCGCACCGTCGACGACCGACTGGCGGGCCCGGCCGGTGTGAGCCCATTCCTCGCGCATCCCGGACACCATGAACACCTCGTAGTCCATGGCCAGTCCGAACAGCACGCCGATCAGGATGATCGGCAGGAAGCTGACGACGGGGCCGCTGCTGGGCACACCGAGTACGTCGGCCAGCCAGCCCCACTGGAAGACGGCAACGACCAGGCCGAGCGAGGCGCCCACCGAGAGCAGGAAGCCGACGGCGGCCTTGACGGGGATGACCAGCGAGCGGAAGACGATCATCAGCAGGAGCAGGCTGAGGCCGACGACGATGCCGACGAAGGGGAGGAGGGAGTCGCTGAGCCGGGTGGAGATGTCGATGTTGACGGCGGTGGTGCCGGTGACCGCGATGGTGGCGCCGGTGGTCTCACGGATGTCGGCGTCCGTCGCGCGGATGTCGCGTACGAGCTGATCGGTGCGGACGCTGTCCGGGCCGGACTTGGGGAAGACGGTGATGACGCTCTGTGCCGGATCGCTGGTGGGTTGGGGCGGCAGCACGGCCTGTACGTCCTTGAGGGTCCGCAGCTTCTCGGCCACCTGGGCGCCGGCCTGTGAACTCGCCGCACTCGTACCGTTCTTGGTCTCGGCCAGCACGAGAAGCGGGCCGTTGAAGCCGTCGCCGAACTTGTCGCTGATCGTGTCGTACGCCTTGCGCTCGGTCGAGGCGTGCGGGGCGGAGCCGTTGTCGGGCAGGGCCAGGCGCAGGTCCGTGGCCGGCAGGGCGAGGGTCACCAGGATGCCCGCGACGGCCAGCACTGTCAGCAGCGGTTTGGCGATGGCCAGCTTGGTCCAGCGGGCGCCCATGGTGGGGCGACCGCCGTCCCCCTCGGTGTCCGCGGCCCGCTTCGCGGCGCGGCTGCCGGGCTTGGGGGTGAGCCGGGAGCCGGCGAATCCGGCGACGGCGGGTACGAGGGTGATCGCGGCCAGTACGGCGATGAGTACGGCTCCGGCGGCCCCGAGCCCCATCGTGGTCAGGAACGGGATGCCGATGACGCTCAGGGCGGCGAGCGCGATGATCACGGTGGTGCCGGCGAAGACCACGGCGCTTCCGGCCGTGCCGGTGGCCAGCGCGATGGACTCCTTCGGGTCGGCTCCGCGGGCCAGTTGCTGGCGGTGGCGCGAGAGGATGAACAGGACGTAGTCGATGCCCACGGCCAGGCCCAGCATCAGGGCGAGCGTGACGGCCGTGGACGAGATGCTCACCGCGGGGGCCAGCGCCAACAGCCCGGTCAGGCCGACCGCCACACCGATCAGCGCGGGCAGCAGCGCCATGCCGGCGGCGAGCAGCGAACCGAACGTCACGACGAGGACGAGCAGGGCCACGGCCACGCCGATGATCTCCGCCGGACCGACATGAACTCCCTTGCTGCTGTAGACGGAACCGCCGACCGAGGTCTTCAGCCCGTCCGCCTCCGCCGCCTCGGCCGCGTCCTCGATCGCGTCCACGGATGAGGTACGGACCTCCGCGTTCTGCACCGGGTACTGGACCTGGACGATCGCCGTGGTTCCGTCGGCCGAGACGGCGCCGGTGGCGCGGGGGGCGGCGACCGCGCTGACCTGGGGAGCCTTCTCGGCCGCCGTCACGGTCCGGGAGATGGTCGCGGCGTAGGGCGCTTCGGTTATCCGGTGGCCCTCGGGGGCGGTGAAGACGATCTGGGCGTTGGCGCCCGAGGCTTCCGGAAGGGTCTTGCTCAGGCTGTCCAGCGCACGCTGCGACTCGGTGCCGGGCACGGAGAAGCGGTCGTCGAGCTTGCCGCTGAAGACGCTGACGCACGCGATGAGCGAGGCCAGGACGAAGAGCCATATGCCCAGGACCAGTTTGCGGTGCCGGTAGGCGCTGAGGCCCAGCCGGTGGAGCAGTACGGCCATGACGAACTCCCTAGGTGGGTGGGGAATCTTGGTCGATGGGCCGACTTTATCATTTGCTCAAGTCGAGCGAACAAGTCGAACGACTGTCGCGTGAGTCACCTTCGTGGAAAACGGGCTCGGGCGCCCTCGTACGCCTACGCGTACGAGGGCGCCCGAGCCCGTGTGCTGTGTCGTCAGTTCGCCGGTATCGACACCAGCTCCAGCCGGCCGCCGGCCATGGCCACCACGGCGGACACGAAGGCCTGGAGGCAGGTGTGTTCGGCCTCCTCGTCGGGGAGTGAGAGGTGTTGCATCGTGAGGCCGTCGAAGCCGGCGAGGAAGAAGCGCGCGATCGTTTCCGCGGGCTGGGCGAGTGGCTGCCCGGTGCGCTCGGCTGCCTCGGTCACCAGTCGTGCCGTCAGCTCGTGCACCCCTCGGTGGTGGTTCTCGAGTGCCTCGCTCAGGGCGGGGGTGCGGAGCGCGAATTGGGTGAGTTCCGCGAGGAGTTGATGGCTGGCGGGCTGCTCGCGCACCGTGCGCCAGAGGGCGGCGGCCAGGGTGCTGACCGTCTCCTCGAATCCGGCGTCGGCCGGCGCGGCCGCCTCGACCTGGGCGATCAGATCCTGCGCGAGCTGTTGCATCACGGCGCGGTACAGCCCTTCCTTCGTGCCGAAGGTGTAGTGCACCGTGGCCTGGGCCACCCCCAGTTCGGCGGCGATGGCACGGGTACTCCCGGCTGCGACTCCTTCCCTCGTCATGAAGTCGATGGCCGCTTTGATCAGCTGGGGGCGGCGCTCGGCCGCGGGAACGTGAGCCATGACGGCATCATATCGACTGAGTCCCATGAACAAGTCGTACGAACAAGTCGGGTCGCACACAGACGGATGCCATGCCGGCGGATGCCGTGCCGGCGGCGCGGCCGCTGAGGTCCGGTCCTTGGCCGCGCGGGTCAGTTCCCGCTGAACGACGGGTGCGTACGTTTCGCCGGCCGCGCGCCCCGGCCCCCGAAGTCCCCTGCGCGGCCCCTGGTGTCCTGAGGCTGTCCGCTTCCAGCCCCCGCACAGGTATTGACATGCCGCTCAAGACGGACGTAACTTCCCAGCCACACGGTAGTAACGCGCGTTATTAAAGCGCGAAACCGGAGATGCCGCCGCGTCTCCGGCCGGCCGAAGGGAACCGAAAGTGGCCACGAACAAGACGCGTCGCGTGACCATGAGCGACGTGGCACGCGCTGCGGGCGTCTCGCGGACCACGGTCTCCTTCGTCCTCAACGACAAGCCCGGTGCCGCCATCCCCGACGAGACCCGTCGGCGGATCCTGGAGGCGATAGACGAGCTCGGCTACCGGCCCAACGCCGGGGCACGGGCGCTCGCCGCCAACCGCAGCGGATGGTTCGGACTGATCACCGAAATCGTGACCGGCCCCTTCGCGGCCGAGGTGATCACGGGTGCGCAGAGCCGCGCCTGGGGCGACCGCAGGTTCCTGCTGATCGCCGCGAGCGAGGGCGACCCCGCCCAGGAGGCCGCCGCGCTCGACCAGATGCTGGAGCACCGGGTGGAAGGGCTGCTGTACGCCACGACCTGGCACCGGGCCGTCACTCTGCCGAAGGTCGCCCGCGAGGTGCCGACGGTGCTCGTCAACTGCTATGACGCGGAAGGGGAGTTGCCGTGCATCCTGCCCGACGAGGAGTCGGGCGGACACCGCGCCACCCGCCGGCTCTTGGACGCCGGTCACACCCGTATCGGGTTCATCAACCTCGACCCGGAGATCCCGGCCGCCATCGGCAGGCGCGAGGGGTACGAGCGTGCCCTGCGCGAGGCCGGGATCACCCCCGACCCCTCCCTCGTCATCCCCGGCTGGGCCACCGCCGACGGCGCCTACACCGCCGCCTGCCAACTGCTGGACCGCCCCGCCGCCGACCGGCCGACCGCGCTGTTCTGCGGAAACGACCGGATGGCGATGGGCGCGTACGACGCGATCAAGGAACGTGGGCTGCGCATCCCGCACGACGTGGCCGTGGTGGGGTTCGACAACCAGGAACTCATCGCCGCCTATCTGCGGCCGAAACTCACGACGCTCGCCCTGCCCTTCGAGGCCATGGGCACCAAGGGCGTCGACATGCTCGCCGCTCTCGCAGCGGGGCAGCCGCTCGACACCCACCGGGTGACGATCGACTGCCCGCTGCTCGAACGCTCGTCGGTCTGACCGCGAATCAGTCCGCCGGGCAATCCCATCCCCGTCTTCGCCCTGTGTGTTGAAGAGAGGAAAAGAGTCTCCATTATGGCACCCTCCCGCATACCCTCACGTCGGCCCCGAGCCGTCCTGAGAGCCGCCACCGCGACCGCCGCCGCAGCCCTGGTCCTGTCAGCCTGTACGGGCGGCACGGGCACCTCCGGAGCCGGTGACACCTCCGGCAACCAGCTGCTCACCATCCCGCGCGAAGACCTGGCGACGTTCACGCGCAACTTCAACCCGCTGTCCCCGCAGGCCGCCCCCATGACCAAGGAGGCCGTCTACGAGCCGCTGGTGGTCCACAGCATGGCCGACGGCAAGGACACCCCGTGGCTGGCCACCAAGTGGGAGCAGGCCAAGGACGGCAAGTTCCTCACGTTCACGCTGCGCGAGGGTGTGAAGTGGTCGGACGGCAAGCCGCTGACCGCCGATGACGTCGTGTACACCTTCGATCTCCAGAAGAAGGTGCTGGGCGGCTACGACTACCTCGACAAGGTCACCGCGGTCGACGCCCAGACGGTGAAGTTCTCCTTCAACAAGCCTTTCTCGCCCGCCTTCTTCGAGATCGGCAGCCACTACATCCTGCCGAAGCACATCTGGTCCGAGGTGAAGGACCCGGCGAAGTTCACCAACCCGAACCCGGTCGGCACCGGCCCGTACACCAAGATCGACAAGTTCCAGGCGCAGTCGTACGAGCTGCGCAAGAACCCCGACTACTGGCAGCCCGCCAAGCAGCGGATCGCCGGCATCCAGATGCTCGCCTTCTCCGGCAACGACAGCGCCAACGTGGCCTTCACCAACGGCGAGGTGGACTGGACGCAGTCGTTCATCCCGGACATCGAGAAGTCCTTCGTCGCCAAGGACAAGAAGCACAACCACTACTGGTTCCCGGCCACCGGCGCCATGATCAACTGGCAGCTGAACACCACAAAGGCGCCGTTCGACGACCCTGACGTCCGCAAGGCACTCAGCATGGCCGTCGACCGCGACCAGATCACCAAGGTCGCGATGAACGGCTACGCAGAACCCGCCGACTGTACGGGTCTGGCCCGCACGTACGACGACTGGCGCGACTCCTCCCTCGCCGCCTCCTGCACCTGGACCAAGCACGACACCGACGCGGCGGCGAAGGCCCTCGACGCGGCCGGCTACAAGGAGAGCGGCGGCAAGCGGAAGCTGAAGAACGGCAAGGACTTCACGCTCGACATCTCCGTCGGCTCCGCCTCCACCGACTGGATCTCGGTCGCCAACATCATCAAGCAGGACCTCGCGAAGGTCGGCATCACCGCCACCGTCAAGACGCCCGACTGGTCGGCCGTCCAGTCGTCGTACAACACCGGCACCTTCGACAGCGGCATCGTGTGGAGCAACAACGGCGCCACCCCGTACGAGTACTACCGCGGCGTGATGTCGACCAAGATGCTCCAGCCCGTCGGCAAGCAGGCCACCGAGAACTACCACCGCTTCGGTGACGAGAAGGCCGACCAGCTCATCGACGCCTTCGCCGCCGCCACCGACGAGAAGACGCAGCGCGAGCAGATGAACGGTCTGCAGGAGCTGTACAACGAGGACGCGCCCGTCGTCCCGCTGTTCACCGGCCCCGAGTGGGGCGCGTACACGGACGCCCGCTTCACCGGCTGGCCCACCGAGAAGAACCCGTACGCCACCCTCGGCAACCGCAACGGCACCACGATCCTCGTGCTCACCTCGCTGAAGCCCGTCAAGGGCTGACGCCCCCCGCGCGGACCGGCGGCCGCCCTCCTCCCCGACCCGGCGGCCGCCCCCGCGCACCGCACCCCCGTTCACCCCCACCGACAGGGAGCACGACCCGTGCGTCTGATCCTGCGCAACCTGGGGTTCTATCTGCTCGCCTTCTGGGCCTCCATCACCCTGAACTTCGTTCTCCCGCGCTTCATGCCGGGCGACCCGGTCTCCCGGATGTTCGCGCAGGCCCAGGGCTCGATGCAGCCCGACCAGATAGCCCAACTGCGAAAACTCTTCGGCCTGGACGACCGCCCTCTCTGGGAGCAGTACGTCTCCTACGTCCAGAGCGTCTTCACCGGCGACCTCGGCATCTCCATCACCCGCTTCCCGACCCCGGTCTCCGAGGTGATCGGCTCGCAGATCGGCTGGACCCTGCTGCTCGGCGGTGTCGCGCTCGTCATCGCCGCCGTGGCCGGCAACCTGCTCGGCATCGTCGCCGCCTGGCGGCGCGGCGGCGTCCTCGACTCCGCCTTCCCGCCCCTGCTGATCTTCGTCGGCTCGTTCCCGTACTTCTGGCTGGCGATGGGCGCGCTGTACCTGTTCGGGGTGACCCTGGGATGGTTCCCACTGCGGCACGCGTACGACGTCGGGCTCACCCCCGGCTTCAACGGCGAGTTCCTCTCGAACGTCGCCACCCACCTGGTGCTGCCCGCGCTCACCATCGTCCTGGTCTCCATCGGCGGCTGGATGCTCGGCATGCGCAACACCATGATCGCCACGGCAGCCGAGGACTACATCACGATGGCCGAGGCCAAGGGGCTCAGGCCCTCGCGGATCATGTTCCGCTACGCCGCCCGCAACGCGCTGCTCCCCTCCGTCACCAACTTCGGCATGGCGCTGGGCTTCGTCGTCGGCGGCGCGCTGCTCACCGAGGTCGTGTTCGCCTACCCCGGCATCGGCTACCAACTGCTGATGGCAGTCCAGGGCCTGGACTACCCGCTGATGCAGGGCATCTTCCTGACGCTCACGGCGGCGGTGCTGTTCGCGAACTTCCTCGTCGACCTCGTCTACGTCCGCCTCGACCCGCGCGTCCGCGTCCGCTGAAGGGGGTTGCCGACATGACCACCATCGAGATCGCGAAGGCCACCACGCCGACAGCTCCCGCACGCCCTTCCCGCCGACGCGGACTGCTGCGCCAACTCATCGACAGCAAGAAGGCGTTGACGGGACTGGTCCTGCTCACCCTCTTCGCGCTCCTCGCCCTGCTCGCTCCCGTCCTCGCCCCGGGCGACCCGTCACTCATCAACTCCACGGGAAGCCAGGCCCCTTCGGCCGGCCACCTGCTCGGTACCACCGCCAAGGGACAGGATGTACTCGCCCTCACCCTGTGGGGCGCGCGCAGCTCCCTCTTCGTCGGGTTCACCGTGGGGCTCGCAGCGACCGGCGTCGCCATCCTCGTCGGCCTCGCATCCGCCTACTTCGGCCGCATCGTGGACGACGCGCTGACCCTGGTCACCAACGTCTTCCTGCTGCTGCCCGGACTGCCGCTGCTCATCATCCTGGCCGCGTTCCTCCCGCCCGGGACCTCCACCGTCATCCTGGTGCTCGTCGTCACCGGCTGGGCGGGCTCCGCCCGGGTACTGCGCGCCCAGGCCAAGTCGATCCGCGGCAAGGACTTCGTGGCCGCCGCCGTCGTCACCGGAGAGCGCCCACTTCGGATCATGTTCCGCGAGATCCTGCCCAACATGGCGTCCGTGGTGATGACCACGCTGCTCGGCTGCGTGATCTTCGGCATCGGCGCCCAGGCCGGCCTGGAGTTCCTCGGCCTCGGCGACAGCAGCGTCGTCAGCTGGGGCACCAACCTGTACTGGGCGAGCAACGACGGCGCCCTGATGACCGGCACATGGTGGGCCTTCGTCCCCTCCGGACTGTGCATCGCCCTCGTCGCCTTCGCGCTGGCGCTGGTCAACTACGCGGTCGACGAGATCACCAACCCTAGGCTGCGCAACCGGCGTGCCCGCCGTGAGAGGAGGGGCTGAGCCATGGAACCCGTACTTGAGGTGCGTGACCTCCGGGTCGAGTACGGCGGCGACGGCCGTACGGTCGTCGGGGCCGACAACGTGTCGTTCCAGATCGGCTCAGGTGAGATCTTCGGCCTCGCGGGCGAATCCGGCTGCGGCAAGTCGACCATCGCCAACGCGGTGATGCGGCTGCTGAAGCCCCCGGCCGAGATCACCGCGGGCAGCATCCGCTTCGACGGCGGGAATGTCCTCGCTCTGGACGCACGGGAGTTGCGCGCCTTCCGCTGGCGGCAGATCGCCATGGTCTTCCAGTCGGCGATGAACTCGCTCAACCCCGTCCTGACCATCGGCGAGCAGATCGTCGACATCTTCACCACCCACGAGAAGCTGAAGAAGCGGGCCGCGCGGGAGAAGGCGGGCGCGCTGCTGGAGCTGGTGGGGATGGACCCCGGGCGGCTGAAGGCGTACCCGCACCAGCTGTCCGGCGGGATGCGCCAGCGCGTGGTCATCGCCATGGCCGTGGCGCTCCGCCCCCGGCTTCTGATCATGGACGAGCCGACGACCGCGCTCGACGTGGTCGTGCAGCAGGAGATCATGGCGCAGATCCGCGACCTTCAGCGGGAGCTGGGCTTCTCCATCCTGTTCATCACCCACGACATGTCGCTGATGGTCGAGCTGTCGGACCGCATGGGCGTGATGTACGGCGGACGGATCGTCGAACTCGCCGACGCCAAGGATCTGTTCGCGAAGCCGCTCCACCCGTACACCGAGGCACTGATGAACGCCTTCCCGCCGCTGACCGGCCCGCGCCGGGAACTCACCGGCCTCTTCGACGCCCCGCGCACCGCCGACAGCTGCGGCTTCCACGTCCGCTGCCCCGAGGACCGCTCGGACTGCTCCATGAACATCCCCGACCTGCGCGAGGTCGCGCCCGGCCGCTGGGTGGCCCGCAGTACGGCCCGCAGTCCGCAAGGAGCCACCCGATGACCGAATCGACCGCACCGACCAACCCGACCGCACCGACCAAACCGACCGCACCTCTCCTCTCCGTACGAGGCCTCACCAAGGACTTCCAGGTCGGCACCGTCTTCTCCCGCCGCCGCGTCCGAGCCGTCAACGACGTCTCCTTCGACCTCCCCGCCGGCCGCATCACTGCCCTGGTAGGCGAGTCCGGCAGCGGCAAGTCCACCATCGCCCGTTGCCTGGCACGCCTCGAACAGCCCACCTCCGGCGAGGTGTTGCTCGACGGCGAGAATGTCCTGCGCACCGAGCGGAGGCGGGCATCACGGACGTACCGCCGCAAGGTCCAGATGGTCTTCCAGGACCCCTTCGGCTCGCTCAACCCGGTCCACCGCATCGAGCACTTCCTCACCCGCGCCCTCGTCCTGCACGGCCACTCCGCCACCCGCGACGCGCTGCGCGAGCTGATGGCGACGGTCGGCCTGACCGAGGACATGCTCCAGTCCTACCCGCACGAACTCTCCGGCGGCCAGCGCCAGCGCGTCGCCATCGCCCGCGCGCTGGCGGTGGAGCCGCACCTGATCCTGGCCGACGAACCGACCTCGATGCTCGACGTCTCCGTACGCGTCGGCGTACTCAACCTGATGCGCCGCCTGCGCGACGAGCGGGACATCGCCATGCTCTACATCACCCATGACTTGGGCTCCGCGCGCTACCTGGCGGACACCACGATGGTGATGTTCGCCGGCGAACTCGTAGAGGGCGGCGACGCGTTGGCGGTGATGGACGCCCCGGCACATCCCTACACCCGCCTGCTCCTGTCCGCCGTACCCGACCCCGAACGGGCCGGAAGCTACGACCCCGTCGAGCGCGCCCGCCTCCGGGAGGCGATCCTCAACCCCACGTCCTGCCCATACGGCGACGACGGCACATGCAGCCGTACCGACCCCGTCCGCCACATCGTCGGCGAGGCGAGCGAAGCGAGATGGGGGTCCCCCCGGCCGGAGGCTGGGGGAGGACAGCCGCACTGGGTGCGCTGCCACCTGCGCGCACCCGCCTCCGACATCGCCCGCCGCGTCCTCAAGGCCACCGACCAACCGGACGGCGAGGCCACGGCCGCTACCGACGCAACCGAGAAAGCGGAGACCACCGCCGCATGACCCACGACCTCACCCTCCCCTCAGGCACTCCGGTCGCCGAGGGGCTGGCCGAGCGCGCCCTGCGCGACCCCCACCGCCCCCGCTTCCACTTCACCTCGCCCGGCGGCTGGCTCAACGACCCCAACGGGCTGACCCACTGGAACGGCGTCTACCACCTCTTCTACCAGTACAACCCCCTGGCAGCCGCCCACCACCGCATCCACTGGGGCCACGCCACCAGCACCGACCTCGTCCACTGGACCGACGAACCGGTCGCCCTCGTCCCCGGCACCGACGGCCCCGACCGCGACGGCTGCTGGTCCGGCGTCCTCGTCGACGACGGGGGAGTGCCCACGCTCGTCTACTCCGGCAGGCACGAAGACCGCGAACTCCCTTGCGTGGCAAGGGGATCGGCAGACCTGCGCTACTGGACGAAGGACCGGGCCAACCCGGTCATCACCGCCCCGCCCGAGGGCGTCGACACCACCGCCTTCCGCGACCACTGCGTCTGGCGGGAAGGCGGCGTATGGCGGCAGTTGGTCGGCTCGGGCATCCGAGGCGTCGGCGGAACCGCCTTCCTCTACGAGTCGGACGACCTGCGCACCTGGCGATACGTCGGCCCCCTCCTGACCGGCGACGCCTCCCAGAACCGGGGCAAGCTCGACTGGACCGGCACGATGTGGGAGTGCGTCGACCTGTTCGGCATCGGCGACAGCGACGGCGATGGCGATGGCGATGGCACCGACGTACTCGTCTTCTCCGCCTGGGACGAAGGCACCACCCACCACCCCCTGTACTGGACCGGCCGCTACCAGGGCGACACCTTCACCCCGACCGCCCTCCACCGCCTCGACTACGGCGGCCGCTACTTCTACGCCCCCCAGTCCACCCGCGACGAGCACGGCCGCCGCATCATGTTCGGCTGGCTCCAGGAAGGGCGCACGGACGAGGCGAACGCACAGGCCGGCTGGTGCGGTGCGATGTCCGTGCCGAGGGGCGTCACGCTCGGCACGGACGGCCGCCTGCACCAGGCCCCGGTGCCCGAACTGACCGAACTGCGGCGGGAGCGCGCGGAGGTGGCGCCCGGCCCGCTGGCCGACCCGTACACCCCGCTGCACGGCGTACGCGGAGACCAGCTGGACATCGAGGTGACCCTGAGCCTCGCCCCCGGAGCCACCGCCCGGCTCGTGGTCCGCGAGACACCGGACGGTGCGGAGCGCACGGTCGTGGAGGTGAGCAGGCCGTACGTCGGAACGCGCGGCACCCTCCGCCTGCACCGCGAAGCCAGCAGCCTCGACCCGACGGTCGACACCGAACCCCGTTACGGCGAGCTGTCGTTGGACGACGACGGCCGCGTGGACCTGCGCGTCCTCGTCGACCACTCCGCACTGGAGATCTTCGCGAACGGGCGTCCGCTGGCCGCCCGTATCTACCCCACCCGCCCCGACGAGGCCGTGGGCGTGGGCATCGGTGCCGTCGGCGATGTGGCCCTGGAGCGGTTCGACGCCTGGCAGATGGCGTCGGCCTTCACAGAAGGGCCCCGGCCGCTGTGGCCGTGACGGCCTTACACCCGACCACGGCCCGGGGAGTGGACGTCTCCCCGGGCCGTGGCCCTCCCTTCCCCGCTCTTCCTCAGGAGCCGCCATGAGCGTGTCCCGCCGTACCCTCCTGCTCGCAGGAGGCACCGCCGCCACCCTGCTGCCTCTCGCTGGCATCATGCCCGCAGCCCAGGCCGCCGCCGGAGCAACCCCCGTCCCTGCACCGATTCCGGACCCTCTGCCTGTCACCGGCACCTGGACCCGCACCTCCGACGGCGGCCAGCAGGCGACCACCGACCGTCGCGGGCCCGCTCTCGCCCTCTCCGAGCAGCAACTTGCCGCCAAGGGCACCTACGCGGCCCGCGTCACGCCCCAATCCGCCTCCTCCGTAGCCGCGTTGGTGTTCCGGGCCGCCCTCGACGGCTCGACCGGATACGTGGTCGCCCTCGATCCGGGCCGCGCCCGCCTACGCCTCTACGACCTGGCCGGCGGCGACACGATCGCCACCGCACCACTGCCGGGCGCGCGCACAGGCAAGTCGTACGACCTCGAAGTGGCCGTAGACGGGCCGGAGTTGACGGTGTACGTCGACGGCAAGCGGCTCCTCCGCGCCGAGGACCACCGTCACGACACCGGCTCCGTGGGTCTGCTCGCCCAGGGCGGCAAGGTCACCTTCGGCCCGCGCTCCCTGTCCTCGGTCACCACCAACCTCACCGGCTGGACCACGAGCGGCGGCACCTGGACGGCAAGTCCGCTCGGCTGGCGCGCGGCCCCGTCCCAGGGAGCCACCGCCCGCGCCGTCACCACGACTCAGGCGTACGACACCGCGCTGCAGGCCGACCTGCTCCTGCACGACACATCCGCGGTCGCCTCGCTCCTGGTGCGTACCGACGCCAAGGCCACGCGCGGCTACGGCGTCCAAGTCGACCCAGGGCAGGGCAGGTTGAGGCTGTACCGCATCGACGGGAACATCACCCTCGGCACGTACGCGACCGCCATCAAGGCCGACATGGTCTACCGCCTGCGCATCGAAGCCGAGGGCGACGAACTGCGCGTGCACTGGCAGACCAACTTCCTCTCACCCGACGGCTACAGCCGCGTCATCACCGCCAAGGACTCGGCCCACAGCAAGGGCCGACTCGCCGTCACGGCCTCGTCCGGCGCGGCGTCCTTCGAGAACATCGCCGCCGCCGACCTCACCACCGACCTCCAGGGCTGGACGTCCCGCTCCGGCACCTGGACCCCAGACCTGCGCGGCGTCCGCGGCGAAAACGGCCTGAGCACGGCGCCCTTCACCCACGGCGACCTGGTGGCGAGGGCCGACATCACGCCCGCCGACCGCTCCTCCTCGGCCGGCCTCGTCCTGCGCGCCTCCGCGAACGGCTCCGGCGGCTACGAGGCACGCCTGGAAACCGGCCGTAACGCCGTCGTCCTGCTGGACCGCTCCTCCGGCACGCGCCTCGCCTCTGCTCCCGGCCCGGTCCGGCGCATCACGTTCGGCGGCACGTACCGCGTCGAGGCCCGCGCGACGGGCAGGACGATCGAGGTGTACGTGGACGGCGTACGGGCGTTGAGAACCCGCGTGTCCCGCGCCACGGGGGCCACGATCGGCACCGCAGCCGCGCATGGGACGTCGTACTTCCAGAACGTCGAAGTCCGCGCCACCGCCGACTACTTCACCGAGCCCTACCGCCCCACGTACCACTACTCCCAGCTCATCGGCTCCACCAGCGACCCCTGCGGTCTGCTGTTCCACGACGGCGAATACCACCTCTTCCACCAGGATGAGGGTCGCTGGGCGCACGCGGTCAGCACCGACCTCGTCCACTGGCAGCCCTTGCCGATCGCGCTGCCCTGGAACGCGTACGGCCACTGCTGGACCGGCTGCGCGGTCGTGGACGCGGACGACACCTCCGGCCTCTTCGACGGCGGCTCCGGCCTGATCGCGTACTACACGAGCTACCACCCGGACAAGACGGGCGGAAACGCGAGCGTGCGCATCGCGTACAGCAAGGACAAGGGCCGCTCCTGGAAGCTGCACGGCGGCTCGACCCCGGCCGTGCAGAACCCAGGCGGCCCCGACGCCGGCTGGACCTTCCGCGACCCGAAGGTGATCCGCGACGAGGCCCACGACCAGTGGCTGATGGTCGTCTCCGGCGGTGACAACGTCCGCTTCTACACCTCCACCGACCTCCTCACCTGGACCCACGTCAGCTCCTTCGGCTACGGCGACTGGGTCACCCCGGGTGTCTGGGAGTGCCCCGACTTCTTCCCGCTCCCGGTCGACGGCGACAAGGACAAGCTGAAGTGGGTCCTCACCCTGAGCACGGGCGCCGTACGCGCCACGAACGGCTCGGCCGCCCAGTACTTCACCGGCGAGTGGAACGGCACCGACTTCGCCCCCGACCAGAAGCCCGGCACGGTCCTACGCGCCGACTCGGGCCGCGACTTCTACGCCGCCATGTCCTTCTACGGCCTGCCCGACGACCGCCGCGTCTGGCTCGGCTGGATGAGCAACTGGGACTACCCGTTCAGCGCCCCGACCGGCGCCTGGAAGGGCCAGTTGAGTACGCCGCGCGAACTGAGGCTGACGGACACGGCTGACGGCGTACGTCTCGTGCAGCAACCGGTCCGCGAACTGGCCGCCCTGCGCACCTCCACCACGACTCGCAAGGACCTCACCGTCGGCCCGACCTCCGCGAACCCGCTCACACGTGTCACAGGTATCGCGTACGAGATCGAGGCCGAAGTCACCCTCGGCACCGCCACGGAGATCGGTTTCCGGCTCCGGGCCGACGACGACCAGCACACGACGGTCGGATACGACGCCAAGGCGCAGGAGTTGTTCGTGGACCGCTCGGCCGCGGGCCTGAGTGACTTCACGCAGTACTTCACGGGCCGTACGACCGCACCGATGCCGACGACCGACGGCCGCGTGACCCTGCGCGTGTACGTCGACTCGTCATCGGTCGAGGCATTCGGCGCGGACGGACAGGCAGCCGTGACGAGCCTGATCTTCCCGGCGCCGGACGCCGACGGCATGGCCTTCTACGCCAAGGGCGGCACCGCACACATCGACTCGCTCAAGGTGCACAAGCTGGACAGCACCGACCGCCTGGTGGACCGCGTGAAGCCGCTGCCGGCCGCCCCGAGTGGCGGTGAATTCCGGTCGGACCTCGGCAAGTTGGCGGTCACGCCTGCCGGCCACTGGTCCACGGACAGTGCGGGCCGCGCCGGAACCTTCGACAAGGACTCCAACGCGGTGTCGGCCCGTACGGCGACCGACCTGGACCTCACCACCCTGGTCCGGCTCGGCGGCCCCGACCCGGACACGGGCGGCGCCCTCTCCCTCCTCTGGCGGGCCTCCTCCGACGGCGCCGACGCCTACTGCCTCAACATCGACCCCGACCTACGCGTGATCCGCCTGGTCGCCAAGACCGACGGCCGGTTCGACGACGCCGCCGCCCTCGCCCGCGTACCGGCCCTGGTCCGCCGCGGCACGACGTACGCGGTGCGGGTGCTGGCCGACGGCGACCGCATCCGGGTCTTCCTCGACGGCACCCGGATCATCGACGTCACGGACGCGACGTACACGAGCGGACACATCGGCCTCAACGTGTTCGGAGGGAGGGCGGCGTACCAGGACACCTACGTGAAGCGGCTATAACCGCTGGTCAGGTCGGCCCGTCAGAACAGCTCCTTCGACAGCAGTTGGGCGGCGGGCCGCAGCGTCCAGAGGTCGCCGCCGGGCGGTGGGGTGAGCCGGGGCAGGGCCGCCTGCGCGTTGCGGTCGCCTGCGTCGGCGGCTGCGTGGATGACGTCGTTCGCCTTCCAGATCTCGAAGTTGGACTCGGGGTAGGGCCAGGGTGTCGTGCCCGTGGCGGCCGGGAGGAGGAAGTCGACGGCCTTGAACACGCTCTGGCCGTCGGGGCCTTGGTGCTTCCAGAGGTTGACGCCCACGTGTCGTCCGACATCGGCGAGCCGGGCCAGGGCGAGCAGGTTGAAGGCGGAGTAGTGGTAGCTGCGGGTGCGGCGAATCTCCTCCGGCTGGCGGCCGTCCGGGGCGATGCCCTGGTCGATACGGATCGTCCGCGCCTGGAGGACGGTCTGGCGCGCCAGTTGGGGGCGCCCGACGGCCAGTGCGATGGCGGCCACCTGCATATCGGCGAAGGTGCCGTGGTTGTTGACGGCCGCGGACTCCTCCTTGCCGAACTCGCTGGTCGTCAGCCAGTCGAGGAACTGAGCGGACCAGGAACGGAATCCGCCATGGTCGGCACGGGTCCAGCCGGGGGCGCCGGTGTCCAGGATCGCGGCCGCGTCGAGCAGACTCGTAAAGCCCAGGGAGAACTCGATGAGACCGGCCGCCCGGCCGTCGGCACCACACGGCACGAACTGGGCGTTGATCAGGCGCGGGTTCATCCTCGTCTCCGGCGTGACGAACCAGGTGCGCAGAATGTCGGACGCGTGCCGGGCGTACGCGGCCTTGCCGGTGTAGTACCAGGCCAGGCTGAGGGTGTACGCGGAGGCGAAGACGTAGGCCCGTTCGGAGTGGTCGGGGATCTGGTCGGCCTCCGGATTGCGCTGGCCGTCCTTGCTCACGTACGGGCAGCCCATCGGGTTCTCGGGCGTCTTCGGCTGGCTCGGCCACCAGTACGGGGCCTGACTCAGGTAGTCGTGCTTGTCACCGCTGGGCGGGGTCTGCGATTTGTCGGTGACGGTCCAGGGGCCCTTGTCGAGCCAGTCGTCGGCCTGCTTGACCAGGTCGGCGAGGGCGCGGCGCCGCACCGGGTCGCCCTGGTTGAGGCGTTGCTTCGCGTGCACCAGGCGTTTCCCGTCGAGCACGACGGTTCGGGGGGCGCGCTGCTCGGCGACCACCGCGCCGGCCGGGACAGTGTCTCCGGCCGGCACGGCGGCTCCGCTCGGGACAGCGGGGACGAGTAGCGACAACATGGCCGCGCCGAGGGACAGCAGGCCGACGGTACGTTTGTGCATGACGGCTCCTCATCACATGGATGAACGACGTTCACATGCGTACCGGTTGGACGGTAGAAGCGTCAGTCACTGACGGCAATACCTGTGACGTGATGTCATCCGATGAATGGCGCGACTCGGCCAGCGATTCATCGAGAACGGGTACTGGATTCGTGGCCGTACGCGCCGATAGGTCGGACGTAAGAGCGAGGCGCGCGGCCGGGTGCCCTGCAGGCCAGACAAGGGCCCCTCGGGGGCGTCCAGATCATCCAGACGTCCCGAGGGGCCTGCCGTTGCTACTTACTGCTTGCCGCTTGCCGCTTACCGGATCACTTGGCCGGCTTGTAGAAGGTGTAGATCGCGGTGTACGGGACGCTGGTCTCCTCGGTGCCCGTGCAGGCCGTGGTGGGGGCGACGCCGCCCGTGGTGCTGAGCCTCTGGATGTACGAGACGTCGGCGAAAACGCCGGTGCCGCGCGTGCCCGTGGACTGCAGGAGGAGTTCGGGGATGGTGCCGGTCTTGGGGGAGGTGGCGACGGCGGCGGCGGTGACCGCGCTGCCGTCCACCGTGGACACCCAGACGGGGCCGCGGGAGTGGAGGGCGACGGGGCGGTTGGAGCGGTCTTTCTTGGCCGAGAGGGTGGCGGCGGGTTCCAGCAGCTTCCAGGCGCCGTCGGTGCAGGCGTAGGTCTGGACGCCCTTGGCGTTGAAGACGCCGGTGAGCCGGTGGCCGTCGGGGACCTTCAGAGAGCCGGGGATCTTCGGCGTGGCGGCGGCCTTGGTGTTGGCGCCGACGGGCTTCGAGGTTGGTGTGGCCTGGCCGGCCGTCGCGCTGATCAGCGTGCCGGCGGCCACGGCGGCTATAGCAGTGGTGGTGAGGATGAGACGTCTGGCGAGCTTCATCAGGTGTGTCTCCAGAAAGACTTTTCTGAGCGTTTCCTGGCTGTGGACGCGAATGCCGTGCGTGCCCGGAGGGCCGGAACGGCATGGTCCGTCAAGCATCCGGGGCCTTTAATGATCTTGGACCCTCAATCGCGCACTGTACCGTGCGGACCGCCGACGGGAACGAGTGGGGGCACCCCCCCGGTGGCCGGGTCGCCGCGACAAGTACCCCCAGGCGCACGGAAGTTGGACATTCCAGGTGTACGAAGTCCGCACCCGCCGCAGTCCGGACAAGGCGACGGCACCTGCCGCACGCGTACGCGGAATCAGGTCCGTACGCAGACCAGGAGCTCCGATTCCCCGAACCGGCCCCGGGTACCCGCAGCATGCGGCGCGACGCCACACCCACCACGGCGCACGCACCCCCACGCACACCCCGGGAGGCCGCCATGGAACTCAACCTCGTCGAGGAAGGCCCGTACCGCTTCCGGATCGAACCCCGAGGCGACATGCGCGTACCGGGCATCGTCTTCGCGTCCCCCGACCTGCTCGAGGACGCCGAGCATTCGCTGGAGCAGGTCGTCAACGTGGCCACGCTGCCCGGCATCGTCGGGGCCTCGTACGCCATGCCGGACATCCACTGGGGCTACGGCTTCCCCATCGGCGGCGTGGCGGCGACCGACGTGGACGACGGCGGCGTCGTCTCGCCCGGCGGGGTCGGCTTTGACATCTCGTGCGGGGTGCGGCTGCTTGCCGCCGACGGTGACCGGCAGTCGCTGTGGCCCGCGTTGCCCGATGTCATGGACGGACTCGACCGGGCGATCCCGCGCGGCGCGGGCCCCGGAGGGGTATGGCACCTCAGCCGGCCCAGCGAACTGGAGCGGATCCTGGACGGCGGTTCCCGGTACGCCGTGGAACGCGGTCACGGCGAGGAACGCGACCTCACCCGCTGCGAGGACGGCGGTGCGGTCGCCGACGCCGACGGGGCGCAGGTCAGCGGCCGGGCCCGGGAACGCGGTCTCGGCCAGGTCGGCAGCCTCGGGTCCGCCAACCACTTCCTGGAGGTCCAACAGGTCGCCGAGGTGTACGACGAGCGGGTCGCCGCCGCGTTCGGGCTCGCCCGCGACCAGGTGTGCGTGATGATCCACTGCGGTTCACGGGGGCTCGGGCACCAGATCTGCACCGATCACGTCCGCGCGATGGACCGGGCCATGAACCGGTACGGCATCACCGTGCCCGACCGGCAACTGGCCTGCACGCCGGTCGACTCGCCCGAGGGCCGGGCGTACCTCGGCGCGATGGCCGCCGCCGCCAACTACGGCCGCGCGAACCGCCAGTTGCTGTCCGACGCCGCCCGCCGGATCTTCCACCGCGCCGCCCGCACCCGGCTCTCCCTCGTGTACGACGTCTCCCACAACCTCGCCAAGATCGAGACCCACACGGTGAACGGGACCCGGCGCCGGCTCTGCGTACACCGCAAGGGCGCCACCCGGGCCTTCCCGCCGGGCCACCCCGAACTACCCGAGGACATAAGGGAGTTCGGCCAGCCGGTGCTGATCCCCGGCACGATGGGCACCGCCTCCTACGTACTCACCGGAGTCCCCGGCGGCGACGCCTTCCACTCCACCTGCCACGGCGCGGGCCGGGTGATGAGCCGCCACAAGGCCGCGCGGGCGGTCGCCGGGAAGGAGCTGCGGGCCCGGCTGGAGCGGGGCGGCATCGCGGTACGCCCGCGCTCGCTGCGCGGCCTCGCGGAGGAGACCCCGGAGGCGTACAAGGACGTCGGCGCGGTGGTGGAGGCGAGCGAGGGAGCGGGGCTGTGCCGTACGGTCGCGCGGCTGGTTCCGCTGGGCGTGGTGAAGGGCTGACGCCCGCCACTTACCCCTCACACATCGATGGTCACGGCGCACGTCCAGCCGTACGGACCCGGCTCGATGTGCAGTTCATGCCACGACACGGCCTTCGGTACGGCGCCCGTGATCTCCACGGCCGACAGGTCGGCGACCGCCAGCCGTACGTCGACGGAGCCGCCGGGCGTCTCCGTCTCGAGTTCGACGTCCACGGGGACCTGGCCGGGTACTTCGAGGCGGTAGACGACCTCGTCGAGGAGGGCGGCCAGGAGGTCGTCGTCGCAGTTGCCGGACAGCTGGGCGCGCTGGACCGCTGTCGGCCGCACGGCGGAGACGTCGGCGAAGCAGTCGACCATCCCGTGCACGGCCTCGACCAGGCAGTTCTCCCGGGTCGTGCCCCATGCCTCGATCCGCACATCCGCGGTGTGCGGCACCAGCCGGTGGCCGCTCTCGCCCTGCGCGCGGGCCTGCCTGTCGTCGTACGTCTCGCCGACCATGTACACCGGGTGCCCCGTTTGTCCCGTACGCATGTGTCGTCGGCACGCGGAAGACGACGAAGACGACGCCTGCGTGCCGACGACACTCGCGTTACGGCCCTACCTGTTCGGCTCCGCCTGGCTGATGTCGGCGAGCGCGGACTGCGGGTCGCGTTCGACGGCCAGGTCGCCGATGCTGAGCGCACCGACGAGGTGGTCCTCCTCCACGACGGGCAGCCGCCGCAGGGCGTGCTCCCGCATCAGCCGCACCGCCTGGTCGATGTCGTCCTGCGGGGAGACGGTCACCAGATCGGTGCTGCACACCTCGCGGACGGGGGTGGCGGCGGGGTCCCGGTCCTCGGCCATGGCCCGGATCACCAGATCGCGATCGGTCACCAGGCCGCGTACGTGGTCCTCCTCGGTGATGAAGACGTCGCCGATGTTCTTCTCCCGCATGAGCTTGGCGACCTCGGGGAGCGGGGTCTGCTCGGTCACCGTCACCGGGTTCGCCGTCATGACTTCCCGGACGTGCTGCGCCATGGCTACCTCCGTGTGACTCCCGGGATGAGCACCGGAAACGTGCCTGATCAGCCGGTGCTCGGACGCTTCGACGAGTACCCGGCGGATGTTCCTCCATGCACGCGTGAGGAGCCGGCCCCTCGGGTACTCGGGGGCTCGACCGCGGAGGGCCCGCAGGCGCGGGCGAACCCGGCGTACGTGGCGGAGAGAAGGCGGGCATCATGCGTTTCCAGAGCCGTCGGCAGGCGGGGCAGGACCTCGCCGCCGCGCTGCTGCGACGGGCGGAAGGCGGCGGTTACGTCGACCCCCTCGTCCTGGCCCTGCCCCGCGGCGGCGTCCCCGTCGCGGCGGAGATCGCGCACGCCCTGCGCGCGCCGCTGGATGTCCTGGTGGTACGCAAGATCGGCGCGCCGGGGCAGCCGGAGGCCGGGGTCGGCGCGGTCGTCGGCGAGGACCCGCCGGTCTTCGACCAGGAGGCGCTGGCGCTTCTCGACATGACCGAGTACCAGTTCACGCAGGCCGTGGCCCAGCAGCGCGCCGAGGTCCACCGCCTGGAGTCGCTCTACCGCGAGGGCCGTCCGGCTCCCCGCCTACGCGACCGAACGGTGATCCTCGTCGACGACGGCCTCGCCACCGGCGTCACCGCCCGCGCCGCCCTGCTCCACCTGCGGCGTGGCTCGCCCGCCCAGCTGGTGCTCGCGATTCCGGTGTGCTCCGGGCTCGGCGTCGTACGCCAGCACGAGGCGGACGACGTGATCTGCCTGCACCAGCCGGAGCACTTCTACGCCGTGGGCGAGTGGTACGTGGACTTCGGCCAACTGTCCGATCGCGAGGTGATCGAGACGCTGCGCAGCGTGCAGGCCAGGGCGTAGCCCTGGGCCCCGCGAGGGGGTGGGGGTGACACTGCGTGTCGCGGCTGCGGGTGCGTTGTGGCTGGTCGCGCAGTTCCCCGCGCCCCTAAAAAACCTGCGACTGCCCACACCCGGAAGGGCAAGCGAACCGAACGCCCCCCCGGCCCCGGAAGGCGCCCGCGCCCCGAGCAAGCCCGCGACCCGGAAGGGCCCGCGCCCGGTACCAGCCCGCGACCCGGAAGGGGTCCGCGCCCCAAACCAGCCCGCGGCCCGAATGGGCCCGCGCCCGTACCGGCCCGCGACCCGGAAGGGGTCCGCGCCCCGAACCAGCCCGCGGCCCGAATGGGTCCGCGCCCGTACCGGCCCGCGACCCGGAAGGGGCCCGAGCCCCCGTACCCGCCCGCGCGGAAAAGCCTGGACCCCCGACTACCCGCGGCTTCCCTCCGGTGGGAGGGGACGTGGGCCGGTGCGTCCTATGCCCGTCGCTTAGCTTCGGTCTGGGCACTGCTGCGCCCTGTGGAAGCACGGGGTCGTATGCCCTGTTGGCGACGGGCTGACGCACCGGACCGCGGCCCCGCACCCACCGACCACCTCAGGGGCGCGGGGAACTGCGCGACCAGCCACACTCAACCCGCAGCCGCCCAACCGCCGGAGGCACCCCGCGGGGAACTGCGCGACCAGCCACACTCAACCCGCACCCACCCAACCGCCGGAGGCACCCCGCGGGGCGGTGTCAATTTGCGGCTCCGCCGCGTGGGCGCGACCAGCTATAACGGACCGTCAGCCGACAACGAACCCAACCGCTCAACCGCCGGAGGCACCCGCACCCGAAAACGAACCCTCCTGCTCAACCCCGGAGGGGCACGTGCCCCAAGATCGGAGCCGGCTCGTCCGCAACCCCCGGCTCAGTTCCCGTGCGAACTCCTCGATCAGAGCCTGGGGTTCGCCCAACGGGGAGAGGGGAGAGCCCGCAGAGAGCTGCTGCGATGCCGGTACATCGCTCGACATCAGCTGTCGGTCACCCATAACTCACGCTCGCTCACTGGTCGTTCCGCCAGAAGTGGATCAGCGTACGCAATCCGGGCAATTGGCGCGTCTCGACCCGCCGTCCGCGGGATGCGCGATCAGGAGCCCCGCGGGCCCCGCCCGAATGCCCCCGGGCCCGCCCGAGTGCCCCACGCCCGCCCGAGTGCTCCACGCCCGCCCGAGTGCTCCACGCCGCTCGTGGGCGCACACTGGTAGGACACCCGAAGAGGTGGCTGTCGTCGGTGCTCACAAGGGGGTGCTGGCCGATGGCGAGGACACGACGCACGACGGTGAGACTGTGGCGCTGGCGGAGCAACCCGCTCCGACGGCGCGTGGACGTCGTAGAAGCCTGGTTGCTGCTCGGCGCCTGGCTGTTCGCCCTGGTGGGCGGCCTGATCGCGGGGCTGGCGGCCGCCGAGGCGGTGAGCCGCAGCGTCGACCGGCAGCGCGAGGAACGCCGCCCGGTGACGGCGGTGCTCGCCGAGAACGCCCCGGAACGGTCACCGACCGAGTCCGTGAGCGACGACCTGGTCTGGGCCACGGTCCGCTGGAAGACACCTGACGGCAACGCCCGCACCGGCGAGGCCCAGGTCAAACCCGAAGCCAAAAAAGGCACCCGGACCACGGTCTGGACCGACCGAGACGGCACCCTGTTGCCGCAGCCCCTCAACGAGGCGGAAGCGGTCCTGCAAGCGGTATCGGCGGGCCTGCTCGCCGCGACGGGCGCGGGCGGCGCCGTCTGGCTGACCGCCTGGACGGTGCGCGGACGCCTCGACCAGCGCCGTATGCGCGAGTGGGACGCGGAGTGGGAGCGCGCCGACATGCGCTGGGGCGGCAGGACCGGCTGACCGCAAGACGGGCTGACCCCGACGAGCAGACCGCTCGCTCAACCCGGGCGCACCCGCTCATGCTCATGTGCCGTGCCGTGCCGTGCCGTGCCGCGCATGCACCGCTCAGGTTGACACCGGCTCAAGCCCCAACGGCTGGATCCTCCCCTCCAACATCGCGCCCAGCCCGAGCGCGGCGCAGACGTCGGGCCGCTCGGCGATATGCACCGGCATCCCCGTCGCGGACCGCAGCATGTGGTCGAACCCGGGCAGCAGAGCGCTGCCGCCGACCATCATGATCCCGCGGTCGGCGAGATCGGCCACCAGATCCGGCGGGCAGTCGCGCAGCACCCTGCCGATCCCGTCCAGCACAGCGGTGAGCGGAGTCTGGATGGCATTGCGTACGGCGGCCGTGTCCACCTGCACCGAGCGGGCGAGCCCCGTGGCCACGTCCCGGCCGTGGATCTCGGTACGGGCGGGCCCGTCCGGGGTGAGCCCGTTGCTGGACAGAGCGAGCTGCAATGGACGTACGGACTGACTCGGCAGCACCAACTCGTGCTCATGGCGCAGATGCTGGACGATCGCGTGGTCGACGGCCTCGCCGCCGACGGGGATGCGCTCGGCGTTCACGACCGAACCGAGGGAGAGGACGGCGACCTGCGTGGCCGCCGCCCCGCACACCATGATCATGGTCGCCTCGGGCTGCTCCACGGGCAGCCCGCAGCCGACCGCCGCCGCGATCAGCGTGTCCACCAGCTCGACCCGCCACGCCCCGAGCCCGACCAGCGTCTCGATCGCCGCGCGCTGGGCGAGCGGGTCGGCGTCGTGCGGCGTACAGGCCGCCGCCCGCAGCCGCGGCTTACGGCGCAGCGTGCGGCGGAGGCGTTCGCCGAGCAGTTGCCGCAGCATCCGCTGCGCCATGTCGATGTCGACGACGGTGCCGCCGGACACGGGCTTGACCACGCGGATGTAGTCGGGCGTACGCCCCGTCATCTTCTCGGCCAGCTCCCCGACGGCGATCAGCGCGCCGGTCCTCGTATTGACGGCGGCCACACTCGGCTGATCCACGACCAGCCCGGCCCCCTTCACAAACACACGGGTCCTCGCCGCCCCCAGATCAACGGCGAAATGACAGCGGCGCAACTGCTCCAAACTGGCACTGGCGGCCATGGCAGATCCTCCCGAGAGCGCAGACCGTGGAACCGCCGGACGACGGTCCTCCCAGGCATCGTGCGCGGTTACCCGGGGGTCCGCCTGTTGAGATGGGCCGGGTGGGGTGCCGCTGGACGGGGGGCCTCAGGGTTCAGGGGTGGTTTCCGAGGATCCGTCAGACTGCCCCGGTGACCAGGCGAGCTTGACCACGAGATGCCCTTCGACCGAGCTCTTGGCGATCAACGCACCTGCCTCTGCCGTGAGTTTCACGCCGAACTCGATCTCCACGGAGTCGGGGCGCAGCGAGCCGTCCCGGAAGACCCGGAGTGCGGACTCGGCTGCCGCGCGTACTCCGTCCAGGGCGCCCTCGAAGGTGCGGGTTGCCTGGACCGTGCCGTCGTCGCGGGAGACGAGCTGGTGGCCGGAGAGATCCTCGGTGGTCGCGCCCTCGACGTTGATCACGACTCCGTCGTTGGTCTTGAACTCCACCAAGCCTTCCATGGCGCCCCCGGTTCCTGGTTCTCGGTTCCCGGTTCAGTGACTCTCGATCAACTCCATTGTCACGGACGTACTTGTGGTTGTCGCGGCTTGTTGCGGTTTTCTCAGCCCGCAACACCCTTCACAACCCCTTTCACAACCCCTTTCACGACCCCCTTCACCACCCCCAGCTCCACCAAGTCCTGTGGCCGGATCCGTAGTTCGTCCGCCGTTTCCGTCACTTGGTCCGGCGTGCGTTTGAGGATCGCCGCGGCCAGCTCCGGGGCTATCACCGAGAAGTAACTGTCCGGTGTGGCCCAGGTGTTGTCGGGGGCGGAGAGGGCGAGGGCGCCGCCCGAACCGCCCTCGCCGATCAGGAGGGTGGTGAGGGGGGTGCGGGAGGAGGCCACGGCGGCGAACAGTTCCGCTATCGCCGCGCCTGCGCCCTGGCGTTCCGCCTCCGCGTCGTTGGCGGCGCCCGGGGTGTCGACCAACGTCAGTACGGGGATGCCGAGTTGGTCCGCCAGGCGGATCAGGCGGGCGGCGGTGCGGTAGCCGGTGGGGCGGGTGGCGGTGCCGGTCTGGGCGGCGTACGCGATCGTACGGCCGTCCTCCGCCCGTACGCCGAAGCCGCAGAGCATTCCGGGGTCCTCGGTGCCGGTGCCGGGGCCGCCGCCCGTGCGGTCGCCGGTGATCGACACGCGGTCGGTGAAGTACGCGTCCAAGTAGGCCTGGGCTCGGGGACGTTGAGGAGAGCGAGCGTTGTCGACCGCCTCGCGGCCGGTGGCCGGGAGGTCGGCCCGGCCCAGTGCGGGCGGGGGAGGGGCGGGCGTCGTCGACGGGCGAGTCAGCAGCCGCAACCAGAGCTTCAATACGTCGGGCAGCTCCTCCGGAGGAACCACCGCGTCGATCGAACCCACCGCCAGTTGCGCCTCCGCCGTGTACGCCGCCGGGTCCGCGTCCGGCGGACGTACCCGGGAGCCCGCGAAACCGACCTGGGCGCCCGGCAGCGCGAGGATCACGTCGGCGCCCGCGCCCAGCGTGGCCCAGCCGCCGCCCGTCGTCGGGTCCCGCAGGACCGCGAGCTGCGGCAGGCCAGCCTCGCGCGTGAGCGCCGACTGCCGTGCCACGCGCTGGAGTTGGACCAGCGCGCGCATGCCCTCCTGCATCCGGCTGCCGCCCGTCGCGACGAGGGACACGACGGGGAGGCGGTGCTCACGCGCGTACGTGTACGCCGCCTCCAGCCGGTCCCCGGTGCGCTCCCCGAGCGACCCGCCCAGAAAACCGAACTCGAAGGAGATCAGCACGGCGGAAGTCGTACCGACCATGGCCCTGCCACAGACGACGGACTCCTCCTCGCCGGTGCGCTCGGCGGCACGGGCGCGAGAGGCGTCGTAGCCCTGCCAGGACAACGGGCCGTCGGGTGCGTACGCGCCTGCCTTGACCGGGAGTTCCCTGAAACCGTCGGCCACGAGACCGATCGCCTCGCGAGCGGTGAACCTCCGGCCGTCAGTCATGAGGCAGCGCGCGCTTCATGATCTTGCCCATGTCGTTGCGGGGCAGGGCGTCGAGGTAGCGGACCGTGCGCGGTCGCTTGTGCGGGGCCAGGCGACGGGCCACATGGTCCGCCAACTCCTCGGCGGACGGCGGCGATTGAGCCGATTCCAGGTCCGAGTCTGGGTCTGTGCCTGTGTCCGGCACGATCCACGCCACGATCCGCTCGCCGAGGTCCGCGTCCGGCTCACCTGTCACCGCTGCCTCGCGCACGCCGGGGTGTTCCAGAAGCGCGTTCTCGATCTCGCCCGCCCCGATCTTGTAGCCGCCGCTCTTGATGAGGTCGGTGGCCTTGCGGCCGACGATGCGTACGTAGCCGTCGGGGTCGCGCACCGCCATGTCACCCGTGCGGAACCAGCCGTCCTCCGTGAACGCCTCCGCCGTCGCATCCGGCCGGTTCAGGTACTCGGTGAAGAGGTTCGGCCCGCGGACCTGGATCTCCCCCACCGTCTCCCCGTCGTACGCATCGACGGCCGTCACCCCGTCGTCCTCCGTCAGCCGCAGTTCCACGCCCGGCAGCGGGACGCCGACCGTGCCCGCGCGCGGCTCCCCGTCCGCACGGACACTGGTGTTCATCAGGGTTTCCGTCATCCCGTACCGCTCGATGACGCGCCGCCCCGTCGCCGCTGCGATCCGCTCGTGGTCGTGCACGGGCAACGCCGCCGACCCCGACACCAGCAGCCGCGCCTTGCCCAGCGACTTCGCGAGAGATGGGTCGTCGGGCAGCGCCTCCGCGATCCGGTGGTACATCGTCGGCACCCCGAACAACATCGTGGCGCCCTCGGTCAACTCCCTTGCCACACCTGCCGTTTCGAACCTGCCCAGGTGTCGGACCGATCCGCCGCGACGCAGCGGGCCGAGGATGCCGAGGATCAGGCCGTGCACGTGGAAGAGGGGGAGGCCGTGCACGAGTACGTCGTCGCCGGTCCACTGCCAGGCGTCCGCGAGGGCATCCAGCGTGGCGGCGATGGCCCGGCGGGGGATGACGGCGCCCTTGGGCGGGCCGGTCGTGCCGGAGGTGTAGACGATCAGGGCGGGGGATTCGGGGGTGGGGTCTTCGGGTGCGTTGGTCGCCCCCGAGGCTCGTACGTCGACGTCGATCCGACCCAACTCGCCCAGTGCAGAAGGGAGTTGATCAGCCGCCCCCGCAAGCACCAGTGTCGGCGCGCTGTCCGACACGATGTGCCCCAGCTCGCTCTCGCCCGACTTCGGGTTGAGCGGTACGGCGGGGACGCCGGCCAGCAGCGCGGCGACCACGGCGACCGCGGTCTCCAGGGTGGGCGTGGCCCAGACGGCGATCCGGCCCGCTCCCGCGAGGCGCCCGGCCAGGGGCGCGGCCACGGCGGCCAGCTCGCCGTACGTCAGGGAACGGTCGCCGAAGCGCAGGGCCGGCCGGTGCGCACGGGGTCCGTCCGGATCCGTCAGGGCCTCGGTCAGGGCCGGGAAGAGAGGGGACACGCGTCGTACTCCTTGGTCGTTCGTCGGTACGTGGCTGATGGGCGGGTGCGTCATTCATGGCCGTACGTCACTCATGGCGTCGTCGGCATCCTCAGGTGCTCTCCGGGGAAACCACAGGTCAGCCCCGAGCCACCCCGAGGTCATCCCCAGTTCGGCACCACCATCACCAGCCACGCCACCGCGGGTACCACCGCCACCACGATCCCTCCGTACACCATCAGCTGCCGGAAGAAACGCTCGCGGTCGACGTCCGGTGCCGCGGCCAGCACCAGCGCGCCGTTCGTCGAGAAGGGGCTTACGTCCACGACCGTCGCCGACACGGCCAGCGCGCACACCATGCCGATGGCCCCGATCTCGCCCTGCGCGAGGAAGGGCACGGCGAGCGGGATCAGGGCGCCCATGATCCCGACGGACGAGGCGAAGGCGGAGACGATCGCGCCGATGTAGCAGAGCAGGACCGCGGCCAGCAGCGGGACGCCGATGTCGCTGACGCCCTCGCCGGACCAGGTGATGGTGCCCATCTCGTCCAGGACACCGACGTAGGTGAGCACACCGCAGATCAGCAGCACCGTCGACCAGGCGATCTGGCCGACCGCCTTGCGGCTGTCCTCCGGCCAGACGGTGCTCAGCGCGACGGCGAGGGTGATCGCGGTCAGACCGGCGTCCAGGTCGAAGGCGAGGACGGCGACGACGAGGGCCACGAGGGAGGTGAGCGTGGCGATCCGGGCCGGGGTGAGGCGGGTGGTGTCGGGCTTGGTGGGTGCGTCGGGGCGGGTGGCTACGGCGGTCTTGGTGCCAGTTCCAGTGCCAGTGCCGGTCCCTGTCCCGGTGCCGGTTCCCGTGCCGGAGGCGGTACCTGCGGGCTGCGGGCCGGAACCGCCCTCCGGAAGGTCGCCCTTGTCAGAAGCATCCTTGGACGCGGCCTTGGAGGTCCCGTCCAGCGGCACCGCCCCCTGCGCCCACAGCTTCAGCCCGCCGAAGAGCACGAAGACCACACCCGCGATGACCAGGTTGGCGAAGAGGGAGGCCAGGAAGAGGGTGATCTCGTTGCCCGGCAGATCCTCCCGTTCCACGATCCCGTTGACGATCGACCCGTAGATGCTGATCGGCGAGAAGCCGCCGCCCTGCGCCCCGTGCACCACCATCGCGCCCATCAGCAGCGGACTGATCCCGTACCGCGCCGCGAAACTCAGCGCGATCGGCGCCACGATGGCGACCGCGGCCGGACTGACCGCACCGATCGCGGTCAGCGCCCCCGTGATCACGAACATCACCCAGGGGATGAGCGCGACCCGGCCGCGTACGAGCCGGATCGAGGCGTGCACCAGCCAGTCGGTGGTGCCGTTGGCGCGGGCGATCGCGAACAGGTACGTCACGCCGACGAGCACGACGAAGAGGTCGCCGGGGAAGCCGGCGAAGATTTCGTCGGCGTTCAATTCGGCGACGAGTTCGCCGACGCCGAACGCGGCGGCGAAGGCGAGGGCGCCCATGTTGATGGAGCGGGTCGTGGCGATCACGAACACCACGACGAGTACGAGGATCGATATCAGTTCGGCGGACATACGGGCTCCCGTCTTTGGGCCCCGGAGCGGCATAGAGGGCTGGCGGAGGGCTGGCGGATTGGCCAAGTGGCTGAACCACTTCGGACGCTGGACAGCGTGGGCGCGACCCGGGCACACGTCAAGGGGTCGCGCAGGAATTGGCTCAGCCAGTGGACCACTGGCTCCACGGTGTTACGCTCCCGACGAAGGGGGACCCCATGACCGAAGCCTTGCGCCCCATGACGAAACAGCGCCTGTACGAGCAGGTGCTGGAACGGTTGCGCCAGTACGTCGCCGAGGGGGGTCTGTGCGCCGGTGACCGTCTGCCACCCGAGCGCGACCTGGCGGCCCGCCTCGGCGTCAGCCGCGCCTCGGTGAAGCAGGCCATCGTGGTCCTGGAGGTCCAGGGCCTGGTCGAGGCCCGGCACGGCGGCGGTACGTACCTGGTGCGCGACAGCCTCGACGTCGAGCCCGTCGAGCGGCTCGTCGAACGCCGCCGGCGCCTGCCCGACGTACTCGAAGCCCGCGAGGCCCTGGAGACCAAGCTCGCCGAACTCGCCGCCGAGCGCCGCACGGACGACGATCTCGCCGCCCTCCGCGCGGCCCTCGACCACATGGAGCGCGAGATCGAGGAGGGCGCCCCCGGAGTGGAGGGCGACCGGCTCTTCCACGCCGCGGTCACGGCGGCGGCCCACAGCAGCATCCTCGCCGAGTTCATGCGCTCCATCGCCGACCAGATCACCGAGAGCCGCAACGAATCCCTCCGCCAGCCCGGCCGCCCCAGCCGCTCCCTGGCCCAGCACCACGCGATCCTTGACGCGATCGCCGACCGCCGCCCGAGCCAGGCGGCCACGGCGATGCGACGCCATGTCCGCACGGTGGCGAAGGTACGGCTGCTGGACTGGGACCCGGAGGAGAACGACTAACTGCCGCTCTGACGTGGGCAGTTAGGGTCGTTAGGATCCCCTGCTATGACCGCCCCCACGACGCCCCCTCCCCCTTCTCCCGTGAACGGGCCGGAGCCCACCATCCTCGCCACCTCCGGCGGCCATCGAGCCGGCGCCGGCCGGACCATGGTGATGTTCGACGCCCTGGTCCATCACGCGGTCGAACTCTCGGGCGCCCACGGCCGCCGCCCCCGCGTCCTGTACGTGGGCACGGCGATAGGCGACGCCGAACACTTCACCGCCCGCATGTCCGAGGCCGCACGCGTGGCGGGCTTCGACCTCACGCCCCTCCAGCTCTTCCCGATGCCCAACCACGACGACGTGGAGGCCACCGTCCTCGACCAGGACGTCGTCTGGGTCATGGGTGGCTCGGTGGCGAATCTCCTCGCGGTATGGCGGGTACACGGCCTGGACGACATCCTCCGCCGTGCCTGGCGCGCGGGCGTCGTCCTCAGCGGCGTCAGCGCGGGCTCGATCTGCTGGTTCCAGGGCGGCACCACGGACTCCTTCGGCCCCGAACTCCGCCCGCTCACCAACGCATTGGGCTTCCTCCCGTACGGCAACGGCGTCCACTACGACACCGACCCAGGCCGCCGGCCCCTGGTACACCGCCTAGTCGCAGGCGGCACCCTCCCCACGACGCACTGCACCGACGACGGAGTGGGCCTGGTCTACCGCGGCACCGAACTGACGGAAGCCGTCACGGAGTTGCCGGGCAAGGGGGCGTACATCGTGAAGCGCGACGGCGACTCGGCAGCCGAGGAACGCATCGATCCGCGCCGCCTGCCCACGGTCAACTGACGCTGCTCCACACGGCTGTTGAGCCCTGCCAGCTGTCGGAGAACATCCCCTGCTGTGCCGGAGGGGGATGCCCCGCCGTCCATTCGCCTCAGGCCCGAACCGACGCTTGTATGCCGACGGAGTGATGCCCATCTCGCGGCGCATCAGCGTGCGCGGATTGGCAGCGGTGCCAAGCCCGCTGCGCCGCGCGACCAGCTCGAAGCGGGGTCCGTGTGGTCGATCGAGTCGAACAGGCTGACGCCGGCGACGCGGAGGCTTTGACGATCTCCCGGACAGCCCGGCCCGTGCCCTGGACAACCCGCTCGGTCCCGTGCCGGCCGAGCCGACTGGTCCTCCTGGAGGCCGGCACCGTTCGGCCGGCGCGGAGGAGCTGGATCGTGGTGGCGCACGAGGTGGCCGGGTGGCCCCGAGCGGGAGCGTGGCCGCATGCCGCAGACGATCCCGAACGGAGTTGTCCGGTCACCGGCTTTCTGCGCGCGAAACCGGTACGGAAGGAGGTACGTGGCCCCTTTCGGCGAGTGCCTCGGTGCCCGGGGCACAGGCGGCACGCAGCGCGTCGAGTTCCCCGGCGGACAGCTCGGCAGCGGCCCTCCCGCGCCGGGACGGGTCGATGAGGCCGCGTGCCGCCGCCAGCCAGGCCGGGGGCGCGGTGAGTCCGAGAGATCCGGCCAGCCGGGTCAGGGCATGGTCCGGTTCGGTCAGCAGCTCCTCGTAGCTCAGGCTGCTGTGCAGCCGCGCCGGCACGGCGTCGAGCATCTCCAGGCCGAGGCACACCATGCCGGCCCAGTACCCTCTGCCGAAGGTGTCGAGAGGCAGAGGGCACCTTGAGAAGCGCCGGGCGTCGTACGGAGGCGTCAGCAGCCCGCGGAACCGGTCGGGCATGGCGTCCTCGATCTCCCGCAGGGAGGCCGTCGCCAAGCCGACGTCCCGTGCTGCCGCCCTCGCCTGGAGCGCCAGCACCTCGCGGCGGAAGGCCGGGTGGCGGCTCATCGACAGTGCGCAGTCCGGTCCGTCCCGGTACAGGTGCACAAAGCGGGCATCGGGGAACAGTGTCTGCAGCTGCCCGACCAGGAGCAGCGAGCCGGCCGAGCATTCCACCACCGCTCTCCGGCCGAGCAGACCGGCCAGGTGGGCGAAGAACGCGCGGTACTGCTCGGCCGCCGGGCGGCGTGGCCAAGCCGGCACCTCCGCCGCGAGCCGGTCGAACAGCGTGTCAGGGGCGTCGGTCAGTACGGGCAGCAGAAGGTGACAGATCAGCGGTACGCCCCCGGACGGTGTGAAGCGCCCCGCGCCGTCCGGAGCGTAGGGATAGGACATCTCCGGGGGTTTGAGTCCGGACTCGATCAGGCCGTCGATCTCCGGGGAGGCGGTGGTCAGCAGGTCCCACAATCGCCTTCCGTCCATCTCCTCGGCGGGGACCTGGAAGGTACGCGCGGCGGCCTTGAGCACGGCGAAGAACTCACCGACGCCGAGTACCTCGGGGTGGCGGTGGAGGATATGGCTCAGCAGCGTCGTGCCGCAGCGGCCGGTTCCCACCACGAAGGTGATCGGAAGGTGCTCGGCCGGCACGCTGACAGGCACTCCGGCGGTGCTGCCGGGCACGCTCACCACCGGCCCCGGAACGCCGCGTTCATCGCTGCTCCTCCAGCGCTGGGGCGCCCTGGGCCGTGTCTTCGGCGCCTTCGGCGCGCCTGGCCCGCGCCGAGTCCTGCGTGGCCCGGAATGCGTCCACGAAACCGCCCGGGAAGTCCCGGCCGGTGGGCAGACTGGGGATCGTTCCGGGAATGGCCAGGGTCACCAGACGGTCGTCGATCTCCAGCAGGAGGCGCCGCTCGACAAGCGACTCCACCGCGGCGTCGATCGTCGCCTGCGCCACGTCCAGATCGTGGTCGCGCCGGAGGATCTCCCGCAGCTTGGCGGGACGCGGGGCGGCGTCGCAGGCGAGAACCACCGCGCGTGCCACCCCGGTCAGCCGCATCCGGGTCCGCTCCGCGCACCGTCGCGTGTCCAGGATGTGCAGCTCACCGTCGACGTCGGTCATCGCCAGCACGGGCCGCACGGTGTCGTGGAAGGCCTGCTTCCACTGGTTCGCCACTTCCTGCAGGGCCTGTATGCCCTTCCCCTTCCGGACGGGGCGCAGGAGGGTGTCGGGCACGCCCAGCGCGGGGGTGTCGCTGAAGAAGTACGTCAGGTCCTCCAGGTCGCTGTGGGCCAGCGGGTAGACATAGTGCATGGACGGGATGGGCGAGAGGAACAGGCCGTGCTCCTGGGCCTTCTTCTCGTAGACGCTGAAGCGGTCGAACCGCAGAAGGGCCGTCCCCTGGGGTGCCTCCAGGTGCTCCAGCAGCGGCACCCACTCGGCCATCTGCGCGTAGTACGCGTCGCTGTCCCCCGGGAAGCCCCACAGCAGGCTCCAGCTCATGCGCAGTCCGAACTGGCGTCCGCGCTTGAGGAGTTGGATGTTCTGCCAGCCCCGTACGCCCTTGTCCATCAGCTTCAGCATCTCGGTGTGCAGGCTCTCGATCCCCGGCTGGACCCAGGTCACCCCGGCGTCCACCAGGGTCTCGATCTGCCGGGTGTTCGCATTGGCCTTGATCTCGTAGAACAAGGCGCGCTCCGGGTCCTTCTCCTGGGCCAGAGCGGTCAGCAGGGTGGTGAAGTAGCCCATGTCGAGGATGTTGTCCACACACTCGAACCGCTTCAGCCCGTACCGCTCCGTCAGCGCTGCCATCTCCTCCCGGACCCGCTCGGGGGACTTGGAGTCGTAGACCATGCTGCTGCCGTTCAGCCCGCAGAAGGTGCAGTGGTGGCTGTCCCCCCACCAGCAGCCGCGCGAGGTCTCCAGGGGCAGTCCCGGTGTGACGTACGGCCCCACCCTGGACGAGCGGCTCAGCTCGTCGAAGTAGCCCTGGAAGTTGGGCACCGGGAGCGAGTCGAGCTGCCGGAACACCGCCCGGGGCAACGGGGGCCCGCTGCCCGGGCTCCCCGCGGCCGTCTTCTCCCGGTGTCCGGCGGGCCCCGCCGGGTCGGGGAGCCGGTGGGCCGGCCCCAGCACCCCGCGGGGCAGTTCGTCCGCGGGTACGTCCCAGCCGCGCTCCAGGACCGTACGGCACAGCGGGGTGATCAGACCGTCGGCCTCTCCCGAGACCACATAGTCCACCCACGGGAAGCAGCGGTGGGTCGCCTCGCCCATGACGGCCTCACAGTTCGCGCCCCCCATCATGGTGATCACGTCGGGGTCGAGCTCCCTGATGCGGCGCAGCAGCGCCAGGGAGGCGACATGCTGCTCGAACGTCGAGGTGCAGCCCACCACCCGGGCGCCGGTGGCGAGCACACGCTGCGCAGCCTCGTCGACGAACTCGGTGGCGAACCGCCGAAGCGTGCGCAGGGCCGCCCTCCAGCCGCCGGGGAAGCTCCAGGGCGCCGGGACCCCGGACGCCTCCAGCAGGTCCAGGTACTGCTCGTCCTTGTCCCGCGCGCCGGGGAAGAGCTCTTCGGGGAAGGCCGCTTCCGCGAAGGTCCATTCGCCCACCAGCAACTGGATCTGGGACTGGTGCTCGCACACGTCGTACAGGGGCAGCCCCACCCGCTCGGCGAACCACAGGTTCGCGTGGGCGGTGGTGACCGGGACCCCGTCCCGCTCCAGGATCCCCGCCAGCAGACCCAGCGCCATGGAGGGCCGGGAAACCGAGGCGTACGGCATGCTCACCAGGCAGACACCGCCGAAGGAGGAGCCGCCGGAGGAGGAGCCGCGGGAGGAGGAGTCGCGGGAGGAGAGCGCGGCGTCGGCGGCCGTG
Source organism: Streptomyces sp. NBC_00286 (assembly GCF_036173125.1). Lineage (NCBI taxonomy): Bacteria > Bacillati > Actinomycetota > Actinomycetes > Kitasatosporales > Streptomycetaceae > Streptomyces > Streptomyces sp. NBC_00286. Next base: position 7,217,305 of record NZ_CP108054.1, read on the forward strand.
GGCTCCGTTCGGTTCATCACGCTGTTCCTTTCATCGGGCTGAGGCCGGCTCGTCAGGCCCGTCTTCACGAGGTCTGGAGGGTGACGGAGACAGCGGTGGACGGCGGTTCGGGTTCCTCGTCGAGGAGCCCCAGGGCGAACAGGTCGTCCAGCAGCAGCATGGTCTCGGCCAGCGGAACCCCCGAGTTCCGTTCGCGGCGGAGCGCGAACTCCTGGACGGTGCCACCGCCCTTCAGGAGCAGGCGGGCCATGTCCTCGGCATCGGGGAGCTCGGGCAGAGCGGTTTTCAGGCCGAGAGACCGGACGTGCAGGCGGCCGCCCTCCGTCGCGATCCGCAGATCCGACCGTGCGCGTACCGTGTCATCCGGGCGCAGGCTGGTGCGCATGTTCCTGTCGATCATCGAGCCGATGACGTCGCGCAGCTCCTCGGCGGAGCCGAAGGTGCGCTGGTCGACCACCCAGAAGCCCTCCGGCCAACGGTCGTCGGCGTCACAGGGGGTGATGAGCCGGACCGAGCCCTCCACCATGTTGAACAGGAAGCCCGAGACGCAGGCGATCGTGGAGCTCGTGTCGTCCGGGGTCAGCTGGTCCGCCCGCTTCTCGGCGAACTGCCGGGCCCGGCCCGCGTTGGCCTTGGGAGCCGCGTACGCCCCTTTGTTCTGCGCGACGCACTCCACGCGCAGCAACTCCTCGGGGGTGAAGCTCTCATGGATGCTGTTCAGCGCGCTGAGCGAGATGATCGAGAAACGGTTGACACCGAAGCCGAGCGATTCGGCGAGTGCGAGCAGCCGCTTGGTGCGGTCGATGTTCTTGTGCCCCAGCGCGGTCGTGGTCTGCGGGCAGCCCTTCAGCACCTGGTGGTAGTCGACCAGGAAGCTCTCGTACTCGGGATTGTCGAGCGGGTCCGTCGCCCAGTACAGAAAGCTTCCCTCCATGGCATCCCCGACGATGTCGCCCATGGTGGCCAGAACGTTCCGCCACAGCAGGGCGTTGTCCTCGGTGTAGGGCCAGGTCTGGTCGAACTTCGACGCCGAGACACCGCAGAACCAGCAGCCGACGGAGCAGCCCTTGGCCAGTTCGAACGCGGCGGGGGCGTGCACGATGGCCCGGGCCCGGGTGTGGCCCAGCTCGCCGCCGCACCGGTTCATCTGCCGTCGGCGCCACGCTGCCATCTGCGGGTTCTTGGCCTCGTTCGAGGCGCACAACTGGTCGCGGTGGGCCAGCTTCTCCTTGATGAATGCCGCGTACCGCCGGGTGGACCGTGGTGGGTCCGCCGTCGCTGCCGCGTGCTCCGCCGAGTGGCGGGGTACCTCTTCCGGGGGCACGATGGGCAGGATCTGCGCCGGGCTCAGGGGGAGGCCCAGAGAGTCGATGGCCGACGCGGGGGAGTGTGCGAAGGCCTCCCGGAACGCGGGGTCCATGGTCCAGCGCTCCAGCACACGTTTGGTGTGGGCGACGTCCCGGATGTAGTCGGGAGGGATTTCGCTGAGGTCGCCGAGCAGGGGAAAGTACTCGTCTGTCGCGGTCATCTGTGCCTTCCGATCTTCCGGGTGTGCGGCAGGGACGTGCGAGGGACAGCTGAGGGGGAGGGAGAAGGGAGGGGGACCGCCGGCGCACGGAGGGGCAGCCGTGCGCCGACGGTGAGCCGGCAGTCTGTGCCGGCGGTTCTCAGACGATCACGACGACGGCGACGACCTCGACGGCGGCACCGATGTTGACAACGGCCTCACCGGTCACTTCCACCGTGGTCACGACGGTCGTCGCTTCGACGGTGGTCTGGACGGCCGCGCCCTCGGGCCGATGCGTGATGACCTTGGTGGTCAGTTCGGGCTCAGTCATCGTCCCGATGTTCTCCGGTGTCTCCGGGATCACGAGGTACCGCTTGTGCTCGGTGTTCTGGAGCAGCCGCAGCTCCCGCTGCCCCTGCTCGGGGAGGAGCTGTCGCAGACAGCTCGTCGCGGTCTCGACAGCGTCCACCCCGTGCGGCAGCACGACGTAGAGCACGTCCCGGGTGTCCTCGACCACCTCGACCGCCGTCTCGGCCGGGACGTGCAGCCCTTCCTCGCTCAGCACGGCCTTCGGGTCCCGGACGAACCGTTCTCGGTAGGCCTGGTCCCGCCAGCAGCGCGCCAGGGTCATCGCGGTGACCGTCTTGGCGTAATCACCGACAAGTAGGTCGGTCTCCATTACCGTCATGATTCACCCTCCTTGGGCTTTTTCTGATCCTGTCTCTGTCTTGCTTGTCTCTGATGGAGCGGAGCGCACGAGTGCGCGCGGACCGGGAAGAAGAACGGAACTCCGAAAGGAGGAGCAGGCAACCGGGGAGACGACGCATTTACGCTGGTGAAACGGGTGAACTCGGTCGCTGCTCCCGTTGGGGTACGAATCTTCCTCTTCCCGCCTTGACCACATCCTGAGGCCGGCGGCCATTGTGGAGCCTTCTCCGGACTATCCACTTTTGCCGGATACTCCGCAGGCCGGGCCGAGCCAATGCCCTGATTCTGCCCCCACCCGCTATCACCGAGCTTTCGTCCGGCCATCGGGCGCGGCAGGCCCGTGCCACGCGTAAGCATTCTGTAAGAATTCAGGTCATGGTGCGGTCCGAGAGCCGACAGACCCGCCGCGGCACCTATTTATGGAGCGACAATTACTTTACGAAGCGGTAACCGTCTCGTGAGTGAGTAACTCCTCGACAGACGTGATTCTTTCGTGAAAGCTTGACTTATCGAAATAATCTCGCAACTATTGAGGCCCTTCCCTCGGCGCCTTGCAGTACCACCTGATCCATCGTGATGGTCTGCACACCTGCAAAGAAGACGCCCGTCGCGTAAATCGCGCTTCACTCTTCACGCACGTGAGCCCACTATTTGCTGCTCAAGCAGGCACAGAAATTGCTCACCCACAGTCAAGGTGATGTTGAATGGCTCCCCAACCCGGCGGGGGCACACCCCGGTACAGCTCCATCCCCATCCCGTCCCCGTATGCCCCGGTTGGGCATTCCGGAAATGCGCGATCGCCCTCGGACGCCGCTGCGCGGAGAAACGTGCAGGAACCTGTGCTTCTTCTCCTCGGACCGTTGTCCGTGCGCACCGAACAAGGGCCGCTCATACTGCGCTCCGGGCGGCAGAAGGTCATTCTCGCGGTGTTACTGCTGAGTGAGGGCAGGGTCGCCCCCACGGAACAGCTGATCGAAGCGGTGTGGGGCGGAACGCCGCCGCCGACTGCGCGCAGCCAGGTACAGATCTGCATCTCGGCCCTGCGGCGAACACTGGCCGCCGCACTGCCCGGCCGCACCATCGAGACCCATGCGTACGGCTACACCCTGACCGTTCGTGATGACGACCTGGACACGCGAGTATTCAACCGCACCGTCCGGGCCGGTCAGCGGGCCGCGGCGGACGGCCGCCTCAATGAGGGCATCGCACTGCTCCAGGAAGCTTTGTCGATCTGGCGGGGCAGCGCTTTAGCGGATCTTCCCGGGCTCATGATGCACTCTGAGGCCGCGCGACTCGAAGAGAAGCGATTGTCCGCGATCGAGCAGCGCATGGAGATCGGCATCGAGCTGGGACTGCATCGTGAACTGATCGATGATCTCGCCGGCCTGGTGGCGGAATATCCACTGAACGAGCGGCTGAACGGCCTGATGATGCTCTCCCTCTACCGCTCGGGCCGCCAGGCCGAAGCACTGGCGGTATACCGGAAAATCCGGAAGAACCTCGCAGAACAGCTCGCACTGCAACCGGGACGCGGACTGCGCGACCTGGAGCACGCGATCCTGAATCAGGACGAATCCCTCGAGTCCGTATCCCCGGATTGGTTGAGAATCGACTTCGTCCGAGGCAGGGCGGCATAGGACTGTCAGCTGAGAGATGCCCGATATCCGCGGCGTCACTCGAGGACCCAGTGCATCTCCCGTACCGCAGTGACGAGGTGGGGAACCGACATGCGTGCGTATCAGCGGCCGCGCAGACACACGGGACCTCCCGGCCGGCACCGGGGCGGGCGGCACCGGGCCACCCGGGGCAGTGGGACCCGCAAGGAGAAGCTGCGCCGGCTGCCATCCGTACTCGGGGGTGCGATCGGCCTCGTGGTCAGGGCCTCGCCGGGCATGGCACTGAGCATGCTGGCCCTGCAGATCGCCGCAACGGCCGCCCAGGGCTTGCTTCTTCTGCTGCTCAGAAACGCGCTCGACAGCGTGACCGCACTCACCGCCGACCAGTCCGTTGTCCGTGCGCTGCTACCGAGCCTCTCCCTGTTCGGCACCGTCCTGCTGGTCAGTACAGTCGCGTCGCTCCTGCTGCCGGCGCTGCGCCTGGTGCTCACCGAGCGGATCAGCTGGTACACCGTCGAGAAGGTGCTCGACGTGACGACCGCCGTGCCGCTCTCCGAGTTCGACCGCCCCGCGTTCCACGAACGGCTGAGCCGTGCGCAGAGCGCCGCCAGCCGGCCGGCACTGATCACCCAGAGCCTGTTCTTCTTCATCGGCTCGGTCAGCACGATCACCAGCGTCATCGCCGTCCTGCTCACCGTGCAGCCGCTGCTGGTGGCCGTCCTCGGGGCCATGGTGCTGCCGCTGGTCCTCGCCAGCGGCCGTGCGTCGCGCGGAATGTACGAGTTGATCGTCGCCCTCACCGAGGACGAGCGCCGCCGCGCATATCTGCGCGGCCTTCTGATGAACCGGGAATCGGCCGCCGAGGTGCGTTCGTACCGGCTCACCGGCCGCCTCAGGCGGCGCGGCGAGGAGCTCTTCGACAGCCGTATCCGGCAGATGCGCCGGGTGGTCCTGCGCTCGTTGCCCGGTTACCTGGTCGGCGGGCTGGCCATGACACTGGCGGTCGCCTTCGGCGTCGTACTGCTGCTCACCCTGGTGGTACGCGGACAGATCACCGTCGCCACCGCGACGGTCGGCGTCTTCGCCGTGCTCCAGTACAGCGGAGCACTGTCCACCGCGGCCACCAGTCTCAACCAGCTGTACGACAGCGCCCTGTACCTGGAGGACTTCCGCGCATTCCGGACCATGCTGCCGGCCCTCCTCGCCGAGCAGCGCAAACCCACCCGGCCCGCGCCCCGGGACTTCGACCTGATCACCGTCGACGGTGTGTCGTTCCGCTACCCGGGCGCCGGCCGGCCCGCCCTGCAGGATGTCTCCCTCACCTTGCGACGGGGCGAACTGGTGGCGCTGGTGGGCGGGAACGGCTCGGGCAAGACCACCCTTGCCAAGCTGCTCTGCGACCTCTACCGCCCCGACCAGGGCCGTATCCGCTGGGACGGCGTGGACATCGCCGACGTCGACCCCGACGAACTGCGGGAGTCCATCGCAGTGCTGTTCCAGAACTTCGGCCGGTACCTGTTCACCGCCGCCGAGAACATCGGCGTGGGAAGAGTCGAGAACAGCGACGACCGCGGAGCCATCGTCATGGCCGCCGAACGGGCCCGGGCCGACACCTTCATCCGGGCGCTGGAGGAAGGTTATGACACCACCCTCGGCAAGGTGTTCAAGGGCAGCACCGACCTGTCCGGCGGGCAGTGGCAGAGCATCGCACTGGCCCGCGCCTTCTTCCGAGCGGCCCCGCTGGTCGTACTCGACGAACCGACGGCCGCCCTGGACGCCCGCGCCGAGAACCAGCTCTACGAAGGCATGCGGGAGCTGTTCGCCGGCCGCACCGTGCTGCTCATCTCGCACCGGCTTCTCTCCGTCCGCAGCGCCGATCGCATCTACGTCCTCGACCAGGGCAGCATCGTCGAATCCGGCACACACGAAGAGCTGATGGCCTGCCAGGGCCTGTACGCCGAGCTGTACTGCCTGCAGGCCACCCAACACCACGTCTGAACCCGGTCCCCTCCAGCTCTTCCCGATGCCCAACCACGAGGACGTGGAGGCCACCGTCCTCGACCAGGACGTCGTCTGGGTCATGGGCGGCTCGGTGGCGAACCTCCTCGCGGTATGGCAAGTGCACGGCCTGGACGACATCCTCCGCCGTGCCTGGCGCGCGGGCGTCGTCCTCAGCGGCGTCAGCGCGGGCTCGATCTGCTGGTTCCAGGGCGGCACCACGGACTCCTTCGGCCCCGAACTCCGCCCGCTCACCAACGCATTGGGCTTCCTCCCGTACGGCAACGGCGTCCACTACGACACCGACCCAGGCCGCCGCCCCCTGGTACACCGCCTCGTCGCGGACGGCACCCTGCCCACGACGCACTGCACCGACGACGGAGTGGGCCTGGTCTACCGCGGCACCGAACTGACGGAAGCCGTCACGGAGTTGCCGGGCAAGGGGGCGTACATCGTGAAGCGCGACGGCGACTCGGCAGCCGAGGAACGCATCGATCCGTGCCGCCTGCCCACGGTCAACTGACGCTGCTCCCGGAGCCGACGATGGCGGTGAGGAGAACTCGCCCTCCTCGCCAGCGGGTCGCTCTCCCGCCTGTCCAACGGCGTCAAACGCTGTGAACAGCGCGGCCGGGTCGTACGGAAACCCGACCCGGCCGACGGCCGTTACACCCTCGCCGAACTCACCGACGCCGGCTTCGACCTCGTGCACCTGGCAGCGCCCACACACCTGCGCTCCGTACGCCGCATCGTCCTCGACTCGCTCAACACGATCGACCAGAAGGCCCTCGCCCGCATCGCCCAAAACTCCGCATCGTCCCCGGCCGACCTCGACCCCCGGGTGTATCCGCAGCCGTTCAGCCGCAACGGCATGACGGTCGTCCCGCTGACCCGCAAACCCGGCGGATTGCAGGCGTTCAAGCACATCCTGCCCGCCGGCCTGACCGAGGGCCGCGAACCCGACCCCCGCTCACACGAGGGCTACCACTGGCTGTACGTCCTGCGCGGCCGCCTGCGCGCAGTGCTCGGCGACAAGGACTTCATCCTCACCGACGGCGAAGTCGCCGAATTCGACACCCACCTCCCGCACTGGTTCGGCAACGCCGACGAACACCCCGTGGAATTCCTCAGCATCCTTGGCCCCCAGGGCGAACGCGTCCACATCAAAGCCAGCCACCGCCCCCACTGACGCTGCTTCACAGAGCTTCTAATCTGGACGCATGACGGTGATCGGGCAGATCTCGTTGGGTGTGAGTGACGACCGGCGAGCGGGGGAGTTCTGGCGTCAGGCGCTGGGATACGTGCGGCGCCCACCCCGTTTCGAGGGCGACGACTGGATCGTGCTGGAGCCGCCGCCAGGGGCTTCCGGGGTGGCGATCGCGATGGATGTGAGTGAGAGTCCCGCGGAGGAGTTTCCCCGGGTGCACCTGGATCTCAAGGCGGGGGAGCGGGGCCTTGAGGACGAGGTCGAGCGTTTGGTGGCCCTGGGGGCACAGCGTGTCGACTGGCCGTACTACCCGGAGAACCCTCGCCCCGAAGAGCCTCCGTATGTGGTGCTGGCCGACCCGGAGGGGAACCGGTTCTGTGTGGAGGGGCGGTGGCCCAGGCCGGGCCCGTCTACGCCTTGAGCCGCTCGCGCAGCTCGTCTGCATCGGCCAGAAACCACGCCTGCCGCCCGCGGTTGCACTCCCGGACGAAGTCCCGCAGCGCCGAACTGGCCTCCGTGTGACGGGAGATGCCGCCGAGGACGACGATCCCCATGCCGTACTGGACGAACTTCTGGATGACGTCTCCGGCGACACGCGTGCTCAGCTGGAAGAACGCCTCGTCGAACCGCTCGGCGGGGATGACGACCCACTGGGCGCCCTGATATCCGGCATCGCCTATGAGATCCAGCGCGTCGCGTTCGCTGCGGATGGGTTCGCCCTCGGGGGCGCACATCAGGACGGGCACGTCGTGGATCTTCTGCAGGGTGGTCATGCCGGCCAACGCTACGAGACGCCCCGCTTCCATCGGGAAGCGGGGCGGGGAGGGGCCCGGGGACTCCGTGTAGCCGCGTATCGCGGCCAGGGCCGGATGTCAGTGCCGGGTGCTTGTATTGGGTGCCATGACACCTTCGGTATTTCCCGCCACGCCCGACCGCATTGAGCGGCCGGACGTCGCCGTCATGCAGCAGACCACCCTCGATGAGCTGCCTCAAATACAGCAGCTCTGGCCGTCGTTCGAGAAGCTGGTCGGGCTGCGCGGACGCAAGATGTACGCGCAGATCGACGTACGCCAGAACACCTACACGGTCTGCACGCCGGTCAAGGAGGACGACCACCCCGACCGCCTGGGGCTGGAGCTCGGCACCTTGCCGGGAGGCTCATACCTGCGCGGTCGTCTTGTCGGCGACCCGCCCCAGATCTATGAGCGAATCGGCGACGGGATGGCCGAGTTGGAGGCGATGCTGCCGGTCGATGACACCCGGCCTCTGGTCGAGTTCTACCGGCGGCACGACCAGATCGAGTTGTGGGTGCCGATCCGGTCGTGACGTCACCTCAGCCCGGCGCGCTCAGCGCGATTCAGCCGTCACCACGTCCGCCACCACACAACTCACGTTGTCCGGGCCGCCGGAGTTGTTCGCCGCGACGATCAGGGCGCGAACTGCCTGTTCAGGGGCGGGAATTGTGGTCAGGGTTTCCTGGATCTCCGAGTCCGGGACTACTGCCGAGAGGCCGTCGGAGCAGAGGAGGTAGCGGTCGCCCGGCTGGGCGTCGTGCAGGCGTACGTCCGGAGCGGGAGCTGGGGCCGCGCCTGTCAACGCCTTCAGGAGAAGCGCGCGTTGGGGGTGGGCCGTCGCTTCCTCCAGGGTGAGGCGGCCCTCGTCGATCATCGACTGGACCATGGTGTGGTCGTGGGTGATCTGGAAGAGGGAGCCGTCGCGCAGGAGGTAGGCGCGGCTGTCGCCTATGTGGACCAGGGCCAGTTGGGAGCCGGTCCAGAGCATGGCGGTGAGGGTGGTGCCGTCCTCCTTCGGGTTCCGGGTCGCGTCCTGGACCGCCTGGGTCGCGCCCTGGACCGCGTCTTCCAGGAGGTTGAGGACGCTGCCCGCCGGGAGCGGCTCGGTGTCCAGGAACTTGAGGGCCTCGACCGCGGCCGTACTGGCGGGCGCTCCCGCCGGGCCGAAGCCGTCCGCTACGGCCAAGACGCGGGTGCCCGCGTAGGCGGTGTCCTGGTTGGCGGGGCGGACGAGGCCGGTGTCGGAGAGGGCGGCGTAACGCAGTTCCAGCATGGTGGTGTCCTTCCTCGGAACCTGTGAGAGGTGGTCGACGAGGAAGGCCGCCAGGTCGCGGCGGGTCGCCGTCTCGGCCTCGACCCGCGCCCAGTACGCGCGGATCTCCGCCGCGGCGGCAGCCGGTTCAACCGCCTCCAGGGCACAGACCTCGCGTATCCGGGCCAACGGCATCCCGAGCCGCCGCAGCCACGCCACCAGACGCGCCTGCTCAAGCTGCTCCGGCGCGTAGTAGCGGTACCCGCTCTCCGGGTCCACCCGCGCCGGCCGCAGCAACTCCAGCTCGTCGTACAGCCGAAGCGCCTTCGGCGACAGCCGGCACGCCTTGGCGAACGCCCCGATCGTCAGCATGTCCATGCGATCTCCCTGCATTTCCACGCGATCTCCCTGTGCGATCTCCATGCGCCCGCCTCGCGAGCCGGTCGTTCCTCGTCGTGCAACCGATGCTGGGGCCTCCCCAAAGGTGAAGGTCAATCCACGAGCTTCGGTTCCTGTCGGTTGTTAGCCTGCGGGCCGGATCGCCGGGATCGACCGGCGCACCGTTTCGACGTACGAACGAGGAGTCCGCCGTGGCACGCAGTACCCGAATATCGCTCGTCACCTGCCGGGAGGTCGTGGAGAGCGGCAGGGACGTCGATCTGCCGGTGCTCGTGGGCGCGGTGGAGGAGGCCGGGGCCGAGGCCGTCGTCGTGTGCTGGGACGACGCGGACGTCGAGTGGGGGGACTTCGACCTCGTCGTCATCCGGTCCACCTGGGACTACACCTGGCGGTCCGCGGAGTTCGTGGCCTGGGCCGAGCGGTGCGCGGCCGCCACGACGCTCGCCAATCCGGTCGACGTCGTGCGGTGGAACGCCGACAAGCGGTACCTGGGGGATCTGGGGGCGGCGGGGGTGCCCGTCGTCGACACGCGTTTTATCGCGCCTGGAGACCCGGTCGAACTGCCCGAAGAGCAGGAGTACGTCATCAAGCCCACCTCGGGGGCAGGGGCCCGGTACGCGGCCCGTTACGCGCCAGGGGATCGGGAGACGGCCGTACGCCATCTCGCGCGGATGCACGCGGAGGGGCTGGCCGCGATCGTGCAGCCGTACGTCCGGAGCATCGATACGGCGGGTGAACGGGCCCTCCAGTTCTTCGGCGGGCGTTTCCTCCATGCCATACGCAAGGGCGCCGTCCTCTCACCCGGAACCGCCTACGACGAGGCCAAGGTCCCGCACCCGAACGTCCGGCCCTGGGAGCCGTCCTCCGCCGAACTGGCCGTTGCCGAACGGGCGTTGGCGGCGGTACCCGGCGACGGCGACCCCGAGTTGCTCTACGCCCGCGTCGACCTCGTGGACGGAGACGACGGCGAGCCCCGCGTCATGGAGCTCGAGCTGATCGAGCCGAACCTCTTCCTCTCGCTGCACACCGACTCGGTGCCGATCGTGGCAGAGGCGATCGTCAAGGCTGCCCAGCAGCGGCCTGCCCGCTGACAGCCACCCGCTGCAACAGTCCCCAGGTGAACTCCGCCACGCAGTCCCGTCGTACGCCCGACGCATCCGGTGCCGTGAACTTCAGCCCCCACCGCGTCGGCGCCGTCCCCTCCAGCGGCCGGACGGGAGCGAAGGCGCGGGCGGCCTCGTCCACCGTGCAGGACCAGGGGGTCAGGTCGTCGAGCGTGTCCAGTGAAGGCCCCGTCGCGCCCGGCGCCCGTACGAGCCACTCGTTCCAGACGACTCCGTTCGAGGCGAGGAGCACCTCGAAGCGGAGGTCCGGCCACAGGGGTACGGACCAGAGCCGGGCCTCGCATTCCAGGTCGCCGATCTTGCGGGTGGTCACCGACTCCGGCTGGCCGAGGACGGAGTGGATGGGGGACCCCCCGCTCGAGCGAAGCCGAGAGTGGGGGAGGGAGGCGGCCGAGCGGGAGCGGGGGCCGCGGATCATCGCCTGCCAGCGGCGGTTGGCCTCACGCATCTCGGCGATCGAGACGCCCAGTTCATGACGGGCTTCCTCGACCAGGTCCGGATTGTGGTCGGCCATACGGCGCAGCAGGACGAGCTGGAAGTCGAGCCGGGTGAAGGGGCGGGTGGGTCGCTTCGCGGCGGGCATGCGTCCCATCCTCGCGGACACGCGTTCCATCGTCGCGTACGGACCCGTCATCACGTACGGATCGGTCATCGCGTACGGATCGGTCATCGCGTACGGACGGGTCATCGGGTACGGACCGCTCGTCGCGTACGAGTCGCTCGCCCGGGCGGCGGCCGTCGGGGAGGAACAGTACGGAGTTCACGTACCGGATGTAGCCGTTGCCGCGGAACGGGAGCACCCGGCGGAGCAGGCCCTGGGAGACGACGTGGGAGGCGCGTGCCTGGTGGGCCTCCAGGTCGAAGGAGGACAGGGGAAGCCAGGTGTCGCCGGGCAGGACCCAGCCCTCGTAACCGTGCTGGGCGAGGTGGGAGACGACCGGGGCGATCGGCTGGATACGGGCCTCCAGCTCGATGAACAGGGCCGGCCGGTCGCGGGTCAGCAGGGTGGTGGCGCCGTTCAGGACCGCGAGTTCGTTGCCGTCGACGTCGATTTTGATGAAGCCGACGTCGTGCAGGTCCAGGCTGTCCAGGGTGACGCAGGGGACGTCCAGGGCGCGGGCGTGGATGTCCCGGCGGATGAGCGAGGAGACGCCGCGGTCGCCCTGGTCGCCGGGCGGCAGCCAGAGCCGGGCGGTGCCCTGCTGGTCGCTGGCGGCGGCGCGGACCACGCGTACGTTGCCGGGGGTGGCGTCGGTCAGCAGGCGGGCCAGGTGCGGGACCGGTTCGACGGTCACGACACGGCGGGCCCGGTCCGACAGACGGCGCGTCCAGGGGCCGTACCAGCCGCCGACGTCCACGGCCGTGCCGCAGTCCGGCGGGCACAGCTCGGGGAGCCGGGCCAGCTCGGGCTCGAAGCGCGGGTAGACGAGCCGGGCCGCGGCGGCGACGAGGCGGAGCGGGATGAAGGGGGCTAGTCGGGCGGCCAGGGTCATGGGGCGATCCCGGGGGTCTGGGGGTTCCCCCCAGTTATACGCAGCAGCAGCTTCTCGTGTTCCTCTTCCGTGACCTGCTCGCCGGAGGACGGGAGGAGCTGGGGTATGCCGTCGATGATCGGGTAACGGCGTTGCAGGCGTGGGTTGTAGAGGGCGTCGCCCGGCCCTCCGGGCTCATCCGGTTCCTGTGCGAGGAGGTGCAGGGGCCCTTTGTCCAGCGGGCACGCCAGGATCTTCAGCAGGGGGTCGTCAGGGTTCATGGTGGGGTCAACTCTCGGGTGGGGGTGGGGCGTTCGGGCTTCGCTGCCGGTTCGGTGTCCGGGGACCGCTCGGTGTCCGGGGACCGTTCGGTGTCCGGGGACCGTTCGGTCTGGGGTGACCGCTCGGTGTCCGGGGACCGTTCGGTCTGGGGTGACCGCTCGGTGTCCGGGGGCCGCTCGGTCTCGGATGACCGCTCGGATTCCGGCGGCCGCTCGGGCTCCGATGGGGAATCGGGTTCCGGGCTCTGGTCGGGCTCCGACGGGGAATCGGGTTCCGGGCTCTGGTCGGGCTCCGACGGGGATTCGGGCTCCGACAGGGAGTCGGACTCCGGGGGCCGTTCGGACGGCGACGGCCGCTCGGACTCCGATGTCGGCTCATGGTCCGGAGGCGGTTCGATTTCCGAGCGGGGCTCGGGCTCCGTCGGCCACCCGGACTTCGAAAACCATGCCGACACCGGCCGCGGTTCCGGCTCCGAAGGCCGGGGCTCCGGCTCCGAAGGCCGGGGCTCCGACACCGGCGGTGGTTCCGGCTCAGACGGCCTGGGTTCCGGCTTCGCCGGCGGTACCAGGTCCGACAGCCTGGGCTCCGGCTTCGCCGACGGTTCCGGACCCGACGGTCGGGGCTCCGGCTCCGGCGGTGGTTCCGGCTCAGACGGCCGGGGCTCCGGCTCCGGCGGCCGTTCCGGATCCGACGCCCGGGGTTCCGACACCGACGGCGGTCCGGGCTCCAACGGTCGGGGCTCCGGCTCCGGCGGCGGTCCGGGCTCCAGCGGCCGGGGCTCCGGCTCCGGCGGCGGTTCCGGATCCGACGCCCGGGGTTCCGACACCGGCGGCGGTCCGGGCTCCGACGACCGGGGCTCCGGCTTCGCCGGCCCGGGCTTCGGCTTCGCCGGCGGGTCGTGTTTGGGCATCGCGAGGAGTACGGAGACCGCCAGCGCCGTGCCGCCGAGGCGCAGGGCGAGCCGTACCGGGTCCTCGGGGAGCGCCTCGCCGAACGCGAGCGTGCCGAGGATCGCCGTGAACAGGCAGGTCACCGTCGTACAGACCGGCACGATCAGCGAGGCCCGGCAGCGTTGCAGCGCCGCCTGCGACATGATCAGGCCGAACGCGCCGGTGAACATCAGGATGTACGGATACGGGGAGATCAGCAGGTCGAGTACCGCGCCGCCGAGGCCACTCGTCGTCAGGTAGCTCGACACGCCCTTGATGGCCAGCGAGCTGACCCCGTACAACAGGCCCACCGCCACGCCGTATTCGACGCCCGTGGTCGGCATCCGGTGCCGGCGCCGCGCGCGGTGCTCGGCCGAGCCGTACAGCCACACACCCATCGCCAGCGTCGGCAGGCAGACCAGCAGGATCGTCGAGACGGGGGCGCTGCGGCTGACCGTGTCGGACTGTTCGTTCAGCGACAGGACGACCATCAGCAGGGCGGCGAGGATGGCGCCGAGTGCGTACCGCTCGCGGCCGGAGGTCTCCTCGCCGAGCAGCTTCGAGGAGAGCAGGACGAGGATGACCAGGCCGGAGACGAAGATGCCCTGGGCGGCGGCGATCGGCAGGGTGCGGTAGACGACGAGCTGGGCGCCGAAGCCGCTGGCCAGGGCGAGGGAGCCGCCGATCCACAGCGGGCTGCCGAGGACGAGCCGCAGCAGCCGCGCCGGTTCGCGGACGCTCACCGAGGGCATGGCCGCCAGCGCCCGTTTCTCCAGGACGAAACCGGTGCTGTACAGAACGTTGGCCAGCAGTGCCGCGGCTACCCCCCACCACATGGGCTACGTCCTCCGAGCGTGAAGGAGCAGGATCGAGGACATGGATGGAGCCCGGCAGGCCAGCCGGTCCAGTGGACGCATCGGGCGCGGTACGCCGTGGAAGGGCGCCCCCCGCAGTCGTACGACCTCGAAGCCGGACGCGGCCACGAACTCCCGTAGCGCGCGGGCGGTGTAGAGCCGCAGATGACCTACGACCTCCTGCCCTGGGCGGCCGTGGATGGCGCGCAGGCTCACCTCGGAGAAGACGGGCTGGACTCCGGCGAGGAGCAGGGCCCGGTTGTACCAGGCGGCCAGGTTCGGGGTGGAGAGCATGAGATGACCTCCGGGGCGCAGGATCCGGTGGATCTCGTCGAGGGCCGCGTCGGGGTCCACGAGGTGTTCGACGACCTCGCTGAACAGGACGGCGTCGGCGCAGCCGGACTTGAACGGCAGCCCGCCGTCGGTGAGTTCGCCGCGAACCACGTACGGGATGTGGGTGTGCGCGCGCTTCAGGGCGTCATGGGACCAGTCGACGCCGATGATGCGGTGGCCCGCGAGGAGCGGGGCGGCGGTCGCGGCGGCGCTGCCGTCGCCGCAGCCGATGTCGATGACGGTCTGTGCGCCGGAGGTGGCCGGGCCGAGGGCTTCGGCGAGCATCCGGGCCTGGCGGAGGCTGCGGGGGGTGCCGGAGGCGACGGTGACGTCCGGGTCCTCGTAGAAGTCCCGTAGTCCGTGCGGTCGTTCGCGGGTGGGCGGGGCGGTGGTCATGCGCCGTTCCCCCTCGCGGACTTCGTGGGTTTGTCCCTCTTGGGTGCCGCTTTGGACTCTTCCGCGTGTTCCGTCGCGTGCAGGTAGTGCTCGAACAGGTCGCGGAGGTGGCAGCCGTCGCCGTGGCTGAGGAGGGTGCGGGACCAGCGCAGCGCCAGGTGCAGCTTGCCCGCCGTGGCGGCCGTCGTGACGGTCAGGCCGCGGGGCATGCGCGCGGGCGCGGAGAACCACACCGCGGTCGCGCGGCCCGCTCCCTCGCCGAAGTCGAGGGGGTACGGGACGCGGCCGATGTTGCTCAGCAGGGTCGTCGAGGTCCAGGGCGCGGCGGCTTTGCGCAGCCCTCTGGTGAGGGCGGCCCGCCAGGGCACGGGGGCCCAGGGGGCGGTCAACAGGGCGGCTCCGTGGCCGAGTTGGGGTCGGGGCTGCGCCTTGAGAGCGCGCGTGCGGTCGGCCGTACGACGCAACAGGCCGGACAGGTCGGAGGCGTCCAGCTCCTCGGGTGAGAAGGGGACTTCGACGAGCCGGGTGCCGTTGCCTATGGGCATGTCCGTGCCGCGCGGCCGGTCGTCCACCGGCATCGTGATGCGCATCGGCCGGGGGCGGGCGCCGTGCTCCCGGTTCCAGTGGGCGAGCATCATCGCGGTGGCCACCATGAGCTGGTCGTTCACGGTGTAGGGGGAGCCCTTGGGGCGGTGCGGCACGTTCAGCTCGGACACGAGCATGCCGTTGCCGGGGGAGGGCTCGGGGGTGCCGTGGGCGACCCGGGCGGGCGGGGTCCAGCTGGAAGGGGCGTCAACTTCCGTGGGGACGTTGCCCGCTGTGCGGTTGGGGGGCGCGGCGGGCGCGTTGTCGCGCCCGCCGTAGACCTCGGCCGCCGTGGCCAGGACCCTCAGGCAGGCGGGGCCGTCAAGGGCGGTGTGGTTGATGGTGAGGAAGAGAACGGTGCCGTCGTCCTCCGGGTCCCGGACCACCTCCAGCCTGATCGGCGGGGACGCCGACAGGGGTGGGGCGGCGGCGAGCGCCCTGTCGCGGGCGTGCTTCAGGGCGTCGCGGTCCGGAGCCGGGAACGTCACCACATCGGTGACGTCCGGATCTTCGGTGAGTTCCCATTCATAGCGGCGGCGGTACCAAGGCCCCGCCGCCTCCCGCATCAGGATGCGGGGGTGGCGGTGCAGGGCCTCGGTGAAAGCCGTCTTCAGGCGGGCCGAGTCGAGGTGGCCCGGCAGGTGGACCTCGATGTGGACGGTCTCCGGCTCCTCCTCCTGGAGGCAGTGCCGGGCGACCTCGTCCACGACGGGGAACGGGATCCGGGCGGGTGGCCGTACGGGTCCGTCCGTGCCGTTGCGCGCCGGGTGGTCCAGGGTGGTCATTTGGGTTCGCCTTCCCCCGTCTCTTCCTTGTCCCGCGGTTCCGCCGCTTCCGTCTCCTCGGGACGCGTCGCCTTCAACTTCGGCTTACGGAGCGGGAAGCGGACGGTCGGCGGATCGGGGATCCGCCGGTCGGACTCGGGACCCCGCGCGGAAACGGTGGGCCCGGCCTCGTACTTCGGCGGTGTCTCGGGACCCGGCTCCTGCGACTCCTCAGACGTCCGGGGCGGCGGCAGCACTCCTCCCGGCGCACCCGGATCGGCACCCGCCCCCGACGGAGACCCGGCTTCGGGCGCCCCCGACGGAGACCCGGCCTCGGGCGCCCCCGACGGAGACGCCGTCCCGGATGCGTCCGGCCCGTACGTCTCCCCGCGCTGCCGATGCGGCAGCGCTGCCGTCGGCGCCTCCGGGCCGAGCGCGGGCGCAGGCCCGGGCGGCGGCACAGGCGGAAGAACACCGAAGCCACCGGGACCTCCGGACTGCGTCCCCGGAGGCACAGCCCCCTGAGGCGCCAGCTCGTCGCCCCGTACCGACACCAGGCCCGCGAACAGCCCGATCAGCGCAAGGAGTTGGGCCGCCTGTCCGAAGGACCCCTCGTCCGCCGAGGCCGGCGTCCCCGCGCCCGTGGCGGCGGCGATCCCGGCGCCCGCGAGGGCGAGGAACGCGATCGGCACCAGCAGCGTGTGCCGCTTCCATGCGATGAGCGCGAGCACCGGCACCAGCAGGGCGAAGAACCCGGCGATCACGGCGGCCACCAGCGTGAGCGCCACGGTGCCCAGGATCATCCCGGGGGCGGGCGGCAGCGGCGAGGGCTGGTCGGTGTTGGGCGAGCGGCGGCGGAACAGGACGAGGCCCGCGAGTGCGAGTACCCCGACGCCGCCGCCGATCAGCCCGGCCTCGTACGTCGTGGAGGGCTCGTACGAGAGCTTGATGGTGCCGCCCTCGCCCGCCGGGATCCGCCAGCCCTGCTGCCAGCCGTCGAGCCGGACCGGGTCCAGTTCGTCGCCGTTCAGCGTGGCCTTCCAGCCTTCGTTGAAGTTCTCGTACGTCGTCAGGTACGAGGCCGCGCCCGAGCCGGCGCTCACCTCGCGGCGGTCGCCCAGCCAGTCACGTATCTCCAGCTCACGCTCGGCCGCGGCGGGTGCCGTGACCGTGCCGCGGGTCAGCGTGACGTTCGTGACGGCCAGCGGGCCGGCGTCGCCCGCCTCGACGCGGTGCGCGCCCGAGTCGAGGGAGAGCGAGGTGTCCGCGCGGCCCCGCTGGCAGAGCGTGATCTCGATGGGGCGCCGCTCCGTGAGGTCCTGGACGGTGCCCTTCGCGCTGGTCTGGTACAGCTCGTCGTCCACGGCGAGGTCCGGGCCCTGGCCGCACGGCAGGTCGAAGGTGCGGTCCTCGTCGGGCTGCTCGGTGCGGTACTCGTCGAGTGCCGGGACGTACGCCTCGGTGAGGCCGACCGGCAGTTGCAGATCGTCGTCGACGACCGGGTTGTGGACCTTCATCTGAGCCGTGTCGGTGATCGTGATGCTCAGCTCGTTGGTGGTGATCTCGGGGAAGCGGACGTTGCCGTTCTCGTCGACACCGGCGATCGCCGCGCCGTCCGGCGAGCTGATGTCCACCTTGGTGGCCCGGGTGGACAGGCCGCCCGCGGGCGGCAGCACGATCTCGTCGATGGCCTGCTTGTCCGGCCAGCGCAGATGGATCGTGGGGTTGTCCCCGGCGATCCAGGCGGTGGTCAGATCGCCGTCGGTGAGATTGCGCGGCGACAGACCGACACCGAGTCCGGCCGTGGAGTCGGCGGTCGCGATGATCTGGTTCTGCTGCTCGGGCGCCACCCGGTAGAGCAGCTCGTCGAGTTCGGCACCCGGAACCGGGACCGCGCTCGCCTTCACCTCGTACGAGCCCGACGCCTCGGAGTTCCAGCGGCGGTGCAGGCCCGCTTCCGTGCCCGTCGGGGAGAAGCCGCCCGGGTCGTACGCCCGGTGCAGCGAGACGACCTCGGTGGCGGCCTCGGAGCGCTCCGCGTCCTTCGGGAGCCGCAGCATGCGGGTCACCTGGACGTCGGGGATGCTGATCTCGGAGAACCCGGCCCCGGTGAGACCGGCATGCCGGGCCACCGAGTCGACGATCGTGATCCGCAGCCAGTCCGTCTCGCCCTCAGGCGCCTTGATGCGCTGCCGCATGCCGTTGGCCTGGAGGAAGCTCGTCTTCGAGCCGCGTTCGGTCTCGACCTTCACCCGTGTCGGCGCCGAGCGGACGCTGTCCTGCGGCAGCGGCGTGACCCGGATCGAGGAGGGGATGTCGGTCTTCTCCGTGAAGCCGATCCGCAGCCACTCGCCGTCCGCCGAGCCGGAGGCGCCTTCGGCCCACGCGGTGTTGGGGTTGCCGTCGAAGGCGTTCACCGGGTCGTACTGCGGCAGATAGAACAGCCAGTTGCCGCTCGACGACGCGGTCACCGATTTGGCGCCGCGCAGTTCGGCCACCGTCTGGTGCTCGATGCCCTCCGTCGGCAGGATCTGGTGCGGCTTCTCACCGGCGTCCTGGAAGCTGCCGGAGTGATTGCGTTCGTCGCGGGTGTACGTGTACGAGGTGTTGGCGTTGACAAGACCGAACCGTGTGTCCGCGCGACGCATCCCGTCACCCGTCACCTGGAGCGGAGGAGTGCCGAGCCCGGGGTGGTTGTCACCGGTCAGCACCGCGGCCCGGCCCCGCATCGCGGGATCGGCGGACACCGGCAGCAGTGCCTCGGGCCCGCCGGAGACGACGGCCGTGTCGGCGACCGCCTTCAGCCCGGCCTGGCCGGGCCGCGGCACATCCTCATCGGCCGGCTCGTAGATCTCGACGGCGCGGTGCCGCGGATACAGGCCCTCGACCTGCACCGGGGTGTCCTCCGGGATCGTCCCGCCCGTCATCACCGGGCCGAGGCCGGTCACCCGGCGGTAGCCCGACTCCTCCAGGGTGCGCTTGACGGTTGTGCTCGGTACGTGGCCCATCTGGTCCGGGTCGAGGTCGTTGCGTACGACGACGTAGTGGAGCCCGGAGCGGCTCAAGTAGTCGGCCAGTCCTGGGACTTCGCCGCCGGTCAGCAGTGCCTGCTCGACGGCGTCCATGGCGCGCCGGTTGCCCGCGGTGCCGAACGGTACGTAGTCCCGCTGGGCCCACCGGGATTCGGCGAGCACGTCGAGGGGCTGGTCGATGGGGGAGCCCCAGGTGTAGATGCCGTGCGCGGTGGCGGGGACGACGAGGGCGCGGGAGTCGGGGGAGTGCTTCTCCAGCCAGTCGGCCGTGGCCTGCCAGTACTTGGGGAGCTCCTGGAACGAACCCGGCTGCAGGATCGACCCGTTGAGGTAGGGCAGGGCGAGACCGGGCAGCACGAGGACCGCCGCGATCAGCGTGACGTACCGCCGGCCGCGTACGGGACGGGCGCCCCGCGTCTCGGAGGCGACGCCGACCAGGTGCATCAGCCCGAAGGCCAGCGCGAGGGCGAGGCCCACCTGGAACTTGTAGATGTTGCGGAAGGGCGCCAGGGCGCCGTCCAGCCAGCCCTGGAAGATCTCGTGGAAGGGTGCGCCGAACGAACCGGCGTACCCGGCGAGGGTGATGAGCGCGACTGACAGCACGACCAGGACCAGCCAGCGCCGCTCGGGCAGATCGCGGCGGGCGAGCCCGGCGAGACCGAGACCGGCCGCGAGGGCCGAGCAGACGATGACGAGGACCGAGGAGGCGACGGTCCAGCCGGCGGGCAGCCAGGCCTCGCCGAAGTACAGATAGGCGACCCAGTTACCGGCGCCGCGCAGCATCTCCGTGGCCGACATGGTGGCCGTCGTGGTCTGCGAACTCTCGATGTACGGAAGGAAGTTCTCGCCGTAGATGCCGAGCAGCAGCAGCGGAATGACCCACCAGGCCGTCGCCAGGATCACCCCCGGCACCCACCAGGCGATCAGCTTGCGCTGCCGCGGACCGCGCGGGCGCGACAGGAGATACAGGCCAACGGGCAGCAGGGCGGCCAGAGTTGTCGCCGCGTTGACACCGCCCATGAAGGGGATGAGCAGCGCTGAGCGCAGGGCGGCGATGCGCGCGCTGTAGCGCTCGTTGGTCAGCGGCAACAGCACCCACGGCAGCATCGCGCCCGGCAGCGCAGCCGCCGAGGTCGAGCCGACGACGATCGTGAACACCGGCCACAGCGCGTACACCACCGCGCCGAGCAGCCGAGAGGGGCGGCTGCCGATGCCGAGCCGCTCGGCCAGCCGCAGCGCACCCCAGAAGGCGACGCTCACGACGAGCGACAGCCACAGGCGCTCGGCGAGCCACACCGGTATGCCCAGCAGATCGGTCAGCGCGTAGTACGGCAGCATCGGGAAGGCGTAACCGATGTACTGGTCCGCGATTCCGCCGAAGCCGCCGCGATCGTGCCAGAGCTGACCCAAGTCGGCCATGAACTGCCAGGGATCGACCGTGACTCCGAGCTTGGTCTCGAAGGTCTGCCGCCCCGGGTCCACGGCCAGGAACAACACGAACACCACGGCCCAGAACCCCAGCAGCCACCTTCGTGACCGCGGCCCCTCAGGGGGGTCCGGCACAGGAGGGAGGGGACGTGTCGGCGCCGGGGGAGGAGCCGACTGGACCGTACTGGTCATTGATACCGCCGGAGGATGAGGAGGAGATTCCAGGTGGCGAACTCGCGCAGCCCCGGCGCCTTCGCGACGGTTTCCGCGAGGAACGGCCAGTAGCGGGAGCGCGCCGAGACGACCGTGACGTCGTCTCTCTCGCGCACCTGCCTGAGGGTGGTTCCGATATGCACGGCGAAGAGGTTCTCGCCGAGGGTGTGTTTGGCGTCCTTGCCGGTACGCCGCTCGTAGCGGGCGCGGGCCCGCTCGGCACCGAAGTAGTGCCAGGGCGCCCACTCATGGCCGCCCCAGGGGGACAGCCAGTTGGTGAACGACACGTAGATGAGTCCGCCGGGCTTGGTGACGCGGACCATCTCACTGATGAAGGTCTGCGGGTCGGCCACATGCTCGAGGACATTGGAGGAGAAGCAGACGTCGGCGACGCCGTCCGCGAGCGGCAGCAGATAGCCGTCCGCGACGACCGCGCCCTCGGGCGGCTTCTCGCCGAGTTCTTGTACGTCCGGCTCGAAGAGGTAGGCGTGCGCGCCGCGCCGCCGGAACTCCTCGGTGAACCAGCCGCCACCACCGCCGACGTCCACGACGGTCC